>JAWOHR010000001.1:0-36582 GCA_046485075.1 Bacteroidales bacterium
GGAATATAATCGGGATATTCTTTGAATTTCTTTCCCCTGATATAAAATTTATTATTGTAAATCCTGTTCCCGAAACATCCCCTGGGCGACCCCAGTGCCTCACCATAATCAGCCACCCTGATGGCATTTGTACTCAGGTGATCCGGGTATTCACAGCTGGGTGGTGCAGCATTAATTTTAAAAATATTATTGAAGATCTGGATATGCTGATGCCGGAAAATTTCCAACCCCGAACCGATCTCAGGTTCAAAAAGGTTTTCAAATACCATGGAGCTGTCCCCCATGGCCATGATGCTGTAGTGGTTGGTAACTGTCTGACGGTTTACAAAAACATTGTGATGGATGACCGAATGCTTCCCCTTAAACACCAGGCAACCCTGTCCCCCGTAAAACTCGGAGAAAGAGACCTCGGAAGCCTTCTTGCCACGTAAATCAACCCCGTAAAACTCCGATCCGTGCCTGTTGATGATAAAAGGGCTTTCTATTTCAAATTTGCAATTGACAATGGTTGCATGGGGCACGTCCACAGCAGTGGTATTGATACCCGAGGTAATGATATGGACATTGTCCAGGATGACGCTTACATCATTGGCTGTGGACTGTATTCCCCAGGATAAAACCCCTCTGGTTCCGTTTTTGATCACCCCGTTTTTAATGGTTACCGTACCCACTCCCTCCACCCCGGGGATGCCTTCAACTGGCTTCCCGGTTGAAACATCACCGGTGTAATCGAAAAAGGCGCTGTGACTCCGGTTGAACAAATGATCGTTATGTCCCATGGGATGGGTCTCCTCCACGATACCAATCCCCACATCCATGGCCGGACGGATGTCAATCTGATCCACCAGGCAGTCATTCCCGGCTTTCACACGAATCCGGTAATTCCCGGAAGGGAGCTGATTCAGATGGGCAACGATAAAACCACCCCCCAGGTTGGCAGAACGATTTTCAACCGGACAGCTTACCATGGCAGAATCTCCATAGCTGGTGATGCACCTGACCTCGTTCCCGTTTTCATCATCCACATACACACTGACTCTCATGTCATTGGCCAGGTCGCCTCCCATGTCATGATAATAATGACCGGTTACGCCACACATGGCGTAATAGGAACGCCCCGATACGGGAAGGTTGATATAGCCGGAAGTGATGATATCCCCTGCCTTTAAACTCAGCAGTTTATCGCCGATAAACTGGTGCACCTCTGCAGTATTTTTAATCTCAGCTCCCGGTGCCCGGGAAATATCCCACCCTTTCAATCCTTCCTCAAATCCGTAGTTGGGGATGTGTTCATAATCTCCATCAGCATAGCTCAGGGTATAGCCATTCAGATCGAGGGTCACATCCTTCCCAAGAAAAATGGTGCTGCGATCACTTGAAATATCCCGGGTCAGCATATAGGTGACACCGGGTTCGCCATAGCTGCCTGGATTGCTGACTGCAATAACCCCCGCAGGTAGTTCCTGGTGGGGTGTGACCCGGTACTGGGCATGCAGTGTGACCAGGCCAGGGATGACCATCAGGGAGATCATCAGGGAGATCATCATGGGTATCACAGTGAGTTTTCTCATCCTCCGTTTTACACTTGCTTGTACTTTTTTCATTTCAACTTTTAAATTGCAAAGGTGGGTTTTCTTGTTTTCCATTTTCCCCGGGTAAAATCCGGAACCTCAACAGGCTGACTGCCTTTGGCAATGGATTCCCCGGAAAGCCCGACCACACAACTCATTAGTACAGACTCATACACATCAATGGGTGTTTGTTTTTGATCACGCACAGCCTCCGCAAAATAACCTAGCTCGATAAGATCAACTCCGCCGTGTCCACCACCCTGATATTCGCTCTTCCAGAATTTATGATTAAACGTCTCCTGGTACGGGGCAAACGGCTCCCACTGGTGATATTCAGGGCTCCTATCTTTCAGGTAAACAGAGGTACGTTGTTCGTTGTAAATACCATGGGTGCCCTGTATGGTCCAACGGTTATCATAGGGCCGTGGTAACTGCATATCATAATTCACCACAATGGATTTACCCATTTTGGTACGAATCATACTGGTCACAATATCTCCCTGGGCATATTTCCTCAAAGCGCTTGGATGATTTTCCCCAAATCGATCCGTAAACATCGCATTAATACCTTTGCTGTCTGTTGACATGGAGGTGATCTGGTCGAATGTATCGCCACAGGGTATATCCATCCAGCTCAATACTGGTCCTAAACCATGTGTTGGATATTGATCGCGATTATATTTTAACAGAAATTCTGCCGGCCAAAGATCCTTACCTGTTGTTTTGTCAAAAAACCAATGATCAATACAATCGTGTGAATGAGCGCAGTGACAATGCACGATATCCCCAAACATGCCCTCTCTTATCATATTGAGTACAGCCAGATTATCCTGCCTGAAACTCCAGTTCTCCATCATCATGCATGGCATTCCCGTCTCTTCAGAGGTATGAACCAATTGCCAGCACTCATCCACTGATAGGGCGGCGGGAACTTCAACACCAACATATTTCCCAGCTTTCATCGCATCCACTGCCATAGGAGTATGCGATTGCCAGTAAGTAGCGATCATTACTGCATCCAGATCATCGCGTTCAACCAGCTTTTTATAATCCAGTTCGTCTTTGCCATATTCTGTTGCCTTTTTCCCTCCATGCTTCATTATTATTTCCTGCGAGGCAGCCAATGCTTCCGGATTTATATCACAAATTGCCGGGACCTCCACCCAGTCCAGGGTCAATATTTCATTTAACAGACTCCGTCCCCGGTTTCCGACCCCGATAAAGCCTATTTTGATGGTTTTTCTATTGCCAGTGGCGAAAGAACCTGTTGTGCCAAAAGCGATTACCCCGGTACCCAAAGCTGTGGATTTAATAAATTTCCGTCTTTTCATATTCCTATATTAGATTTTTCAAAGAGGATTCAATCTTTGCCGATCCTGAATCAACTGCTCCTTCAACTTCGGGTAGTTCACCTCCTGCACAGTGATTCCCTCATCAACAGCCATCGATGCAGCCGTGGCAGCTGTCTGCCCTAAAACCATAAATACCGGTTCCATGCGGATGGATCCAAACGCAATATGTGTGGCGCTGATACAAACCGGTACCAAAAGATTGACGCATTCAGATTTTTTGGGAATGATGGACCGGTAACTGATGGGATAGGGACCCTGAACCCCTGCTTCAACATTCCCCTCATTTTGAACGGTTCCATTCGCGGTGATATACCGCTGAACATGATGTGAGTCCATTCCATAGGCAGCCAGTCCGATCCCATCCTCCACCACTTCAATCCCCTCGCAATGCCTTTGGGTCATCACCACTTCACCGATCATCCTCCTGGCTTCGCGGATATAGAGTTGTTGCTGCCATCCATCCTCCCGTTCAAATTCATCTTTACAGGTTCCCCACCGTGATACTTCTGCTCTTATCTGCTCAGGAATCCTGGGATGGTTGGCCAAAGTCCACATCAGCCCCTGCTGGTAGTTCCGGTGCCTTTCCACGATCTCTTCCCTTTCCTCGTAAGAGGCTTCCGCATAATCGTAATTCTGCCCGATAAAATCAGTGGAAAACCCGTCTCTGTTGTTTGTGTCTGTCTTCCGGTTCGGCATTTGACTATTTATCCATGGAATCCTTTGATAACCAGATTCATAATTCCTGAACAACAATTCATAATTGCGTTCATCGTAGTTTTCCGGTTTTGAAAAAGGGATCCTGTTCCCGGGATGATCCGTAAGGCACATCCTGAAACAATAGGCCTGAACCTTATGATCACCACCTCCCTGATTTCCGGGGCCTGAAGCATCGATCCAGGGTAATAATCCGCTGCCTTGATCCCCTTTCACCACATAAGGATCGACCCCATCCACAAAATTGTGGTTCCTTCCATTGTGAGAAACCACACCTGTAAATGTAAGACTGGTATCATTTGCCTGGACGCCGTTCAGGTTCTCACCATATTTCTGGTTGTCTTCCCTTCCAAGGGAATACCCGACTCCGGAGGCTGCCATCAGATCCCCTTCATAGGTGGCGTCAATGAAAACCGTGCCCCTGTAAACTTCTCCCGACTCCATGGCTATGGATAAAATTGAACCCTTCATTTTTTCAAATCCTTTTTCCCTGTCGAGCCTCTGAAGATACCTGATATCAATTTTTTCATTTTCCAACATCTGCTGAAATACCTTCAGGGCAGCAGAAGGTTCGAAGGTCCACATGGCATCCTCCCCTTCATCTGTTTTTGTCTGTCCTCCATCCCGGTATTCCGATCTCTTCTGCCAATGCCAGTGATCAGGATGGTTGTAATACTTTGCAATATTCTGATAAAACTCCCTTGAAATACCGCCGATTGCCTGCTTGTTACCGATATCCGTTTGTCCCAATCCGCCCGTGGTAAGGCCGCCTATCCGATTTGAGGGTTCCAGCAAAACCACTGTTTTACCCATTCTTGCAGATTGGATGGCCGCGGCCACGCCTGCAGAGGTGCCGCCATAAATAACGATATCAAACCTGGTTGATTTTCGGTCGGACTGGTGACACCCGGGAACCAGGATGATTGAAACAAAAAGTAACACCGGGATGATAACTGCTTTTCTGAAATCCATCATGAAAAATACTTTTTTATTTCGAAACAAAAGAGAGAAGCTGTCTTTTTCTATCAATGATATTTCATTATATTTCGATACCTTATTTTATCGAAATATTACATCACCTGTCCTGACAATCATTATGAAATCGAAATTTCATTCATTTAAACCGTTGATTATCCTGTGGATATTGGTGTGTTTTGCCGGCACCACCCTTGCACAGAAGATCGTTACCGTCAAGCCCGTTGAAATCGATGATGTGCTTACCAATCCCGGTATGGGATTTATGACCTTTCAGCGCTTCAACGGGGATGAGCTGAATCCGGGTATTGGTTGGACTGAAGGGTTTCCCATTGAATACCAGGATTTTGACGGAAACATTGAAATGGAAGAACATCCCTTCACCTCCATCGCCTATTTTCGCCTTTACTGGAGGTTCCTGGAACCTGAAGAGGGGCAATACCAATGGGAACATATTGATAAGGCCCTGAAAACGGCCAGGGAGAGAAAGCAACAGCTTCTGATCAGGGTGGCACCTTACGGAAACGATTTACCTGAACAGGATGTGCCGGACTGGTTCAGGGGAATGGCTGGAGATGCTTATAAAGATCAATCACAAGTCAAACACTGGCAGGTGAATCACGAAGATCCATTGTACATCAAACATTTTGGCAACCTGATCCGTGAAATGGGTAAGCGTTATGACGGTCACCCGGATCTGGATGCCGTTGACCTTTCCATCATAGGGGCCTGGGGTGAGGGGGAATATACCAGCCTGTTGACTGAAACAACCATGAATGCCCTGGTGGATGCATACCTGGAGTCGTTTAAGCATACACCATTGATCATGCAATTGTCTGATTTTCAATCGAATCAGTATGGCCTTTCAAAAGCTAATGTCGGATGGCGGGTGGATTGCCTTGGAGATCTTGGAATCTGGGCCGGAGAACAGGATGGCTTCAACCATATGCATGACAAATATCCCCAGAACATCATAGAATTCGGAATGCAGGATGCCTGGAAGAAAGCTCCGGTATCCCTGGAAGTTTGCAGTACCATCAAGGGCTGGAAAGAAAAACTTGGCTATGATTTGAATGATGTCAGGTATATTATTGATGAATCTCTGAAATGGCACATTTCATCCTTTAATAATAAATCATCAGGCATCCCTGAAGAGTGGTGGCCCGAAATAAACAGGTGGCTTAAAAAAATGGGATACAGGCTGGTCCTTCGTAAAATTACCTATCCCGAAAGGGTGAAACCCAACGAAATGCTCTCTTTTACCACCTGGTGGGACAACAAGGGCGTGGCACCCTGCTATAAGGATTACCCATTGGCCTTCCGGCTGAAGAAAGAGAAAGATACCCATGTTCTGATTACAGGAGCCGACATAAGAGACTGGCTTCCGGGCGATAACCTGTACAATGATGCAGTATTTATTCCACCGGATCTCTCCCACGGATGGTACGATCTGCAGATAGGAATCATTGACCCCCTTGATTCGGAACCGGTCATTGATCTGGCCATCGAAGGAAAAGATCAGGAGGGATGGTATACTTTGGGTAAAATATTGATTTACAATGAGTAATAAAATCTATATTTATTGGATTCTGAGCCTTCTCCTGGTAGCTGTTGCCATCTATTTCGTGACGAAAAACCGGTATTCCGCTGACAGGTTCAGCACGGATGATTCGAATTCACTGATCCGTGAGACCGGTCCCAGGCAAAGCATGGAAAACGATAACAAATGGACCAGGTGTTTTCAAATGGGCGATGGCACCATTTTCTTTGAGGATCACAGAATCAGTAAGGATGGAGGAAAGACGGTGACCACACAAGACGATATTGATGTGGAAGCGGTTAATGGGGCGCCCGAACGGGCAGTGCTTGTCAGGGGTGATCTGTTTTATGCACTGGACGGTCCAACAAAAATGGTCACTCCCGGCATCTACGCCGGTAAAGCATGGAGATCTTCCGATGGATTAAAGACCATTGAGGAGGAAAGGGTCGTCTTCAATGTTCCCGACGGGCCCGGACGGGATGGTGTAAATGGCGAATGGTACGGCATTTATGTATACAGGACCATTCTTGAAATGCCCGATGGAACCTGGCTTATGACCATGTACGGAAACTTCACCTCCGATACAATCGTGCCATTCGATGCAGATGCCCGGAAAGAACTTACCACCATGCAGCGAACGATCATCGTCACCTCCGGTGATCAAGGGCATACCTGGGATTTCCTTTCAACGGTTGCTTCACCCAAACCGGGAGATCCCGTTGGCGAAGGGTTCGTGGAACCCGCGATTACCCTGTTGAAGGATGGCAGGCTTTTATGCGTGATGAGATCGGGACACCATTTCCCCCTGTATGCTTCATGGAGTGAAGACGGCGGAAGAACCTGGTCTCCTCCCCTGTATACAGGACTTGACCGGGGATGTGATCCCTGTCTGATCACCCTTGAGGACGGGCGTGTGGCCCTGAGCTGGGGACGACGCTTTCCGGAAGGGTGGTCACAGGTAACCCCGGAGGGAGATAAGGGCCACTTTGAATATCCGGGCGCTGGTTATACAAACCTTTCCATCAGCGATGATGGTGGTGTTTCGTGGGTTACCCATAAAATCATGGAACGTTCCGGCTCCTGCTATTCAACCATTCTGGAGGTGGAATCCAATGTTCTATTTATGCTGGTTGATCAGTGGTACTGTCGCATTACATTGAAAGAGAATCCGAAGGGTGACACGGTCCGGGTAGTGCAGGACATTGCCTTTGCCGAGACAATCAATCATAAGGGAGAACCTGTAAAGCTGCTGCTGGATGTATATATGCCCGGAAACACAACCGGGCCGAAACGAAAAGTGATGGTGTGGGTTCATGGTGGCGGCTTTAAAGGAGGCGACAGAAGACAGGGATACATCGTCACCTTAAGTCGTGCATTTGCCGCGAGAGGGTATGTCTGTATTGCACCTGATTATCGTCTCAGGGAAGATCCCGGGAAAGACTACCAGGGTACAATCGACGATGCGGTAAGTGATATTCATCTTGCCCTGAAATGGGTGACTGCACATGGAAAAAAATACGATTATGATTCAAAGGAGATGATTGTCGGCGGGGGCTCTGCAGGAGGGATTTTATTGAGCAATTTGTGCTTTCGAAAAGAAAAGGAAAAGCATAACCGGAAGATCAGGGCCTTTATAAATCTGTGGGGAAGCCCTGACAATGAGAAATTGTTTGCCGGTATCGAGGGAGGTGATCCTCCAACCCTGATTATACACGGTGACCGGGACCAGTCCGTTCCTTATAAGAATAGTGAAATGTTATCGGCAGGACTTCAAAACGCAGGTGTATATTACGAATTGCACACCTTCTCCGGTGCAGGGCATACACCCATCGATCAAATGGATAGAATTATTGATTTGATCACTGGTTTTCTGAACAGACCTGAAACAAATATCCTGGAAAGCAGAAATTGAACGGAGGGTGCTTCGCATCTGCCGCTATGAATCAATGTTACAATATTGAAATCCCTTCTTTTTTTACGATCTGAAGCAAGGGTAAGTTTTCGTCATTGTCAAAACGGGAAAGACCTACTGCAAAAGGTTCAATTCGGGTGTCAACCTTACGAGTTAATTTCCAGATCAATCCAAAAGCCTTATCGTCAGAACTGTCATCAAACCTCTTGGATACGAGCATTACATCAATATCACTTTCTTCACGTTCCTCATTCCGTGCTGCACTTCCAAAAAGAAAGGCCTTCTCGATCTGTAACCCTGACTCGTTCAGGATCCTAACATATTCTGAGACTTTGGTTATAGTTTCCTTTCGATCCATATCAACATCTCCTTAGTTTTATTCAGATAATCAACGACTTTATCTTTTGCAGGAATTACAGGATTGTAAATGATCCAGTATTCCTTTTGTTTCCCAGTGTTTAGCACTTCAGCAGTTTTTCTAAAAATACAACACTTATCAGAAAAACCTTGCGGGCAGGCTCTGTATAATCCATAACGGAGACAGAATGAAGACCTTTGAGAAATGGCCAAGGGGCTATTTAACATAATGCCTGAACCGCAGCGAACCGAAGCTTAGCGAGGCTTACGAAGGCGGAGCCGAGTAACCGGAGCTCGACGAAGTCATTATAGTGAAAGAGCAGGATCCTATTAACAAAGCCGGAAAGTCGTAGTTGTCTTTTAATGTACTGTTGATATTGCTTTGGTCCTAGAGCAGTACTTTTCATTCTGTTGAATGCTCTATGACACTTTCGTTTAATCCTGGAAGGGGAGGGGCTATAAGGTTTTGATATAGAATTTTTGGATACACTCTTTTTGCGTTGCGTAGAAACGTGAAATGGTGTTACCGTTTTACTCACTTCAGCTGAAAAGTCTTTCATATAACCTATAGCTGATTAAAGGGCCTTTCATCCCATAAATCCAAAACCAAAGTCAAATTTAAATCAGACAATTAGACAGATGAGTGGCACATCAATGCCTCACAATGACCTTCTATTTCAGAGGATCCGAGATATACTTGAAAATGCAAGACGCAAAGTCTATCGTAAGGCCAACACTGAAATGTTGCGAGCATACTGGAATGTTGGAAGGGAGATCGTCGTAGAAGAGCAAAAGGGCCAGGAAAGGGCTAAATATGGAAAGGGCTTGATTAAAGATCTAACTCTCAGGCTTACTAAAGAATATGGGAGGGGGTTTACTGAAACCAATCTCAAGTATATGAGGCAGTTTTACCAAACTTTTGAAAATAGTCACGCGCTGCGTGACGAATTGTCCTGGACCCATTACCGGATGTTATTGAAGGTAGAAAGAGAAAATGCTCGAAATTTTTATATGCAAGAAGCCATTAATGGAAACTGGAGCACTCGGCAATTGGAAAGACAAATCAACTCGTTGTATTTCGATAGGTTACTAATTGGCAACAACAAAAAGGAAATTATGCTGGATATTGATACCGAACAAGAGCTTATGCACCCTGATAATATCATTAAGGATCCTTTCGTGCTGGAGTTCCTGGATATAAATGAGAGTAATAGACTAGCGGAATCCGATTTAGAAACAGCATTAATTGATAAACTGCAGCATTTCATTCTTGAGCTTGGAAACGGATTTTCTTTTGTGAGCCGTCAATATAGGATCACAACAGGCAATGAACACTATTATATTGACCTGGTATTCTACAACTATATCCTTAAATGCTTCTTAATTATTGACCTTAAGGTTGATAAACTTACACACAAAGACATTGGACAAATGGATTTTTACGTGCGGTTTTTTGAAGATCAATTGAAACAACCAGGAGATAATCCTTCAATAGGATTGATTTTATGCACGGAGAAAAATAGAACCATCGTGAAGTATAGCTTGCTTAATGAGAGCAAGCAGATCTTTGCTTCAAGGTATCAACTGTATCTTCCGACAATAGAACAATTAGAACAGGAGATGCAAATAGAGAGGGATCAGATCAAGCAGGAACAAAAACTTTGTAGAAAATAAAAGCCTGGCCATATTGCTTTGATCCAAAGGCTCAATCACGGATCCAAAACCGCCTTAAAGAAAGCCATTACATTTTCCACCGGTGTATCGGGCTGGATATTATGGGCAGGGGCAACGATATACCCGCCATTTCTCCCTAAAATATCAATCCTGCGCCTGACCTCATCATAGATCCCTGCAGGAGAACCCCATGGTAAAAGTTCCTGTACATCAATTCCCCCAAAAAAAACCAGGTCCTTTCCATAGTTCTTTTTGAGCGATTCCGGATCCATTCCCTTAGCCAGGGGCTGGATGGGGTTGAGGATATCCAGGCCAAGCTCTATAAAATCAGGAATAATCGGAAGGATCGAACCACAGCTGTGCCACGCCAGTTTGATGTCGGGCTGAACCTTCCGGAATTCTTCAAACATATACCGGATCCTCGGTTTGATGATCTGTCTCCATGTTTCAGGATCGATAAGCATACCATTCTGTCCGCCGAAATCATCCCCGCACCAGAGGATATCGATTCCCATGGAGAGTAATTTTTTGCCGGCCCCGATGATGTAATGCATGATCCGGTCCATCAGGTGGGGCAGATATTCTGCTTCTGTAATCAGGTCCATCAGAAACTTTTCATATCCGGTCAGGTACCAGGATATCTCGAAAAACATGGTCTCCACATTCCCGATAATTCCATGTGAATGGCCATAGGTTGCCAGCATCTCCTTTGCAATATCAAACCTTCCGGCAGCCAGCGGATCAGGAAAAGGATAGTTCAGGATATCTGCTTTCGTAAGGGCGCCTGACAAAGGGAATTCATCCAGTTCGCTGTATATCCCCATCTCCCTGAATACCATACCCCACTCGTTTCTTTCCCGTCCGTCCGGCAGGGTAATGGTGGGTGCCGATGGGGGGGCAGTGGGTGCGATGGCAACCAGATCCACACCCATCCCGGTAAGCAGTCCCATATGTGAGATCCTGGACGATTCCATGGCATCGATGGGAGGCTCATAGGGGAGGCCCATCAAATTACTCAGTTTTTCCGCCAGCTGAGGAGTCAGCGACACATACAGGGGTGGCCTGTCCGGCTGCTGGTGATGGATGGCAGCCAAGGTCCTCTCTCTGGAATTCATAGTTAATTGGTAATGGAGACCTCAAATGTTCCAGGCTCATTAATAGTAAACTCAAATACCACATCCGACTGGGAGGTATGCAAAGCATTCCATGTACGGTATTTAATCTTCACTGAATAGGGAACTATTGCATTTTGAATGGCGACATACCGGCCCGAGTTATACTCTTCACCACTGTCACTTAATATGTTCAAATCCTCCACATCGGTATTGAATTTGCCGGCCAGATAGATCCCTACCCTGAATCCGGAGCCCGTTTCACTCATTTTAACAATGCTGGAGCGGGTAACCCCGCTCTGCCGGTTAATCACATATGCCGGAACAAGAAAAGCCCCTGCAAATGCATCTTCCTTCCAGAATCCGGTTAGTACGGAATCCTTAGTGTAATACATGGTACCCTTACCATCCCGCATACCCATGGACCATTCACCCTCATACACTGCACCGTCTTTCCAGGTATATTTTCCGTTACCATCGGGCAGGCCCCTGGAAAAACGGCCTTCATAATAATCAATGCCCATGGCAGAACCTTTTCCATGTGCAAGTCCCTTTTTGCAATCTCCTGTATAGGATCTGGATATTTCCGGCTTCAGTACACGGCATTCATTCTGTGCATTCAGGATACCTCCCGAAAACAGGGCCATCATGCCCGAAACAGCCATCAAGGGGAAAATCTTGTTTTTCATCATTGTCATTTTTTATATGAACTCTATTTTGAAAAATACAACCACACTTTGTCATGCATGGTATAAAGGCGATGTCTCACGCCGTCAAAAACCAGGATTGGACTTGAGTGATCACCTTCCACCACCGGGTTTTGGGAATACTTTTTCCAATGAACCAGGTCGGTTGAAACAGCCACATTGGAAGTCCATAGTGCATTTGAATCCGGGTTCGCCCAATCAGGATTAGAAGAGCCATGGTAGTATAAATAGTACTTCCCTTTTTCCTTGATCACCTGGTTCGCCGCCACAGCGCCCTCATCATAGGCTTCGGGCCCTTTAAGGATGACAGCCTGATCCTGAACATTTTTCCAGGTGATATGATCCTCCGAGGTGGCAAGCCAGATGCCATTGTCATTGCGTTCATAAAATAAATACCATTTCTCATTTTCAATCCAGGCAACCGGGGTACCATAGGGAGGAGGGATGGGCTCGCCATGGGTGTCCAGAATCACCAGGTCACCCTGTTCCTGCCACCGGATCCCGTCAGCGGAAGTCATCAGGTGCGCAACGTCATTCTCTCCCTCGGCATACATGTAATAGGTACCTCCGTGTTTGAAAACAAACATATCCTCGGTCCATTTTTCACTGAAAATGGGTTCCTCCGAATACCGGCTCCAGTTTATTCCATCGGCTGATGTGGCATATCCAAGGAACTTTATATCGGAGTCCTCTCCACGATAGCCGGTATACCACATTTTATAGACCCCGTCCTCCAACATGATAAAACCCCTCTCACGAATCTGGTGGTCCCAACTCCCCTGACCCGTGCCCATAAAGACCGGATTGCCCTCATAGGGAGTGAAGTTCACCATGTAACCGGCAATGCCCTCTTCGCCACCTGGTTCAATGAAAACATTGTTGCTGGCCCTGATCTCTTTTTCAAACCACTCCCCCACCTCGTGGATCCGGTTGGGCCTCTCAACGGCAAAAGGCTCATTAAGAAGGGTAAACAGGTTATTCTCCATCCTGATGGTCATATTGACCTCCCATCCCGAGTTAAAAAAGAGATCATTGCTGAAAAACTCATTGTCGTGGATATAGGCGGAATACTTTCCTTTCTCGGCTGGACCCTGATCCATCCCAATCAGCATTATGGCAGTAGCCCAATCACCAGTATCGCCATAATCTCCATGCCATACCTCCTTATAATTTGTGATCCCGATAAACGTGTTATCATATATTTCATTCATCCCGTTGGGATCATAACAGGCCAGGTTCAAAGGCGTGGGAGGTACGTACTCCCATTTCATATAAATGGTATAATCACCCGCCTCCAGCGCTTTAAACTCGCCGTACAGCGTGGTGGCATCATTCCCTGTGATCTTTGCCGGCGGTAAATCGGGATGGTACTTCACAAAATAATACCTCCACCTGTCCTTTTCCCAATCCTGGCTGGAATCCACAAGCCGGTCCCGGTCAAGGGAAGTAGCCGTGGAGCGTATATATACCCCATTTTCCATTTTGTCTTCGGGAGCTCCCACACCATCCGAATCAACAGGTAAATACTGCGTGATGCGCACAAAATTGTTATAGATTTTGCAATTCCTGGCTGTGTTTCCTTCGAATTTAATGCCATGCAGCTCTATCAGCCGGTGATGAAAAGGGCGCGTCCGGGCAGGAAGGTCACTCAGTTGCTGATGTCCCCTGGTATCGATATAGTTGTTAAAGAATTGGGTACCCTCTCCTGTCAGATGCACGCCCCTGCCGGATGAGGTAATCTTATTGTGATGGACCAGGGCCCCCTCGCTGGGCGCCAGTGCATAACCGTTTACATATTGCTGGTGGTGCCGGATATCATTGTGGTCAATCTCGATATTTTTGGCAGATCTGCTGGTAATTCTCACATTAATCCCCCAGTGGCACCCTTCTGTGAGGAGGTTGTCGTGAATGTGAATATCGCCCCCATAGGTGTAAACCCTCATCAAAGCGTTGCCGGGATAGTGGCGGCATTCAATTTCTGTGACCCGGCTGTAAATGCTGTTGTGGTGGATATGGGCAGCATTGGCATGTGTCATGAGTAATGGGAATGCATTGGGCAGGTGAACATCCGTGCTGATACCGAAAATTTCGGTGGGGACCGGGCGGTCGAGGCTTACCACCGCGGCACTGTAATCACGGGATCTTTTTCCCTGCAGGATATGTCCGTTGCATAACCTGGAATTCCCCGGATCGGCAAACCTGACTCCATAGACCTGTTCGGATGTGTTGTTGCCAAATACGACGGTGTGCCCGTCCAGGTCCAGGGTGATTCCCTCTGCAGCAATTTCAATGGCCGTGCCTTCCGCTGTGATATCTTCCGTAAGTATATAGAGGGCATCCTTCTGATCCAGAATATAAGGGGTTGATCCGGAGAGATCTCCGGGGATCCGGATGGCCTCTTTTTTGACCTGTGGATGTATTTCAAAGATCTCACTTTCAGTCCGATTTTGATTAACCGGATCGATGGATACCATTCTGTAATAGTAAGTCTCACCGGGCTTCAGACCTTTCAATCTGTGCCAGTGCGCCCACCTTGGTTTGGGGGTTATTCCGGTCTCTTCACCCAGCTTTTTTGTCTTTCCATATTCAATAAAACTATTTGCCGATAAACTGATGTCTTCCAATTGCCAGTATATTACGGCCGAAGTTTCCGAAACATAGGTCCAGACCCTTTGGAACGCTTCTTTTTGCGTTGAAATGGAAAATCCCTGCAAAAGGAATGCCGTTCCTGCCAGTAATGTGAACATTAATTTTTTCATATTTACTAAACTTTAATAAAGGTTCTGTTCTTATATAAATACCACAACAACAGGTAAATAATGGCAAATCCTCCGGTTGCTGTCACCAGCTTATAGAAGTCACCCACATATTGCTCCAGTCCGAAAAGAAGATTTTCCGAAATGGCTGGTAAATTGATCGTATTTGAAATCATATATGCAAAAATGGCATTCATACCGATGACCTTCAGGGGAAAAGCCCAATTCCTGTATCCCTTTACATCGATGATCCAGTAGAATAATGCCAGCAAAACATAACATAAACCGGAGGAAAAAAGCACAAATGAACTGGACCATAATTTCTTTACGATGGGATGCCAGATACCCCAGATTAATCCCAGTGCAACTCCGGCCAGGCCGGTGATCAAAAGATAGAGGGCGATTTTCTCTCTTTTCATCCCCGAACGAATGAATTCACCGGCAAATAAACCTGACAAAACGGTCGCAATAAAACCGAATCCGCTCAGGATCCAGGTATACTGGGTCCCGTCTTCAAACCGCCCCATGATCAGCCGGTCGACATACAATGCAAAGTTTTGATCAGGCAACAATACGCTTCTTCCAAAACCGGGCACATTGGGTACTGAAAGCAAAATCGCATATACAACCAGGCAGCCGGCAAACAAAAGGTACCTGCCCCTCTTTGAAAGGTGCAGATAGGCCAGTGAGGAGAACAAATACCCTACTGCAATGGACTGCAGGGTGTTGCTGAACACATGAAATTCATTGATATCCAGGTTAAGCAACCGCCCCTGAACAATCCAGCCCAGGATAAATAAGATAACAAAACGCCGCAGTAAATGCCTGTGGATTCCCGTTTTTCCCCGGTCACTTTCCAGCCGTTTGCTTACTGAAAATGGAATAACAGCCCCAACCACAAATAAAAAAAGAGGCATGATGATATCATAATAATGAAACCCAAACCATTCGGGGTGGTGAAATTGTCGGGCAAGGAAATTGGTCAGCGGTATATCCACCCCCTGGTCTAATCCTCTGAAAAACTGCCCGGCAAATATAATCATCAGCATATCAAAGCCGCGAAGGGCATCGACGGACATGATTCGGTCAGAAATCTGAACTCTGGCGGCCATACTTATTCGTTTATCAGGATGTGACTATTTTTAATGTATTCGGGCCCGTCCTGGTCAGTAAACAGATCTATCCAAAGGTAATGAAGATCTTTCCCGGCTTCCACATGAACCCCGTGCAGGGAACCCAGGGGAATGTGAATGAGATCATTTTCCAGGAACCTGGTTTGATCCGTGTCAGCCATTACCCTCACATCATTCCCCTTCAGACCCAGGAAAAATTGCTCCAGCATGGGGTGAGTATGGGCAGTCACCTGGTCCGGACCTGTGGTCTCCACTGAGCCGATGCACAGGCGAGGTACAATACCTTCGCTGAGGATCATCCTGCTGATGGTTTTCTCGCTTTTGATGGATTCGCTGTATTTCCTGCACCTGGCATAATCCATATGAAATGGAAATTTTTCCTGCTGCCTTTCAAGGTCATCCAAATCCGGGGTGGTCAGGTGCATGTCGATTTCAAGATAGCAGAGATTTTCTTTCCCGCTTTCGACGCTGAATTCGCTCTTTACGCGGGGTATGGCCAGTGTAAACTCCCTGACCGGGATGCTCCGCTCATCCTGAAAAAAGTGCCCTTCTCCTTTTATAAAGAAAAAAATCCTTAAAATCTTTTCCACGGGCGGGTAAGGATGGATGCATCCCTTGTCAAGTTCTGCATAGAAGGTCTCCATCCCGCTGACCTCTCCCTCCAGTAACGTTTTTCGGCTCAAACCATGGTCGGAACCGTCCGACTCATCTATTACACAACTGGCTCTGCCGATATTCATTTTTGATATTGTTATTTACCGTAGATCCGGGCCAGCAGCCGGTGTGCGGACTGAATGAGCAGATCCGGACTTCCGGGGGTCATGATCGAAACACTCGCTTCATATCCTCCCTTCACCCTTTCTTCATCGGTCGGGAGGTAAGAAACATACTCGTTGGCAATGGTTACCAGAACCGGATGATACTCCTGATAAGGTTCCACCATCTGCTTTCCGGTTTCGTGAAAAATTTCCCCCTGTGTGGCAAGGAGTACCTGGTCGTTTAGCCTGAGTGCATAAAGATTCAGTCCCAACCGGCCCTGCTCCTTCCATTCGGGGCGGACCATCCTGTGTACCCAGGGCGTACGGTACAAACCCCAGAATTTATTCTGCAATTTCCTCCTTTCTTCAGGATTGGTCTCTGCATCGAATAATCTTTCAACACCCATCATTTCTGCCTCCACCTCCTCAAGGGAAAGAAAAATATGATCGATCAGGGGTACCGGGACCGGCTCGGTAAAAAATTCAAGCCTGGTAAGGGGTTGCCACTCCAGGTTCGCAAATCCCTGAATGATTTCATCTGCCAGCCGGTCTCCATACGCTTTAGCAAACGCATGGGAATATTCCCGGTTGAGTGGCCGCTGGTCTCCGCTTGGTCCCTGACCGAAAAGTGCAATCCCTCCAATCTGCTCTTCTAATTTTCTTTTCAGATGGCCCGGATAGTCGGCCGATACATCTCCATTTACAACCTTGGAGGAGACAATCACCGCATGGGCGGCAAACCGGGTGAAACTGCCCATCATCTCGCCTGTTTTCCGGTTACGTATAAAAAGAGTTTGAAGCCTGGAATCAACTTCTCCATCTGCGATGTACTGCCGGCCCCTCTCGAAGAATTTCTCCGGATCAACACCAAGGTTTTCAACCCAATTCCGAATATGGCCGGTGGCATCCAGATAATCATCATGGACCAGGCAACCATCATTGAACATCACCGTCCGGGTCCCGATCCCCTCCACATGAACCCTGCGGTTGATCAGGTATTTCTTTCCATCCAGCATAAGGTCCAGGGAACCTGTTTCAACCTCAGCCATCCCTGCCCTGGCATGTTTTACGGCCTCGAGCACAACCTGTGGGAAAACCGAAGGATCCAGGGGTGGTGTTGCATGCGAATGAGACGGCAACAGAACGATTCTTTCCTTTGGAATTCCTAACTCATTGATGAGCGGTTGCATCAGCAAGTCCACCACACTGTAATCTATGGTCACCTCATCCAGTGCAACAATGGTCCAGGGTCCGTTTTTGTCCTCTCCATACATGGCAGTGACAAATATGGAGTCAACCAGTCTCCGCGTACCCCCAGATCCCGGGCGCCACATGCCCTCTACCCTGTCGGAAATCGAAAATTTCTCCTCTCTTTGAAACTTCTCTTCAGAATCCTGAACCTGATTTTCTAAAACCGGGTCATCAAATATCCCGGCCAGGGTGAGATCTGCCTTGCCAAATCCAATTTTCAGCACTGATTCGTTTTTTTGCCCCGAACAACTGCAAAGGATTGCTCCGGTTAAAATAAAAATAATAATTTTGTATCTCATCATTCCCGTAATTGAACAATCGATAGGTTATATAAGCAAATATACATTATAATTCGCTTCTTTTATTACAATTTAACTTTCATAACAATACCATTATTTACCTTAAATCATCAGAGATGCACCGGATTGATTTTATCAGAGCGTTGGGACTGGCGGGGTTGGGAATGGGGGGTTTGGGAATGGGAATTCCCCTGATGGGCCGCGGGATAAGTTCCCAAAATGAGAATACACTTCCGCCCCTGCTGGTTGATTCGGATGGAAAATCCATTGAAACACTGGAGCAGTGGAAGTTCCAGAGAGAGGTGATAAAAAAAAGATGGCTCGGTTATCTGGGTGTCGTGAATCCCAATCCTGAAACCCCGAAACTGATTGTGCTGAAGGAAGAAAAGCAGGACGGGTTAATAAGACGCTATGTGGAATATGAAGGTGAGCCCGGAATCATGGTTCGCGGATTTCTGTTAACGCCGGAAACCCTCCATGAGCCACTCCCGGGAATCGTGGCCATGCATTCCACAAGTGATAACCAGATGCTTTATATTTCAGGTGCAGAGAAGGGAGAAATTGTCCCCTTTGGAAGCAGGCTGGCCCAACAGGGATTTATCGTCTTTTGCCCCCAGTGCTTTTTATGGCATGAAAAGGGTGAACTCACCTATGAACAAGTGACATTGCTTCATATGCAAAGGCATCCTGGTTCCACCGGAATGGCCAAGATGCTTTTTGATGCCCAGAGGGCTGTGGATGTACTGGAAAGCCTGGCCGAGGTGGATTCATCGCGGATCGGAACCATGGGACACTCCCTCGGTGCAAAAGAGGCCCTGTACCTCGGTGCATTCGATGACCGGATAAAGGTCATCGTGAGCAACGAGGGGGGGATTGGCATTGAAATGTCGAACTGGGATGACATCTGGTATTTAGGTGAAGAGATCCATGCATTCGGTCACAAACATCATGAAGTACTTGCCCTTGCAGCGCCAAAACCCTTTTTACTCATTGGAGGAGATTCTGCAGATGGCGAGCAGAGCCGTCCATATACAGAAGCCGTACAACCTGTGTATGATCTTTACAGTAAACCCCGGAATCTGAAACTGGAAAATCACGGACAGGGGCACCAGGCTGTACCCATCACTGAAAAATGGACCTACCATTGGATGCATAAACATTTGAAAAGATAATTCTAATTCCCGCTTTGATTCATCTGCCCTCCGAAATTTCTACAATCATTTCAATTTCGCAGGCCATATTGAGCGGAAGGGATCCCATGCCGACTGCCGCACGGGCGTGTTTCCCCCTTTCTCCGAATACCTCCACCATCAGGTCTGAGAATCCATTTATAACAAGGGATTGTGAGGTGAATGTAGGATCCGCATTGACCATACCCATCACCTTCACAATCCTTACCACCCTGTTCAGATCACCGATCTCCTGCTTCAGGGCTGATAACTGCTCAATTGCAGTCAACCTGGCTGCCTCATACCCCTGTTCGATGGTCAGATCGCTTCCCAACTTACCTGTGATAAGGGTCCCGCCGGGATTCCCGGGTCCTTTGCCGGCCATAAATACCAGGTTACCGGATTGTACTGCATTCACATAATTGGCAATAGGGTTTCCGGGTTCTGATAAAACGATGCCCAGGGACTCAATTCTCTCTTCCACATCGTAATCATAGAGTGGTTCTGCGGATTTTGTTCCCGGACCGGTCATCTGGCATGCCGTGAACAGGACCAACGGGATCATAAGCATCTGTTTCATGGGTTTGGAGTTGATGAGTGAATGATTATTTGAACGGGGTGGCCATGTAGCCCTCGATATCTGTCCAGTGGTTCAGCATGATCTTCCTTTTTAATTTAAGCTGATCAACCAGGTCGGGGCCCAGTAAGAAAGTGTCTTCGAATTTTGCATCCTCAGCATGACTGATAAATTCCATACCGCCATCTTCCAGCAGATCGATGAGTTCCTGGGTATTATCCAGTTCGTCACGCATGATGGCATTGAAACTTTGCAGCTCCGGATCCCCCTCCCAGGTAGGCGTTTTATCCGGTCGATGGGGCGCTACGCTAAGCTTTTCGGCATTGCGGTCCCGGATGGCCTGGGCTTCGCCAAAATTACCCAGGCTCCTGAAAATGCTGCTGTAAATTTTCAGTGCGGTGGTCATCTCTTCAATCAGGGTCTTTTTGGGAGCATCATCACCGATCCCCTCCATGAGCAGGATCGCCCCGTTGATCATGGAAACATATTGAGCCGCTGCGCCGGAAGGGATCTCTCTGTGCGCACCGTGAATATCGGTGTAATCCATCCGGGCTTCCGCTTCCGAAGGGTTGAATACATGCGGAAGGAAATAGGATTCCTCCTCCGGACTCAGCCTGTCGGGTGCAACCACAAGAGGCCTCGTGATATGCCTGGCTGATACACCCCAATAAATACCTGTGGGTCCCTGTAATTCAGCCGATCTGTATTTGTTCGCCTCATCAATCTGAATAAAGGCATTGAACAGTTGTTCGGCCGACCCCTCACCGGCCCAATCCCGGCAAATGGCATGCAATTGTTCCATCAGTGCACCCTCACCCTCAGGAGCCGGTTCACCCAGCTGTTCTACCAGTATATCCATAAACGCATCGGTGGTTTCAAGCCGTTCGTAAGCCCGGTCATAGGATGCCCTGAAATTTATAAAAACGGTATTTGCTTTTCCCCTGGCCAAAGCATTCGTGCTTTTCAGGATATCCAGGGGGAACAGCAATCCCCTTACCGGATAGCTCCCTGTGATCATACTGCTGATGCCCTGCACCTCATCGGAATTGTGACTCTGGAAATAACAGCCATCGGGCAGATGGGCATAAATATCTTCCTTCTCCGGATCGGAAAACATTGAACCTGTCAGGTAGATTGAAACATCCTCCCCGGCTTTATCTGCACCGGCTTTAAATGAATTCATCAATGTGGCTACCCTTTCACCCATGCTGTGATTTTTGCAGTGGGTGGGGCCGTTCGGACCGGCATACTGCCAGTCGGACCAGCAGATACCCGATCCCGCATCATTGGTTTTAAAGAAGAAGGTATGGACCTCGGGAACATTTTCCAATAGCGCTGCAACCATATTCGTAAACATTTCCTGTGTTTCCGGCATACTGATACAGGGTGCAAAAGCCGGGGTATTTCCCCTTCGGGGATGGTCCACACGGGCACCGCGCAACTGCGGATAAGCCTCGAAAAAAGCTTCGGGCAGGTAGTTGGGTTCGTAGGACCAGAATGCCGCGCCCAGTCCGTTTTCACGCAGAATTTCTCTCTTGGCAAGCAGCAGCTCCCTGTTTTTGCTCACAAATTCTTCCGGGATATAAGGAGCAATCTTAGGATCGGGAAAGAATTTATAGGGGGTTGGATTATAGCTGGTATATTCGTGCCAGAAATTTCTGCCTTCCGGCACATCATGGAATCCTTTTTCTGCCAGTGAACTGATATTCATCTCCACCCTGCCAAAAGGTTTCAGGCGCACGGCCTGTTCAGCCAGTTTGCGATAATCGTCCAGGTTTCTGATGGGAGCATGGATCACAAATACCCTCTCCTCTTTTGGCGTATCCTCACTGGCCAATAAGGGGGCACCGGTCAGAAAAAGCGCGATGCCTGACAATACCATATGAACCAGGTGATTCTTTGTTTTCATGTGTTTCATGTTTCTGGTTTTCTAAAGTTTCCAGTAGAGCCTGTTATTCAGCAAATAATCGAGCATCTCTTCATAGAGGAACAATTGAATATCCAGGATATCGGAAAATGTGACAATCGGTTCGGGCAACTCTTCCGAAACGGTACCGTGGCTGCATTCAAAGGTAAAGGCCATGGTTCCGGAAACGTGGTGCAGGGCACTGATCAGGTTAAAACTGGATTGCGGTGGGAATTCCTCATCTTCCACGGAGGGTCCGCCGAGCCAGTCGGACGGAACATGGGGCAGTCCCTCCGCTTTGTACCGGTCGTTCAGTTGCCTGATCAGATCGTCGATCCGCTGCTTCATGAACCAGGGTTCGTAGCTGGCCTGAAGGATCCTGGGCCTGTTTTCATGGGAATGCAGGGAAACGGTCATATCGGGCGCTTCGCTCCGGGCCACATCGAGGATGGCTTTTGTTTCCTGTGCCATGGGTGAGAAAAAATCATCGTGCATCATATTGATGCCCTCATCATTGAAATAGCCACCGAGTATCCCCACATTACCCTCCATGGGGTGCAGGGATTTTGCCTGGGGCCAGCCCCAGGAGGTACCATCGGTGCGCGTCCCCTGCCCGTATTTGGTCATAATATCTGTGGGCAGACCCAAAAAACTGTCATAGGGACACCTTTTACGCCCGTCGGGATTGCCGCAGGGAACGATGATGACCCGGCACTGTTCCAGCTTGCTTTTCAGTGAACCCCACTCCTTCCCCCTGTAATCCTTCCCTGTTTCTGCAATATGGATCAGGTTTACCAGGCCAACCATCCCTTCAGCCTCCTGCCCGTGCACCGGGCCCAGAAAAAACACCACCGGCCTGGTGGCAGAATCCTTCCGGGCATAAAATGCCGGATTCATGGCTGCAACCGCCGAATTGTAATTGGCCTGTGACCGGAAATCCTCCCTCTCCCCGTAATAAACTGCATACACAGGGTTTCCTCCCGGTGAGGTGGCGATTACCTCCGCCTTACCCTTTCGGAGGCTTTTCAGCTCCGTCTCCAGATCCTCCAGTTTGGATTTATAAAACGACGGCAGATCGGTCCTGTTGGGGGGATCACCGGCCTCAATGGGGAGCGGTGCTTTGGATATCTCCCCCCCGATGGTGAGGGTGAAAGTACCCCATGTAACCTTTCTTTTGATGGATTTCCAATCCTTGACCTCATAACTGGCCAGGAATTTGATCTGATGCCCGATGGGGCAATCGCCGGAGATATGGATCACTGAAGAGAGCGCGTATCCATCCCCCCATTTGTCGGGCTGCAGGTCCACATACAGCCTTTCACCGTCGATGTACGGATCATCATAATAAAGCCTGGTTCGCTGGGGGACATTGGTTACTTCATAAACCAAAATGGATTCACCGGGCTCGGCAATGTTATTCCCGTTGCCGCTTCCAAAAATCTCACTATCCCCGTCATCGATCCCGAGATTGGTAAAAGGGGGAACATCGTACATAACGGGGACCTCGAATTCATCGGTCCAGGTTTGTTCCCGATCCGAGATGGAGAGCATAAATTTCAGTCTGAAAGGAGCGCCGTTTTCCGGGGGAAGGTTGTGGGCAGTAACCTTAAAGCCGGCGGAAGTCCACTGGGGAGATCCCGGCTGAAGCTCATCAATGACCAGCACCGGGTTGGCAATGGTCACATTCCCGCTGGAGCAGGTCAACTCCACTTTAAGATTCTTCCCCGGCTTGCCTCCCCTGTTCAGTAACCGGAGTTTCATCAGGCTTTCCTGATGGTGATCAAGGAAAATGCCCTCATCGTCCACCCTGTGTCCCACGTAAACGATCTCGGCCGGGTCATTTTTTGCAAAGATGCCCACCTGGTGGCTCTCATGATTTACTTCAAAGCCGATTCTCCCTTGGGCGTCGCTTTTTAGCAGGGTCTTTTTAACCAGATCGCGTGTCTGGTTAAAATCCATCAGTGTATATTCCGAGTCCGGTCTATAGAGAGGCGGAGTTTGTACATGGATCGTGACACCCGGGACAGGTGGACCATCCGGCTGCCATCCACGGGTGGTGATCCCCATCCCACCCCTGGTAACGCCCTTCAAATCAATAAAACCGGGTTCATCCAGGTTGCTCTCTATGTTGTATCCCCGGATATTAAAATCGGGATAGAGGTCGGCATGGTGCCATCGTTGAGGAGCCGGAAGCGGATCCCTGAAAGATGCAAGGATGAAATTTAATGCATCTGTCAGCTCCCCGGATGTCAGGCTGTGCCCGCCCTCATATACCTGGTATTCATAGGAGAGGTTGCCCTCCTGAATGGCCCCGGCATGAACCTCATCATTCAGATGCACCAGTTCTCCGCTGGTGCTGTTGTGGAACCTCAGGTGAATCCCGTGGAGGTTCTTAAACATATGCCTGACATGGTAGAGGGTATGGTTATCGGGATATCCGATAAAAAACTCGGGTGAGCCTTTGGAATTCACTGCAGCACCTACCAGATCGGGGTACTTTCCCGCTATGAAAAATGACATAATCCCTCCCATGCTGTGCCCGATCAAAGCCCGGTTCGACCTGTCGGTCAGGGTCCTGTATGTGGCATCAATGTGGCTGACCAGCTCAGGAAAATAGTCCTTAAACTGCGTTTCGTAGTTAATATTGGAATGAAATCCGATGTTATAGGGCCGCATGTCCGAATCAACAGACCGTCCGTTCCAGGAAACAATGATGACCTCATTCCCGTTTACAAACTCCAGCATTTCATCCGACAATCGGGGTACATGGGTCCCTGTATTGCCATGGAAATAGTAGATAACCGGGTATGATATCCCGGAGTTCGAATAATCATCCGGCAGGAATATCCTGTAGGGTTTATCCCTTTCAAATACTGCACTATAATGGGAACGGTCAGCCTGGGACACCAGGCTGGCCGGGAGCAGCAGCATTGCACATATAAAAAAGAAGGATTGGTTGCGTTTCATTTCAAAATGTTTAGATCTTAATAAAGATACGGCGTCTGAATAAAATCCATCCCACGAACCAGCAAAAGGTCGTCATGGACAGCGCATACAACAAGGAGCCGATCATCGGTCCCGCCAGGGGTTCATAAAACCGGCCAAAGATCCAGTTGGTGACGGATTCCATTTCCCCGGCAGCCGACGGGATCCATTCAATTCTGAAAGTGATGGCCAAAAGGATGGACAAGACATAGATAAACAGTGGATTCATCCCAAATACCCGGAATGGCAGGGTCCACTTGATGGCTCCTCTGATATCGGTAATCCAGAGCAGGATTCCCAGAAAAATCAGTGCAAGTCCGGAAGTAAACAACACAAATGTACTGGTCCACAGTGGTTTATTAATTGGGAGAACGAGACTCCAGAGTAAGGAAAGGGCCACTCCGGCCATCCCAAATATGAGAAGTTTCCGGAAAGCATCCATTCGATTCCCGGACTGGTCAATCAGTCTGCCTGCCAGGAATCCGATCAGCACATTTCCAATGGAGGGTAATGTACTGAGCAGACCGGTCTGGTCGAATTTCACCCCTGCGAAAACAGGTACATGTCCCTCCCCGAGAACACCAATATCAAAGTGCCTCACAAAATTTCCTTCAAGGGAAAAAGGTGAATCGCCTCCGAAAACAACCAGGATGCCCCAGTAAACCAGCAGGATCGTCCCGGTGATGATACCGGCATACCTGGCCCGGGTAGCCAGGACGATCAAGGAGGCTATTCCATAGGCCAGCGCGATCCGCTGCAAGATACCCATGATCCTCAGGCTGCTCCACTCCAGGCTGTAAACGGCATAGGCATTCAGTGCCAGGCCGATCAGAAATATCAGCATTGTGCGGCGAATTACTTTAATGGAGATGCCGGTTGAGAGGGTGTGACTGTATTTTTTAAATGAGTACCACATGGCAGAGCCCACTATGAACATAAAAAAAGGGAATACCAGGTCTGTGGGCGTACATCCATGCCATGCAGAATGCCTCAGGGGTGCGTATACATATTCCCAGCTTCCGGGATTATTTACCACAATCATCAAACCAATGGTAATTCCCCGGAAAACATCCAGGGATAATAGTCTTCCCGGGTTATCCGTTTTTTCCATTCAATTTCCTGAATTAAATAGCACCAGGAAGGTAAATAGCCGGATTTTACATATATTACTGAATGGCTTCATGCTTCCCGGTTTTTAATGAAGAATCTTCTGATTTCAAAGATTGGAAAATATCACCGACTTATGAAGATTTTTCCCTAAAATATTGTAAGTTTTTTATTTATGTATACTTTTGTTTATACACGAACATGCCTTCGTAAGGCATATTTTTTCTTACGTTAACTTATATTTTACCTTATCAACAAAATGAAATATTCCAAAGCATTTACTCCATTCCAACTGACCACCCTGGTGCTTTTGCGGGTGCTGATCGGATGGCACATCCTGTATGAAGGAATCGCAAAATTGCTGGCACCAAACTGGTCCTCTGCCTCTTTTCTCAAAGAATCACAATGGATATTATCCGGGTTTTCCGAATGGATCATATCCAATGACGGGGTCCTGCAGGTGGTGGATATCCTGAATACATGGGGACTTATCGCCATCGGTACCGGTCTGATTCTTGGGCTGTTTACGAGGCTGTCGGCATTTGCCGGTGCGTTCCTGCTGTTTATCTATTACCTGAATAATCCCCCGTTGATAGGCATGGAGTACAGCTTACCTACTGAAGGGAACTACCTGGTTGTCAGTAAAACACTGATTGAGGCTGCCGCCTTGTTGATGCTAGGCAGCTTCCCAACCGGTTCGGTGTTCGGATTGGATATCTTCAGGTCAAAAAATTTTAAGTCAAAGAAACATTAAGAGGAATCATATCATGGAAGACAGAAAGAATGCAATGAACGAGAAGAATGAATTGAACGAGAAGAATACTTTGCCACGCAGAACATTACTCAAGGCCCTGGCCGGAATCCCCATACTGGGATTATTCTCCTTTGAAGCCTTCAGGAAACTGAACCATGACAAAGAAAAAAGATCCAGGGTCATCCGGGAGCTTGGCCTGGAAGATCTGAAAGCTCCCAGGATGGTTACCACCTCCCCGGGAAATGGCCAGCTGATTCGCCTGGGCTTCATCGGATTTGGCAGCCGTGCGGGACAATTATCTCAATCTTTGGGCTTTTTGCATCCTGATGAGGTACTTAAAAAAGAGAGAGCCGGCACCCTTCAGGAATGGCTTCAACAGGAGGACCTTAATGTGGCCATCACCGGAGTCTGTGATGTATTTGACCTTCATGCCCAGCAGGGGATCGCCACGGCCAATAGTGAAATACGGCCGGGTGGTGGCACCAGGCAACAGCTTCCGGTAAAGCGCTATACAACCTACCAGGATCTGTTGAATGACCCGGAAATTGACGCTGTCATTGTTGCTACTCCGGACCATCATCATGCCAGGATTACCTGTGATGCCATCAAGGCAGGCAAGCATGTGTATTGCGAAAAAAGCATCTGCCGGACCGAAGAGGAGCTCTATGAAGTATATGATACGGTCCGGAACAGTGACCGGGTCTT
The DNA here is from genome assembly GCA_046485075.1 of Bacteroidales bacterium. Classification (GTDB taxonomy): domain Bacteria; phylum Bacteroidota; class Bacteroidia; order Bacteroidales. Next base: position 27,315 of record JAWOHR010000001.1, read on the forward strand.
TCAACTGGGACATCAGATCACACAGAATGTAGTATTCCAGCAGGCCAAAGAGATCATCAAAAGGGATATCCTTGGCAAGATTACCCTGGTCGAAACCACCACCAACCGGAATACTGCCGAAGGGGCCTGGATCCGGCACCTCGATAGTGATGGCAATCCAAAACCGGGGGATGAATCCACCATCGACTGGCAACAATGGCTGGGTTCCCGGCCCTACAAACCTTTCAGTACCGACCGGTTTTATAACTGGACCAAGTGGTTTGATTACGATATGGGCATGATCGGACAGCTGTTTACCCATGAATTTGATGCTGTAAACCAATTGTTAAGAATTGGGATCCCGGCGTCGGCAGTGGCTTCAGGAGGAATCTATTACTGGAAAGACAACCGGGAAATACCCGATGTTCTGCATGCTGTTTTTGAATATCCTGAAAAAGAGCTGACCCTCACTTACAGTGCCAACCTGGCTTCAAGCCGGCAACGGGGCCGTGTCTTCAACGGCCATGATGCATCCATGGAACTCGGTGGCTCCCTGAGTATTACAGCAGACTGGGATTCGACCCAGTACAGGAAACAACTGGACCAGGGAATCATTGATGTATCCGTCCCCATGATCACCATCAGTCCCAGCACAGGCGGAGATGTGGATGCCGTTACCTCTGCAACCGAAAAGTATTATGCTTCCAGGGGTCTGACAACCACCAACATCAATGGCAGAGAAGTGGATGTGACCCACCTGCATATCAAAGAGTGGATCGATTGCATACGCACCGGTGGGGAGACCAGTGCCAATATTGAACGCGCTTTTGAAGAGGGAGTGGCTTGTGTAATGGCCAATAAATCATACCTGGAGAAACGCAGGGTGGAGTGGGATCCGTGGAACCGCAGAATTGTATAACCTCCGCCTGTCATGAAGCTGAAAGGTCCGGTCATTTTTATTCTGATTGCAGCATTCACAGCCTGTGGCACAAATTCAGGGGATGAAAAACCATTTCTTTTTGAACGCGATGACCATGGGGTTACTTTATCTGAAAATGGAAACCCGGTATTTTACTACCGGAAAGAACCAAAAACCCTGACCGGCGAATATGTCTGCAACCACTATCTCCACCCCCTTTATGCCCTGAACGGGGATACCCTTACCGAGGAATTTCCCCTCGACCATCCCTATCACAGGGGCATCTTCTGGTCATGGCACCAGCTTTATGTGGACAGTCTCAGCCTTGGAGATGACTGGATTATGGAGCGTATTACCCATGAAGTGACCGCTCTTCAAACGGGTATCGAAAATAAAACTGCCACCCTGGACCTGGAGGTGATGTGGAGATCTGCCCTGTTGGAAAACGGGAAGGCATTTATGAAGGAAAATACCCGCATTACGGTTTATCCATCCCAAACAGGACTCCGCATAATTGATTTTGAAATTTCTTTAAAGGCACTGGTTCAGGGCGTAACGATGGGTGGTTCGGATGATGAAAAGGGATACGGGGGCTTTTGTGCACGTCTCAGGCTGCCGGACGACCTGGTTTTTACTTCGGATCATGGTCCGGTTGTCCCGCAAACACTACAGGTTATAGCCGGACCCTGGATGGATTTTTCGGGAACATTTGGCCCCTCGGATGCACTGAGCGGCCTGGCCATCTTTTGCCATCCATCCACACCAAATTATCCGGCACCCTGGATCCTGAGACAGCAAACCTCCATGCAAAACATTGTATACCCGGGCCGGGACAGGGTGCCTCTCTCCATGGACCAGCCCACGATTCTGCGCTATCGCCTGGTGGTACATGATGGATCGGCTCAGAAGGTGAATCTGCCAGCGCTGCAGTCAGAATTTGAAAAAATACGCCTATGAAAAACAACTGCCTGTTTTACATGCTGACCCTGCTCATTCCCGGGGTTGTCATGGTTTCCGGTCAGACCAGGGAATACTCCCAGGTCATCCTGGTGAATGACTATACCTACGAGATTGAAGTCGGCGGCAGCCGCGACCCGGTCAATGAAACCATCATCATTGAGAATCTTGGCGAAGTGCCCCTGGTTAATCCCCGGATTACGGTGGATGGGATGTATGACTGGTACGATGTGGAGAGCATGGCCCGGGAGGTTACAAGGGATTGCAGGACCGATGAGGAAAAGGCGCTGGCCATCTGGGATTTCATCCGGCTCAATTTCCAGCATCTCGCTTCTCCCGGCGACAGGGAGTGCCACAATCCGGTGGTGGCCATGAACGTATATGGTTATGCCAACTGTGCATACCACAGTTCTGTTTTCACAGCACTCTGCCGCGCAGCAGGAGTCCCGGCACGGGTTTGGGAAGTCTGGCATCACACGGTGACTGAAGCATTCTACAACAATGCCTGGCACATGCTCGACAGTGATATCGGGCTTTATTACCTGGCCGCCGATAACCGTACCATTGCCTCTGTAGAGCAGCTCTGGGAAGATCAGCTGATCAGTGGCGGGCGCGAATCGGGTGCGGAATTGACCAAATTCTCAGGCAGAAACAAGGCAGTCCGGGCCGTCTATTCAGATGTTGCCGGTGGCAATCCGCATGTGTCCCAGGATGGTGAAAAAATCAGGGGCTACCGATATTTCCATGGGGCTGATGAATGCTATATACAGACAGGCTACGACCGGTTTACCTATGAAACACACCACATGGCCATGACGCTGCGTCCAGGTGAAAAAATCATTCGCAACTGGCTGGGTGGTGAAAAATATTACGACTACAAAAGGCATAACCTCCAACTTGAGAATGGCGATGAGTGGGCCAAACCCATGCGCTATGGCTCAGGTCAGCTGATCTGGAAACCGGATCTTCATTCGGAGCAGGTACCCACATTTTTCAACGCGGAGCTGGCACCGGGTTTCGAGGTGCTGGATGGTCAATCACCTGCTGTTCATGTGCGGTACAGACATGGAGGAATATATGACATGCCCGAACGGGCCATTTTATCCACCGAAACGCCCTACACCATCCTTGGCGGCAAACTGAAAGCCACCTTTTACCGTGGTTCTGCCAAAGAATGGGATCGCGTATCGGCCACGGTCATCAGCCGTACCGGACCCGTTTCCAGTACCGTATGGAGCGCCCCGGAAGGAGTTACCGGATCTATAAACGCAGAGATCGATCTGGATGAAGTCCTGTTTCCCAAAGGTGAACGGGGCCGTCACGATTACTCGGTGGAATTTAATTTCATGGCCGGTGAAAGCAATGATCCGCCCACCCAGAGTGGTCTGGATGAGGTCGAGTTGGTGACAGACATCCAGGTTAGCTCCTACTCCCTTCCCGCCCTGTCCAACGGACGTAATATCATCCGTTACCGGGATGAGACTCCGGGAGAACATAAGGTGAAAATCACACACATCTGGCGGGAGCAAAATGATAATACACCCCCTGAAACCCCTGAAGCTCCATTGTTTCCAAAAGAGGGTGAAACCATAAAAAACCTGGCACCGCTATTCAAATGGCAACCGGTTTCGGATGTGGACAAGGGTGACAAAATCGCGAATCATGAGATCCTGATCAGTTTTGACCCCTTGTGCCGGTGGCCGGTGGCGACTGCACTGTTTAAAGAGACCCGGTCCGGGGAACCGGAATGGCAGCTCCCGGAAGGATGGCTCAACAAAGATACCACCTACTACTGGAAGGTAAAGGCTCAGGATCATCGCGGTGTTTGGGGCGGATGGAGCGAAATTTACAGGTTTAAAACTGCCCTATGAAATGAGCTCCCTGAACCGAATGATGCTTTATGCCGCGATCCTGCTGCTGGTGATGATCCTGCCCTCCTATGCCCCATCCGAAAACGCCACCTGGCCCGGTGAAATCTCTACCCCCTACCCGACCATCCGTTGCCTGGCGGTCGAGTGGCTCATCAGGGGCGATGATAATCTCAATGGCACCGTTGAAGTATCCTACCGGGTGATGGGTGATGAAAAATGGCTGACGGCCATGCCACTGGTGCGTATCCCGGCTGGCAACACCCGGAACAGGACCACCCCTACCTACACATGGAGCAACAAGTTCTCGGGAAGTATATTTAATCTCAAACCCGGAACCGGGTATGAAATTCGGCTTACACTTCATGATCCCGACGGTGGCCGGGCTACAGAAATTGTAAAGGCAACCACCCGTCCCGTACCCGGAGAGGCCCCTGATTCGCGCATCATCGCTGTGAATCCCAGGACCCTTGAAAAAGCTGCCTTGCAGGCCGAACCCGGGGATGTCCTGTTGCTGAGCCCGGGCTACTATGAATCATTCACCCTGGCCGTGGACGGAGAACCCGGAAAGCCTATTGTGCTGCGTGCCGACAATGCCCACCCTGTGATTGGCAGCACCTTTAACGAGATCCATCTTGAGCACCGCAAGCATGTGATCATAGATGGTTTAACGGTTTGGGGACCGGTCTATCTGCGATGGGCGGAAGATGTGGCCATACGCCACTGCACCATCGAATCACAGTTCGGAATTATCGCCCAGGAACAACCCGGCTGCAAGAACTGCTATATCGCTGACAACACGGTGCGCTACAAGATTCCATGGGTAGCCGAAAGCACGGGTTCCGGAAGCATATGGGGCGGTCCGGCTAACATTGGTGAGGGGATTGAACTGACTGGTCCCGGGAATGTGATTTGCTACAACCGCGTTTCGGGTTACAGGGATTGCATCTCAACCATGGAAGATTTATGGGTTTACGACCAGATGTGTATTGATATATACAACAATGACATTTCGGAGGGCCCCGATGATGGTATTGAGATTGATTTTGCGATGAACAACTGCCGGATCATGGATAACCGGATCACCAACTGCGGCATGGGACTGAGCTCCCAGCCCGGACTGGGTGGCCCGGTCTACTTTATCCGCAACGTGATGTACAACATTGCCATGGCCCCTTTCAAACTTGAACGCCTCAGCTATGGCAACCTGTTTTTCCACAACACGGTGGTAAAATCCGGTGACGGATTGTTCGAACACCACGGTCAGAATGAATTTTTCAGGACATCGTGGCTCAATAACCTCTGTATTGGCGGCTCGGGTGGCGGAAAGAATGGCCGTTACTCGTCGGGGGAGGGACTGGCCGTTTCGCTTCCGGGTTACAACAACACCTGCACCTTTGATTACAATGCAGTCGGTGTTGCCAACACCCCGTTCAGAGGAAAAATTGGCGATCAGCTTTTCGAAACCATAGAAGAACTGAACAGGTTAACCGGAGCAGCACACAGCGTTCAGGTTGACATGGATGTATTCGGGGCTGAGGTTGAATTCCCCGATCCGGTTTATCCGGAGCGCCAGCCCCAGGATCTTCGCATATCAGGGGGCTCCCCTGCCGAAGATGCTGCCCTCCTTATGCCGAATATCAACGATGATTTCACCGGGAAGGCCCCGGATATGGGAGCCTATGAGATTGGAAAACCCATGCCCCATTACGGGCCGCGGCCCAGGGGTGTGGATGAGAATTCAACGCACTGATTATGAACTCTTTTTCTTTATGGGTCGCCGTTCTGATCATCATGATCTGTCCGGGTTGTACTTCGGAGGAGGAGGTTTATTATGGAGAATTTGAAGAAGATAAAGGATTTCTTCAGATACCGGGCGTTGGCTGGCAGACTTTCTTCAGAACCGCACAGGATGATCCGACACTTGCAGCTCTCCCTTTTAAGTCCGGATCTGCTTATATGCGCTGGACCTGGGGTGATCTCGAACCGGCAGAGGGTCAGTATTCTTTTGCCCTGATAGACGAATGGTTGAAAGAATGCAGGGAGGCCAACCAGGCGCTTGCATTCCGTGTAATGCTGTCATGGCCGGGATATGAAAATACAATACCGCAGTGGCTGATTGATAAAGGAGTTAAGTACACCTATTCGGAATGTCCTGAGGAGGGAGCTCATTATGAAGTAGATATTGAGGAACCCATTGTATGGGAACTCCATGAAAAACTCATCAGGGCGCTGGGTGAACGTTATGACGGTCATCCGGACCTGGCCCTGGTGGATATTGGATCAGTAGGTCTGTGGGGTGAATGGCATAATTACTGCGATCCCGGGTTAATGCCCGGCGATGCAGCACGTAAAGCAATCATAGACCTGTACTATGAAGCCTTCCCGAATACTCCGCTGACAGCCCTGGTGGATGACAGGTCGAATGTATTATATGCACATTCAAAAGGAAGGTCAGCCTGGAGAGGTGACTGCTGGGGTAACGGAGAAGGACCGGGTGTGGGATGGAATCATCATACGGACTCCTACTGGCCCATGGTCAACCAGTTGCCCGACGGCTGGAAAACAGGAACAGTGGCGCTTGAACCATGCGGCACCTTCGGATCATATCCAACTTCTCCTGAAACGGTTATAGATGACGCTCTTGCGTGGCATGCCACCTTCGTGCAGAACAAATCCCGTGCAATACCCGCAGCCTGGCAGCCGGATATCGAACGTCTTGTGATGAATCTGGGATTCAGGCTGGTACTAAGAACCATTACTTATGAAAAAGAGACCGGGCCGGGTTCGGTTCTGCATATAACCATGAAGTGGGAAAATCTGGGGATAGCCCCGCCCTACCGCGACCACCGGATCGCTTTCAGGCTAAAGGATAATAGTGGTGAAAAGAAGGCGGTAGAAATTACCGGGACATCCATCCTGGGATGGCAGCCCGGTGAAAAAGAGGTAACCATCAGCTATGCCATCCCTTCAGATCTTACAGCAGGTAACTATGCTCTTGAAATGGGAATCGTATTCCATAGTTCCATTGAACATCTTATTCCAATCGCAAACTTTGGAAAAACAGAGGATGGATGGTATGCAACAGGCAGTTTAAATGTAACCCGGTGAAATATGAAAAATATTTTATTACCAGCTTTAGTAAAGATAAGATACCTGCTGTTGGTCCTTTTTATAGGATCTTTTGTTTCCTGTAAACCTCCTTCGGGCATCAGACTTGTCTGGGCCGTTGATGACGGAGAAAAAATCCGGAAGGATGATACCGGCAATCCACTTGCTTCAGATCCTGATAATATGGTATGGGCAAATAACAGTATCCATCTTTTCGGTGGCCGAAATGAAATAGTTGCTTTTCAACTGATCATACAAGCAGGCAAAACCGGTGCATCAGGAGTAAATGTGGTGATCAGCGATCTTGTGAACGGAACTTTTGCTATACCCGGCTCGGATTTCGGCCCGGCTGATCCGTTTGATTACAGGGGAAGATACATCGAACTCTTTACCGAACACTACCTCAATATACAAAAGCGGTCTCCTCCCCTGTGGTTTTTTTCGGAAACTGCAGTACCATCCGCTTATTATACCGGCTGGGTTCCTGATTGCCTTATCCCTTTTTCGGCCCCTCCGGGAAAAGGAGGCGCACCGTTCTCCATTGACCCGGAGATGAACCAGGGTGTCTGGGTTGATATCCTGATCCCGGAAAATGCAAAGGCAGGTTTGTATGAAGGACATGCTGAAATCACTGTTGCGAACCGCATCGTTCAAAATATCCCTGTTTCACTGAAGGTATATGATTTTACCCTCTCCGACTCGACACACATTAGAAATATGTTCGGGTATTACCCTGATTATATTGCCGGAAGGCACGGTGTTGACCGGAATAGTGAAGCATATGATGATCTCGAATTGAAATACCACCAGCTTGCACACCGCCACAGGGTCGACCTGGTTACCGAAGTCAGGAACCTTGAAGAAATGACAGATCATTATAAAAAATATTATACCGGAGAAGCATATATGGATGGATACGGTTATGCAGGTCCGGGAAAGAACACAGGAAATAAAACCTTTTCCATCGGTTATGGGGGAGGCTTCCCGGATGAATACGGAGGTAGCGTGGACAGGATGAATAAAAAGGAGTGGTGGGCCGGCTCAGATGCATGGGAAAACTGGTTTGTACAGCATGCACCGGGTGTTGATCGCCATAAGTATTTGTTTCCCGATGAGCCAGGATGGAAGGGCCCGGAAGGACAGAAAGGAACAGGTTCCATGGATACAATCAGGATGCAGGCAGGCTGGAGTCATACCAATCCCGGACCGGGTAAAAATATACCAACACTGGTAACAAATAAAATTATACCGGGATTAAAAGGGTCTGTTGATTTCTGGTCAATATCAAGCCAGGAGTATACAATGGATCTCGATTCCGTTGAAATTTCCTCTGAAAGAGCCCTCGGTCATAAACTTGGCATCTATAATGGATACCGGCCCGGGATGGGAGCAGTGGTAAGCGATGCGGATGCCATTGAATTCAGGGTAATGCCTTGGATCGTCTGGAAGTATGAAATAGATCAGTATTTTTACTGGTCCACCACCTTCTGGACTGATCTGGATGTCTTTGTCAATCCACTTACCTATGAAGACAGGATCAACGGTGATGGCACCTTTTTCTACCCTGGTCAGGATTACCTCTTTCCCGGTCAGAACAGGGAGCTGGCAGGTCCGCTCTCCTCAGTAAGGGCAAAGAACTGGAGGAGGGGTGCACAGGATTTTGAATACCTGTGGCTTGCTGAAAAAATGGGTTTAATAAGCCAGGCTGAAGCAATCGTGGATAAATGTATCCCTGTAGCCGTCTGGGAAGCAAAAGAGCTTCAGGATGTGAGCTGGTCCGGCCGGGGATATAAATTCGAAGAATGCCGTAAAGAGCTGGCAGAATTACTTTCTTTAAAACCGGAATTATGAAAAAATCAATTTTAATCGTCTCTGTCCTCTGCAGCCTGTGGGGATGTAATCCTGTTGAACCGGTCACCAAGCCTGCAGATTGGACCGTTTCAGTGATCCCCTCTTCCGTGAGGATCGATCCGGTTACCAATGAAATAATAGATCACAGGTTTATGTTGCTGAGAGACAGCGAAACCCGGAAGTCCGATCTGCTCAAAGAAAACCTTATCTATGATGGAAGCAGGGTCTCATTACATGCCGCCAGGGGGGAATATATCTCATTTCAGCTGGTGGTAACCAATCAAACCGGCAAGAGGCTGGAGAACATACGGATCGAAATACCTGAATTCGCCGGAAATAACAGCCAAATCCATATCAAACCGGAGCTTTTCCTTGAATGGGCAGTGGAAATTAAATCACCCAGCACCGGTTATCCCGAGGCCTCACTGGGCAATGGCTGGTATCCTGATGCGCTTATCCCATTTCGTTTTATCCAGGATGATTCTGCAAAAGTCAGCAGGCGCTGGATATACCCTTTGTGGCTTCCGGATTTCAATAACCGGATCGACAATCAGAAATCCATGATCGTCTGGATTGATCAGTA
>JAWOHR010000067.1:0-75825 GCA_046485075.1 Bacteroidales bacterium
AGGAAATTTGGACAGGATATCCACCTGAAGAGCCCCCCGTGGGGAATGAAGTAGCCTTTTCGCCCTCCCCTTCTGAGGTTCAGGAGGGTCTGATCGGACCACCAGTTGATAAACAGCCCCGAACCCCATACAATCATTCCAAGAATAAAGCGAATGTCCATCAGCCAATACCAGGTGTACTCCCTGGCAAATGATGAAAAATAATACCCGTTGATAAATCCGTTTACCAGGTTGAATGCAACCGCCATGAAAGCCACCACCAGTGGCATCTGCTTTCCTGATGTTTTTGTCCTCAGGGGCCAGAGGATCGAGCGGTTTCCATAATGAAAAACGTAAAATGCGAAGAAAATCCAGGTTACCGGCTGCACGCCATTGGGCCCTAACAAAAAAGCTAAAATAAAAATGATAAGCGACGGCAGCTCCATAACCACCCAACCCACCCGGTTGGGGATGCTGGGTCCCCAGTCTTTCCGGCTGTGTCGTCCATAAGGGGCAGTTACAAAAAGCAGCAGAATAAAGGCGAGTAACCCTACAACAGTCCAGATCCAGAGCAAAGTGTAATAGGATTCGCGTTCCATCGATGCAGTTATGGAAAGCGAAGATAGAATTTTTGATGGATTTTCAACCTATTTCGCCTCAACCCTTTCCTCTGAAAAGAGATACCGGATCCCCAGTTCATTTCCATCCAGTGATACAATATGCATCTGATAGGTAAGGGTACCGCCCCAGTAACCCACTGTGATATCGAGCACGGTATCGGAGAGGGGTACCCAGGTCCCTTCAAAATTATCATAGGCGATGGGAGGGGTTCCGCACCAGCCTGCATTCTTGCGCTCAGTAAATGAGCCATCATCATGAAGGATAAATCCATAGCTGTCCGGTTCAAGATCTTCTGAACGTCTTAACAGCGTGACTCCATCTCCAGGGGAGGGAAGGGAAATGTCAACCTCCTCCACCCATGTACCAATGATCCCGATGTTCTCACCCAGGGCATCGACCTCCAATTGATCCTTCTCACAGGTTAAAACGAAAAAAGGGATAAACAGAAACAGGAGCTTTTTCATAAAATTACTATCTTAATCTTTTCAATAAGATGAGAGAAGGATACATCTGGTTGCTTACACCTGCAAAATAATGAAATTAAACACTCCGGTCCAGCTCCTGCTGGTCCTGTTTTACTGCTTCACGGGTTGCAATCCTGCAACTGCCGATTCAAAAACAGAGGGGATAAAAATTGAAGTGGGTCCCGGACCCGAGGACATGGTACTTGACACACTGGTCAGCCCCAGGCTTCTGATCTCCTGCTCGTCAAGGCGGGATGAGTATAGACCCTACGGTGAAATCGAGGTCCTGGATCTCCTTTCCATGAAACGAAGCATTCTCACCCGTTATAACGAACCGGATTCCCTGGTTTTTCATCCGCACGGAATCTTCCTCGATGGAGAGATCCTCTATGTGATCAGCCACGAAAGGGAACCGGACTTTCACCCCATCCTGATATACAGGGTGCATGGCGACAGCCTGGAATACATGGAACTGATCCACACCACATTGCAGAATTCACCTAATGCACTTGTGACCGGACAGGACGGGGAGCTATACATGGTAAATGATTCAGGCAAACGGGGAAGTCTTCTTGAAAAGGTGCTGAAACTAAAACGGGCCAGCCTGATCAGGTTGCAAAAAGGCCCTGACGGCCTTTGGAGTTCGCAATACATGGCCATTGAGCTGGGATACCCTGCTGGAATGAACCGTATAGGTAACTATATCTATACCGGAGATGCCATCCGGAACAAAGTATACCCCTTCCGAATCAACGAAAACGGACTGTCGCCACAGCCTCCAATTTCGGGAACGAAGGGAATTGATAATATACGGATCCATGGAGGCAAGATCCTAACCTGCTGCCATGTCAAACCCATACGTTTTATCGGACATGCAAAAAATCCTGAAAAAAAATCGCCAGTGAATGTCCTCCTGATCGATCCGAAATCAGGTGAAATTCAAACAATATTCAGCACAGACGGTTCACAGATCAGTGGAGCCTCGACAGCCTTAATCTATGGGGGGAACCTCTACATCAGCCAGATTTTTGAGCCCTTCCTCCTGAAGGTAAAACTTAATCCGTAGTTACATCTTTTTCAATAGCCCCGGAAGCATCTTCGTAATGGTCTGTCTTTTCTCGCCTTTGACAAATTCCATTAAATCTTCCCTGGTTTTAATGGCCTTGAGTTTAACAAAGGCATCCCTTACACTATATTTTGAACTTTGATCTGCACCTCCTTTGACTGTGGCAGGGACAGGCTTCTTTGCGGGCGCTTTACGCGTTGCAGGGGCAGACTTCTTAACGGGTGCCTTTCCCGCTGCAGGCACTGATTTCTTCACGGGTGCTTTTCCCGCTGCAGGGACTGACTTCTTAACGGGTGCTTTTCCCGCTGCAGGGACAGACTTCTTAACGGGTGCTTTTCCTGCTGCAACAATTGATTTCTTTGCGGGCACTTTTAAAGGAGCCGGAACTTCGATCACATCTTTCAATTTCTTCTTCAACTTGGTGGCCTTCTTCGTTGCCTCCTTTTTCTTGCGGGCTTTCTTTTTATCAGCCTTTCTTTCAGCCTTTATTTTGGCCTTTTTTTCAGCCTTTTTTTCCTCCTTCTTTTGATCCTCCTTCTTTTGATCGGCCTTCTTCTTTAAATGCATTTTCCTGCCTGATTTCAGTTTTTCAAGAATGCTTTTCTTTTTATTCTTCTTGGTAGCCATGATTTTTAAAATTGAATAATACGGATTAACCCACGTAAGTTAGCTTATTTTAAGCTGAATCGGTAATTTTCACCGACAAACCGACCCGTTTGAACGAAAAATGTTGATGGATCTCTCTCTTTCTCTCAATTTTACATTCTCATCAAAATTAAAAAGTTATGAAAAGTTCCAAAGTGATCATTCTATTCCTGGTTCTGGCTACCATGAGCAGTTGCCTGGTCAGTTCACTGCATCCTTTCTTCAAAAAAGAAGACAAACGCTATGACACCACCATGTTGGGATCCTGGATGGATGGAGACTCCTGTATATGGACCATCTTTCCCACTATGAAATCGGAAGAATTCATGGGACCTGAAAAACACGACAGCTCCTATACGATTACCTATTATGAAGATAAAAACCGAAAAACAATCCTGCAGGGTACACTCTTTCAACTCAACGGTATTCAATATGTGGATTTTATGCCAATGCCCGGTGAGGAACATTTCCAGACGGATATGACCAGCTACCACCATGTTCCGGTACATACCCTGGCCAGGGTGCAATATTCCAGGGACTCCATTCTGCTTTACTGGTACGGAGATGAATGGCTTAATGAACTTTTTGAGCAGAACCGCATCCGTATTAAACACGAAGCCATTGAATTTGCTGATTACGAAAGACAATTGCTGACGGCCGACACCGATGAACTTCAGAAATTCATAAAGAAATATGCCAACGATCCAAAAACAGCCAATGAGATTGAAGCGATTTTTACCAGGGGGTACACCGATGGCCAGGAGGATATGGGCGTTTTCCTTAAGTTGAAGCCCTATCAGGGGAAGGTCCCTGATTAAACCCTGATGAATCACCATAGAAACGATGGATGGATCTGAGATGAAAATCCACGCAACCTATTCGCTTGAGGGAAAAACCCTCAAAATTTAATTGTTCTGAAGGAATGAGGTTTAACCTCCAGTTCAAACACCGCCACATCTTTACCGAATTTCCTTCCCCTGAATTCGGGGGCCATTCGCTGCTTGCCTGTGATCTTTTCACCGGTCTGGACATCGGTCACCTCAGTGATCCCTGGATCCATTGTCACTTTTACAGTGACCGTTTCATCCTGAAAAGATTCAACCACAAATGCATGGTTATCATACATAAAAAGGCTTACCTCGCCGGGCCCTTCAAGGAGAGTTCCCAGGCTGCCTGCTATATTCTGCCTGAGCTGGTTCAGCACCCCTTCGGGCATTTGATAGAAATCAATAAAATTGTCGGGCACAGTCAAAACATACAAACGTCCCGATGAATAATCGGCCCTGTGCAATACCGGCCAGCCATTGGTATCATCAAGGGCAGAGATTATCTCCCACGAATCGTTGGTCAGGTAACTGATCTGGGGGATGAGGATCTCATGATCACTTTCCATAAGCATACCCCATCCGGCGCGGAACTGTCTGACATTTGCCTTACGGTCGGTCACAGTCAGCTCCACGATCTCTTCAATGCCCTTCCCCTGAAGCGCTTTGTAAAGGCCGGAGGTGATGGTCACTTCTTTACCTTTTTGAAGCTGCTGTTTAATTTTTGCTACGATCAGGGGATCATACTTTGCCGACTCGGTTAACAGCACCATCTCTTCACCTTCTGGGAATTCGGGCACAATTTCCATGGGAATTCCGATCATTCCCAGGTAATTCTGAAGGAAATCCTCTCCAATGGAATGGTAAGGTTTATAGCTCTTTATCCCCACAGGATTTCCCAGGGCTCCCAGCACTTTGTCCACCACTTCAAGGGAATAGCCTGCTGCCCTGGACATATTTTTGGGAGTGAACATTGAGCCATCTGCCTGCGTCAAAGGCTTTTTCATCTCGTCAAAATCGAAACTTGTACCACTGCCCTGCCAGGCAGCGCGCCCTCTTTCAGGAATGGGCAGGATCATCTGCCTGAAATCGAACAGTGTGATCTCCGGTGCTTTGGCAAACATGGTCACCCAAAACTGTTCGGCATAACGATCCAAGGGATTCCCTCCCCCGGTATCTACCCAACCACCGCGGTTCTGACCCGGTTTCAGATTCTCAAAATACCTGAATACCGAATACCCATGGTATTGTTGTAAATGCTGGTTTCCATCCCGGTTGCGGGTTTCTGTTCCGGTATACACCCCGTCAAAAAGGGCGGGCTGTGCTTCCAGGTTGAACCCGAGCCCCTGGAAATGTTCATACCAGTTGGGATACTTAATGACGACCTCCACATCCGGGTTGACTGCTTTCGCCGGATTGATCACCAACTCCACGGCGGCCTCCCTCATCAGCTCCAGTCTGAATTCAGTCCAGCTTTTCTCTCCCTTTGCCGCAATACAGAGGTCACATTTACAACTGGTAAAGAAAAAGTCATCGAGGATGAATTCGTCGAACAGGCCGGCGGTATATTCCGCAATCTCCTTCACTTTTTGCCTGTGTTCGGGGTTCGAGTAGCAAAAGGTCTCGTAATTGTTGCTCTCATTTACCGTGTAGGTAATCCCTCCGGCCACTTCCACCCCCCGGTTTTTGAAAAATGCAATGGCTGTCTCCATGGTCTCCCTCTCCACGATCAACAGATCGCGGTGCGTTTCCAGGTAGATCCTGTCCACGTGGACCTGTTTGGTAAGATCCTGCCAGAGCGGTTCGAGCCATTCCTGGTCTCCCATTTTTGCCACTTCATAGGCACGGCAATACACAGCAACTTTAAAATTCTTGAATGCTTCGGCTTTCAGGTTGGATAGATGCATAAGTGACAAAATTATCAATAATGAAATGCGGATTCTTTTCATTGTTTTTTAGATTTGGTTTTATTCTCAAAAGTGTATTTCACCAATATTTACGGATCATTCTCCCCGGAACGGATCGGTTCCTTTCCATTTTCCTCCCCCGGCAAGGATGGTGTAAAGTGCATCATAATGCATGGTTTCAAAAATGGTAAATTCTGTAAAGGATATGATCCCCCGGTCATCTGTAAACTGTCTCTCCCTGGCAAGGTCGCTGACAGCCGGGACTACCCTCGCCCTGCTTCCCCAGCCGGTAACCCCTGGCCCGAAGGCTGTAATCCCAGGTTTCAGCCCCCAGCCCTTGTCTGCAGTATAGGCACTTTCCCGGTCATGAATGTGATGAACCTGGTGGAATCCGATTCCGGTCACATAGCTGATTCCCAAAGGATTAAGTCCCAATTTCCAATCCATTAATTCAGATGCTGCATCAAAATATTGCTGCTCCCCCGTTAGTCTCCACTGGAGTAAAGGAGCACATGCATACTGTGGCTGCCTGACATTATGGCCCCAACCTCCCTTTGCGGAGTTATTACCCACTGGGTAGGCATGGGCTTTCAGCTCTTCAATGTTCTCCTCCGCAGCCTCCCTGATCGCCTGCTTGAAGAAGGCAACAATCTCAGAATCCGTTTCAACATCTTTGGCGAGAATATAGGAGATGATGTAAGCAGGGTTGTCAAAATCACTGTCATTGAGAGAGTATCCGGGGGTGGCATAGAGATGATCCTTCAAACCACCGGCAATGAAATAAAGTTCCTTGATTTTTTGGTGATCCGATTCTTCACCCAACAACAAATACCTTTGAATATGGTAATAGAGCTTTTCAGGTTCAGCGATGGTATCAAGGCCCGCCTTCATGGCTCTCTCACCTCTTTCCAAAAGCATTTCTGCCCTGCCGGGCTTATAAGGTTTTATGATCCTGGCCAGGTGCAGGAACAGGCCTGCTCCCGTGCATGTGGCTCTTGGATCGGTTTTGACGGTTCCATACTTTTTATCATCCAGATCCAGGGGCGCGGCAAAAGGATCAGGATAACCCCTGGTTTCGGTCCCGAAATGAATGGTTCCATCTTCATTCTGTAGATATTCCCAGGCCAGTGTCCCCCACTGGGCTTCGTCGATAATATCCGGGATCCCGTTTTCGTAATTCAGGATCTGGTAGGATTCGGTAAAATCACCGGGAATATGATACTGGCCATCACTGAAAAATTCAGGGAAAACTTCATAAATCATCAGGTTGATGACAGGATTGGCCATGTGATAGGCCCGCCGGTCGGCATCACCGGCATCATGGTAACCCCCATAGCATGGAAAGGTTCTTTCATCTCCTTTTACATCAATATTGGCTTCTCCAATGGGTCCATCCACATCGTAGATCAGTGTATGGCAGGGATTCTTCCTTATATCCGGATCATGTATGGGGCAGCCACATCGCTGAAGATACTGGGCACGAAAAAGGGTATGGGCCAGCTGTTTTGAAAATTCACCACCCACCCCGAACGGATAGGAGGAACCATATCCCTTCACAACGATCTTGTATGGTCCCCCTTCAGGAACGCCTGCCAGGTCTATCCGGTAAACAAAATCACCCGACGACTCATCTTCACCGAATTCGCTCAGAATTCCTGTGAGGACCGTCTCTCCTGTCTTCAGGTCATATACCCTGTATCCCGGAACCTCTGAGTCGATCCTCACCGCTCCACCCGTACCGAGCCAGATGGCAAAATTTGCATACCTGGTAGAAGCCAATGCACTATACCCTGCCTGGTTGGTCTTAATGGATTCACAAAACACATCCTTTTCATGGAATACAAATGCCTTACTCCCGTATGGCGTTTTAATATGGTAGGACTGTCCCTCTGTTAACTTTCCTGTTTTAAGATAAATGTGATGATCACATGCATCGGCCTGCATGACATATTTATGAATTTCCAGGGGTTGTTGTCCGTTGATTTCCCAAGCTTCAGGGTTGCTGATATCAATCTCTTCCAGATCGACTGTATCACTGGTGAAAAAGGCAACGATCACCTGATCGGAGGCAGTCCGGATCTCACTGAATCTGGGTTCTGCCTGAACATTTCCCGCAAAAACAATTGACGCAAGGGTAAAGAAGATTGGTTTCAGATTCATAACGGATGGCTGATTGAATGATATATTCCCATAAATCTATGAAATCTGTGAACCAATCCCATACATTTTGATTCATCAGGAGACTTTTTCCAGGCCAAAAGATATTCGAAAATATTTCTCTCACGGGTTGTTTTTCTTAAATTTCGGTTTGATGAGGGCAAGGACCCATACCATGAATCAAAGAATCAGTTTAACGGACCTGATGATCTTCAGAAAGAGGTGGTGGCAGCACATCATCTTCTGGATGGGGGTTTTTATGGTTCTGGCCAATATTTTCAAAACATCCGGTTCCATAGAGAAAATCGACCTGATCTATACAGCGATTTTCCTGTTGCCCCTGACCGGGTTATGCTATCTGAACCTCTATTATTTCATACCTCGCTACCTGAGGAGGGAGAGATATCTTTTATACATACTGTTCTTTCCAATACTCATGGCCGGCGGAGCACTATTCCTCCATATTCTGTTCGACAGATGGATCGATTTTTTCCTGCCCAATTACTACTTCATATCTTATTACAGTGTTGGCCAATTGATGATTTATTCAGGCAGCATCCTTTTACTGACGACGCTGCTAAAGCTCTCCCGCAGCTGGTTCATGTTACTTCGTGTGGAGCGTATGACAACAAGTCACCAGTTAAAATCGCTGCAGTCCCAGATCAACCCCCACTTCATGCTGAACAGTCTTCAGACCATTTATGCCCTTTCACTGGAGAATTCGGAACGTACCCCTGAAGTGATCCTTCAACTCTCCGAAATCCTTAAATATACCCTGTATGAAACCGAACACCCGAAAATCAGCCTGGAAAAAGAGATTCAGTTCATCAAAGACTACATGGATATGTATCGTTACAGGGTAGACCCGTCACGGGTTGATATCAAACTTTTCATTGAAGGCGATCCGGAAGAGTTGCAAATTGCCCCCATGTTACTGATCCCGTTCATTGAGAACAGCTTCAAACACGGATTGCAGGGCGGATCGGGGAGTGCCTTTATCCTGCTCAAGTTAAAAATAAATGCTTCAGGCCTGGAATTCAACCTCTCCAATTCAGCCGGGAAAGCTGACTCCTTCGAGCTGGAAAAAAGAAAAGGGATCGGTATTGAGAACACCAGGCAACGGCTTGAACTGCTCTACCCCGGAAAGCATATGCTGAGCATCAGGAAAGAGAAACAGATATTTGATGTAAGTTTAAACCTCGAACTAACTGAATAGGGATGGCTACCTGTATCATCGTAGATGACGAACCACTCTCGCGCGATATACTGCGGAAGTATATCAATGAGGTGAAAGACCTGGAGCTGTTGGCCGAATGCGCTGATGGCTTTGAGGCGACCCATCACCTGTTACAGGCAAATGTGGATCTCCTTTTCCTGGATATCAACATGCCGGAACTCTCGGGGATCTCACTGGCCCGCTCCCTTACCCATGCGCCCTTGATCATTTTCACAACCGCCTATCCGGAGTTTGCTGTGGAGGGTTTCGAACTGGACGCCCTGGATTACCTGGTTAAACCATACTCCTTTGAGCGGTTCCTGAAAGCCGTAAACCGGGCCCTGGAGAGGTTATCTTCCGAAAACGGGTCCGGAATCCAGACCAGAAAGATCCTGGTGAAGGCAGATAAAAGACTCTTTGCCCTGGAGCCAGGTAATATTCTCTTTGTTGAAGGGCAGGGTGATTACATCAGGATTCACCTGGATCACATGAAGCTGATGGTTCACGAAACCATTAAAAATTTCATGGATTCTCTCCCCGGGGAGAGTTTCATGAGGGTCCATAAATCGTGGGTGGTCAACCTGGGAAAGATCAGTTTTATTGAAGGGAACCAGGTGAGGATCGGCACCGAGAACATACCGGTAAGTCCGGTTTTAAGGGAGGAGTTGCTGGAGCGCTTCTCAGCCACCTGAGAAAAGTCTTTGCAAAGTATCAAAAAACATCCCCACATGCAATCCGTCGGCCACCGCATGGTTCACGTGCACCGATACCGGAATCAGACTCTTCTCCCCGCTCATGTGAAATTTTCCAATGGTGATTTTTGGAATGGAGTCCCTGCGGTCGTAACGCCTGGGGTGGCTTACATGGGTAAATCCGATCCAGGGCAGGGCTGAAAAATGAATCACATTCTCACCGATTCCGCTGCGGATCAGCCTGTGTGAAGTCCTCACTTCAATCACCTCCTCGGTAGCTTTTTCCAGGAAAAGATCAAGCTCCTCAAAATAGGGAATGTGTGAAAATCCAAACGTTCCGTCATCCCGGTCGATGGTGGCCGAGCCATCAATTACATCGTAGTGATACAGATCATCCCCCTCGATGCGGTACTTGAAGGCATCGGTCTGGTTTACGGCCTTCAGGGTAAGGTAGAGATAGTAAAGGAAAAAAGAGATCCCCCTCTCCTTGGCATAGTTTAGGGCGCCTGTGCACTCCAGCTCCATGGTTATGCCAAAGTAAGGCTCCTCATAATCCTTGAAGAACTCATAAATCTCCCGTCGCTCCCAGTTCCGGATATCAATCTTTTTGCGCATCATGTTGCAAATATAGCAGAAAAAAGCCCCCGATCCTCCCCGGGTCCACGCACTGCTTTGACGACAGGGATTGCCTGGGAGAATGCAGGGGCCACTGTTAAGAAAGACAAGATTTATCGCTGCAGGTTGCCCGGCGCACTGTCCCCTGTCCCCTGAGCACTGTCCCCTGTCCCCTGTGCACTATTTAAGAAGGGAAAGGAGTCCCTGTTTTTGAAGAATGGTTACCTGCTTCCCCCCGGTCCGTATCAGTCCGGCGCGGTTCATCTCCCCCATGGCTCTTCCAACGGAGGGGCGGGTTACACCAAACAACTCTGACAGCTGACTCTGTGAGAGGGGTAGAATAATGGTTTCACTCCCCTGCCGGAGGGAGAGATCCAGCAGGTATTGAGCAATTTTTCCCTTAATGGTAGTGAAAGAAAGAAATCTGATTTTCCCTGAAAGGAACTGACCGCGGCTGGAGATTGCATGTAAAAAATTCTCCAGTACCCGTTGATTGCTCTGCATCATATTCAGGAAGGAATCCTTTGGAATGGAGAGGATTGCTGCAGGCTCGTTGGCAATGATATTGACAGGATACCTGTTCTGATTCCCAAACAGGAATGCCGCAGCCAATGGCCCCGGAGGCTGTATATCCTCTATTTTGATCACTTTCCCGGCAAAATCGACCATCTCACCCTTCACACT
This sequence comes from Bacteroidales bacterium, assembly GCA_046485075.1. Lineage (GTDB taxonomy): Bacteria > Bacteroidota > Bacteroidia > Bacteroidales. Next base: position 10,871 of record JAWOHR010000067.1, read on the forward strand.
GCCTGCAATCACGATTCGCTGGAAATGTACCACATCACCGGCTTGCACCACCCTTTCACCCTTGTCAAATTCATTAATCCGGAAGGATGCATTTTCAAACAACCCTTCCAGCTCCTGGCTGGTTAGTCCTAAAAAAATAGGACAATAAGTCAGCAGCGAAAGAACCGGTTCAGATAGGTACCGGTGCTCTGTCATCTTTACAGGTTATAGAAATAACTGAATACAAGGATGTGCGACTGCATGGGATTAACCCTATTGAATTCATCTTCCAGGATATACCTCAGACCCAGATCGGATTGGAAGTTCAGTTGATAGCTGCCTCCTGCTGAATAGCGCATTCTTTTGAGAAAGCGCCCGTCCAGATTATTCAACACTCCCCAGGCTTCCACAGAACCAAACACCTCAAACCTGGTTCCAAAGATGTGATGGGAGGCTTTTACCCGGTACCGGTTCACAAATGCATTTTCGTTGAGGTCGGCAAAATAGATAAACTCCTCGAACCCATACTGGAACCTGACCCGCAGGGAGAAATCCACACCCGCCCATGTGTGTTTCCCGGCTGCATCGGCATGAATCCTGTATCCGGGTTGAAGATTTCCCTCCCTGTCGGCTGCAGTAAGCAGCCTGATCCCACCGCCCGCAGATAAAAAATCCAGCGGATCGAAGGATGCGGAAAGGGTCAGCAGAGTACGGTCATACTGCATGCTGTTGTTATTGAATCGCTGCTCAAATTCACCTGAAAGATCCATCCCGTTCTTCAATCCTTTCTGCACCTCCGCTTCAAACCAGGATTGAAAATCTTTCTCTTGTCCGTAGACGATCCCTCCGGCTGACAGAGCCAGCAACACCATGGGAAACCATATATTCCTGAAGGACTTAATCATCGTCACCACCATCCATCATGGACTCTTCCATATCCCCATTGCTGGACCAGTTCCCACTCTCAAAGTAATAGATGATGACCCGGGCCGAATCCCTCAGGTAATCGATACGGCCGATCTCCACCCGGTTAATTTTCAGCCCTGTGCGCAACTCCAGGTCGCGGATCAGTTCGGCCCTGTTTTCCGGCTTGATCAGCTCCACGTTCTCGAAATTGATCACCTTTTTAGTCTCATGTTGAAGGAGGAAGACCTTTTCAAGCAGGTAGGTAATGGTCAGAATGACCAGGTTGGTGAACAGCAGTTCGGCATAACTAACCTTGCTGTTGGCCAGGGCATTGATCACCGAAATTCCGATCACCAGGAAGAGGTAGGTCATCTCCCTGATGCGCATCTGCTGGGTCCGATACCTGATAATTCCGAAAACAGCGAAAAGTCCCAGTGCAAATCCGAGTTCAATTTTTACGTTTTCCAGCAGGAAGACCATGAAAAAAACCACCAGGCTGATCAGGATGTAGGTAAAGAGATAGTCTTTCCGGGGAGTGATCCGGTAATAAAGATACCTGACCAGGATGATTACGATTAAGGTGTTAAAGGAGGTCCGGATGACCAAATCGAGGAAATCCTCCAAGTTAATTATTTCAATATTTAAAAATTCGGGCATGGGACTAACTTATTAGGGATTGTATATGTTTATTATTGATTTTACGCACGTAACGAACCTTCTCCTTGAATAGATTCTGCTTAAGGCCGGGGTTCAGAATGGCCATTCCAATGCAATATTTACTGATGCGGCAGGAATTGATTCCCTTATGATGTAAAGCAGCATGAAAGACCGAACCGGCCAGGTGATCCCCGTACTTGATCTCGGCAATGGCCACCCCGGGAACCTCGATACTCTTCCTTGAAGCGGAACAGGTGAACAGGAGGTTGTAATCCAGGGTGATCCTCTCTGTCTGTGATTCATTCACCAGGGTAATCCTGTTAAATCTGTTCTCAAGAACCGGAATAATGTTCCTGCAATGAAAGGGTGTAAATTCGGCAAGGAACTCCTCCTCGGTGCTCTTGATTGCGACCTCACCGTTTCCTGTTTCCATCCGGTTCTTAAGGGTCACACCCTTCCCGTTCTTCCTTTTCACCTCGAGGAACATATTGTTGGAGGAACCGTACCTGCGAAATCTGATTTTATGCCGGTTGACCAATCCGCGATGGTGCATGTGATACATCGCCAGGTCGGGTGTATCGTAATAAAAGGTCTGGTAATCCTGGGCCCTTACTTTGGTAATTTCGAGCACCCGGTATTGATCAGAAATTTCCTCAAGCAATGCCGGAAGCAGTCTCACATCGAAAACATACTTACTGTCCTTTCGTCTCATGAGGCTGGCTTTCTGGACCTCATCCAGGGAGACTCCCCTCATGGTCCACAGGACCGACTCTATCTTACTGGCTATACTCATAAACATAAACCTTTTTCTTATAGAGCTTATCCCGTTCATTGAAAAATTGCTTTTCCACCCTGAGTCCTTCCTTGAAAATCGACTTTTCGGTCCTGATCACCTTTCCTTTCGGATCCAGAAAAACCTCCTCGGTAAGATTGCGGTCCCCGTCGTAGGCATACTTTTCCCAGCGGGTGACTTCACCTCGCCTGTTGATCTCCTTGATCTCGATCACCTCCCCGTCTGCATTGTACTTTTTGATGGACTCAATGAGCGGATCGGCCAACCCCTCCTCAATGAAATACTCCTGGATGGTAATGGATGTAATCCCCAGGTCCCTGATCTCTTTCCGGTCCTGTGCCTGCAACAAAACTGTAACGCTAAGCATCATACCTAACAACAACATGCTTTTTACGCTTCTCATATCAGATGGATTTAAATTGCCTCAACGGTAATCACACCCAGGTCGGTCACCTGGTCGAACGCTGTAAGGGTCGTTTCGAATTCCAGCACCACATGCTCGGTAACTTTGGTAACATCTTCCGAATAAAGAAAGACCCTGTACTTTCCGGGAATCAGGTTTTTAAATTCAAAATATCCGTCATCCTGTGTCCTCACCCTTTCGTCATAGAAAGTGTGATTTCCGTAAGTGATATAAACCTCATGTTCGTGTGCAAAGTCAATATATTCCACAACCAGGTTGGGCCACTTGGAATCATTGTCATATTTGATCTTCTTCACAACCCCGCTGATCACCGCCGCTCCGTCATCATATTTCAGGGTTGTTTTCTTTACCAGATTTCCCAGATCCACTTTTTCTCCCCTCTCCATTTCAACCTCGATCATAGGCCATTGTTCATCATCAAGGGTCACCGAATCCTGTGAACTGTAATAGACAAGGTATGTCCCGGGATAGAGATAATCAAACCTGAAATCACCCGAAGCGCCCGTATTGACGTCATCTCCTGGCGTTTTGTCGTTTCCGAAGAGAATGAAAACCTCCTCGTCCACGGCAGGTGCCGTGAGGATCAACTCACTGTAATCATCATTATAAAACTGCTCCGTAATGGTTCCCGATATGGAGCCGGTACCTCCCAGTCCTTCACTCTTTTCACAGGAGACTGCCAGGAACCCCATCCATGCAACCAGAACGAAAGCAGGCCATTGTGCTTTGGAAATGGCTCTTTGATTTTTATCGTACATTAATTTTATGTTAAATATTCAGCCCAAAAATAGCAAAAATACCGGGCCTTGCTCTACCCGTTTATCCACTGTCTAACAAATCATTCATTTATTCTTAAGAATTCCTTCATCTGGATAACAGTTGCCAGCCGCCACCAGCAGAATGGATTACGAGGGATCGTCACAGAATATACGTAAAACCTGTAACAAATGTTACCGATATATTTTTTAAAGTTCCTTCATCTTTACATCAGATTCATACAGACTTAATATATTCAGGATATGATACGGGAAATGGTAAAAATTGACGAGGAGTTGTGCGACGGATGCGGACAATGCATTCCAAACTGCCATGAAGGTGCCCTGCAGATGATCGACAACAAGGCAAGGCTCGTGAGCGATTTAATGTGCGACGGGTTGGGAGCCTGCCTGGGCCATTGTCCCCAGGGTGCAATCACCATCGAGAAAAGAGAAGCCGAGCCCTATGATGAAACAAAGGTGATGGCCATCATGGTGACTAAGGGTGCCAACACGGTGGTGGCCCACCTCACCCACCTGAAGGAACACAATGAAATGGAGTACCTGGGAGAAGGGGTCAGCTATCTCAAAGCGCATGAGGATGAACTGGAATTCGAGGTGCGCGAGGTTCTGGGCAGGGTTCACCGTTCAAACTTGGAGGAGCACCAGCTGGGCTGTGGTTGTCCCGGTTCGGAAGCGCGCAGTTTCGCCCCGCAGTCGGCCCTTGGGCAGCCTGTGGCTATGGCCCCGGTATCCATGGCACCCTCAGCCATGGCCGGCAGCGCTCAGCCATCGGAACTCAGGCAGTGGCCTGTACAGATGCACCTGATCAATCCAACTGCCTCCTACTTCCGGCAGACCGATATGGTGCTCGCAGCCGATTGTGTGGCATTCTCCCTAGGAAATTTCCATTCCAAATGGCTGAAGGGAAAAACCCTGGCCATCGCCTGTCCCAAACTGGATGATGGACAGGATATTTATATTTCTAAGATCAAATCATTGATTGATGACGCAAAAATCAATACCTTAACCGTGATGATGATGCAGGTTCCCTGCTGTGGTGGATTACTCCAGATGGTCAAGGCGGCCACCAGCCAGGCTCAACGAAAAGTGCCCGTGAAAGCAGTCATCGTGGGAGTGGAGGGGGAGATTTTAAAGGAAGATTGGGTGTAAATGATTCTTTAGAAACACATACCAGGATGAATTCATGACAGGTTTTATTAAAAGGCTGGCTCCTCCTCCTGCTTGGAAAGTTCCTGTTATCATTATTTCTGGTTTGATATGCGGATTACTTTTCTATCTCTTACATATTTCCAGGGCCGCATCCTACCTCTCTGATGAACCATCCACCTGTATGAACTGTCACATCATGGCTCCACAGTATGCCACCTGGAGCCACAGTTCACACCGGGAATATGCAAACTGTAACGATTGCCACGTCCCTCACCAGAACATGGTCATAAAGTACTGGTTTAAAGCCAAGGATGGGATGAGACATGCTACAATCTTTACGCTTCGCAGGGAACCCCAGGTTATCATGATCAGGGAGGAGGGCAAGCAGGTGGTTCAGGAAAATTGCATCAGATGCCATTCAAGGCTTCTCACTGACGATAAAGTATTAACATACGACATTGCCATCCACCATGCAAGAATGGAGAGAACATGCTGGGAGTGTCACAGGGAAACCCCTCACGGCAGGGTGAATAGTCTGTCAAGTGTTCCCTATGCAAGGGTACCTGTACAGGGAAGTACCATCCCCCCGTGGATGCAACATAGCCCAAAACAGAATAAACATTAACCAATAAGCAAGAAACAGATGAAATCCTTCACCTCAAAGATTCAACAAAAGCCCTGGTTGAGCTGGCTCCTGTTCCTGGCAAGTATCCTCGCTGTTTTTTTCCTGGGGCTTCTTGCTTCTTCCATCATCGAAAGGCGTTCGGAAGCAGCCTTTGCCTTCATACCCCAGGTAAAATATGGTGATTTTGAACCCAGGAATGAGCTATGGGGGAAGAATTTTCCCATGGAATACCAGAGTTATAAAAAAACAGCCGACACCACCTTCAGAAGTAAGTACAACGGGTCTGAAACCATTGATATGCTGGAGGTAGACCCCAGGCTGGTGATCCTCTGGGCCGGTTATGGTTTCTCAAAAGATTATAAACAAGGGCGGGGTCATTCCTACGCCATTACTGATGTAAGGAACAGCCTCAGAACCGGGGCTCCCATGGAAGGTGAAAAAAGCCCCATGCCAAATACCTGCTGGGCCTGTAAAAGTCCTGATGTCCCAAGGCTCATGGAGGAAATAGGGCCAGCCGAATTTTACAGGGGAACATGGGAAGAAAAAGGTCATGAGGTGGTTAACAGCATTGGCTGTGCCGACTGCCATGATGCCTCCACCATGGAACTGCAAATTACCAGGCCTGCCCTCAAGGAAGCATTCGAGCGAATGGGCCGGGATCTTGAAAAAGTCTCCCACCAGGAAATGAGGTCTCTGGTCTGTGCCCAGTGCCACGTGGAATACTACTTCAACAATAAAATCGTCGAAGGTGTACCCTATCTGACCCTTCCCTGGGACAATGGATTCTCCGCAGAGGACATGGAGGAGTACTATGATGAAATGGAATTTTCGGACTGGACGCATAAACTGAGCAAGGCGCCCATGCTCAAAGCTCAGCATCCGGGGTATGAAATCTATGCCACCGGGGTACATGCTGCCAGGGGTGTGTCCTGTGCCGATTGCCATATGCCCTTTATGAGTGAAGGGGGTCAGAAATACACAGATCACCATGTACAGAGTCCTCTGAATAATGTTACCAACTCCTGCCAGGTCTGCCACCGGGAGGAAACTCATCAGCTGATCAGTGACGTCTTTGAGCGCCAGGACCGGATTATTGAAAATCGTGATGCCCTGGAAGAACTCCTTGTCAGAAGTCATGTCGAAGCGAAGCTGGCCTGGGACCTGGGTGCCAGTGAAGATCAGATGGCTTTGATTCTTCAGGATATCAGGCATGCCCAGTGGAGATGGGATTATGCAGCAGCCAGTCACGGTGGCTCTTTCCACTCACCAGTTGAGACATCCAGGGTAATTGCAACAGGTATTCAAACAGCCCAGGAAAGTCGTATTAAGCTAAGCCGTTTGCTTTTTAAGCTGGGATACACGACTGAAGTACCCTACCCGGACATTTCCACCAAGGCCAGGGCACAGACCTACATTGGCTTAGATGCCGGGGTTTTGGAGACTGAGAAAGCAGCCTTCCTAAGGAGTGTAATTCCCGGCTGGGATGAAAAGGCTGCAGAAAGAGAGGCCAGATATCCGGTTAAATCCATCTTTGAATAGCTGCTATTGAATAGCTGTGATTAAATGAAAATATTTCGCTATTTTTAGGTAAGATCATAGCCGGATTCCATGAGCCCCATCACAGATTTCCTTCAAACAAACCTCGGAATCAGTCCGGAGAACCAGACTAAGATTTTGTATTCGGCCCTTATTCTTCTGTTTCTGGCCTCAATCCGGTATGCCATCCTGAAGATTGTCTGGAGGTTCACAGAGGACCCCAAACTCAGGTATAAATGGAAGAGGTCCATGTCCTTTACCATCGGGTTGCTGACGATTATCCTGATCGGCAGTGTCTGGATCAAGGCCATTGGCCAGTTTGGAGCTTTTCTTGGGTTGTTCACAGCCGGCCTGGCCATTGCACTGAAGGACCCCCTTACCAACATTGCAGGCTGGCTTTTCATCCTTGCCCGCAAACCCTTTAACCTGGGCGACCGGGTCCAGATAGGCCAGCATGCAGGTGATGTGATCGATCTTCGTCTCTTCCAGTTTACACTACTGGAAATCGGTAACTGGGTAGATTCAGATCAGAGCACCGGGAGGATCATACACATCCCAAACGGAGTCGTCTTTAACCAGGCACAATCGAACTACAGCGCGGGATTTAAGTTCATCTGGAACGAAATTGGCGTACTGGTAACCTTCGAGAGCGACTGGACCAGGGCCAAGGACCTGCTTCAGAAAATTGTGAACGAACATGCCAGGGAGCTGTCGACCGATGCCGAGAGAAAGATCATCGAAGCCAGTAAAAAGTACATGATTTTTTACCAGTACCTTACGCCCATCGTTTATACTTCGGTGAAGGAAAGTGGCATCATGCTAACCATGCGTTATATCTGTGACCCGCGAAAACGGAGGGTAACCGAACACCATATCTGGGAAGATGTTCTCACTGCATTCGCAACCATCGACGATATTGAATTCGCCTATCCCACGCAGCGCTTCTATGACCGTAAGGTGGAAAAAGGTGATTCTCCCCTGTAAATGCTCAGGGTGAGTCCTGCTGAAACCATACGTTCATTTTACCCGTTCCCCGGTTGGCCCAGGCATAATAGGGGATCAGATTCAACTTTCCGCCTTCCAGTTTATTGACTCCTCCCAGCAGTTGAGGATCAAAACGGACCTGATATTCCGAATCCATCCGAACCCTTGCCCTTACCACATCCTCCCGGTTATCCATTTCTTCGGCGCAATAGATGACCGGACCGCACTGAAGGGCCACCTGGCCTCTCTTTTGTTCAACCTTCTCATGGGCGGTTACCTTTCGCACCTCCATGGGAAGATTCAGAGTCATCTGGTCTCCTTTGTTCCATTGGCCATCTATGGTTACGTATCCTTTGTCAATCTCCATTTCCATTGATGTACCATTCACGGACAGGGTAGGCTGAGCCATCCCGGAACCTTCGAATCTGAACAGGTCGGAGGGGACCGGGGCATCTCTTGACCATCCCGGAATACGAATGTGAATCCTGGAATGAACATCCACCTGATTTAAGAATTCCAGGTGAATTTTCCCCTCCCAGGGATAATGAGAGTCCAGCGCAATGGTGATGTTACCCTGCGAGGTCTCCATGGAAACCTCCCCGTTCATAAACAGGTTGATGTAAATCTCAGTATCCTTTTGAGCATAAGCATAGCCTGCCACAGATGGAATGAACCTGGAAAGGTTTGACGGACAGCATGAACAGTCAAACCAGGATGAACGCCCATTCACCCCCATATTGAATGGCTCTACACCATCGTGTTGTAAAGTATTGGTATAGAAGAATTTGACCCCGTCCAATGATAATCCTGAGAGCACCCCGTTATAGAGCGATCGTTCCACCACATCCATGTACGCTCCATCTCCGTATAACATAAACATACGGTGGTTCCAATAGACATTGGCGATGGCTGCACAGGTCTCGTTATAAGGATGATTGGGCAATTCGTAGTCGGCTCCATAGGCTTCCCCCTGGTGGCTTGCACCCACCCCGCCGGTAATGGAGAGCTTCTTTTGGACCACGTTATTCCAGATATTTTTCACAGCCCTGCCATAGGCCGTATCGCCGGTCAGAGCCGCAATATCAGTCATTGCAGAATACATGTAATTGGCCCTCACTGCATGGCCAACAGCCTCTGTTTGCTCGGTTACCGGTAAATGACCCTGGGCATATTCATCTGTAATAACCAGTGAACGGATATCCAGCAAATGCTTTGCCAGGGCCAGATACTTTTCCTCACCGGTTACCCTGAAGAGTTTAATCAGTCCGATTTCAATCTCCTGGTGCTGGGGTGCGAGGAGTTTCTTCTGAACCATGCAAACATCATAAACCAGGTCTGCGTTTTTTATGGCCACATCGAGAAAGCTTCGCTTTCCGGTTGCCAGAAAATGAGCCACTGCAGCTTCATACATGTGACCGGCATTATAAAATTCATGGCTGCCCATGGTCGTGCCCACCCACCTGCCCTGATCACTGTAAGTACAGCATTTAAAATCATTATAATCATTTGCATTCAGGGTTTTGGCTGTATAGAGGTATCCATCATCCTCCTGTGCCTCCGAAATAAAATGGATCAGGCTGTCCAGGTAGATATCCAATTGAGGGTTATCCTCCCCCATCAGGCTGTAGGATGCCCCTTCCATCACCTTGTATACATCCGAATCATCAAATCCGAAATCCCCCCGGAATTTACCCTGTCTGATCCCACCGGCAAAGATGAAATTATCCACCCTTCCCGTTTCCTCGCACTTTTGAAATGCAAAGGGAATGGTATGATGACTGGCTGTTTCAACCCTCTCCTTCCAGAAGCCGTCATGTAAGGTTACTTTTGTAAAATCAACCGGACTGATTGGATAATCAAGCACCGTTTTTTCCTCTTTCACTGAACAGCAGGGCATCAGACAAAAAAGGCAAAATCCCAGCAAAACTAATATGGATATCCGGGTCATCATTTGGAATTTATCTAGTTGATTTCAAGCATAATTACCGAATGGGCGGGTATCTCCAGGGTAACCCGGTCTCCCTTTAGTTTTGCCCCTTTAAACTCCTTCAATACTACCTCCCGGGGATGCTCAAAGGTATTGTGACTGTTCATCTCCGCTGAAGACAGGATTGTTGCCGAAACCTTACCTGCCTCCGAACCGATCAGTTGGATGAGGGCCTCCCTGGAGTTAACCGGATCAATATTCACAATGGAGATATGGATTCTGCCATCCTTGTCCCTCGAAGCGCTGGCCTGGAGCGACGGAAGCGACTGACTCCCGAAACTGTACGGAGGGGATTCCATTTCAAGGGGTAGGAGTATTGCATCCTGGTGCACCTTATACATATCGTAAACGTGATAGGTCGGGGTCAGCAGCATCTTCTCCTCCTCTGTGAAAATCAGTGCCTGAAGCACATTCACGGTCTGAGCGATATTGGCCATTTTAACCCGGTCACAACGTTCATTGAGATAATTGAGGGTGAGTCCTGCCACCAGGGCATCCCGCATGGTATTCTGCTGGAACAGGAATCCCGGGTTTGTTCCGGGTTCCACCTGATACCAGGTACCCCACTCATCAAAAACAAGGGCCACCCTTTTACCGGGATCGTAGCGATCCATCACCTTTATATGAGCATCCATTACATCCTCAATGTGTAAACATCTTCTCAGTATGTCGAAATAGAGCTCCTCTCCAAAATCGGTGGCAGATCCCTTGTTCTCCCAGTTGGAGGTGTAATAGTGCAGGGACAAACCATTCATCATGTGGTGGGGAATTTTCTGCATCAGGGTTTCAGTCCAGTTGAGATCTTCCGAATTGGCCCCGCCGGCAATTTTAAACAACCTGTTTTCGCCATAGTTTCTGCAGTAGGTGGCATACCTGCGGTATTGATCCGCATAAAATTCGGCAGTCATGTTTCCCCCGCAACCCCAGTTCTCATTTCCTACTCCCCAGAATTTCACCCCCCAGGGAGCCTCCCGGCCATTGATTTTCCGAAGATCAGCCATTGGACTGATCCCGTCGAAGTTCATGTATTCAATCCACTGCGACATCTCCTTTACACTCCCGCTGCCCACATTGCCACAAATCACCGGTTCTGTTCCAAGCTGCCCGCAAAGGTCAAGGAACTCATGGGTTCCAAAACTATTGTCCTCAATCACACCACCCCAGTGGGTATTAACCATTTTCGGACGTTGCGAGGCGGGACCGATTCCGTCCATCCAGTGATACTCATCGGCAAAGCATCCTCCGGGCCAGCGCAGGTTCGGAATGCTTATTTTTCTGAGCGCCTCCACCACATCATTCCTTATCCCGTTTGTATTTGGGATTTCGGAGTCAACACCCACCCAGTAACCCCCATAAATACACCGGCCCAGATGCTCCGAGAAATGACCGTAAATGTGCCTGCTGATGGTCTCCTTTCCCTGGTCCGCATGAACTGTGATACTGGTCCGGGAGAGGGCTGGAATATCCTGGGCCTGGCCCCTGGCAAAAGGCACCCATAAAATGATGATTCCTGTCACCATTGAGATAAGCTTTTTCATAAGATTCGATTTTAGTCCTGGCAAGATACAAAACAAAGGGGCAAATCATAAAAAATTGTTAAAAATTACATGCCTGTTCCACACCTCGGAACTTAAGTTTAACTTGGTGAAAATTAATACCTTATAATTAACCAAAACCACACCACATGAAGTCTGTTTTAAAGTTTTTTGCAATCCTGCTGCTGGCAGTGCTACCACTCTCTCTTATGGCCCAGGGAGCCACCATCGTTCTCAATTATATGAAGGTGACCCCCGGTATGGAAAATGATTACATCGAGTCCGAAAAGGCATGGAAGAAGATCCATGAAGCAAGAATTGAAGCCGGATCAATGTCCGGCTGGCAATTGTGGCGAAATGTCTACGCTGCGGCTGATGATCCCTACGAATACATCACCATCGACTGGTTCAATGGATTCGGAGAATCTTTGAAGGGAGACCCGGAAGGATTCTGGGAAGAAAAAGTTCCCTCAATTTTCTCACAGGAGGAGATGACTAAATACTGGGATATGACCATGGCCTCACGTACCCTGGTGCGCAAAGATGTCCTGCACAGGGTCATACAGGCAACCAGCAATGATGCTTCAAAGTACATTATGGTGAATCGCATGAAAGTTAAATTCGGGAACGAAACTGCCTACCTGGAATCTGAAGGCAAATATGCAAAGCCACTCCAGGAGGCTAAGATAGAAGCAGGACAGATGTCACACTGGAGCGTATGGCAGGCCTGGCCTTACAAGGAAGGACAGATCAGGTTTTCAACCGTGGATGGATACAAAAGCATTGAGCAAATGACCGGCGACTATGAGGATCTGCTGCCAAAAGTGCACCCCGGAATGACCTGGGCTGATATGCAGGAAAAAATTGGTGCCCTCAGAACTCAGTCAAATATTGAACTCTGGGAGCTGGTGGACAGCGTCTTCCCTCCGGCCGCAGAATAGTTTTTCTTTCCTTGCAATTCAAAGAGAGGCCGTCTCAAAAGGTTCCTTTCAACTAATTCTAAGGGATGCTTATGAAGTAACCTGGCATTTTTTACGCAGTAAAAAACCGAAGGAACTGAGCCTCTGGGCGAAGAACCACGTTACAAATAAGTATCCCTTAGAAACCTGAAAACGGTTTACCTTTTTGAGACGGCCTCTTTGATTTTTTTTGAATACGGAGAATTGAACCTATTCCTCCCGCTGGAGCAACATGGCGTTGAACAGCAGTTTATACGTTCCCTGGGTGGAAGCCCTGAACTGCGGGCCAAACCCGTAGAAAACAAACTGCCCCTTTCCCTTCTTCATCCAGATCATGGCCGCCTTGTTTCCCATCTTTTCGGTATTGGCTCCATAGCCGCTCATCACCACATCCTTTTCGGGGTAAGTTCCGATCACCCGGCGGTCCATTTCAAATATGGGAATGGAGGTCCGGAAAACAGGCCTCCCCCTCGAAAAGGCCCCAATCTGTCCGGGCATCCCAAGGGTAAGGGGATGATCCTCCAGTAAATTCACTTTCACCAGGCTTCCCGGTACATCGAGGCCCTCTTTGCCGAGCTGTTCGGAGAGGTCACTGAATGGGAGCATGAACTCCTCCCCGGTATCCTCTCCGCTGATCTTTAAAATACCCTCGAAGAGTCCGGCCGACCTTCCCCATGCAATGATGATCCCACCGTTTGCACTGAAGGTCATCAACTTCTCCATTCCCTCTTTCTCCATCCCTTTTATATAATCGGGATGGTAGCTGCCCATGTAGTATGTATCGCCCGACTTCTGCTTCCCGGTCATCAGGATCGACTTATCATTATCGGGAAAGATAACCACATCATAATCTCCCGCCAGGTCCGCTCCGGCCATCTCTTCAGGATGCAGAACCGTGTAAGGAATATGGTAACTGTCGAAAAGGAAGCGGGTCCAGCCGGCATCCATATCATGAAAATAGGTCTCCACCAGTGCGATCCTTGGCATGGACAGGGGTTCGCCATAGATCGCTCTTTTGTCGGAGATCATACCCGGTGTGAAGGGCAGGGTTTCATAGAGAGCCCTCCAATCCTCCTTTTTGGCAGAGTTCTCATAGACGATGAAGCTGCCCCGGGGGTATTTTTCTCCCTTCAGGTCCAGATCATCTTTAAGGCGGTCCACTTTCATCCCCTTTTCCATGGCTGTAAATGCAGCCCTGTAAGACTCGTTGGAGTTGACGTTCAGCACCATGGCATTGGACATGCTCTCCATGGTCCGGGTCATACTGAATTTTCCCCCGATGGGACTCAGGCTAGCTTCCAGAACTTCACTGCGCGTATCGATTTCGTATGAAGATACATACCGGTGCAGGGGAAGTGACCAGCTGGTAATGTCATAGGGCTGAATAAGTTCCCCCCCGGGTGTATAATGCCTCTCGGGGTACTCCTGGGTCTCCATTACCTCCTTGATGAAAGCGCGGAATGGCTGGGCCAGGGGGATCACCACGTCACCTGTTTTGTACAACCTGCCATCGAGGTACAATTCAGCATTCAGGGTATAGGAATTTACGCCATGCTCCTTCATGAGATTGACCAGGTTAACCAGCTCTCCCTTGTCATGCTGTTCGGCAGGAAGAATGTAGTAGTAGGGTGCCTGGGTTTTACCGGTCTCCACCTGTTCCCTGCACATGCGATTCCTGAATCTCAGTATATCCTCCCTGTAAATGGAGGCTGTCTTGATAATGGAGGTGGTGGAGGATCTCTCATAATCCACAATATCACCCAGCTGCCACCACCCGCCTTCCCAGGGCAGAAGCATGTTGATACTTTTTTTGTACTCGGAGAGCCCCTTGCCCCCAACCCTGAGTTCGGTGGGTTCGATATAAATGGGTGTGGCCGTCTGTGCACTTGCAGCTTCGGTAAGAAAACCTATTACATTCTTCCAGATACAGGTCTCGGTTGAACCTGGCCAGTAGTCGTCAAAAAGGTAATGCTGGGACACTCCAGCCAGTCCGTCGGCAGTCATATCGGTGGCCATATGCTGGCCGAAAACACCGCCCCAGTGAAAAATACCAGCCGGTACGTTTTCGGCAATGGGATCGTGGTTGGGGGGGACAAAATAGCGGGCGCCGGTGGAACCCATCTGGTGCTTTTCCACCATCACCTGCGGAAACCAGGTCTGGCTGTAGATTCTGGCAATGGCCCTGTTATCGTCCTGGGTAAGAATCACAAAATCGCGGTTGTTGTCATGCCCCACGTATTTATGATATACCTGTGGCAGGGAAGCCCCTTCATATTTGGTACCCACATATTTTTTATAGTTCTCAACGATAAGGTCCATGCCATCGGGGTTGTGACAGGGAACCATCATATATACCATATTATTGAGCCACTCCAGCTTCCTGGGATCAGTGGTGGTGGCAAATTCAAAAGCGATCAAAGGGGCCGATTGTGAGGGGGCCACCTCGGAGGAGTGCATGGAAAGGGTGGCCAGTACAAATGTCTTTCCCGACCCGACCATCTCTTCAAGCTTCGCTTCTGGAATTTCCGGGTTAAGTGCCAGCTCACGGTTGATCACCTTCAGCGACTCCAGATTTTCAATATTCTCCTCGCTGGAGATAAAGGCAATGTACATGGGTTTTCCCATGGGCGAGGTCCCGATCTCCTCCAGCTTTATCCTGGGCGATTGCCCGTCCAGTTCCTGCAGGTATCCGATTAGCTGTTCGTAAGTGAACAGGTTCCGGTCCGACCCCGGTTGAAACCCAAAATAATCTTCAGGTACGGTCATCGACCCACTCTGGGCCGACACTCCGGTCAGTATAAGCAGCAACATGCCTGCGGTTAAAAATTTTCTCATCATCTTTATTTATTTGTAGATAGATCAGATCGTCGCTCAGTCGATCCAGACACTCTTAATATTTGTAAACTCCCTGATTCCTTCAATGGAGAGTTCACGCCCGAAACCTGACCTCTTCAATCCCCCAAAGGGAAGCCTGGGATCCGATTTAACCATGGCATTGATAAAGACTGCACCCTCCTGGGCACCCTCGATAAACATGCTTGCTGCACTTTCACTCTGGGTGAACATTTGCATGCCCAATCCAAATTTAGACTGATTTGACAATTCCAGGG
Source organism: Bacteroidales bacterium (assembly GCA_046485075.1). Taxonomy (GTDB): domain Bacteria; phylum Bacteroidota; class Bacteroidia; order Bacteroidales. The sequence goes on from JAWOHR010000067.1 coordinate 26,294, forward strand.
CGATTTCCGGCGAGTCGGCCCATGTGACGGCAAAAACCGGTCCGAACACCTCTTCATCAAACAGCGGCATACCCGCTTTCACTCCTGTGACAAGCGTGGGGTCATAAAAAGCCCCGTTGCGGTGCCCCCCGGAGAGAAGCTTTGCACCCATTTCAACCGAACGCTTTACCTGCCTCTCCACCTCCATGGCCTGTTTTACAGAGGAAAGCGGACCCACATCTGTCTTCTCATCCATGGGATCCCCAACCACCAGCTGACCAATTCTTTTCATCAGAGCCGGCACAAAATCCACTGCCACCCACGATTCCAGGATAAACCTTTTGGCCGCGATGCAACTCTGCCCTCCGTTCTGCATCCTGGCCGGTATGGCAATATTCAGGGCCAGCTCCTGATTTGCATCATTCAGCACCACGAAAGCATTATTTCCGCCTAGTTCAAGAACACATTTCTTCAGGTGAAGTCCCGCCTGGGCAGCAACAGCCCTCCCGGCAGCCTCGCTCCCCGTAAGCGACACAGCCACAATGTATTCATTGGCAATAACCCCTGCCACCCGGTCGGAAGATATGGCCAGGTTCTGGAAAACACCCTCCCCATAACCGGCCTCTCTGAATAACTCCTCAATGGCCATGGCACACCCCTGCACATTTGATGCATGCTTTAAACAAATGGTATTCCCTGCCATAAGAGCCGGCGCCGCACACCTGAACACCTGCCAGAAAGGAAAGTTCCAGGGCATAATGGCCAGTACCGGTCCCAGGGGTTGAAACATCACCCTGCACTGCTCAGCCTCGGTATCGACTTCTCTGGGTTGCAAAAAATCTTCCCCATGGTCTGCATAAAATTCGCATACCCAGGCACACTTTCGGACCTCAGCCTCAGCCTCTTTCACCGGCTTACCCATCTCGTTTGTAATCAGCATTGCAAACTCCCGGCTTCGATCCCTCAGGATTCCGGCTAACCGGTCCAACAGCATCCCACGTTCCTCAAAAGTGCTCATCCGGTATTTTTGAAAAGCAGTGGAAGCCCTGGCAAGGCGTACTGTCAGACTGACGTCCGACAGTTGCGGGTAATTGACCTCCCTCGAGGTATTATAGGGATTGATGCTCTTCAGAACCGGCATAATCATGAATCGTGTTTCAGGTTTCCATGCAGCTCCGCAATTTAAAAGAAACAGGGGGATTATCAAAAAGAAATATCAGGATCGGTTCCATCTCAAAGTTCACCTCATTTTACAGGCCCCCTTTTTGAATTTGCCGGGGGTTTATATTTTCATATTTTTATACCCTTAAACCAACCCTTGTGAAAAGAAAATGCAATCTGTTGCATTTTCTGCTATATTTACAAACTCACGAAACCCTCTAAACCAACCCTTACCCATGAAACTAACCCTGGTCGACATCCTGATCATCTGTGCATACCTGGCCTCAACCATTGTCATTGGCCTGGTGATGAAGAAGCGGGCTCAGAAAGATAAAACCGCATACATTCTTGGCGGAAACAAACTGCCCTGGTACATGCTGGGACTAAGTAACGCTTCTGGGATGTTCGACATCTCGGGTACCATGTGGCTGGTAACCCTGGCCTTTGTTTACGGATTAAAATCCATATGGATCCCATGGCTATGGCCGGTCTTTAACCAGATCTTTTTAATGGTTTTTCTATCCATCTGGTTGCGCCGTTCCAATGCTACAACCGGGGCCGAATGGATTCGCACCCGCTTCGGATCGGGAAGAGGAGGCGTACAATCGCACTGGATCGTGGTAATATTTGCACTGATCTCCTGCCTGGGCTTCCTTACCTATGGATTTATCGGGCTGGGAAAATTCGTGGAGATCTTCATCCCCTGGGAAGTGGTTTCACCCTATGTTCCCTTTGAAGTTGCCCCGCAGTATGTGGCCCACGTCTATGGAATTATCTTTACCCTGTTTGCCATGTTCTATGCAATCCTGGGAGGTATGAACAGCATCGTTTGGGCCGATGTGATCCAGTACACCATCATGACCATCTCGGCTGTGGTGATCGGGATCATCGCAATGAACGCCCTGACCGATCATCCCCTGCTGGTACCCGACGGATGGATGAATCCCTTCTTTGGGGCAAGGCTTGAGATGGACTGGACCGGGATCATTGATGAAGTGAATGCAAAAATAATAAGCGACGGTTACTCCCTCTTTGGCATATTCTTCAGCATGATGCTTTTCAAAGGTGTGCTGGTGAGTATGGCCGGACCGGCACCCAACTACGATATGCAAAAGATTCTCTCCACCAGGTCCCCCAAAGAAGCAGCCAAGATGTCGGGATTTGTATCGGTGGTACTGATGCCGGCCAGGTACTTTATGATCGCCGGATTTGCCGTACTTGGACTGGTTTTCTATGACCAGCTGGATTTGATCGTCGGGAACAGGATAGATTTTGAACAGATCCTGCCCTCTGCCATCAGCCAATTTGTCCCCGTAGGTTTAATGGGACTGCTGCTGGCCGGACTGCTGGCCGCCTTTATGTCCACCTTCGCCGGCACCCTCAACGCTGCCCAGGCCTATATCGTGAATGATATCTATCTCAAATACATCAATCCGGAGGCATCAGGCAAACAGGTGAGCCGAACCAATTACATCACAGGAATTCTGGTGGTGGCCATCAGCGTATTCTTCGGATTCTTCGCCCAGGATGTGAACAGCGTACTGCAGTGGATCGTTTCAGCACTGTGGGGAGCCTATGTGGTTTCCAATATCCTGAAGTGGTACTGGTGGCGCTTTAACGGATCCGGCTTCTTCTGGGGGATGTTTGTGGGTATTATATCTGCCCTGATCTGCAGCAGGATCTTCGACTTCCTGGATCTTTATTACTTCCCCATCATCCTGGTAATTTCGGCAATGGCAGCTATTTTAGGCACCTATACAAAACCTCCGACCGATGATCAGACCCTGAAAGCCTTCTACAAAAACGTAAAACCGTGGGGATTCTGGAAACCTATCCACGACAAAGTGGTTGCCGAAGACCCCTCTTTCAGGAGAAACACAGATTTCTGGAAAGATATGTTCAACATCGGGGTGGGTATCATTGCCCAGACTGCCCTGGTGATCTTCCCCATTTACATTGTACTGAAAAGGGCCCTTCCACTGGGGATTTCACTGGCCGTTATAGTGGTTTGTGTTATAATTATGAAAAGAACCTGGTGGGACAGGCTCCCTGAAAATTAGCATGGAATGATCAAAAAAGAGCATATACTGAATCTGAGAGCAGAGCTGGAAAGCGAACTGATAGAGAACATTCTCCCCTGGTGGATGAAATATACCCCCGATCATAAGTTCGGGGGATTTCACGGGCATGTTGGCCATGATAACAAAGTGGTGGAGGGGGCATCAAAAGGGGCAGTCCTGAATGCCCGTATCCTCTGGACCTTTTCAGCCGCCTACAGGATGTACAAAAATCCGGTTTACCTGGATACAGCCAGGCGGGCGTACCAATACATCATTACGCATTTCACAGACAAAAAGCACGGAGGCGTTTACTGGGAACTGGAGGCCGATGGAAGGGTCCGTTCCTCCCGGAAGCAGATTTATGCCATCGCATTTACCATTTATGGCCTGGCCGAATACCACATGGCTTCAGGTGATGATCAGCCACTCAAAATTGCAAGGGGACTCTTCCTGGATACGGAGGCCCATGCACTTGACAAACAAAAAAACGGCTATACCGAGGCCCTTTCGAGGGACTGGAAACCTTTGGAGGATCTCAGGCTCAGTGAGAAGGATCAGAACGAAAGCAAAACCATGAACACCCACCTCCACATCCTGGAAGCATACACCAATCTCTACAGGGTATGGAGGGACCCCTCCCTTAAAGAAGCACTGGAAAACGTACTCCGGCTGCTGATGGACCGTTTTATGAACCACGAATCACTGCACCTTAATCTCTTTTTTGATGACAACTGGACCCTGAAATCGACCCTGGTCTCCTTTGGCCATGACATCGAGGCAGCCTGGCTCATGCATGAGGCGGCCAGGGTCCTGGAGAACCAGGCACTGATCCTTGAGACCGGGAAGCTGGCTGTGGATATGGCCCGTGAAAATTTTAGCGGATTGGATGGAGACGGCGGTCTTTTCTATGAGTTTTTCCCGGAGGAGAACCGGTTCGATACGGATAAACACTGGTGGCCCCAGTCAGAAGCAATGGTGGGATATTACAACGCGTTCCAGCTATCGGGCGATGAAGCGTTCCTCGGAAAGGCCATCAAGAGCTGGACTTTTATCAGGGAGCAACTCATCGACCGGGAGTTTGGGGAGTGGAACCTGAGCGTAAGCAGGGAAGGTGTTCCGCAAAGAGAGAAAGAGAAGGCCGGATTCTGGAAGTGTCCCTACCATAATGGAAGGGCCTGCATGGAGATGATCCAAAGAATTGATAACCTTTAAATGAAGTGCTTGAATCATCATTTTAGCAAGATATGAACAGTGAACTTTTCGAAAAACGTAAAAATGCAATCCGCAGGGAACATGAGGCATTGCTTACCAGGAAAAACGAGGAGATCTTCAGTACCAACGGCATCTTCAACCGGTATAAATTCCCTGTTGTAACCCGCGACCACTTCCCCATGGAGTGGAGGTATGACTTCAATCCCGGATCAAATCCTTTTTTCATGGAACGGATCGGGTTCAATGCAGCCCTGAATTCGGGAGCCATCAAATGGAAGGATAAATACCTGCTGGCCGTAAGGTGTGAAGGAAACGACCGGAAATCGTTCTTTGCGATTGCTGAAAGTCCCAACGGCGTAGATCATTTCCGATTCTGGGAGCGTCCCATCACCATGCCGGAGACTGAAGATCCTGATACCAATGTGTATGATATCAGACTCACTGAACATGAAGACGGTTACATCTATGGGGTATTCTGCACCGAGCGGAAGGATCCTGATGCTCCCAGGGGAGATACCAGTTCTGCAATTGCAGCGGCAGGAATCGCCCGGACCAGGGACCTGGTGGATTGGGAACGGCTGCCCGATCTGATTACCTATGGCGGACAACAACGAAATGTGGTTCTGCATCCCGAATTCATTGACGGAAAATATGCCTTTTACACCCGTCCCCAGGATGGTTTCATCGATACCGGGTCGGGCGGCGGAATCGCCTTCGGCCTCTCCGAAACCATTGTGAATGCGGAGATAAAAAAGGAGAATATCCTGGATGCCAAGACCTATCACACCATCTATGAGCTGAAAAACGGCCAGGGCCCGGCACCCCTTAAAACTGAACATGGATGGCTCAACCTGGCGCATGGTGTGAGGAACTGCGCTGCCGGACTAAGGTACACCCTGTACCTGTTTATGACCGCCCTGGATGATCCCTCAAGGGTTATCCACAAACCTGCCGGTCTTTTCATGGGCCCTATCGGGAAAGAGCGGGTCGGCGATGTTTCCAATGTACTCTTTGCAAACGGGTGGATCGCTGATCAGGGCGGTAAATTGTTTATCTATTATGCTTCATCCGACACCCGTATGCATGTGGCCACTTCAACCATCGCACAGCTGGTCGATTATTGTATAAACAATCCGGAGGACGGTTTGCGTTCGGCCGAATCTGTCAGGACGATTAATGATCTTATAAACCGTAACCGGGCTTTTCGATGATTAAAAAATGGTCCATCCTGATCCTCTCACTCTCCCTCCTCACCTGTTGCGGTACAGGAAAAGAGCAGGCTGAACTGAAGCAGTTTGTCACAACAGAAAATAGCGGGAGCCTTTTTGTGATGGCAGAAAACGGAACTCCCTGTCCGATCCTCTTTAGTGGGGCTGATCACCAGGGGGTGATCCTGGCGGTGCAGGATCTGCAGTCCGATTTTACCAGGGTTACCGGGAGAGCCCCGGAACTTCACATGGATCCGGAACCGGGGGATAATTCAAACGAAGCTGTGATCATTGCGGGAACCATCGGCATGAGTCCGTTGATTGATGAGATGATCCGTCAGGGAAAACTGGATGTTTCAGAGATCCGGGGAAAATGGGAATCATCCCTGACCACGGTTGTGAACGATCCGCTTACGGGAATCGGGGAGGCTCTGGTGATTGCCGGCAGCGACAAGCGTGGCACCATCTATGGCATCTATGAGCTGTCCGGTCAGATCGGTGTATCTCCCTGGTACTACTGGGCCGATGTCACACCCGCCACGAAGGAGTCTCTCTATTTTATTCCGGGCCGGTATATTCTTGGAGAACCCGCAGTAAAATATCGGGGTATCTTCATCAATGACGAGGCCCCTGCCTTGTCGGGCTGGGTGCATGAGAACTTTGGAGGTTTCAATCATGAATTCTACGAACATGTCTTTGAACTGATTCTCAGAATGAAGGGAAATTACCTGTGGCCGGCCATGTGGGGACGTGCCTTTTACGATGATGACCCGGAAAATGCATTGCTGGCAGATCAATACGGCGTGGTCATTGGTACCACTCATCATGAACCACTGATGCGTGCGCATGTGGAATGGTCAAGATATGGAAGTGGTCCCTGGGATTACCGGAAAAATGGAGAAACCCTCCGGACCTTTTGGAAAGAGGGGATTGAGCGGATGGGTGATTATGAGAGCATTGTCTCTCTGGGCATGAGGGGTGACGGGGATGAGCCCATGACCGAAGGTACAGCCATCGCCTTACTGGAGCAGATCGTGGATGCTCAGCGAAGCATTATCAGTGAAACAACCGGGAAACCAACGAAGGAGACGCCCCAGTTATGGGCCCTTTATAAGGAGGTACAGGACTATTATGACCGGGGAATGAGGGTACCCGATGATGTTACGCTTCTCCTGTGCGACGACAACTGGGGGAATATCCGTAAACTACCCCAACCGGGTGAACCGGAACGCGATGGCGGTTACGGGATCTATTACCATTTCGATTATGTGGGAGGACCCAGGAACTACAAATGGCTAAACACCAACCAGATTGAGAGGGTATGGGAGCAGATGCACCTCGCACATGCATTCGGGGCAAACCAGATTTGGATTGTAAACGTGGGCGACATCAAACCGATGGAACTGCCTACCCAGTTCTTCCTCGATTATGCCTGGGATCCCGGGAGATGGAATCCTGAGAACCTGGAGGACTATTACGTGGAGTGGTCTGCCCAGCAATTTGGCAGAACCTTTGCCGAACCTGTAGCTGATATCCTGTCGGGTTATACCAAATTCAATGCAAGGCGAAAGCCCGAACTTCTCGCTCCTGAAACCTATAGCCTGACCCACTACAGGGAGGCTGAACGGGTGGTTGCAGCCTACAGGGAGCTGGAAGATCTGGCCGGTTTTATTTACAATGATATCCCTGAAGAGCTGAAAGATGCCTATTACCAGCTGGTACTGTTCCCGGTCAGGGCCTGCGCCAATCTGAACGAACTCTACGTTTCGGCTTCCCTGAACCGCCTCTACGCTGCCCAGGGAAGATCTGCCACCAACCTGATGGCCGGGCGGGTAAGGGATCTGTTCCGGGCAGATAGCCTGCTTACCGAACAATATCATAAAGAGCTTGCCGGCGGCAAATGGAATCACATGATGTCGCAGACCCACATCGGTTACACCTACTGGCAACAACCCGAGCAAAATAACATGCCGGAGGTCTTTGAGATTTCCGTGCCCGGGAGAGCCGAAATGGGGGTGGTCATCGAGCACTCGGACCAGGTATGGCCCGAAAGTGATACCAAACCCCTGCTACCATTATACGATGCACTGAACCGGCAGGAGTACTATATAGAAATTTTTAACAGGGGCAGCCTGGAATATACCTGCACCATCCATCCTGATGTTTCCTGGATCCTGCTTTCAGACACCTCCCTGACGGTTCATATGCAGGAAAGGGTATACCTGGGTATAAACTGGAGGGAAGTGCCTGAAGGCTTCCAATCGGCCATGGTTGAAATTAAAGGTCCAGGAGATGCTTCCATTCCTGTTTACGTGGAGGTTGATAACAGGAAACCGCGGTCGCCACTGGGCGGGACCGAACCATTCATAGATAACAATGGGGTTGTTTCGATGGATGCGGAACACTTTAAAAAGGCGGTTCAGAATGAGCAGGTGAGGTGGCATGTCATTCCAAATCTTGGAAGGAGCGGATCATCCGTGATCACCCTGCCTGTAACCGCCGGCCCTTCCAAACCCGGCAGCAACGCTCCCAGGCTGGAGTACGATTTCTACACCAGGGATACCGGACGCTTCGTGGTCCAGACCTACCTCTCTCCCACCCTCAACTTTCACAACCATGAGGGGATTCGATTTGCCGTATCTTTGGATGAAGAGGTCCCGGTCATCGTGAACATGCATCAGCAGAGCAAGGAACCATGGGATCTGTGGGTGGCAAACAATATCAATATTCTCAATACCATTCATCACATCACCGAACCAGGTATACATACCCTGAAGTGGTGGAGGGTTGATGCCGGTGTGGTGCTTCAAAAAATCGTAATCCGGAAAAACGACCGTACCGATTCCACCTACCTGGGACCACCCGAGAGCATTCGCATCACCCCATAACCACCTTAACCTGGTTCAGGCTTCCGGCTTCACAGATGGGAACCTGGTTCCCATCCAGCGCTTTTCCATTGAGCAGGATTTCCCTGATGCCCGATGAAACATGATCGGGATTGGCAATTTCGATATGGTAGGTGGCCCCTCTGAATTTCCGGGTTATTTTATAACCCTCCCAGGATGAAGGAATCACCGGGTTGATCAGCAACCCGTCATAATCGGGACGGACTCCCAGAATGAATTGCGAAATGGCATAAAAATTCCACGAAGCCGTTCCGGTCAGCCAGCTGTTTTTGGCTTCACCGGGCCTGACGGCATCCTTCCCGGCAATCATTTGAGAATAGACATAGGGTTCGGTTTTATGCAGTTCGCTGATCTCTTCCAGATAGGGAGGAGATATTTTTTTATAATATTCCCATGCCGCTTCCCCATTTCCTGCCAGGGTTTCCGAGATCATAATCCAGGGGTTGTTATGACAGAATATCCCTGCATTCTCCTTGTAACCTTCAGGATAGGTACTGATCTCCCCGTATTTTAAAATGTAGCTGGAGAAAGCCGGATTGTTCAGAACAATTCCATACTCACAATCAAGGCGCTCCTTCACGGAATCGAGGGCCAGGCGTGCCCTGCCATCTTCCAGTCCGATACCTGCCATGATGCACATACCCTGTGATTCGATAAAAATTTTGCCCTCCTCGCATTCATCACTTCCCACTTTTTCGCCAAAATGGTCGTATGCCCTGACAAACCATTTACCGTCCCAGCCATGCTCATCAACCACCTGTTTCATCGCTTCAATGTGCAAAGAGGCTTCATCCGCTTCCGACTCCCTGCCCAGCTTCCGGCAAAGCTTCACGAAAGCATCACCGTAAAGCACAAACATTCCGGCGATAAAGACCGACTCGGCCACTCCACCCTCCATGTTTTCTGTGGTCTGGAATGATTCACCCGGAGTCTCCGAGAAGCAGTTCAGGTTCAGGCAGTCGTTCCAGTCGGCCCTGCCGATGAGCGGAAGTTTGTGGGGACCAAGGTTATGCACCACATGATAGAACGAGCGTTTCAGGTGTTCGAACAGAGAGGCTTTGTTGGATTCATCATTATCGAAGGGTACCCTCTCGTCCAGGATGGACCAGTCGCCAGTCTCCCGGATATACTCATCCGTAGAGAGGATCAGCCACAGAGGATCATCGTTGAAATTGCTGCCCACAGCATCGTTCCCCTTTTTGGTCAGTGGCTGGTACTGGTGGTAGGCTCCCCCATCCTCAAACTGGGTGGATGCAATATCGATGATGCGCTCACGGGCCCGTCCAGGCACCTGGTGCACAAATCCGATCAGGTCCTGGTTTGAATCCCTGAATCCCATGCCCCGGCCTATCCCCGACTCGAAAAAGGATGCGCTTCGGCTGAAGTTAAAAGTTACCATGCACTGGTACTGGTTCCAGATATTCACTGCCCGGCAGAGCTCCTGCTCGGGATGTTCCAGCTGGTATACCGAAAGAAGGTTATCCCAGAAAGAAGCCAGAGCATCGAAGGCCCGGTCCACATCGGCTGCACGCTGAAACTGAGCCATCATCTTTTCGGCAGGTGCCTTGTTGATCACCTGCGGACCCACAAACTTATCATCCACCGGAACCTCCACATAACCCAGCACGAAAACCAGCTGTTTTTCTTCACCCGGCTCCAGATCAATCCGCAGGTGATGTGATGCCACCGGTGACCATCCATGAGCATGTGAATCCCTCGATTTACACTGCAGGACCGCATCAGGGGCATCAAATCCATTGTATAGACCCAGGAAGGATTCCCGGTCGGTATCCAGTCCGTCGACCTTCTGGTTGACTGTATAAAATGCATAGTGGTCGCGCCGCTCCCTGTATTCCGTCTTGTGATAAATGGTGGAACCCACAATTTCCACCTGGCCCGTGGAAAAATTACGCTGAAAGTTCGTATTGTCCTCAAGGGCATCCCAAAGGCACCACTCCACGAACGAAAACAGGGAAAAGGCTCGCCTGCGGCTGCTTTTATTGGTAAGTTTCACCCGCTGAACTTCTCCTTTGTAGCCGATGGGAACCATATAGAGCACCTCGGCCTCAAGCTGGTCTACTTCACCTGTGATCCGTGTGTACCCCATACCGTGGCTGCATTTATAACTGTCAAGCTCTGTTTTAACAGGCTTCCAGCCTGGCGACCATACCTTCCCGTTCTCATTGATGTAAAAATACTTACCCCCGTCATCCACCGGCACATTATTATACCGGTAGCGGGTGATCCGCCTCAGGCGGGCATCCTTGTAGAAGCTGTACCCGCCTGCTGTGTTGGTCACAATGGAAAAAAACTCCTCACAACCCAGGTAGTTGATCCATGGATAGGGGGTTCTGGGGTTGGTAATTACATATTCTCTTTTACGATCGTCGAAATGTCCGAATTTCATAAGCTTTCATTCAAAAGGTAAAACAATTTACGGAAACCTAAATATACAATAAATCGAATTTGAAACGTATCTTGTATTCCAATCACCCATGAATGAACATCAGAAATATCTGGAGCTCTCCATTCTTGAGGCGGCCTCAGGAATGAGGGCCGGGGAAGGGGGGCCTTTCGGGGCTGTTATTGTGCGGGACGGAGTGATTATCGGTCTGGGCCACAATACAGTGATTCATTCGCAGGATCCTACAGCCCATGCCGAAGTAAATGCCATCCGGGATGCCTGCTCCAGGCTTAAAACCCATCACCTGACCGGGGCGACCATCTACTCTAATTTTGAACCATGCCCCATGTGCCTTTCGGCCATTTACTGGGCCGATATCCGGTCACTCTGGTACTGTGCCGGCCGGCTTGAGGCGGAAAAGGCCGGATTCATGGACCGCCACCTCTATGAGGAGATCGCCCTTCCATCAGCTTCCCGTGAGATCATCTCCTCTCAGCTCGCCCTTGAGAAGATGGAGAAGTTGCTGGATGAATGGGAACGTTTGGAGGGAAGGGTGCTTTATTAATTCTGTTAATTTTATCCACTTAAATAACCATACCTGAAATGAACAGACGCAACTTTATTGAAAAGAGTGCCCTGGGGGCAGGAGCTTTAACCATTTTTCCTCAGTATGTAACCGGACGCACCCGTTCTTTTGCCCCGTCCGACAGGATCAACCTGGGCTTTATCGGGACCGGCAAGCAGAGTCTGGGGCTGCTGGCAGACCTCGGGCTCTGTCCGGAGACCATCATCCTGGCTGCCAGTGACGTGGATCGTAAAAAGCTGGACCGTTTCAGGAGTGCCGCCGAAAATATGAACGGTACCAAACTGGACCGCGGAAAACAGAAAGTCACCACCTATGAAAATTACAGGGAGTTGCTGGAAAGAAAAGATATAGATGCTGTGGTTATTGCTTCTCCCGATCACTGGCATGCCATGATGGCAGTGGATGCAGCCAGGGCAGGCAAGGATATCTATTGCGAGAAGCCCCTGGCGCTGACTGTGGCCGAAGGAAGGGCTATGGTTGCAGCCACCCGGAAATATAATCGTGTTTTTCAGACAGGGAACATGCAACGTTCCTGGAGAAATTTCAGACATGCTTGTGAGATGGTTTCCAACGGGTATATCGGTGAAGTAAAGGAGGTCAATGTAAATGTGGGAGATCCTGTGGTTGCATGCGATCTTTCCAGTAAGGCTGAACCTGACTACCTGAACTGGGACCTTTGGGTGGGACCCTCGATGTTCCGAAGCTATAACCCGGTGTTGTCCCCACCCATTGAGGACAACAACTGGGCCATGTGGAGGCTCTACCGGGAATTTGGAGGCGGGGGTGTCACTGACTGGGGAGCCCATATGTTTGATATTGGTCAGTGGGCCCTGGGAATGGACCAATCGGGCCCGGTAGAGTTCATCCCGCCGGAAAAGCGTTCTGAAAAGGGAATGAAGATGATCTATGCCGGCGGAGCTATAATGAACCACGTGGACTGGGGTGAAAGCAATGCGGTTCAGTTCCTGGGAACAGAGGGAAAAATAGAGGTGAGCCGTGAGTTTTACCGTTCGGATGTCAAAGGGCTTACAGAGTTTGAACTGAAAGAAAATGACAAGCCGCTTTACAGAAGTGAGAACCATTACCAGGACTGGGTGGATGCCATTAAAAACAGAACCAGGCCGGTTTCGGATGTGGAGACCGGTCATCGTACCGCATCCCTCTGTAATATTGTGAACATGGCCTACACCCTGGAAAGACCCTTGAAGTGGGCCCCTGCCCATGAACGGTTTATCGATGACGAGGATGCAAACAGTATGTTAACCAGGGCATTCAGAGGCAAATGGGATTTTACAGATTATTAATAAATTTACATAATTTTCGGGTATGAAAAGTCGGGCAGGGTTGCTCACCATAACCTTCTTCCTTGCGCTTCTCTCCTTCAGGGGAAGCGGACAGCAGTGCGTGCCGGTCTCCAAATCGAATGACATTCAGGCGAATAAGCTCTGTTCACCGGTTGACGTAGTTTACTGGGACGTCACCTATACCGGGGTGGATGCGTCTGTTTCAACAGTGAACATTTTCTTTGACTGGGATGATGGCACCACCGAAACCCTGCCCACGATCGAGTCCGCGGGAAGAACCTTTACCGCGACCGGGGTACATACTTACGTCTCGATGGAAGAGAAGTGCAATTATAAGCCGGTGGCCACCATGGTGGTGGATGGAACCCTGTGCACCTCCCAGTGGCAGGAGCAGATCGTAACCATCTGGGACGTGGATAATAAAAACGGGGCCTATGTGAATGCCAGTCCGAATGTCTTCCCGATTTGCGTGGGGAACTCGGCCACAGCAAGGTTTAATGACGACACCAGGTACAACTGTGTCCCCCCCCAGGAAAAGGACAACCGCAATGAAAGCACCCGTTGGATTCAGTGGGTTTACCGGAACTTAACCATGACTGGTACACCGGTAAGCGTGGATGGATATACAGGACCCTGGCCCTATGTCACCCCCGTCAAGACCCTTCCCGGTCCAAGCTGGGGTTCCGATGAGCAGAGCCTCCCTATATTTGTGGATGATGACAAACTGATCGGCCAGGAGTTTGAGGTGGAACTTCGATACTGGAACTATTGCAACAAGTGGACCGAGGGCAAAGACCCTGTCATCGACAGGTCGGTGATCAGGATCGTGGGATTGCCTGATGCCACCATTGATTCCATGGGCTTTGCATGTGAATTCGGAGGGAATGTTACACTGACAGCGGCCGACGGAGGCGGAATATGGAGTGGCCCGGGAATCATCGGCCCGTCAACGGGCACATTCTCACCTTCTGTAGCCGGCACGGGCATCCATTCCATCCACTATGAAATTATTGACCAGAATGGCTGCTCGGCGGAGGACGATGTAGACATTGAGGTCTCCGATGGACCCGATGGAACAATCACCCCTGTCGACCCTGTCTGCTATGGGGATGCCCCCTTTAACCTGGATGCCTTCACCAAACCCGGGACCTGGTCTGGTACTGGCATTACAAACAGCACGGAGGGAACCTTTTCTTCGTCCGTGGCAGGACCGGGATCTCATAAAATCATGTACAAAACCGCACCAGATGCGGCAGGTTGCTATGGAGCCGACACCACTGTTGTGCATGTGGTGGTCCCGCCCTTTGCTGCCTTCCTGACGCCCGACTCGGCGTGGTGCATGCAGGCCGGCAACAGCTCCATGGGAACCGTCGCTTTTTTCGGACTGGACACCACCTCTTTCGACCTGATCTATGAATCCAGGGGGCTGATCGATACCCTTTTCAGCATGACTGCAGATACCTTTGATCTGTTCCTGAACAACATGCCGGGCGAGAACCTCTACATTCTAAAAAAGGTGATCGAGCACCATGGAACCAACTCCTGTGAAACCGTGCTGAACGACACCCTCCGGATGACGATCTTTTTCTCTCCCGTGCTCTCCTTCCAGACTGGTGATTTGGACTACTGCAGTCCGGTGGAGGTTCATTTTGAAGCTACGGAGGGTTTTAGCAATTATACCTGGGATTTCGGGGATGGCAAACGTGCGGAAAGCTTCTCCAACCTGGTATCCCACACCTTCACCTTTGATTACGCCGATAACATGATCATTCACGAGGGTGATACCCTTTACGATCTGACCAGGGAAGATACACTGTTCCATATAATGATCCAGGCCGAAACTGCCGATGGATGCATGAGCTATTATCAGGACAGCATCCCGGTCTATCCGAATCCAACGGCCGACTTCTTTGTTTCACCTATGTTGCAAAGCCATCCCGATTCGCTGGTATACCTGATCAACCTCACATCTGTCGGTCCATGGAAATACCATTGGGATTTCTCAGATGAAACCACCAGTGACCTGAAGGATCCAAACCAGCATATCTTTAATACCTGGGGGATCTACGATATAACCCTCACTTCATATAGTGAACACTGTTCCGATGCCATAACCAGGAGTGTCCAGATCCTGCCCCCACCGCCCGAAGCGCTTTTTATCCCGGAAACCGCCGGATGTCCGCCTCTCAATGTCCAGTTCTTCAATGACAGCCGGTACGCCGACACCTACATCTGGGACTTTGATGACGGCAAATTTTCAACTGAACCCGATCCGACACATACTTTCTATGACAGCAGGGAATACAGGGTCAGACTTTTAGCCTACGGGCTCTCCGGATCCGATACAGCAGAACAGACCATCCTGGTTTACGAGCGACCGGTGGCAGTATTTGACGCCTATCCCAAGGAATCCAGGAACCTGAAACAGGTCTTTAAATTCACAAATAACTCTGTCGGCGCTCATTATTACCTCTGGGACTTTGGTGACGGGAATATAACCTCGGAGGAAGAACCTGCCCATATCTATGAGGACTCCGGCACCTATACCGTAACGCTCTATGTATGGAGCGAACAGGATTGTGCCGACACCCTGGTTCACGAACACCTGATCACTGTAAGGGCTGGTGAGGGCTCCATTCAATTCCCCAATGCATTTGTATGGAATGGGTCCGGACCAACAGGCGGACACTGGACGGAGGGGACCATCGACAACACCGTATTCCATCCGGAGGTTATCAATGCAACCACATTCCGGATGATTATTTACACACGCTGGGGAGAGCAGATTTTCGAATCAAACGACCTGTACATTGGTTGGGACGGCTATATACATGGAGGGACACTGGCCACGGAGGGAGTCTACGTATGGAAGGCCTGGGTCAAGTATGTGGATGGCTTTGAAGAGATCCTGGCGGGCGATATCACCTTTCTACACTAATCCCTTTTCCCCTATGAAACTGGTCATTCCACCCAATTACCGATCTGTGCTGAACCTGAAGGAGTCTGAAAAAGCCATTAAGCTGATCAAGGATTTCTTTGAAATGAACCTCGCAGCAGAACTTAAGCTCAGGCGGGTGACTGCGCCCCTGTTCGTTCAAAGGGGTACAGGGATCAACGATGACCTGAACGGCACCGAGCGGCCTGTATCCTTCGAAGTGAAGGATATGGAGGGTACCACTGCCGAGATCGTACACTCACTGGCCAAGTGGAAAAGAATGATGCTGGCCGACTATGAGATTGCCAACGGTTACGGGATCTATACCGATATGAATGCCTTGCGGCCCGATGAGGAGCTGGATAACCTGCACTCGATCTATGTGGACCAGTGGGACTGGGAGAAAATTCTTATGCCCGAAGAACGGACCTTGAACTACCTGAAGAAAATTGTAAACTCCATCTACTCGGTGATCAAACGGACCGAATTTATCGTCTATGAAAATCACCCTGAGATCATTCCCGAGTTACCCGAAGATATCCATTTCATCCACGCAGAGGAGCTTCTTGACCGGTATCCTCACCTGGATCCGAAGGCCAGGGAGCATGAAATAGTGCGTGAATACGGGGCTGTATTTATTATCGGTATCGGCGGTGCACTCAAGGATGGCAAACCTCACGATGGAAGGGCTCCCGATTATGACGACTGGTCGACTGTATCCGAAAATGGATACAGGGGTCTGAACGGGGATATTGTGGTATGGAATCCTGTTCTTGAATGCGCATTTGAACTATCGTCCATGGGAATCAGGGTGGACCGGGAGGCCTTACTCAGGCAACTGGATATTCAGGGGAAACCGGAACGCAAAGAGCTTTTGTTCCACAAAAGGCTGCTGGGCGGAGAGTACCCTGAAGCGGTGGGTGGAGGAATCGGACAGTCACGACTCTGTATGTACTTCCTGAGGAAAGCGCATATTGGAGAGGTTCAGGCCAGCCTGTGGCCGGGACAGATGCATGACCATTGCCGGAAATCAGGTATCATCCTTATGTAAGTGATCCTCTTATGCTGCTCATTGGCCTGATCATTCTCTCGGTTGTTCTCATTGTCATTGCCACAAGTAAATTTAAGGTACATCCTTTCCTGGCACTGCTGTTTGTGGCTGTGTTTTTCGGTCTCGCATCCGGAATGCCCCTTCGGTCCATTGTCCAGTCCATCAATGATGGTTTTGGCAGGACCATTGGTTCAATAGGCATTGTGATCATCGCCGGGGTAATCATCGGAACCTTCCTGGAACAGTCTGGCGGCGCCTATGCAATGGCCAGCAGAATCCTGCAAATTACCGGTAGAAAACAGGTCCCCCTGACCATGTCGATCATTGGCTTCTTTGTCTCGATCCCGGTATTTGCCGACTCGGGATTTGTAATCCTCTCGCCACTGAATAAAGCACTTTCAAAAGAAGCAAAAATCTCCCTGGCCGGTTCAGCTTCTGCCCTGGTCCTGGGTTTATCTGTAACCCATGTACTTGTACCACCCACCCCCGGGCCCATTGCAGCAGCCGGAATTCTTGAAGCCGATCTGGGGTTGGTGATCTTGCTGGGGATCATCACCAGCATTCCTGTAATGTTGGTGGGATGGCTCTATGCCTCCAAAATTGCATCCCGTGTTTACATTGACCCGGATCCCGAAATAACCCCTGCAGAGATTGAGGAGAAACTCAAGACGGCTCCCTCTGCATTCAAATCATTCCTCCCTATTCTACTGCCCATCCTTTTAATTGTTCTCAAATCGGTTTCAGATTTTCCAACCACTCCTTTTGGAAGCGGTTTAATGAAGGATATCATCGGCTTCATTGGCGAACCGGTGATCGCCCTGATGATCGGAATCCTCATCGCATTTACCCTTCCCAGAAAATTTGACCGTGGGATGTTATCTACCACAGGATGGGTGGGGAAAGCGCTTCAAAGTGCAGCCATTATCATTTTGATTACCGGGGCCGGAGGGGCTTTTGGCATGGTTTTGAGAAACTCGGGAATAGCCGATGTAATGGGCGAATCACTGTCGGGCATAAGAATCGGGATCCTGCTCCCCTTTCTCATTGCAGCAGCCCTGAAGAGTGCCCAGGGTTCTTCCACCGTATCATTGATCACTACAGCTTCGCTGGTAGCACCCATCATGATCGCCCTCGGTTTTGACACCCCCATGGCCAGGGCCCTTGTGGTTCTTTCCATCGGTGCTGGTTCACTGGTTGTATCCCATGCGAACGACAGCATGTTCTGGATCTTCACCCAGATGACCAACATGAGCGTTAGACAGGGGTTCAGAATTCACACCCTGGGAACCCTTGTGCTTGGTTGTTCAGCTGCACTGGTCATCTGGCTCATGAGCCTGTTCCTTCTTTGAGCCTGATTTCTTCCCCCAATCCTATGAATTTACCGGTCTATTTCCCTGCATTCGCAGGAAACATTATTTAGTATAATTATAAATTATTGAAAAATACTATGGTATTAAAGCGGAATTTGACCCGAAATGCCTGAAACCGGTAAAAACTTAGATTTAAGGGAACTTTTCAAGCCATTTCAAGCCAAGGAGTTTTGGCGCTGAAGCGGAATAGATAATATGTTATTATTTGATTTATAGCACTTTATGGTTTGTAAAGTCTTTTTCGAATTATATATTTGTTTCGGGTAAACTATAAAATCAAACCTCACCCGTATAAACAATTTTTCTAACTAAAAAAGGTACTATGAAATCAAAACTACGATTCACAACCATGATGGTGGCTCTGATCATGGTATTGGGTATGACCAATGCCATTGCTCAATTTGAAATCGGGCAGGCAGCAGCCTCTCCCACCATCGACGGAACCATTGATGCATCCTGGGAATCCCTGGCCATGTATGTCGGGGTGGACCCAACCACCTGGACTCCCAATCCGGACCTTAAGAGTCTTGCCGACTGCTCATTTAAATGGACCGCAGTCTGGGATGCCGACAGCCTCTATATTCTGGCCATTATTAAAGACGATATCACCACCACCGGCTCACAGGCTGAAGGAAGTGCAGCGATTCAATGGATGAATGACAACGTGGAGATTGCCATTTCCGATCCTGCAGGAAGCGGTAACACCGTTTTCTTCAGGTTCGGCTACGGAAGGGCACCCGAAGCCCTGGGTCAGCTTGACGGAAAACCTACTCCGGATGGAGCCAACTATGCCACGGCCGACTCAGACGACGGCTGGATCATGGAGGCTGCCATTCCATGGGCCAACCTTTCCAGTGACACCGTTGATTTCTCTGCCTATCCTGCCATCGACCTCATGCTGAATATGAATCTGTATGTGGCCGACCTGGATGATCCTGAAGGTTCCTCCTGGGATCAGCTCAGCGGACACGTGCAGTGGCCATGGGGCTGGGGAGCAACCGATGTGAAACTGGTTGCCACAGCTACAGTTGACAATGAGGCACCGGCAGCTGTTACCGGCCTGGCTTCAGCCAATGTGACTTATAATTCCGCCGATCTGAGCTGGGATGCATCGGGAGATGCCGATGTGATTGGTTACCTCGTCCTGGCCAACGATGCCCCAAAGGCATATGTCAGGGGAGCAACACAGATCTCCCTTGCCGGCCTTGCCCAGGAGACCGCCTTTAACATCAGTGTGATAGCCGTAGACGGACAAAACCTTTCCTCCGGTTCCTCCACCGATTTCACCACCGGGACCCCTCCGGTTCCGCTCGACCTGGATGTGGACTACTATACGGGAGGTTTTGCCACCCCGTTTGAAGACCTCGATTACATGGATGCACTGACTGCCCAACCCTTTGGATATCACTATGGAGATGCAAATGTGGATGAGATGGACCTGGCCGCAAATATGAAAGTTGCCTGGACCACCGCGGGTCTCTTTATGCAGGTCAATGTGATCGATGAAAGTATCCTGAATGGATCCGAAAACGGATGGGAAAATGACAACTGCGAATACCATTTCGATATGGGTGCGGAAAGGGATGGTTCTTCCACCGAAGATGCCTTTGAAAATTACGACCCCAATAACTTCCAGTACAGGGCCATTCCGCAATCAGCAGCTCAAACCGGCTCCACCCCGGCTCCCGACTGGACAGGTGTAACCATGGCAACCTACGATAACTATGGCGACGGCGTGGATGTGATCGGGTATACCCTTGAGGTGAGCTGGCCATGGGCCGCTCTGAATGCCTCCAGTGGTCTCACCCTGGTCCCTGCCGACGGAGCTAAATTTGCTTTTGACCCGAAAGTAAGTGACAAAGATGAAGATGGATCCGTTGCAACGGTTACCTGGAGCAGTTATACACACGATGAACAGTATAAAAATGATGCCGAATTCGGGATGATCACCCTGAAGGGAGGTCCCACCGGGATGAACGACCCTGCTTTCATGAACGGGATCAAGCTCTACCCAAATCCTGCTAGAAATTTTGCAACCATCAGCTTCAAATCGGCTTTCACAGGTTCAGTGACAGTAATCGATGTGACCGGCAAGGTTGTTGTGACCAGGAACCTGCAGAGTGTCTCAGGCGAAGTAAATCTGGATGTAAGCGAGCTTTCAAGGGGACTTTATGTTGTCTCTTTTGAAAATGAGTCGGGTGAACGTAACGCCACCAAACTGATTTTGAAATAGATCAAGTTTCATTAACACTTTGATCCTGCCCAACCCGAACGGGTTGGGCAGGATTTCATCAGTTTGTTTTTGCATCCCTTTTTCGCTCTTTAAGTTTGATCAGCGGAAAGCATCAATCATATGTCCCAAACCTGTACAACGATGACCAGGAATCTCCAGGCCCTTTTAATGACCGGGGTCATTCTACTGTTTGCAGCACCTGTTCAGATCATTTCGCAATCCATCTTTTATATTCCGGAAACCTCTGCTTCACCGGTCATCGACGGTGAGGAGGAGGCTCTCTGGAATGATGCGGATTTTTGGTCAATCGATCAAATTTACGGTGGGACCATCCTTGATGAGAAGGATTTCTCCGGAGACTGGAAAGCCACATGGGACCCATCAAACCTCTACCTTCTTTTCAAAGTACAGGATGCTTCACTCCATAACCTGGGGCCCGGTGCTGACAAATTCTGGATCCACGACTGTGTCGAACTATTCATTGATCTGCTCAATGATAAGGACCTGGCAGGAACCGGGGATACTCCGGATGATGACAATTACCAGTACAGGTTCATCTGGAACCTGGATGATGAACCGATTTTTGAGGCACCTCCGTCAGGTGGACTGCTAAACGCGTCGAAAACACTGGTTGACGGAGCCGACACCATTGGCTATCACATCGAAGTTTCGATACCATGGGCCACTCTGACCGGAACCCACCCTTTCGGTGCTGTGGAGATTGGGAAACAGGTGGGCACCGAGGTAAAAATTGCCGATCTCGATACTCCGACTGTATCAACAGGGGTTTGGTCCCCTGATGCAGAATTGCTCTGGAATAACTCCACCGGCACTGATCTTAAGATTTCGGCCCTGTTCGGAACCATCCAGCTGGTTCACTTCCTGATGGGTGACTTTACTCCACCTGCACCCGTCACCGACCTGGGAGGAGAGGCCACCGGTTCCAGATCGGTTTCATTGAGCTGGACTGCCCCGGCAGATGATAATACCGGAAGGGTGGCGGCCTATGAACTTGCACTGGGAACCGACTCAGCCGGGGTGGCTCAATGGAGCTCCGCTGAAACGGGGCGGATTCCCGGAACGGCCCGGATGCCGGGGGAAACAGAAGACTGCATCATCGATACGCTGACTACAGGTACAACCTACTATTTTGGTGTCAGATCCAATGATGGACTCGGAAATGCTTCTGAGGTCTCCAATATTCTTAAACTGAAGACTTACGATCCGGATCTTGTAGCACCGGGTCCCGTTACCGACCTGGCCATCGATTCATCCAGCTCCTTCATGGCCGATCTCTCCTGGACCTCCCCCGGGGATGATGGAAGCATGGGTACAGCTGCATCCTATGATATCAGGCAATACCATGAAACCCTTACCCTGGAAAACTGGGAATTGGCCAGCCTGGTTGAGGGAGCCCCCATTCCATTGGAAGCGGGTGAGAAACAATCATTCAGGATTCACGGACTTCAGCCTGGAAACACCTATTTCTTCGGGATCAGGAGCATGGACGAGTCTCCCAATATTTCGGGTCTTTCAAATATTGTTAAACTGGAGACCCCCGCTTTCACCTATAAGGTAAAGCACCCCGTGGATCAGATGATCGGAACAAACTCCTTCATCGATGTCCCCATGGAAAACATGGAGGCTGTAGGTTACATCAGGGAGTACCACCCCTGGAGCTTTACTGAAATAGAGGATGATACATATGAATACAATCGCTGGAACGGTTACTGGGATTTCGACGCCTATTACACCGATCTTCATAACCGGGGAATCATGGTATGTCCGGCCCTGTGGGCAAGCCCGGAGTGGCTTGAACCCAATTCCACCAATAAACCTTGCGGTGAGGACGAAGACCCACAGGATCCTTCTTCCTACACCGAAATGGCCCAGCTGATGTACCAGTATGCAGCCAGGTACGGGAAAACCACCGTGGAGGAGTCAAAACTTCTGGTGAATGCCGGACAGGTGAAAAAATCCGGGTTGGGGATCCTATCCTATTTTGAAGATTGGAACGAGCAGGACCGTGACTGGGAGGGCCGTGATGCACAATTTACAGCAGAGGAGTATGCCGCCATGGCCAGCGCAAATGCGGATGGTCATGCCGGAAGTCTGGGTGAGGGATTGGGGCTGAAAACTGCTGACCCCTCCGCAAAATTTGTCATGGGTGGCCTCTATATCCTGGGAACCGTTTACATCACCGGTATGTACAACTGGTTCATTGAGAACAGACCCGACCATAGGTGGCCCGTTGATGTAATCAACATGCACCATTATGCATACTCCTTTACCCGGAACGGGATTTGTCCGGAAGAAGATGGGTACAAGGCGATGGTTCAGGAGGTGATCGGGTGGAGAAACGAGTACGCACCTGAAAACGAAGTCTGGCTCACCGAATTCGGATATGATACCAATGATGAGTCGCCAAACCGTATCAATCCTTTTGGCGGTTTTACACAGCAGGAGATCCAGGCGCAGTGGATCGTGAGGACTTACCTGATCCTCTCCTCAGTTGGGGTTGACCGGGCAGCCCAGTTTATGATCAGGGATGTGGACCCCAATCCCGAACCAAGGTGGAGTGACTGTGGGCTCACCCTTTCACCATCCGAAGGAAATGTGCCCAAAACCTCGTGGTACTATGTGTATAGCCTGAAAAATATTCTAAGGGGAAACTATTTTGATAAAGTGATATCGGAATCTGCATCGGCCCATGTTTACCGTTTTATAAATGAAGAGGGGAATCAATATACGTATGCCCTCTGGAGCCCCACCGGCGATGGGTCCACTTCGCAATACAGGTTGAAAATCCCTGCCGGACCCTCCTTTCTGAGAAAGATAGAACTGAAGGATGGATCCACCACGGGAGTTATGGAATCCATGGATCCATCTTCCGATATGATCTCGCTGGATATTAGTGAAACACCCCTCTTCCTGGTGGCAAATTACGGGGAACCCGACGGGCTCCGGAATGATAAGTCACCATCCGGTGGAATCATCTTTCCAAATCCGTTTAAAGGAGTCGTAGAGATTCTGATTCCCGGCGGAATGGAGAATTCAGATGTACAAATCAGCATTTATGGCGTCGAAGGGAGAGAGGTTATGAACCGGGAGATGCACTGCAGCGGTCAGATTCTGTCACTTGATCTGGGCGGTCTCGAAAATGGCATTTACATCCTGGTGGCACAAACCGGGAACCGAACAATCACAGAAAAAATTGTAAAGCAATAACTGTAAAAGTCCTGAAAAATGAAACGATTAATATTGCTGTTGGTTGGATTAGCCGGCCTCACAGGCCTGATGTTCTCCCAATCTGTTGACATTACGGGTAAAGTATCAGATCAGGCAACAGGGGAAGCCCTTCCCGGTGTAAACATCGTCGTAAAAGGCAGCGGTACCGGTTCGGTAACCGATGTGAACGGTCGTTACACCATCACATCCTCCTCCCCTGAATCGATCCTTGTATTCTCCTATGTGGGATATTCCGAACAGGAGATCCGCACAGATAATGCCACCGTCATTGATGTGCAGATGGCAGAAGATATCGAAACCCTTGAAGAGGTGATGGTCATTGGATACGGCACCATTAAAAAGAGCGATCTCACCGGGGCTGTCTCCTCGGTCAAATCGGAAGCGGTAAAGGATATGCCGGTGCTGGGTATGGACCAGGCGCTCCAGGGAAGAGCTGCGGGCGTGATGGTCACCAACAACACAGGAGCCCCCGGGAGCGGGGTCTCCATAAAGGTAAGGGGCATCGGTTCCATTGCAAGGAGCAATGAACCCCTCTATGTGATCGACGGTGTGCCTCTGGACAATACCCAGATCAGCAATCCGCAGACCGGCAGTTCGGGCGACCGGATCAACCCCATGTCAAATATCAACCCTGACGACATCGAATCCATCGAAGTGCTGAAGGACCCAGCATCCTGTGCAATATATGGTGCCCGTGGTGCCAACGGTGTGGTACTGATCTCCACCAAAAGGGGGAAAAAGGGAGCCAATATCGTGGAATTCAGCAGCTACTACGGGATCTCCCAGGTTACCAACCGGATAGATCTGATGAACTCCAAAGAGTACCAGAGGCTGGTTTACGAGGGGCTTCGAAAGAAGCGGACGCCGCTGGCAAGTCCGTTGTACATCTCCGACGAGGAAGTGGAGATGTATGACACCGACTGGCAGGATGCCATTTTCAGGAACGCTGCCACATACAATGTAAACCTGCAGACCAGGGGAGGAAATGAAAGGGCCACCTACTCCATAAGCGGCGGATACTATAATACCGAGGGGGTTGTCATTAATACCGGTTTTGAACGGTACAGTCTCCGGGCCAACGTGGATATGAACCTTTCCGACAGGGTAAAGGTGGGAACAAGCATGTCGCTGGCCCGTTCGGAGGGTGAACGACAGCGAAACAGCACCTCCAGTGCCCAGGCTGACAACAACAAACAAACCGGTGGTCCAGTGGTCATGTCAGCACTCACCTCCAGTCCGGTTTATCCAGTTTACGACTCGCTGGGTAATTATGGAATCGACCTCCGGAATAAGGCCATTGCCAACCCTGTGATGCTGGCCAGGGAACAAAGCCTGGACTACTTTACCAACCGGGTGATCGGGAATGCATACCTGGACTGGGAGATCATCGAAGGGCTCACCTTTCACACCCTGTTCGGAACAGACCTTCGTGATACCAAGGAGAACTTTTTCTGGGCGCCCTATTACTACCCCGACGACGGGTTGAAGATGCCGGGTTCGGCCAGGACCTCGGATAATACAACCTACGGAATCTCCTGGGTGTGGACCAATACCCTCAGTTACACAAAAACACTTGGTGAACACAGCTTTACCATCATGGCGGGCCATGAAGCCTCACACATTCAAAATGAACTCACCTATACCGAGGTGGGCGGAATGCCCATCAGTGATATTACCACATTTGCTTCCTCCCCCGCCATCCTTTCTGCTGAAAACTTTTACAGTGCCAGTGCACTTGAATCCTATTTCGGAAGAATTAACTATGCCTTTAAGGGAAGGTATCTTCTGCAGATGAATGTAAGAAGGGATGGTTCATCACGCTTCGGGGAAGATAAACGCTGGGGAGTGTTTCCGGCAGCATCGGTTGGCTGGAATATGGCCGGGGAATCTTTTATGGATGGGGTGAAGTTTATTACCCAACTGAAGCCCAGGTTCAGCTACGGAATTACGGGGAACCAGGAGGTGGGTGATTACTCATGGCGGGGATCCTATATGGTTGGTATCATCCCGAATGCCTATGATGTGGACAATGAGGTAATGAACTACCTTTCCCAACTGGGGGGAAGGTATACCACCATCTCCGATTACGGCTACTCCTGGGAGCAGCACACGACCCTCAACGCGGGTCTGGATCTCTCATTCTTCAACAACAGGATCAACCTGAATCTGGACTATTACAACCGTGTCTCCGACAAATTGCTGCTGGAGGTTTCCCTCCCGGCCACAACCGGGATCGGCGGGGCCTGGAATAATGCAGGGAAAGTGACCAACAAAGGGGTGGAAGTAGCCATCATGACCCACAATACATCGGGTAAGTTCAAATGGACCACCGATTTCAATATTGCCTTCAATAAATTTACCGTCAATGAACTGCTGGTGGATAGCATCAAGGGATACAACAGTATCCTCATTGAAGGGCAGGGTCTGAACTTCTTCACCTATGAGCGGGAACCCTTGGTGGACAGCGTCACCGGTCATGTGGTTCTGGTGGATCAGAATGGCGACGGATCGGTCACCTATGGTGGTGGTAACGCAGATAAAACCATCACGGGTTATCCGCTACCCATGTTTTTTGGAGGAATCACCAACACCTTTGAATATAAAGGATTCGATCTCTCCATCTTCTTCCAGTTTGTGTATGGAAATGATATATACAATGCCACACGGCAGACCCTTGATGATTACCAGGTGGCATCGGGACTTTCGGTGGGAGTAAACGGGACCTCTGAAGCGTTTATTGGCAGGTTTATCCCGGTCGATGTGACCGATGATCAGGGAAATGTAATATGGCCAAGAAATGTAATTACCCCGCATCCCACCACAAACTATGCAGGAAACAATATCGACCAGAGGGAGGGGCACAACGGATGGATCGAAGATGGCTCCTACCTGAGGTTGAAGACACTTACTTTCGGATACACATTGCCCAAAAAGTGGCTCAGCAGGATAAAGATGGCCAGCGCCCGTATCTATTTCTCCACCAATAACCTGTGGACGCTGACCAACTATTCCGGTTTCGATCCAGAGGTAAGTACCATTACCGGCGAAAACATCGGGGCGAACCTTTCTCCCGGGATTGATGCAGGGGCCTATCCCCAGTCGAAGACCTATGTATTCGGATTTAACATGACCTTTTAAACTGCGACCGCCATGAAACCAATCATCAGAAAAATAAGCGTTTGCATCACTGCGCTCATGCTCCTTTCGGCATGCAGCGACGAATTCCTGAACGAGGTTCCCCGGGACCAGATCGACCTGGAAAATTTCTTTACCAAACCGGTGGATGCGGAGATCGGGCTGACCGGGGGATATGCCAAGGTCATCTCCAAGCATACCATGGCCAACCTCTTCTGGTTCATGGTTTCGGCCGATGAAATAACAGCGGCCAACCATGCCAATTCCGGAATGGGTTCAGGCGACCACCGCGACCTGACCACCTCCTCCCTTTGGGGCATGCTCGGCACCTATACAGTTCCCTACGCGGGGATTGTAAATCTGAATGTGCTCTTACAGAAGGTGCCGGATATTCCCGACTCGCAGTTTGCCGGGACCAGGAAAAACGAGATCCTGGGCGAGGCTCACTTCCTCAGAGGCTATGCTTATTACCTGCTGGCCATGGTATTCAGGGATGTTCCTCTCCAGACAGAAGTCCCTACCAGTTCCAACCCAGGGGATAACTACATGAACAGCAGTCCCCAATCCGAAATACTTGATCAGGCCATGTCAGATTTCGAAGAGGCTATCAGGATCATGCCCGATCGACTTTCCGGGATGTCAGATCATGATGTGCGTGGTCGGGGCAGCAAATGGGCCGCACTGGCATTTAAAGCCAGGATCCATATGTGGAGGGGTGAATGGACCGAAGCATTCAATGCCTGCCAGGCCATCATTGATGGTGGATTATTTAAAATCACCCCAAGATGGATCGATATTTTTTCAGGTGAGAACGACAACGAGGAGGTAATCTGGCAGAGCCAGGGGCAGTCGCGCGAAGAGTATGATTTTATAGGAGTTTATCGCTGGTATTGCGACAACGATCCCACTGCCCCGGCTCCCCCGTTTATGGTGGAGAAAAAGCTGACCGACATGTTTGAACAACCCTACAAGGATGTGCGGCTGGAGTATTCGGTCAGGGCCATTGGCAGAAGTGCCGGTGTGCCCAATTACGGGGGCAGGAACGTCAAGCATTTTCATGTTCCATCGGGTGAGATCATCGAAGGGGTATCGGACGAGTCGAGGGATAAAAACTTTCCCCTCATGCGCCTGTCGGAGGTGCATCTGATGAAAGCAGAAGCCATCATCCAGTCGGGATATACTCTGGGAACAGCCGCTGAGGTATTGGACATTCTCAATGAACTGCGGGCTAGAGCTGCCGATCCTGCCTTTGAACCCAGGGAGGAGGATAAACGGTATGATTACGAGGCGAATCTGGGTTGCGAAGGGATTGCACCACTTACCATAGATCAGGTCAATTTACAGGCCCTCAAGGATGAGAAATACCGGGAACTATGCATGGAGGCTGTCCGCTGGATCGACCTGTTGCGCTGGAGCGGCATGGAGGATAATTATGCTTCCGTGATGGCTTTGGTCAACGCTTCCAGCGTGGACAGGCTCTATGCAGCCATCCCACAGGAACAGATTGATGCCAACCATGGTGTACTGGAGCAGAATCCGGGGTACAACTAATCTCAGCAAGAAGTGTTGATGAGGGGAAAATACAGGAATATTGCCAGGGTTCTGCACGATGTGTTCATCCTGTTTCTGGTCATTACCAGCCTGCCAGATCCTTTATGGTCTCAGGAAAACAAGATCCTGGTCAATACCGACTGGGACCATGAACGTCACGCATGGAGCGCATCCTGGATTACGCATCCCGAATGCTTACGTACCGAATACGGGGTATATAACCTTAGAAACCGGTTTTCACTGGAAGTGGTCCCCGATACCCAGTTCGTATACGTTTCGGCCGACAACCGGTACCGCCTGTTGGTCAACGGAACAGAGGTTGCCATGGGACCCGCAAGGGGCTCCCTGATGTATTGGCGTTATGAGACCATCGATATCGCCCCTTACCTGGTGGAAGGGGAGAATCTCATTGCCGCGGAGGTTTATAATTTCGGATTGCTTCGTCCCGATGCACAATTCTCCTATCAGACCGCCTTTATCCTGCAGGCCGAAGGCGCACCACAGTTAAATACGCCGGGTAGCTGGGTCATTCAGCAGAACCATGCCTACACTCCTGTTAAAGTAACCAGGGAGGTGGTAAAAGGTTACTACGTGGCCGGACCCACTGACCGGATCGAAGGGTCGGAATATCCCTGGGGATGGGAAGAGATTGAATTTGATGATTCCGGGTGGGCCACACCGGTGGTCATCACCAAGGGTGTGGGCAGGGGTTATATGCACGGGGTACCCTGGATGCTGGTTCCCAGAAATATTCCTATGCTGGAGCAGCGACCCGAGCCTATCTCCGTCATTCGGTTTGCCGAGGGTATCCATCCACATCCCGGTTTTACCTCGGGAGATCACCCCCTGACCATTCCGCCTGAAACTTCCTGTAAAATTTTGCTCGACCAGGAGTTTCTGACCACCACCTTCCCCATGATTAACCTCAGCGGAGGAGAGGGTGCCCGGCTCAAAATCACCTATGCGGAGACCCTTTACCAGGAGGATCTGCGGAAGGGCGACCGGAACCAGGTGGAGGGAAAAAAGATGATCGGGTATTATGACCTGATCCTGCCCGAAGGGGGAGCAAACCGACCTTACAGAACCCTGTCCACACGCACTTACAGGTACATTCAACTGGAGATTGCCACGGGAAGTGATCCGCTAACAATCCATGAGTTGAAGGGAATCTTCACAGCCTATCCCTTTGAAAGAAATGCACATGTTTCCACCGGTGATTCCTTCCATGACCATCTCCAGAATATTGGCTGGAGAACAGCCCGTCTCTGTGCTGCAGAAACCTACATGGATTGTCCCTACTATGAGCAACTTCAATACCTGGGCGACACCAGGATTCAGTCGCTGATTTCTCTTTATGTTTCAGGTGATGACAGGCTTATGAGAAATGCCCTGTTGCAGGCGGACCAATCAAGGCTTTCCGACGGACTCACCCTATCGAGGGCCCCGTCGGCCATTCCACAGATCATACCACCCTTCTCCCTCTATTGGGTCGATATGGTGCATGATTATTACATGCACCGGCGGGACGATCTGTTTGTTGAATCGTTCCTTCCCGGCATAGAGTCAGTACTTGGATGGTTCCAGCGCCGGATGAGAAGCGACGGCATCATGGGCGGACTCGAATGGCTTAACTTCACCGACTGGACCGACGGATTCATGGTAGGTTCCCCACCGGGCGTTGATCTGGGCGGATCAGCCCTGATCAGCCTCAATTATGCCTATGCGCTTGACCGGGCCTCTGAGCTGTTTGACCATTTCGGGGATACCCTTCAGGCCGCTGAGTACAGCAACCTGTCCCAAAAGATTAAAAAAGCGGTATTCACCCTCTGTTTTGACCCGCAGCGTAGCCTGTTGGCCGACACTCCTGACAAAGACAGCTTTTCGCAGCATACCAACCTATTCGGTATCCTCACCAACTGTATTCCTGTCTCCCGTCAATCCAGCGTGATGGAACTTGTGATGCATGACCCATCACTCGTACAGACCACCATCTATTACCGTTTCTACCTCTTCCAGGCCATGTTCAAAGCAGGAATGGGCGATCTGTACCTTTCACAGCTGGATCCCTGGATAGAGATGATCGGCAAGGGACTCACCACCTGGGAAGAGGGTGATTACGATGAGCGATCCGATTGTCATGCATGGGGCTCCTCGCCCAACTACCACCTGCTCTCCATTGTTTGTGGAATCAATCCCATTTCCCCCGGTTTCCGCGAGATCTCTGTCACTCCCAACCTTGGACAGCTTGAGCATGTCGAGGCCTCCATGCCCCATCCAGACGGAACCATTACGACGGTTTTTGATCACAAACCCGGGAAAAAACTGGTAGCCACCGTCCACCTGCCCCCGGGAACCACGGGAGTGTTACAGTGGGGTGGACATACCAGGACACTTGCCCCGGGGGAACAAACTTTTACCCTGAAATGAAAGGGATTCCATTCATAGGGACCCTTTGCATACTGCTACTCACACCGGGTTGCACGGAATCCGTTAAGAAAGCTGCAGAAGCCCCTGCAGCCGGAGTGGCTGTTTCACCCATGCAGATCGGCATCTCCTACTATCCGGAACAGCGACCCAGGGAGTCGTGGAATGAGGATTTTGATCTGCTGGTGGAGGCCGGGATCAAAAGGATCCGTATTGGTGAATTCGCCTGGTCGACCCTGGAACCGGGGGAGGGCCAGTTCGATTTTCAATGTTTTGATGATTGCATTGAACTTGCCCAGCGATACGGGATCCAGGTGGTCATGTGCACCCCCACTGCCGCTCCTCCGGTCTGGCTGGTTGAGAAACATCCGGAGATCCTGCCGGTTAATGCCGATAAACAACGAAATACCTTTGGGGGCAGGCAGCACAGGTGTTACAATGCCCCGGCATACGAGCAATATACCCGCATCATTGTCCATAAGCTGTCGGCCCGTTATGCCCACCATCCCAACGTGGTGGCCTGGCAGATTGACAACGAAATGGGTGGTGAGCAGAAAAGGTGTTACTGTGATTTCTGCCGGGATTCTTTTCAGCTCTACCTGGCCGAAAGGTATGTGGATGTGGCGACCCTCAACAAGCGGTGGGGAAACGCATTCTGGTCACTGGATTACCAGCAGTTCGGACAGGTCACCCTCCCCTACCGGTACAATGCCACCCTGATGCTCAAGCACCACCCTTCGCTGGAACTTGAATTTTCCAGGTTCAGCTCCGCATCCATTATCAGGTACTGCAACATGCAGGCCTCCATCATCAGGGAATACAATCCCCAGGCATTGGTAACCACCAACCAGTTTGCCTATGAATGGGGTGACAACCTGAATTCCTTTGAATTAAACCTGGAACTGGATGCAGCCGGCTTTGACCTTTACACCACTCAAAAACACCAGCTGGCTTTTTATGCCGATCTGAACCGGAGTCTGAACTCCGGACCAAACTGGATCATGGAATACGGAACCGACACACCTGATCTATACGCTGAGATGGAACTCCTTGAATCAAGGGGAGTAGAGTGGCTCTACTTTTTCAAACTTAATCCTTTCCCTGCCGGCATGGAGCAATCGCCCGCATCCCTGCTCACCATTACTGGAGGGCTGACTAAAAATTTCCAGGTCATAAAAGCGTGGAATCATAACCTGGAGGAGCGCAGGACGGTGATCATGAAAGAACCTGAGACCGGACTTTTCTATGACTTTGACTGTTCCTGGGCGCTGGCCCAGGAGGGATGGGGGAGCTACAGGGAAAACCTGGTTTACCAGGCCTGTGTGATCGACACCATCTACCGGGCACTCTACGCACCTGGCAACCCTGTCAGAATATTTCACACTCCCGGGCAGTTTCAGAAAGTAAAGCGACTAATCCTGCCTCAGCAGGTGATCCACAGACCCGAATTGGAAAGCGCTGTTTTGCAATTCATTCATTCGGGAGGAACGGTGATCACCACCCACAACCTGTTCATGAAAAACACGGATAATGTTTACCTGACGCGGACTCCCGATATCTACGAAAAGGTGATGAACCGGCCAGGGGAATTTTTCGTGGATACACCCGTTGAATCCGTGGAGTACAGCTATGGAAAGGGCAAACTGATCGTGGTACCGGGGGATGCAGGTTGTGAGGCCTGGAGGAGGATCCTGAGGTCAATCTGAAACACAGCAAATGAGAAAACCTGCTGGTATGGTAAAAACATCTGAATGAATATGGAATTCAACCTGAGTCGCCTGGATCTGATGATCGTTGTTGTCTATTTTGTGGGGATCATCATCTGGGGCCTTGTTCACTCCTCGCGAAAGAGTGCGGAGGACTACTTCCTGGGGGGCAGGGGGATGAAATGGCCCCTTGTGGGCCTCTCCATGTTTGCATTGGTGGTCTCAAGTTCAGCCCTTGTAGGTTGGGCAGGGGATGCATACAGCACCGGGATCTCGGTTTTTAACTATGCCATTTCCGGCGCCATCCTCGTGATCATTTTTACGCTGATCTTTTTCCTCCCCTTTTACATTAAAAATAAAATTTACACCCTTCCCGAATTCCTGGAAGGCAGGTACGATGTCAGAAGCCGCTATTACTTCTCGGGCCTGTCGATTATCAGCTATACCTTTCTCGATGCCTCCATCACCCTCTATGCCGGTGCATTGATGCTGAAAATGATCTTTCCCTCCATGGAGATCTGGCAGCTGGTCATCGGACTGGCCATCATTGCAGCCTCCTATACCATTATCGGGGGATTGTCTTCGGTGATGTGGGCAGATATGCTTCAGGCCCTTTTACTGATTACAGGATCATGTGTGCTTACATTCACCGCATTCAAAAGCGCCGGTGGATGGAGCAGTATCATGGAACGGATGCCGGAAGGAATGCTGAACCTGGTCAGGCCTGCCAGGGACCCCTCGGTTCCCTGGCCTGCACTGATATTCAGTCTGCCTTTGCTCGGTTTCTATTTTTGGGGAATCAGTCAGACCATGGTTCAACGCACGCTCAGCGCTAAAAACCTGAACCACGGGAGATGGGGAAATCTCTTTGCCGCGGGACTTAATTTTGTCATCTTCTTTGTGATGGTACTTCCCGGAATCGCCGGAAGAGTGCTCTTCCCCGATCTGGAAAATGCAAATATGATCTACCCGATGCTGGTCTTTAAGCTCCTCCCGGTCGGGTTGATCGGGCTTGTGCTGGCAGGATTCCTGGCTGCACTCACCTCAACCCTCAGCGCTATCCTGAATTCAGCCTCCACCCTTTTTACCATGGACATCGCCCTGAAAATAAATCCTGCCCTGTCGGGGAAAAAGAAGGTGCTGGTGGGGAACATTGCCGGAGTGGCAATTGTGGCGGTGGCTGCCCTCTGGGCACCCAACGTGGGTAAATACGATTCCATTGTCAAATATTTCCAGGAATTACTCTCCTACATGACACCGCCCATTGTAACCCTGTTTGTCCTTGGACTATTCTGGAAACGAGCCAACTCCAGGGGAGCGTTTGCCGGACTGGTCACCGGGTTCCTGATGGCCGCCTTCTTCATCTTTTTCAAGGAGCTTTCACCCCTGAAAAACATCCATTTCCTCTATGCCGCACCCATTGTTTTTTCAATCACCGCACTGGTCGTGGTCGCAGTAAGCCTTCTGACGCCGACCGAAACGGACGAGAACAGGCTGAAGTATGTCTGGACCCGGAAGATTTTCAGGCAGGAAACAGTGGGACTGCAGGGTGTCGCCTGGTATAAAAACTTCAGGGTACTCTCCATCATCCTGCTGGCAATCACCTTGATCTTCTTTATCATCTGGAGGTAAAACGAAAATAGATGAAGCAGGAATACAAATACGGGTATTTTAACGAAGAGGGGACCGAATTCACTGTTACCGATCCCAAAACCCCAAGGGCATTTGACAATTTCATCTGGAACGACTCCCTCTTCTCCTCTGTCCACCAGACAGGGGTGGGCTTTTTTGATTACCAGGTGGGTGACCTGGAGGCGGTGAAGCTCCTGACCGGGATCGGGAGGATCTGTGATTTTGATGTATTTGGCAGGGAAGGACTCATGAGCCGGCTGATCTATGTGAGGGATAACGCTACAGGGATTTTCTGGAATGTGAACTGGGAACCGGTGAAAAAGCCCTTTGACACTTACAGATGTACACACGGCCTCGGATATACACAAATCCGGTCTGTCACAGAAAAGATCGGGTCCGGTTTCCGGATTTTTGTACCCAAAGGATCGGACCCCCTTGAACTTTGGACCCTCACCTTTGAAAACAGGGACACTGTCCATAGAGATCTCTCCATTTTCGTTTACAACCAGTTCATTTTTACATACAAATGGGGATTCAACTCATATGGAGATATGCTGTTCCGCTCCTCCTGGTTTAATGAGAAGCTCAATGCGATGATGGCCCGGAAAAGGCCTCACGTCTCTCCCCATGATTTCCAGACTGCCTTTATGACAGCCAGCGAACCCATTGCAGGCTATGATGGCAGCAGGGACCTTTTCGTGGGCACATACAACGCTCTCAATGAACCCGAGGCAGTCATCCGGGGAAAATGCTCCAACTCCCGGGGATCATCCGATTCAACCATCGGGGTCACACAGTTTAACATCAGCCTTGCACCACATCAGGCCCATACCATCCAGATGATCCTCGGGGTGACCGACCAGGAGCAGAAAGTGGAATCCATTAAGAACAAGTACCTGGACCATGTGGAGGAGTTTTTCAAAGGGCTGAAAGAGGAGAATGATCGTTTCCTCTCCGGCAACACCTTTTCCACCCCCGACCCGCATCTCAACCGCATGTTGAATACCTGGATCAAACACCAGACTTCTTACGGAGCAAGGTGGTGCCGGTGGGGATGGATGGGATACAGGGACATTGTGCAACACGGATACGGGGTTTCCACCTTCAATCCCGCCCGCACAAGGCAAATTTTACTGGAGGCACTGAAGCATCAGTATGCCAGCGGGATGGCATTGCGGGGATGGAACCCGGTGGATGAAAAGGCTTATTCAGACAGCGCCCTCTGGCTAGTATTCAGCCTCACATCCTACCTGAAAGAGACCGGTGACCTGGCATTCCTGGATAAACAGGTGGATTATTATGACCTGGGAACTGACAGTGTGCTGAAACACGTGGAACGTGCCCTCGATTTTTTGGAGCATAATAAGGGAGCACATGAACTCTGCCTGATCAAATTCGGTGACTGGAACGACTCCCTGACAGCCATTGGCAGGGAGGGGAGGGGTGAAAGCATCTGGCTGAGCATGGCCTATGCGGAGGCTCTGAGGGAGATGGGCTCGCTTTATACAGCGTTGGATGATATCCGGAAAGCGGCTGATTTTGACGACCGGTACAACCGTATCAAAAAAGCGGTGAATGATCATGCCTGGGATGGAGCGTGGTATGTACGTTGTTTTGACGACAATGGCAGACCCATCGGTTCCTCTGCCAACGGGCAGGGTAAAATCTTTCTGAACGCACAGAGCTGGGCCATGATCTCCGGGATTGCAGACGTGGAGAGAACAGCCTCCAGTATACGATCTGCCGATGCACTCCTTTCCACCCCCATGGGCTACCTGCTCCTGGCCCCCACGTTCATGGAACCCGACGACCACATTGGCAGAATCAGTTGCCTGGAACCGGGAATCTGTGAGAACGGGACCGTCTACTCCCATGTAAATGCATGGATGGTGATGGGATTGCTGCGGGCAGGCATGCCCGATAAGGCCTATGAAACCTTCAGGAGAATCACCCCGGGTTATCCCACCAGGGGAGTGCCGGATCCCAAGCAGGAAATGCCACCCTATATTTACGCCAACGGCTACTTCGGACCCGACCACCGCAACAATAAATACCAGATGGAATTCACCTGGATCACCGGATCGGTTGCATGGTACTATAATGTTTTATCGCGCGAGATGCTGGGCATTCAACCCGATTACGGCGGACTTCGGATGAATCCAAGGCTCCCCTCCCATTGGGACCAATGTTCGGCTACACGTATTTACAGGGGTAAGAAATTCCGGATCAGCATGGAACGTTCAGGGGTACCTGCCATCCAGGTGATCCTGAACGGGAAAATCCTTCCCGGAACCCTGGTCCCCCTGGCCCAATGCCTCAGTGAAAACCAGGTGGAAGTAATGATACCCAGGATTTAACCCTATGTCGAGGATACAAACACATACACTCCTTCCCATTTTACTCATCGCACTGGTGTCATGCAGACCTGACAGGCAGGCTGCCCTTAGCCAGGTGAGCCCTTCCATGGCCCAGAGGGAGGTGATGGATTGTACACGGGTGGTCCTTAACAACCCGGTCATTCCCGGATTTAACCCCGATCCCTGTATGATCCGTGTGGATGAGGATTACTATATTGTCACCTCCTCATTCGAGTGGTTTCCTGCCATCCCCGTTTACCATTCCAGGGACCTTGCCACCTGGGAGGCCACCGGCCATGTGCTGACCAGAGAATCACAGGCCGATTTGCGGGGAATAGGGAACTCCAGCGGAATATATGCCCCCTCGATCCATTATCACGACGGACGGTTCTATGTTCTTTATACCATCGTTTCAGGAGATTTCTTTCCCTACCTGGCCACCCCCAACTACATTGTCTGGGCCGACAACATCAACGGCCCATGGTCCGACCCGGTCTACATCAACAGCACCGGTTTTGACCCGGCCCTTTTTTTCGATGACGACGGAACGTGTTACTACATGAACATGCTGCTCGATTTCAACAGCGAAATAATTACCGGGGGGATTTCCATGCAGCGCTTTGATATAGAATCGCTGACCACCACATCGGAACCCGTGATTATCTTCCGGGGAACCATGCATGGAACCGAAGGCCCAAGGATCTACAAACGAAACGGATACTACTACCTGGTTACCGCCGAGGGCGGCACCGACTGGAACCACCAGGTCACCGTGTGCAGGTCCGGTCAGGTCGGGGGTCCATACGAGTTATCACCCCATACCCCCCTCCTGTCTTCCAGAGATCATCCCGGGCACCCCCTGCAGCGGGCAGGACACGGATCCTGGACGGAGACACCCGACGGGGAATGGTACATGGCCCACCTGGCATCAAGGCCGGTGATGCCGCAGCGAAAAAGTGTGCTCGGCAGGGAGACCTGCATTCAGAAACTGGAATGGATCGATGACTGGCCGCTGCTCAGGGGAGGGGGTGCACTCCCGTACCTGACCGTGGAAGGACCAAAAAAGGGAGCTGAATCCTTTGAATCCGGACCGTGCAGGGATGAATTTGAGGGGAAGGTGCTGTTACCTCTCTACCAGACCCTGAGGCTTCCCTTCGACACATCATGGGTCAGTCTCTCCAGGCGCCCCGGCTCCCTGGCCCTGAAGGGCAGAAAACCCTTTACAAGCAGGGATGATCAGAGCCTGGTGGCCAGAAGGATCACCTCCCTGAACGGGCGGGCCGAAACCGCGGTCGACTATGAGCCAGTCCACTACAGGAACCTGGCCGGACTTGTCTGCCTTTACGACACCAGGGATTTCTTTTACCTGCACGTGAGTTACGACGATCGGATTGGTAAATACCTGGGGATTATCCAGCACTCCTCCCTGGGGAGCAACGAACCCTGCCAAAGGGTGCCCCTCCCCCGCAATAAAACCGTCTACCTGGCCATGGAAATTAATTACGATAAATTGCAGTTCAGTTACTCTATAGATGGATCTGCCTGGTCCGATATTGGGGAGCCCTTTGACTTTACACAGCTCTCGGATGAGAATAACCGTTATGGGTTCACAGGCTCCATGGTTGGGATCAGCACCCAGGACATGGTCAACGAAAAGTTGTATGCCTATTTTGATTATTTCACCTATGAACCCCGCTAGAATCCGACTGCATTGCCAGATAGTCATAGCACTGGTCACCTTCGCTTCCTGTCAGCAGGAGCCTGTCCGTTATGAAAAGGATCTGTCGGATCTCACCTGGAGCATCTGGATTGATTCAACTGCATCCTGGGAGGAGGACACCCTATTTTTACCACCTGTGGCACTACAGAAAATAAAGGTTAATCCCCCGGGCAAAGGTTGGGATTATCTTGAAAATCCGGGACTTCAGAAAACCCGCCTGCCGGCTACCGTGGAACAGTATTTCTGGGATAACAAGGTGGATACTGCTTGGGGATCAGGTGATTACAGCGGGGTGAGTTGGTTTACTACCACCCAGTATATACCTGCTGAACTGGAAGGAAAATTGCTATTCCTCGATTTTGAAAGTGTCCGTCTGAGGGCTGAAATTTATGTGAACCGTGAACTGGCCGGTTACGATTGCATCGGGAATACCCCTTTCCGGGCGGAGATCACCGGCCACGTCCAATTTGGGTCTGAAAACCAGATCGCCATACGCATCACCGATCCGGGCGGCAATTTCTACTGGGAAGATTACCACCTCG
This sequence comes from Bacteroidales bacterium, assembly GCA_046485075.1. Classification (GTDB taxonomy): domain Bacteria; phylum Bacteroidota; class Bacteroidia; order Bacteroidales. The sequence continues at coordinate 65,019 of JAWOHR010000067.1, forward strand.
ACCGCTGGGGAACCCAATATATCCCTCCCAGTCACGGCTTCGGCGGAATCACCGGCCCGGTTCACCTGGTAGCTACCGATCCATCCTTCATTGAGGATATCTATATTCAGAACCAGCCGGAAATTAACAGGATCCGGATTCTTACCACCATCCAGAACCTTCACCGTGCAGACCAGAAAGGCAGACTCTGTTACAACCTCTTTGCCCCGGGAGTGAAAAGAGACGGGAAAAAGATACAGCTGGGATCCTTTGATCTTAAACCAGGCAGCAACGTAATCGATACACTGGTCACCATTTCAGACTATCAGCCATGGACTCCCGATCAACCCAACCTTTATTCACTGGAAGTAACCTGGAGCAGTGAAAACGGAGATCGTGACCGGGTCACAAAAAGATTCGGGCTGAGGTGGTTCGAGGCCAGGAGCGTGGAGGGAGCTACCTCCTTCTACCTGAATAACAAAAGGATTTTTCTTACCTCGGCCATCAGCTGGGGATTCTGGCCCGAAAACGGGATCTTTCCCACCCCGGAACTGGCAGAGAAGCAGGTCCGCAACCTGAAAATACTGGGATTAAACATGTTCAATTTTCACAGGGCCATTGGCCAGCCCGCACTGTTTGAACAGGCCGACCAGCAGGGAATCCTGGTGTATGAGGAACCGGGTGGATACCGTTGTCCATCCGAGAAAATATGGTTCTGGAAGCCGGAGGATGATCCCTCGAATCATATTGACCCCGGTGAGGCGGCCCTTGCCTGGCAATGGAGACGCGAAAAACTCTATCGTATGATCAAAAGAGACAGGAGCCATCCATCCCTGGTAATCTATAATATGGGAAACGAAATGCTTATGGATCCGGATGAACGGCACACCCACGACATGGCAGGGGCACACCTCCTGGACCCTTCCCGCTATATCACCTTCTCATCCCACTCTTTTCACCCCCTGTTTTTCCCACAGTACCCGGGTGGTGATTGTCCCAGGGATACAGCAACCGCCAAGCTGTTTATGAAGCCCTTCGACCACAACTTCCACTATTTCGGCTGGTGGGATAACCACCATGCACTTGGCGAAGGCACATACATGGACTGTTATTATAATGGTAGCGGGGATTATAACCTCTATTCTGACAACAGGGAGGAGATCGTCTTCTACGGGGAGGAGGGAGCGATCCATGCCCCCCCTCGTCTCGACTCCATCATCCCCCGCCTGGATCACCATGCCATCGGCGGGTGGGACTCGGATTATCTTCGCAGAACCTACGCACAGGTATCTGATTTTCTTAAAAGGAAGGGCTTCGACGATGCCGGGGTTACACTGGAGTCTCTCACCACCTCTTTTGCAAATAATGCATATGATTACCACGCAAGGATGATCGAGAACTGCCGGATCGGTAACCATGTAGATGCCTACGTGATCAATGGCCTCGAAGATCCCAAACGGGGCTTCTGCAGCGGAATCCTGGATGTCTACCGGAACATCAAGGGAGATGCCGGTCTCCTTTCAGCCCCCATGGAACCACTTTACCTGGCCATAAAACCAACCAACAGGCTTCTCGGACCGGGTGACCAGGTTGAATGTGATATCCATATTGTCAACGAGGAGATCCTGCAGGGCAGGTTCCTGCTGGAGGTGAACCTTCTATCCGGGGATGACACCCTCGGTCAGAAGAATCTTGAAGTTACAGTGTCGGGAGGAACATCATTCGGGGAGCTGCTTGCGGAACAACTCGGGTTCGAACTTAAAAAAGGAGAGGCAGGCAGATATCTTACACTGGCAGCAACCCTAAGGGATAACCTGAAAACAGTGGCAACAGGGGTTGAGAAACTTTTTCAGCTTCCCGATCAAGGCTTACCACCGGGATGCAGGGTCATATACGAGGGTGACGGGGGAGCCATTCAGGATGCGCTGGTGGAGCAGGGGGTTGAGCTGTTCTCATTGAAGGGCCCCCGTGGCGGGATCACACTTATGGTGGTTACCGATCCGCCCAGGGGAATGACAGTTAAAGAGATCCTTGAGTGGGTCGAAACCGGAAATCATCTCGTTGTTCTGGAACATGCGGCACAATGGGCAGAAATCCTGGATCAGAAGGGAGAGGTCCAATTTAAGGGAGTAATCCAAAATGATACCGAATGGTCAGCCGGCGGTGCATTTAACCGTCCTCACCCCATTTTCAGGGAATTGCCCTCAGGTTGTGTGATGGGATGGGAGTACCAGGAGCTGACCAATCACTGGAGAAACAGGCACTCCCTGCAACTCGAAGGAGAAACAGCCATCGTGGGTGCACTGGGTCCCGAACCACACCTTGCTGGAACTGCCATGGGAGAGATCTCCATGGGGTACGGCACCATTTTGCTGAATACCCTGGACTTTGAAAGCGCCCTCCAAAAAGACAATAGCGCGGGAAAGATGGCGTCAACCCTTCTCGGAAATATCGTACTTCACTATTCCAACCACAATTAATAGGCGGTTTTTTGCTATATTTTGGGCCAATTACCATGCTGTGAAAACAGGGTCTCTTCTCATAGGTCTATCCATTGCAGTTTCGCTTCACGGCCAGCAGGATTTGCGGTTTCAGCACTTCAATATCAATGATGGCCTGCCTCAGAACAGTGTAACCTGCATCAACAATGACAGGTTCGGGTTTTTATGGATCGGAACCTTCGATGGCTTATGCAGGTATGACGGGTACGAATTTAAGACCTACAGGTCGGAACCGGGAAATCCCCGCTCGATTAAAAGCAACAGCATCTACACCATCTACAGGGATCTTGATGAAACCCTCTGGATCGGGACGCTTGGAGGGGGATTGTGCAGCTATGATCCCGGTATGGACGGATTCAGATATTATGAACTGGGCCTTTCCAAGAACAATGTCAGGTCGATCCGGCAGGATGCCGACTCGTCGTTATGGATCGGCACCAACAGCGGGCTTGTCAACTTTGACCCGGTTTCGGGAAAGAAAAGGATCTACTCCTATGAATCGGGGAACCCCTTCACTCCGGGCGACAACGCCATCACCGCCCTGGAAATTGATTCCCTGGGAAATATCTGGATCGGAACCCAGCGTGGAGGACTCAATATGTTCGAACGGTCCACTGAAAAATTCCTGAAGTTTAACACCATCAAAGCAGGAAACAAGTCACTCTCCCTGGAGGAGGTGACCCAACTTGAATTTAGTGACCAGAAGAGGTTACTGATCGGTACCAAGAATCTCGGCCTGCTGGAATTCAATACAGTCACCCTGGAGTTTAAAGTGCTGATCGATGACAGGAACAAACCCCAGTTCAGGGAAGAGTTGAACTTCACCACGGTGGATGCAATTTTCCCTGAAAATGATTCAATATACTGGGTGGGCATGCTGGGCGGTGGACTGCTGAAATTCAACATGCACCAGGGAACATTTGTTCCTTCACTCCAGGACGAGGAGATTCCGTTCAGTCTCTCCCGAAATGCAGTCAGCTCCATTTTTGTCGATCAGCCGGGCAATCTGTGGGTGGGGACCATCGACGGGGGATTGAATTTCAGTAACCACCATCGAAAGGATTACAGCTTCTTCATTCACCAACCCAATGATCCGGGATCGTTGAGCAGGAGTTCGGTGCTCTCTGTTCTGGAAGACAGCAAACAAAACATCTGGGTGGGTACCGATGAAGGCGGCCTTAATGTCAAGGCCCCATGGTCAAACGGCTTCAGAAGATTACCAAGCGGGAGCGATGACCGGAATTCTACCATCCACCATGTGATCACCAGCCTTTGTGAGGACCATCATGGGAATATCCTGATCGGGACCCCAAGCAACGGCCTCAGTGTGTACCATCCGGCCTCCGATCAGTTCACCCACTACACAACGGGGAACTCCGGACTGAAAAACAACTGGATTTTCACAATCACAGAAGATACCCGGGGTAAACTCTGGCTTGGAACCAACGGGGGGGGCCTTATTCAGTTTGATATGGAATCGGGGAGCTCGGAGCAGTACCTGTTCAATATTGATGAAATCACCTCCATCAGCAACGATTATGTAACCTGTGTCCTGGAGAGCGGGGATTCCGGATTGTGGGTGGGAACCTGGGACGGTCTAAACAGGTTTGACAGGGAAAGGAAGATATTCAGAAGATATTTTTATGGAGCCGGAAATCCCTTCAGTCTCCCGAATAACGGGATCACCTGCCTGTTTATTGATTCCAGGAAAAATTTCTGGGTGGGTACCTATTCAGGACTTGGTCTTTACAGCCCGGAGAAGGACGGTTTTATCACATTTACCGAAAGGGAGGGACTTCCCAACAATGTGGTGGCAGCCATAGAGGAAGATAACCAGGGATACCTGTGGATCAGCACATTTAAGGGTCTCTCGAAACTTGATATAACAGACACCAGCTTCACCAACTTCAACCTGGGTGAGGGGGTTTACGGAAACCAGTTCACCATACGATCAAGCACAAAGACAACCGGAGGCGAGCTCTATTTTGGCAACATAAACGGGCTTTACAGGATTCAACCCGATCGATTGCAGGTGGACTCATCGGTGGCCAGGGTTATCCTTACCGACTTCAAACTATTCAATAAATCGGTGGTGATCGACAGCATCTCCCCGCTGACCTCCAGCATCATGCAAACGGAAGTTTTGGAACTCAGGCACTTTCAGCACTCCTTTTCCATTGACTTTGTATCGATCAATTTCAATGTCTCCAGTCAGTGTAATTATCGTTATATCCTGGAAGGATTTGATCCGGATTGGGTCAATGATCCGCCGAACCGGACTGCAGTTTACACCAATGTACCGCCCGGGGAATATATTTTCAGGGTAATGGCTTCCAATAGTGACGGGATATGGTCAGATCAATCCACCAATCTTTCAATCAGGATCATCCCCGCCTTCTACCAGAGGGTGGGTTTCAGAATCCTCCTGCTTCTGTTTCTCGTCCTGGTTTCAGCCAGTATACCTCTGATCAGGTACAGATCGATCAAACGGCAAAGGAACCACCTGGAAAAGGTGGTCCGTGAGAGAACAAAAGAAATTGTCAAACAAAAAGAGGAGATTGAGATCCAGGCCAACTCCATTAAGAGGGCCCACCAGGATATCATACATAAAAACATTGAGCTCTCCTTTCAGAAAGATGAGATTGAAAGCCAGTCGAAACATATCGAGGAGATGAACCGCCTGCTGCAGATGAAGGCAGATAACCTGGTTTTACACCTCCACGAGATTTCCGAAAAACGGGTCATGCAGAAGAATGTAAGCTTCGAGGAGTTCAGGGAGATCTATCCCGACGATGCTGCATGTTATGAATTCCTGCGGGAACTCAGAAGCGCCCGGCCATTCGAATGCCACAAGTGTCATTCCACCGAATTCTATCCTTCTGAGGAACACCTTTTCAGGCGTTGCAAATCCTGCGGTTACAGGGAACCCCTCACCTATAACACCATCTTCTACAGGATCAAATTCCCCATTTTGAAGGCGTTCTATATCCTTTACCTTGTGAGCACGGGGCGTGAACTTACCATCGATGATCTATCCGGAGTGGTCAACCTCAGGCGCGAAACATGCTGGTCGTTCCGGAACAGGGTGATGGAAGTGATGAACACCCGCAAAAGATTCCGTAACCCGAAAGAGGGGTGGAAAGAACTCATCATGATTCCGAAACAGATGAGAACAGGAAAGGAATAGTATGATTAAATTGCAGAAACAAAACCCAAAAACATGAGGCCCATGAACCCCCGCACCAGTGTTACACTGACCTTAGTTACCCTTACCTTAGCTACCCTGATTCTTACCTTCAGCGTAAATGCACAAAACCCTTTATCAGCCGTCGATCTCCTGGCGCTAAAGAGTGCAGGTAACCTTCAGATAAGTCCCGACGGTACCGAAATCCTCTACTCTGTCTCCACCCCCAGGGGAGCCAACGAAGCTCCCGGAGGCTCATACACCGCATTCTTCAGGATGAACCTTGCAAACGGTGTCATCGCTCCCCTGTTTGCCGATGGCATCAGGGGCAGCTCTCCCCGCTACAGTCCGGACGGAGAACGTATTGGTTTTCTTTACGCCACCGCAGGAGAAGCCGACCAGGTGTGGTTTATGGAATCAGCCGGGGGAGAGATATCAAAGCTTACCGATGCTCCGGGAGGGGTATCCGACTTTCTCTGGCAACCGGGTAAAAACGGCATTGCTTACCTGTCAGAAACCCCTTCCACTGAGAGGGAAAAGGAGTTGAAGGAGCGGGGTTACGGATTCATCTTCTACGAGGAAAACCTGAAAAACAGTAACCTCTTCCTGGCGGAGTACGACGAACAGTGGAACCCGGTGGGAGAGAAGCAGCTGACAGAGGGTGTCCAGACCTGGGATTTTACCTTCAACTCCCAGGGAACCCGGATTGCAGCCAGCATCTCGCCAAAAAACCTCATCGACCAGAGGTACATGTTCAGGCGCATCTTCCTGATTGATCCGGCCACTGGTGACCGGAAACAGGTTTCCCAAAATGAGGGCAAACTGGGGAACTATGCGTTTAGTCCGGGTGGAACCCACCTGGCCTACGCAGCTGCCCTTAACCTGAATGATCATTCTGTCAGCCAGGCATTTGTGGCAGATCTGAACAGCGGGGACCTGTCCAATCTCACCCCCGGGAGTTTCAGAGGTACCATCAGCTGGGTAGATTGGCAGGATGATAACCAGGTGCTCTATTACTCAGAAGAAGGGGTCTACCCCAAACTGTGCACCGTACCCCTGAAAGGGGGTAAAAGGAAGGTTCTCCTCGATGCATCGGATGGGGGGATCGTATTTGATATACCCCAGATTGATGATGACTTCAAACGGTTTGTATTCACAGGGTCGACTCCAACCGATAAGATCAACCTCTACTTATGGGAAGGAAAGGGAAATTTACACAAACTCACCGACCTCAATCCGGTCCTGGCGGAAAAATCACTAGGAGAGCAGGAGGTGATCCGCTTCAGCGCCAGGGATGGAATGGAGATTGAGGGCCTGCTGATTCACCCCGTGGGGTACCAGGAAGGGAAAAAATACCCCCTGGTCGTCTATGTTCACGGGGGACCCGAATCACACCACTCCAACAGCTGGTTAAGCAGTTACTCAACCCCCGGGCAGGTCATGGCTGGGAAGGGCTACCTGGTTCTCTATCTGAACTACAGGGCCAGTACCGGGTATGGGGTGGACTTTGCCATGGAGGGTTTCGGGGATCCGGCGGGAAAAGAGTTTGACGACATTGCGGATGGGATCGACTGGGCAGTTGAAGCCAGAGGTGCAGACCGGGAACGGGTGGGACTGGCAGGCGGATCGTATGGGGGTTATGCTTCGGCCTGGTTTGCCACCTATTACACCCGGTATGTGAAAGCGGTTTGCATGTTTGTGGGGATCAGCAACAACATCAGCAAGCGGGGAACCACCGACATCGCCTATGAAGAGCTTTATGTCCATTCCGGGAAACCGCTGGAGGAGATGTGGCAACTCGACCTGGAGAGAAGTCCCATTTACTGGGCACGCCAGAGCAAAACCGCCACGCTGATCTACGGTGGTGCAGCCGATACCAGGGTCCATCCCTCCCAGAGCTATGAACTCTACCGGGGCATGAAGATGAACGACCATCCTGCCGTGCGGCTGGTACAATATCCAGGAGAAGGACACGGAAACCGGAAGCAGGTGGGTCAGATCGATGTACTTTACCGCCAGATGGCCTGGCTCGACTGGTACGTTCGTGACCTCAAACCCCTGGAGGGCCCCATGCCCCCGCTGGATATCAGCGAACTATACGGACTCGACTGGAAATATGATGGAAACCCCGGATATTAAAAAAAATAATATGAAAAAAACATTGCAACTCATTGCGCTGGGCCTTACCGGCCTGTTATCTTTCGCATGCATGGCATCTGCCGATTCATCCATGGAGTGGATCTCCGTTTCAGGAAACAGTTTTGTAAATGAATCGGGAGAAACCGTAATATTTAAGGGTGTTAATATCAGGGATCCACATAACCTGGCAGAGGATGGGCATTGGACCAAAGCCCATTTCCAGGAGGCACAGAACTGGGGTGCCAATGTGATCCGGCTCCCCATCCATCCGAGTGCATGGAGGGAACGTGGTGAAGATGCCTATCTTGAACTGGTCGACCAGGCAGTGACCTGGGCACATGAGCTTGGACTGTACCTGATTCTGGACTGGCACTCCATCGGAAACCTGAAGGATGAGAAATACCAGCATCAAATGTATGTTACAACCCTGGAGGAGACAGAAGCATTCTGGAACACTGTTTCTGCCCGCTATGCCGATGAACCGGTCATCGTCATGTACGAACTGTTCAATGAGCCCACCGTGTCGGGTGAGCAGTTTGGATCGTGCAGCTGGGAGGAGTGGAAATCCATCAATGAATCACTGATTAAAACAGTGCGTGCCAACCATCCCAGGTCGGTCATCGGGGTTGCCGGGTTTAACTGGGCCTATGACCTGACCCCGGTAAAAGAGCATCCCATTGATGCAGAAGGCATTGCATACATAAGCCATCCATACCCCATGAAACGCGAGGTACCCTGGGAGCCCCAATGGGAGGCCGACTGGGGTTATGTGGCTGAAACTTACCCGGTTTTCCTGACAGAAATTGGCTTTGCACTGGCCGGGGAAAAAGGGGTTCACATCCCTGTATTCGGCGATGAAGTTTATGGGAAGGCCCTGGATGCATTTACGAAGGAGAGGGGAATCTCCTGGGTGGTCTGGTGCTTTGACCCAGACTGGTCGCCCTTTATGTTTAGCGACTGGAACTATACACCCACTCGCCAGGGCGCTTTCTATAAAAAGGTCATGAGTGGAGAATAGCTAGATTTGTGACCGGAGTCTGTCCAGTCCCTTCAGGTTCCGTTCCAGCACCACCCGTATGTCCTCCCCCTCGGTATGACCAATGATGCCGATGGACCCTTTATATCCCGAGGCGGCAATGATCTTCAGCATCTCCAGTTCACGGTCGCCCTCCCCCAGGTTAATGATCTGTGGGCCTTCCACCTTCATTCCATTGATGTTAATGGCAGAGAGATAGGGCATCATCAGATCCATCAGTCCGGTGAATCGCTCCACCTGCTGGTGCCCGTGATGAAAATTGTAAACGATCCTCACCTGATCATTTTCCATAACCCGGATGATTCTGACCTGGTTTTCAGGTTCGCCGAACCAGTCACCATGGTTATAAAGCGCTATGGTACATCCGATCTCCTCTGCAACCTCCACCACTGACGAGAGGATCGTCACCGCTTTATAAAGTGCCTGATCATCTGACAATCCATGGAATACCTCCTCCGGGAAACTCACCCATAACTCGGTGTGTGTCCCGGTCTCTTCCAGGGTTTCCAGGATGGCTCTGCCTGCATCACCCAGAATGTCGTCACCCCTGGGATCCAGCCAGAGCCAGACCGCCCTCAAATCAATCTGGTGCTCATTCAATACCTCAATCTCTCTTTTGAAAGAGGGAATATGTTTGTCCCTGTAATCGTAAGCCAGTTGCGAAATCCCCAGTTCATCGAGCATTTCTGCACGCTCTTCAGGAGTACGTTCAACAGAATCGAAGGGAACGATGCACCAGGCCACCAGGTTCTCTTTGGCAAAAAGATCGTCGCTGCCTTTTTGTTTTTGATGATTACATCCGGACATACTGATCATGATCGTAAGAGCAATCAATATTCTATAAAGTTTCATAACCCTTGATTTTTAATCGTCTGCAAAAAATCTGCCCAGCTCCGCGACAATGGTTTTCTTCACCTCAAGGGGATCAATGATCCCATCATGGGTATAAATAACCTCTCCCCCCGGCCTTACCAGCATTGTGAAAGGCAGGTTACCCTGCCATTTCGGATCAAATGATTCAATAAAAGCGTCCCTGTCTGCCGAGGTATTGAGGAAATTTGCAAATGCAGCCTGGTTCTCCTTAAGGAATTTAAGAACATTCTCCTCTTTCTCAGGACGGTCCATACTGATGGAGATCACCTCGAAACCCCTGTTTCCATACATGCGCTGCATATCGACAAATTCAGGAAACTCAATAATACAAGGCCCGCACCAGGTTGCCCAGACATTAACCAGCCTAAGTTTCTCACCCCTGTTCTCCAGCAACTCCTTCACACCCTCCAGATCGATCCCGGTCAACTCAACTGGTTTTCCGGCCCATCTTTCGTCAAGGGTCTCTCTCCACTCCATTTTGGATTTCCATTTCATGGAGCAACCGAATGCTTTGGTGGTCTCCACGGGCACAGGTTTACCTGCCAGCAAGGCATTTATGGCGTTCCGGGCATCCAGGTGCTCCGGCACCTGGTAAGGGTCCTCCATTTCATCGATGCGGCCGGAATAGCGAAGGTTTCTTTCACGGTCAAAAATAAAAACATGCGGGGTTGCTTTGGCACCGTAAGCAATAGCCACCTCCTGGGTTTCCCCGTCATACAGGTAGGGGAAATTATAGCCTTTATCCCTGGCCCGGATCTTCATCTCTTCAAAAGTATCTCCCAGGTCGGAGTAACCCAGCTCCTCCAGGCATACTGCTTCGGGGTGGTTGGAGGAGATGGCCACCATCCTCATCTGCTCCGGTTTATAATCGGCGCACATCTGTTTCATCCTCTCCTCATAAGCCTGGGCAGTGGGACAATGGTTGGCAGAAAAGACAATGGTCAGCACTTCAGTGTTACTGAAACGCTCCAGGGTATAGGTTTCCCCGTCGATCCCCAAAAGTTTAAAATCAGGGGCTTTCATTCCGATGGCCAGGGTCTCCGGATCCTCAGCAAGGAGTCCGGCCATCATCCCAACCATCCACAACGTTGCAAT
>JAWOHR010000149.1:0-6493 GCA_046485075.1 Bacteroidales bacterium
TGTATTTGTGAATCCCCAGGGGAGGCCGGCGGCTCTGACCTGTTATTTTGATGATTTCATCCTCTCCGGGAAATCTGCGGCGTGGTATGACGGATTGACCATCAGTGATTACAAGCTGGATCTGGCTTCCGGGGATGAGGTGGTGGTTACCGCCGATGCCCAGGAGAATGCATTCAGCTGGATATCCACGAATCCTGCTGTGGCGACGGTCGATCAGGATGGGAAGGTAAAAGCCATTACAAAGGGAGATGCAATCATCAAAGCCATTCCGCTTTACGGGGATACAAAGGAGTGCGAGGTAAGGGTTGACGGGGGTGGGGACCCGCTGCCGGAGGATTATGAACGCACGGTGATCCTTGATTTTGAGAACTATGAATTGGACTGGTCCGCCGGATATGGCGGGTATGCATGGGGATCGGTCAATTTTGCAAAGGTGGCCAATCCGGATCAGAGCTGGGCGAATCACTCGGATTGGGTGGTCTCCTGGGAGAGGGATGGAACCAATTATGGTGGCGGACTGGGAATTATTTTTCCGGGTGCAGAGACAGCAGGATGGGAACGTCTCTCCCTCCAGGCATACTCCGATGCACCGATTTCCGAACTGCGGATCGAACTTTACAATGGAGACGAACTTTTAGCTGAAATTCAAAAGGCTGTGGAAATTCCTGTGGGTGTCTGGACCCAGGTGCTTATCGATCTGGCAGATATGGGTGCTTTGGATATTAGCTTCAATAAGATCCACTTTCAGTATGCCGTTGGTACCCTGGAGGGATTTACTGTGCTTACCGATAATGTGTGGCTGGAAAAAGGTGGGGATCCCACTATCGCTGTGACAGGGATATCCATTGAAGGGCCTGGTGAGATTCAGATGGAGGTGGGACAAACCCTTCAGCTGATTGCCGTGGTAGAACCCGATAGTGCCTCGAACACGGAAGTGACCTGGAGTTCGTACACACCCGGTATTGTTTCGGTTTCGGAAAGCGGCCTGATTTCTGCCGAAGCTCCGGGAGGTGCCACGGTTTCTGTAACTTCAGATGCCGACCCTACCAAAGTGGCTTCGGTAACGGTCACAGTCAGTGTGACCCCCGGCATTGCAGGAGTGGAAAAGGCAGGTGTGGTTCTCTATCCCAACCCGGTATCGGAAACCTTGCTTGTTCTCTCTGCTGACCCCATCGAAAGGGTGGAGATCTTTAATATTGCCGGTGAAAGGGTCGGCGATACCCCGGGTAAGGGCCTTACCCGCATGGAGATCAAAGGACTGAACCTTGAAGCGGACCTCTACCTGGTCAGAATCAGTACCTCTGGTGGAGGAGTTCGGTATAAGAAGATTATGGTAATCCATTAAAACAATTCTATGCGTATAAAATTTTTTGCCACAGTTGTTCTTCTCTGCCTGTTTGCCTGGCTGCCCGGGCAGGGTTATGTAATCATCGGGGAGGATGAGATTACACTCCAGAACGGTAAGCTGACCAGGATCCTCCGGTTCGATAACGGAACTTTCATCTCATCGGGCATGTTCCTGGCAGGCAATTCAAAGGGTTATATCGGGGAGAGCGCTGATTTTTCCTGCCTTGTGAATGGGGAAGCGGTAAATGGGTATTCCGCATGGACGCTGGCAAAGTCTGAACTCATCAAGGATGAACCAGCGGGTGAAGGCATCAGGATCACCCTGGAGGGCGGAGAGCAGCTCGGAGGACTCCATCTGGAACTTAACTACATGCTTTATCCGGACCTGCCTGTGGTGCGAAAGTGGATTAGGTTCAGCAATGGAGGCCCGGGCGACCTGAAGATTGAATCGGTCAATGTGGAGGACCTGGAGACTCAACTCTCCTATATACATAGTGTGGTTCATCATAACTATGCACGGATGAAGCATATAGGTCCATTTACAGGAGACTGGGATGATCCGGTGGTGGTGGTTCACGACCATACCCTTCGGATGGGAATGGCCATCGGCAATGAGGCACCGGGGATTCTGAAACGCACGGCGTATCATACAAGTAACAACAAAGTAGAGGCCGGACTGACCCATCCCGGCCAGGATTTCCCCTTCAGGAGGTGGCTGGCACCCGGAGAATCGTGGGAAAGCCCTAAGACATTCATCTGTCTTTATGATGGTACAGACGATGGCTTTGCTGTGGTGGACGGTGCGGTGAATGATTTTATGCGAAGGTGTATGGTGCCCCAGATTGTAAGTCGGGCCGAGAAACCGGTTTTTGTCTATAATACATGGAACCCGTTCCGTACTTTTGTTTCGGATTCGCTCGTCAGGGAGGTGGCTCAGGCTGCTGCCGACTGCGGGGTGATGGAGTTTATTGTCGACGATGGCTGGCAGGTAAATTCAGGCGGAGGGAGTTCGGCCGAGGCATGGGGTAATAATTATGGTGACTGGCTGGTGGATGAGGAGAAATTCCCGGGCGGGTTAAAACCCACCTTTGACTATATCCGGTCACTGGGCATGAAGCCGGGGCTATGGATGAGCATCGGTTCGGCTACTGAGGATGCTGCAGTGTACCGCAATCACCCCGAATGGTTTGTGAAGAATGCAAATATGGAGCCCGGGAACCTGCACTCCACTGAAGATGCTGACTTTCATACCAGCTGTTTCGGAACGCTTTGGGTGGAGTATATCCGGGATGTGGTAAACCGCCTTTGCAACGAATACGGACTGGCTTATACCAAACTTGATTTTGCCATTGCAGCCAGCGCTTATGTAACCGACCCTTCCATTTCGGGTTGTTATGCCACCGACCATCCCTTTCACCGTGACAGGGAGGAGTCATATCTGATTATCTATGAGCGCCTGATGGATCTGTTCGATCAGCTTCATAAGCTCAATCCGGCACTGTTTATCGACTGTACTTTTGAAACAGCCGGGAAACTTCAGCTGATGGATTATGCAATAGCCAACCATGCCGACGGGAACTGGCTTTCCAATTTCGAGGAGCCTTCCCCCACGGGTCCGTTGCGTATCCGGCAGATGGCATGGTGGCGATCCCCTGCAGTTCCGGCCGGTTCGCTGGTAATTGGAAACAGCGCCATGGATGACCCTGAATTTGAATTTGCCCTGAAATCCCTTATTGGAACCCTGCCCATCGTATTGGGCGATCCCCGGAAGATCCCCATGGAGGGTCGGGCCAGGATCAGGGAGTGGTCGGTCTGGATGCAGTCCATGCAGGCGAAATATGACTATATGTCGTTTCGCCGCGATTTGCCTGGTTTTGGTGAGCCCCGCGAGGGTGCATGGGACGGCTGGATGAGGATCAACAATGATACAAAAGCAGGAGGCATTTTCGGGGTGTTCCGGCAGGGGGCCCTGGAGAACGGCAGAAAGGTTTTCCTGGCAGGGATCGATCCGGAAAAAGAATACGTAATCCTGATGGCCCCGAAAGGGGAGGAGATTCACCGTGCATCGGGCCGATCGCTCATGGAAGCGGGTTTTGGGGTAGAGATCCCCGGACTGTATGATGGGAATATCTACGAGATCAGGGCATTGTAGTTTCCACAATCAATCCCGGAAAACTATAATTTGCAGGGCTCTATATCAGAGGCCGCTTTGTTCAGCTCCAGCACGATCACCGTTGTCGATTCATCCGGAAGAGTGACCGGTACCTTAAGAGTTATGTTCTCTGATTCCTGTTTGAATTTCACAGCCGTACGATCGCCGAGGAGATAGGCTTTTTTTAGCCTGATCTCATTTGCAAGCGTGAATTTCAGTTCCTCTCCCGGATTCTCCAGTAGGAAAAGATATATTTTTTCGTCCTTGTGGGTACTCACCACCTGAGGGGTGGGAAGGAAAGGTCCTCCGCGGGTTCCATATATAGCCTCCTGGTTCCTTGAAACCCACTGGCCCATCTCCTCCAGAATGTAAAGCTGCCTTTGTTCCATGCGCCCGTCGGGCATGGGGCCCACATTAAACAGCAGGTTCCCATCGCCCCCGATGGTCCGAACCAGGGTATGGATACACTCTTTTGCTGATTTCAGCTTGTCGTTGGGTTTCCATGCCCATTGTTCCCCGATGGTCATGCAGGATTCCCAGGCAAATTTGTTGTCGAAGGCCCCGATTTGCTGTTCCGGGGTAGCGAAATCACCTGCGTAAATGGGGTTCCTGTTCTTGTCCTCCATTCCCTGCCTGCCTTTGTCAACCCGGTTATTAATCAAAAGCTCCGGCTTCAGCCCCCTCAGGTAGGCATAGGTATTCATTCCCAGTTCATGGCTCCATGCCCACTCCCATTCTCCATCAAACCAAAGAATGGAGGTGTTAAATTCATTTATGAGTTCCTGTAACTGGTTGATCATGAACCCCAGGTATTGGTTATACTGCTCCTGGGTGGCAGAATCCATGGTGCCCTCGTGCGTGGTGTTGTAGTCCGGTGCGGGATATTTCACGGGGTAGTCGGACCGGTACCAGTCACAGAGGGAATAGTAGGTGCCGAACATGATCCCCTGTTTGCTGCACTCATCCGATAACTCCTTCAGGATCCCTTTGCCATAGGGGGTGGAGCCCATGTCATAATCGGTATACTGACTGTCCCAATGGCTGAAACCATATCACCTGTAAGTATTGCTCGACGCGCATCCTGGTCCCCCCAGAATATCTGCCAAAACAATCCAGAGTTGACCCTGCGGTTTTTTCGTTTGAGGAGAGCAGCCAGGCAAAGACATTCTGGTCGGGCTCCATACTGTGGATATTAGGTTTGCTGGGAATCTCGGTGGTGATAGGCATCATCATATTGGCAAGCTCTTTATCATCAAAGGAAACTGGCGCTCAGGAGACAGCTGTCGGACAAACACGCATAGCCTCCCCTACACCTGTTCCCATTCCAACAGCATCGCCCACACCTGCACCTTTTGCCAGCCCGCTCCTGCAATTCGGGGGAGAAGGCAGCGGAGCTGGAAAATTCACGGATCCCCGCTATATCTGTGTGGACATCGAGGGTAATATTTACGTCGCAGAATATGCCGGTGGGCAGGTACAGAAGTTTGACCCGGATGGAAAATTCCTGTGGCTGGTCAATATCCCCCAGGATGCCTACGGAAGGACGACGATCAAGGATATGGCGGTCGGGACAAACCAGAGGGTCTACATCGTCCGCCGCCCAGACATTCTCATCTACGAAGAGGATGGATCGCCAGCCGGGATGATTGCAGGGAACCCGTCAAGCGATAGTTTCGATGTACTGGATATCGATCCTGCGAACACGCTGTACGCCATCCATGCCGGGCAAAACCAGACCTCCCTGCTGAAAATGAATGGAGAGGGTGAGATTTTGCTCAGAGTCGACGAACTGGACCGGCAGGTAGATAAGAACTACCGTCTGAACAGCGTGCGCATGGCTGTGGATGGGCGGGGCAATGCCTACATCCTCAATCCCTGGGGCGATGCGCTGTACCTGTTTGACGCCCTGGGCCAGTTCCGGGACAAAGTGGCCAGCAAGGGGAGCCTGCCCGGACAGATCAATAATCCGGTCAACCTGGCAATTGGAGCGGATGGGCGGATTTACCTGATCAACGATAGCCAAATCCAGATCCTTGAGGCGGGTGGAATGTTCCTGGCAGGATACGATTGGGATTATTCCTACGGTTCACCACGGGATTTGACCCTCGATCTGGATGGATATGTTTATGTGGTTACTTCGAAGGGTTGGATTTTTAAATTCCAGATCGAAGAGTCGGAGGGTGAATGACGACTGTGGTAGCGGGTAAGTATGAGCAAGAAGAAAGAAGAGATAACCGCTAAGCAACTGTGTTACATGTCAAGGGTTAAATTGCCACCCGAGACAAGGTAAACGGCCGCATATCCCGGACCATGGCATTGAGGATGGTTAAGAATTTTCGCATACATGCGACAATTGCTACTTTTTTGAGCTTACCCTGTTTGAGCAGGTGCTGGTAAAAAGGTTTGATTGCAGGGTTGAACCGTATTGCAGCCACAGTGGCCATGTATAACACTTCTCTGACGTCGGCGCGCCCGCCTTTGATCCTACGTTTTCCACGCCGGTACCCGCTGTCATCGTTGAAGGGTGCCACGCCAACCAGGGCAGCGATCTTCTTACGGCTCAGATGGCCTAACTCGGGGAGGCCTGAGAGCAGCTTGGCGCACAGAACGGGGCCGACACCCTTGGCGCTGCGTAAGACAGCTTCCTTGTCTCGGAAGTGCGGGATTTGGCGGATCTGGTCGTTGACCTCCTGCTCCAGCTCGGCCAGTTCCTGCTCCAACCAGGCCATGTGGTCTTCAATTTTTGGCCGTAGAGACAAACGGGTGCTAGCCAGATGGTTCTTTTCATCGACCAACATGTCAAGCAGCTGTCTGCGGCGCACCATCAGAGCATTCAAATACTGCTCTGCCTCACCTGGCAACTGGGAGATGGGTGGTTTGACCGCTTCGCCAAAGTGGGCTAATAGCCGGGCATCCAGCTTATCCGTCTTGGCTAATAACCCGATTGAGCGGGCGAAATCCCGCACCCGTCCAGGGTGGACCAGCGCAAA
This sequence comes from Bacteroidales bacterium, assembly GCA_046485075.1. GTDB lineage: Bacteria > Bacteroidota > Bacteroidia > Bacteroidales. Next base: position 6,490 of record JAWOHR010000149.1, read on the forward strand.
AGGC
>JAWOHR010000178.1:0-30450 GCA_046485075.1 Bacteroidales bacterium
CTTGCCCGGATAGTTGCTTAACCAGTTCAGAAAGTCCTCCTTGATATCTTCAGTCCATCTGCTGTCAATCTGTCCGGGCAGGTATTTTCCTTCCCGCAGGCGCTGGTGACCAAATTCGTCGCGAAGACCGGTTATCTCTGATGTAATTACCAAATCCTCAAGTAGATATGCAGGAATAAAGATAACCCCGAATTTATTTGCGAGCACCACATCGCCCGGCAATACGATGGCACGCCCGATCCGGATGGGTGCGTTGATCGAGGTAAGCATCATGTCTTTGATGTACGAAGGATCTGATCCTTTGATCCACCCGTTAAACCCTTCGACCTCAAGTATTCCCTGCTCATCTCTTACCGATCCGTTAAAGATCACGCCATTCTGTGAATTGGCATAGATGGCATTGGCAAGGTTATCCCCGATCAGTGTAGCATCCACAATTTTGCCAAAACCATCAGCCACATAAACATCTCCGGGGACCAGGACATCGATGGGCCATGAATTGGTTCCACCTGCCTGAGCCCTTCCCTCGATTTTACCCTGCTCCTTCACTTGTGCTTCAAAGTCGGGCCGTGAAGGCATATACTGGGCTGTCACAACCCGGCCTACCATAACCTGACCGGGACGGATGATGTGCCAGTCGCTTTCATACTGGTTCTTGAATCCTTTGTTTTGCAACACGCCCCATACTTCCTCCATCGAAAGTGCTTTCAATCTTTCAAGCAGCGCATCAGAAACTTTAGGCCTGCCGTCAGCAAAACGCTCACCTTCCCAGTTAACGGTAAGGGCTTTTATGTACTCGGGCGACGAGCCAACTTGCTGGGCCATTAAATTCACACCGCCTGTAATTAAGGCAAAGAGGATTATTGCATTTCTATTCATAATATTGGTTTTAATGAAAGCTTAGGATATTTTCAGAAAAAAATTTCCGACAAAATACAATTTTAAAAATAGTATTTGGCAGTCCAGTGCTATTTTTTAGAAGATAAGCAGGGTTAAGGTTTAAACCCTGACACCAATCACACTGACGTCATCGATTTGTTCATAACTCCCTTTCCAGTCTTCAAAGGCCTTTTCAAGAGATTGCCCCTGCTTTTTCATAGACTCGCTCTGGATTGAAAGCAATAGCTTTTTAAAATTAAGACTCTTGAATTTCTTGCGGCTCTCACCTCCAAACTGATCCACGAAACCATCAGAAAAAAGGTAAAAAGTATCCCGCTCCTTCAGAAAAATAGAATGAGTTGTAAAACTGGTTTCCTCCCAGTGGACACCAACGGGTTGCTTGTCGGCTTTGAGTTCAAAGAGCCGGTAATCTTCGATTTCAACAGAAGCATATGCAGCCATTTCCCCGTTCACCGGAATCTCCTTGCTCCGAATCACGTAGAGCGGATTATTGGCTCCTGCATAATGCAGCTCTCTGGTGGTCTTGTTAAATATGGCAAGGGCCATGTCCATGCCATCCTTCTGCTCATCGGTTTCCCCTTCCTGAACCAGCATCTCTTTTACCTTCATTCTGAGCTGCTCCAGAATCGCACTGGGAGCATTAAAGCAGCGTTCACCAATCAGACTGTTCAGCATGGTTATTCCAAGCATGCTCATAAATGCACCCGGGACGCCATGACCTGTACAATCGGCCCCGACAATCACCAGGTGACCCTGGACCTCCTTGATCCAGTAAAAGTCTCCGCTAACGATGTCCTTTGGTTTAAGAATAATAAAATGCTCGGGCATTACCTCATTCAGCATTGCCTGGGAGGGCAGAATGGCAGATTGAATACGCTGGGCATAGCTGATGCTGTCGGTGATCAATGCATTCTGTGTATTAATCTTTTTGTTGGTTTTCCGGATGAACTGCATCCTGTTAAAGAGCCCGACCGCCATGGCAAGCAGCAAAAGTCCGAATAGTCCGGTGGTGATGATAATGGCCCGTTGTCTTCTGCTCTTCAGGTTATCAATCACCGACTGTTGCTCCAGGATTGCAATTTCGTCCTGTTTCTTCTCCATCTGATATGAAAAGATAAGATTGTTGGCCCTTTTTTCCGAATCAATCCTGTAAATGGTGTTGTCGATGTCGTTCTGTAAGGATAAATACCTGTATGCATTGGGGAAATCCGAAATCTCAGCATAGTTGGAGGCAAGTCCCTCGTAAATACCGGATAGTTCATTATTTAACCCGATTTCCTCGGCAATGGATTCTGCCCGGGTAAAAAACTCAATGGCTTTCAGGGGGTTGTTTTGACTCTCATTTACGCTTGCCATTCCAAGCAGACTGCTCACCATCTCCCGCTTTGCGTCCTCTTTTATGGCCAGTTCCAGTGCATCCTGGTAATACCGGGTAGCTTTCCCATAATCCTCTCTCTGGGAGTAAATATTTCCTATAAAAGCAAGTGATGCGGAAATATCAATATTGCTGGTCAGAACCGTCAGAGATTTCTCAAAATAGAAGAGCGCCGAATCGTACGATTCTTTTTCCATGTATAGCTCGCCCAGGTTTATATAGCTCACTCCAACCAGCGCTTCATACCCTATGGCCCCTGCAATCTCCAGAGTGCGCAGATAATAATCCCTGGCTGCGCCAAGCGTCGATGGTTGTTCCGAATAGACCAATCCAATGGTATTGAGCAGCGTTCCTATTCTTACGCTGTCACCCAGTTCTTCTGCCACTTTCAGGGCACGCAGGGAATATTCAATTGCCTCCACATTCTTCCCTGTGGTATAGTAAGCAGAACCCAGGTTACTTAAGATATTGGCCACCAGCTGTTCGTCACCAGCCTGTTCATAGAATTCTAAAGCCGGTTCCCAGTTTCTTATGGCCTCCATGTAATTACCCTGCATATAATAACCCAGTCCAATTGTCTTATTTGCCTCGGCCAATCCTTTCCTGAAACGAATCTTTTCCGCAAGGAGTTTGGCTTCAGAACCGTAGGAAACGGCCTCGCCGGGTGAGGTCCTGTACAAAATATATGCGATGTCATTGAGCGTATTTACCTTTGATGAATCCTCATCAAGATTCTCAAGGATGACCTTCAGACTGTCGACCTCAGAATATTGGGCACTGGCAATGCCTCCCGTTGTAAGGAAAAATATGCCCAGATATAATGGAAGATATTTCACTGTTGAACAATAATTCTCAAGATAGCAAAAAAGAGGGTGTCTCAAAAGGTTAACCCAATTTCAGGTTTCCAAGGGATACTTATTTATAACGTGCTTATTTACTGACGTAAAAAATGCCAGGTTACTTCATAAGTATCCCTTGAAATTAGTTGAAAAGAGCCTTTTGAGACACCCTCTTTCTCAATTTATCAAAATAGAAGGACGATTATATCATATTCATTTACTGTTTAATAACCGGTACAATCCTTGCCGAATCGTCCATCACAATCCGGATAAAGTACTGTCCGGAGGAGAGCTGCTCCATATCAATCTCCAGGTGATCGGCACGCTTCTCGATCGATTTAAAAGGATACGATCTGCCCGCAAGATCAAAGATGGTGATCATCTTATAATGCTCAATATCTTTCATACTGAGGTGAACCTTATCGGCCACAGGATTTGGATATACCAGAAGCTGATCCGGGTCAAGAGCCTCCTCCTCATTAACAGCAGTTGACACTGAGGCTGATTTTTGATTGCTTTTACATTTTGTGGAGCTTGAATTGGCATTGGCCGCATTGGAAACCTTCTGCTCCCCGTCACGACTGCTGACTGTCCATGATAGCTCAGAACCATCAAAGAAGACTACAAAAGATCCACCCCCGGGGTTAAACAGGGTGGGTACCGCTCCCGAATTGGGCCAGTCGATTCCACTTCCGTTGAGTAAATTGTCAGGTCCGGTCGGAATATAAACAGCCACATCGTTCTCATTCTTATACTCAAAATTTGCAACGTAGTAGTTTTCAGCTATTTCCTGAATACAATTCAAAACCGGCTTGACGGCCCTGGTACCGGGACCATAGGGATTCACATGCAAGGTACCTGTCTCCACCTCAAAAATATAGTTGTGATTGGAGGGCACCGGAGTGACAGTATAGGTTCCTGCAGAGGTACTTGATGATGCATTATACTCGACATGATCGGTGTTCCTCAGAACAGTGTAACCCTCGTTCCCGGTATCTCCCGGTATCCACCCAAGGTAGTTAAATGCAAACTCCGGCAACGGATCGCCCTCCCTGATATAGAGGAAAGGATCAGCCATTGACACCATCACTTCTCTCGGATTAATATCTGCAGTGTCCCCGGCGAATAAATTGGCTACATAGTTGGGAGCATCGTCTCCGGAAGATGATACACTTGCTGTCACCAAGATCCCTGTTCCGGCTTCACTGGTGCTGAAAGCACCGCCGGCCGACGTAACTTCTACATCATCTCCATCCACCAGGCCGCCGGCCACATAAGCTGAAGTTGTCGCATCGGTGTTCCCGTCATAAATCTTGTCCATGGCAGTAATTCCTATTTCAAGATTCTTTGTAGTAATGCTTGCCGTACCGGATGCAGTTTCATTGGCAACATAGTTACCTGACCCCTTACCCCCGACCGAAAGCCCGAGAACGGTCACCAGTTTATTTTCACCCACATGCTTATCTTCAAACAGTGAAGAGGTATAAGTAATATCCAACGTATCGCCAGGCAAACTGTTTTCAGAAAGAACCACAACGGCTTCTCTTGTCCCGTCATATATTTTATCCCAGGCCGTCACGCCTATGATCAGTCTTGCCGGATCAATGGTCATTACAGCCGAGTCATAATGAATTGCATAGTTTTCTCCTGCATTCAGACTTCCCTGGAGAATCGCGTAATTTCCGGAATTTTCACCCTCTTCTCTGGTTAATTCGCCAGTGATGGAATCACCCGGATACAATCCCGAATCTCTGTAGGTCAGTTCCGGATCATCCTCACCATATGTTTTGGTTTTATCATCTGCTGTGATCGAAAGATTAGCCTGACCGATGGTAAGTGTTCCAAGTCCATAGGTAATTTCAAAATTATTTGATAGGAAGGTGCCCGGTACAATCCAGTGCTTGCCTGCCGTGGTCCCGGTGATGAAGCTGATTGGAGTGAAACTGACATCCTCTGCCGGGGCACCGATATCAGTGGCATCAAATACCATAAGGGTACCTTTATTGCTGCTTTGGCTAAAGGTTGTCCCGTTTACCAAACCATCTCCATTGGTGAGAGGTTCCCCATTTACTACAGCAATACCCCTTACATAGGCCAGTCCGTTTACTACGGCGATCCCATTTAGAACGGAGACCTCTTCATAGATCACCGAACTGTCGGGCTGAATGACTCCTGCGGCAATTTTCAGGGCATTCCCATCGATTCCCTCAAGCCCGTTCACGACTGCAATGCCTCTGACACTTGGAATGTTTCCGTTGGCAATGGCAATTCCACTGGCCAGGAGGTTCATATTTTCCAGGTTCACAACCACATCACCCGTGCCAGCTTCATTGACCACGGCAATACCGTTCACAACGGCGACTCCCCTGGTTAACTGGGTCCCGTTGACCATGGCTACCCCGTTCACTACGGCTACTCCCCTGCTATTTATCACGTTGATTACAACACCATTTTCCTTCACCTCGCTGATCTCGCCATCGATCACCTGCACCTCCAGGTTGTTGACCACGGCAATACCCCTGATCATTGGAATCCCGTTGACAACAGCAATTCCACGAACAGAAGGAATCCCGTTTTCAATGGGAACTTCAATACCATTTACTACCGCAACACCCCTGGCGATCAATGAACTGTTCACAACAGCGATTCCCCGAATGACCGGTATTCCACTCACAAGAGCGATGCCTTCGATGGGAACAGGTTGTCCGTCAATGGTAGTAATACCATTCTCTATCACCACTTCATGCCCGTTTACCAAGGCAACTCCCCTGGTCAGACCGGTTCCATTGACCATCGCAACCCCGCTGGTTGCCGGCACCTTGTTCTCAAGAACCACGCCATTCAGTGCGGTCATGTAACCTTCCTCAAAAGTGACCTCATCACCATTTACCACTGCAATCCCACGAAGGATCTCAGTCATATTCACAAAGGGTAACCTGTTGACCACGGCGATCCCCCTGATCAGTGTGGCCCCATTGATGAGGGGTTCCCCGGCTATGAATATGGTGGTGTCGTTCCCCTGTATTTCAACTTTCACCTCAACGCCATTTACCACGGCAATCCCCCTGATCAACTTCACACCATTGGCTACAGCCACACCCCTTATCAGGGGAATACCATTTACAAGAGTAATACCCGGAACAAGTGCAATTTCATTGGATAGTGCAGAGGTGTGCTCCTGTTCCACTGAGCTTAAGATGAGGTCAGGATTGTCAATAACGACCCCGGTATCTCCAATTTCATAGAAAAACTCAATCCCCTGGGGCGGTAACTGATCCCCGTAGGTAATTTCCAAATCGACAGGTTTGATTCTCAGGGCCAGTTTTTCGACAACCACGCTACCATTTATAAATTCAAGTATATACTTTTCAGAAATCGCATGATCAATCTCGGATGTGGGATGATCCATATCCAGTTCCGGACTCAGTGAGGGAATAATGATGTATGCGCCTGCGCCGGAGGAAACGGTTGCCGGAACGGTATACTGAAGACCGGATAAACGATCAGCCTCCCCCTGCAATACATTGCCGCTGAGTACAGCCTCTTCAAGCCCCAGTGTGTCTCCTCCTGCAGTAACTACATGAATGGTGGATGAATATTCGGGAAACACCTCCCCATATTTCTTGGCGACAACTTCAGCCTTAATGATTACCTTTTTCCGGACAGGATCGGAAAAATAGATTCCCTCCGAGAACCCACCGTCCAGTTCACTTGGAGAGATGACGGGATTATAGGCCTGCAATTCGGGATTTCCTATGAAACCCGGGTGTTCCACTCTGATGGTGTGCTCATCCTCGAACACTACCCCCTCTTCAAGTGGTTCTCCCCTGAACAAAATCAGGGTTGAATCGGTGAAAAAATCGCCTGTTACCGTAAACGAGAAGGGTATGATTGATTCTCCCGGTATGCCGCTTTCAGAAGCAAGTATAAGGTTCTCCACATAGGGAGTGGGATTGGCAAAGGTCATCAGGGCATTATGAGCCTGGATAAATCCTGCTCCCGATACAAGGTCTTCCCCGGGATCGTCCATATCCAGAGCAGTGGACTTCATCAGGAAACGAATGTCTTCCGGATGAACAGGCTGTTCGGGATCGAATTTCAATTTCGCCTCCATAATCAGGGCTGCCACTCCGGCCGCATGCGGAGAAGCCGCTGAGGTCCCGAAGAAATTGGGGTACAAAGTATCCGGATCCGCAGGACTCACCCAGTCCCCGCTACCTAAATCGATCGTTGTGTTGACACCGTTGGGGGCAGTTATATCAGGTTTGGCCCTTACCACATTATCCACTGGTGTACCACCTATGGAAGAGAATGACATGATAACCGGCATGGTATATTCACCCGGACTGTAGATCTGGTTCTTGTCATAACGAACCGCTCCCACAGAAATGGCTTTCTCGGCATTGGGGTGTCCAACGATGGTTGATTTCCCCTGATCATTGTATTCAAGCATCCGGAACAATGAACCACCCCGGAAGAGAATGTATTTGAGTTTTACCGGTACATCCGGACCTGCAGACCTTGAAATCAAAACATTGGCATAGACGCTGTCTCCGGATACGGCAAAAGGAACCACTTCAATGGGAAAGCCCCCGATATTTTCCCTGTTGAATCCAAGCAGTGAGAATCCCGCATCATCGGAAAGGAAAATGTCCAGGTCGGTCTGAGTGGTTGTCATATCAGGATCCGAACCATCGTCCCACTGCAATACCAGGGTATAGGAACCTTCGGAAAGCAAAATGCCCTGGAAAATATCTCCCAAACCATTAAAATCGTGAGCCTCGCCGCTGATGGAGGAGGGAGCAGGAGCCCCGTTAAAATCGGAGGCATAAGAGTAATTCCCAAAGTTCCCTGCCGATGAGAAGAAAGTAATTCCTTCACTTACCACAGAGTCGATGGTTTTGGAGATGATCCCGTCACGGAAAAATGGCTCCGTGATGTAGGAGATATCGTCTACAATGATATTGCATTGTGCGTTAGCAAGTTCCCTGATCCCATCGGCCATATCCAGCTCACCCAGAAAACCAGTCCGGAAAGCCAGCCCGGCACCAGGGGCGATATCATGAACAATCTGCAACATGGCTCTGCCCTCATCAGAAAGTACTCCGTGGGTGGGAGCCATATCTTTAAGTACATCAACCTCCAGGGTATAACCATTGGGATTCCCGGTACCGGGCAGATCTCCATTCGAAACATCAATATGGGCTGTTCTCTGGGTGTTATAGCTGTTGGACAGCACTCCAATTTTCACGCCAGAGCCGTCAATATCAAAACCCAGTCGTGCAAAATCGGAATGCATGGCAAAATCACCCTGACTTTTGGTCAGGCCGGTTGCCGGAACAATGTAGTTGCTCACACCCGGGTAGACAGGTCTGGCATAGTAGAGGGCATCGAAACCGTTAAGCTGAAGAAGGTACGCAATATCAATCCACCCGGTAGCCTTTTTGAGACCAGGATTTTCAGTGACCACATCGAATCCCAACATGTTAAGGTCGCTGATCATGGAAGAAAACTGACCATTCCCTGCTACCACTTCGATGAGCACCCTGACACCCTCCAATTGGAAAATATCATCGGTAGCGCCGGTAAAACCTGCCGGATCAAAACTAAAGGCACGATACAAGGAGGTGAGTTCAGCTCCGATCTTTGAGTTATACTCTTTCCCTCCTTCCGGCGGAGTGTAGCCGGGAATGATGTTCAGGCTCTCCTCCACATTCTTACAGTGGTTTGAATTTATATCGGCATCCACTGTCTTTGTAGTTCCGTCAGACATGATGACCGTCCATTGCACCCTGTCCTTCGCATTAAAATCCTGGCTGAAGGCCATCTCCTTCACACCCGGTTCGAAGGTGTATGGTCCATACTTTTTGGATTGTCCATGATTGTAGGTAATCACACTACCGGTTTCATTCACCACAACGGTTTTTTTGCCTGTATTCTGGTATCCAAAATGCGCCCTGATTTTCCCGTCACCTATATATTCGGTACAACTGAGCACAATATAAATATCGTTTTTGGAACCTCCATTCTGTGCGTAAAGTCCTGCAGGCACAAGGAGCATAAAAGCAATTGAAAAAAAATTCAGGGTAAGTAATTTCTTGTGGAGGTATTTCATAGTGGTAAGGGTAAATTTCAATAGTGCTAAGGAATTCTAAATGTCCGGGGTTAATTTCAGATTAACCCTTGCAAGTAACACTATATCATGACGAAAGTTCCTCCCCTGTCATACAATTAACTTCTTTTTAACAGTTGAGGCAGTGCGGTTGTCTTTTTCCCTAAAAAATGCAATAAAATATCTAACTTTATGTCCAAATTATTTCATACAAATCCACTTAAAATATACCATGCGAAAGACTTCCTTGCTTTTGTTCCTGATGCTCTCTGTCGTCTTCTCCTCCAGGGCTCAGGTGATACTCGGTGAAAAAGTACCCAATTTTACTGCCACCGATCAAAATGGATCCAGGTGGGTTCTCAAAAAAGAGATGAAACCGGCGGAATACATGGTGATCTATTTTTATCCTGCTGCGTTCACCGGAGGATGCACCAAACAAGCCTGTTCTTACCGCGATCACCAGGCAGAACTGGCCAAAGTCAATGCAAAGGTAGTAGGGGTATCGGGCGATCGTCCTGAAACGCTGGAACTTTTTGCTTTGGAGCATCAGTTGAACTTCACCCTGCTTTCAGATGAAACTGGCGAGATTGCCGGGTTATTCGGAGTGCCTCAAAAAGAGGGAAACACCATCCAAAGGGAAATAAAAGGGGTGACCCTTGACCTGACACGGGGGACTACCATCGAGAGGTGGACCTTCATTCTCGATCGAAAGGGGACCCTGATCTACAAAGAGGCGGAAGTCAATGCAGGGGAGGACAGCAGTAAGGTAACAGAGTTCCTCTCCTCCCTGTAAAGGGAATATTGTTTCTATTCTATTTTAGATCAATTCTAAATAACCTCGATTACAGCTGCAAATCTCTCGGAATCAATCCGATTTTTCATATTTTTCCGACTGCTACCCCTTTTTACAAAAGTTGTGTTTTGAAAATATGAGTTCCTCCGTGTACCATTGATTTAAAACCTGAAACCCTAAAGCTAAAGAACCAGAATATGAAGCAAAAGTTTCAATTCGGATTTGATATCGGAAGTATCTCCATCAATACGGTGGTCATGGATGAAAGCAGTACGATCATTGCCGACCGCTATGACTACTGCCACGGAAAGCCCTTCGAAAAACTGAAAGAGATCCTTGATGCGCTTGAAAAAGAGTATTCAAAAGATCAGTTTGCCCACCTGAGTTTTACAGGAACCGGGGGGAAACTGGCTGCCCAGTTGCTGGATGGCTCTTATGTAAACGAAATTGTTGCCCAATCCACTTCTGTCGCCAGGCTCTATCCACAGGTAAGAACCATCATTGAAATGGGTGGTGAAGACTCCAAATTGATCTTCATGGATAAGCTGGACGAGAATGCTTCCCGGCTTTCCGATTTCGAACTGAACACACTTTGTGCCGCCGGAACCGGATCGTTCCTTGATCAGCAGGCCAACCGCATTGGCGTCTCCATTGAAAATGAGTTTGGAGAACTCTCGCTTAAATCAGAAAATCCCCCGCGAATTGCCGGACGCTGCAGCGTATTCGCTAAAAGTGACATGATACACCTGCAGCAGATAGCCACTCCCGTTCATGACATCGTGGCCGGATTGTGTTTTGCTGTGGCCCGCAATTTCATCTCTTCACTGGGAAGGGGTAAAACCATTCATTTCCCGGTGATATTCCAGGGAGGAGTTTCCTCGAACATTGGAATGGTCAGGGCATTCAGAGAGCTGCTCAATGCAAAGGAGGGCGACCTGTTGATCCCTGAGCACAACACCTCCATGGGAGCCATGGGGGCCGTGCTCAACAACCTGGCAGATGAAAAAAGGGTTGATAAGCCTTACAAAGGTACCGGGGAGCTCGAAAAATATCTCAATGGTGAGAAATCCAGGGGAAAATCCTTCCCCCCCCTCTCCCCGCCTCAATCGGAGATTAAAAAGGATGTTTTCCCGATCCCCCAGTCAGAGGAGCCCTATGAGGTATACCTGGGACTCGATATCGGGTCGCTGAGTACCAATGTGGTTTTAATTGACGATCAGAATCGTGTGATTTCCCGCCGGTACCTGCCTACTGCCAGCAAGCCGCTGGAGGCCATTCGCCAGGGCATGTGGGAAATTCATGAAGAGGTGGGTAACCGGGTGGTGGTCAAAGGGGCCGGCACCACCGGATCGGGTCGGTATCTGACGGGTGACTTCGTCGGGGCAGATTTAATCCGGAACGAAATCACGGCCCAGGCCACTGCAGCCATCGCATTTGATCCCGAGGTAGATACCATTTTTGAAATCGGGGGACAGGATTCCAAGTACATCAGCATCGATAATGGGGTGGTGGTTGATTTTGAGATGAACAAAGTATGCGCCGCGGGGACCGGATCTTTCCTCCAGGAGCAGGCCGAGAAACTGGACATCAATATCATTGATGAATTCGGGGAGATGGCACTGGGTGCATGTCAGCCGGCCGGGCTTGGAGACAGGTGTACGGTGTTCATGGAATCTGATCTGAACGCATTTCAACAGAAGGGGGTGGAAAAGGAGAACCTGGTGGGGGGACTGGCCTACTCCATTGTACATAACTACATACAGAAGGTGGTCCGGAAAAAGAGGGTGGGCAACCACATTCTCTTCCAGGGAGGGGTAACCAACAACAGGGCGGTAGTAGCTGCTTTTGAAAAGGTGACCGGCAAAAAGATTCACATTCCTCCCCATTTCGATGTGACCGGCGCCATCGGGGCTGCCATGCTGGCGCGTGATTATGTTAAAAAGAACAACCTGCAGACCCGGTTCAAGGGATTTGATATCAGTAAAATTCCTTATAAGGTCGACAAATTCACCTGCAAGGAATGCTCCAACCAATGTGAAATCAGGCGGATAAAAATTGAGGGAGAGAAGAAGCCTCTCTATTATGGTGGCAGGTGCGAAAAGTATGAACGGGATGAACGAAAAGGAAAGGGTAAAGGAATTCCCAACTACTTTGAGGAGCGGATTGCAATGCTTACCGACGGGTTCGAACCCGCATCCATTGCCGGGAAACCAACCATCGGGATTCCAAGGGGATTGATGGTCTTTTTCCAGCAGTTTCCCTACTGGAGCACCTTCTTCAAAGAACTCGGATTTAACGTGGTGATTTCCGAAGAAACCAATAGTCAGACCGTTAAGAAGGCTCTTAACATGATCGTGGCCGAGACCTGCTTCCCGGTGGAGGTAATGCACGGTCACATCTATGAAATGCTGGAGCAGAAAGTCGATTATATCTTCACACCCTTTATCATTAATTCCCGGGCTGCAAAAGACAATCCCACTTCCAATACCAACTGTCCCTGGGTGCAGACCGTTCCTTTCATGGTCAAGGCTTCTATTCCGGAGGAGCAAAGGGATCGCCTGCTGAGCCCCACCCTCAACTTCCGGTACTACGGGAAAGTGGTGGAGAATGAGTTGTATGATTACTTTGGAAAGAGATTCAAGCTGAGCCGGAAACAGATCGTTGAGGCTATGAAAAAGGCCGATGTGAAGCAGGAGCGCTTCGAGGAGCGGGTAAGAACAAGAGGCCGTGAAGTCATGGCCAGTCTGCCCGATGACAAAGAGGTGCTTGCCATCATCGGGCGACCTTACAATACGGGCGATCCTGCACTCAACCTGAGTATGGTTGAGAAACTGATCAACCTGGATGTACTGCCCATTCCCATGGACTACCTGCCTCTTGCCGAAGAAAAAATCACCGACGACTATAACAAAATGTACTGGCCAAACGGTCAGAGAATTTTAGCAGCAGCCAGGATCATAGCACGGGACGAAAGGCTGCACGGAATCTACATGGGCAATTTCAGGTGCGGGCCTGACTCCTTTCTGGCCCATTTTGTAAACGAGGAGATGGCCGGTAAGCCTTATATGGAGATTGAGATCGACGAACATGGCGCCGATGCGGGTATGATTACCCGTTACGAGGCGTTCCTCGACAGTCTGAAGGGCTCCCGCATAGGTGAAGAGAGGAAGAAAAAAGTCTATACCCCTGGCAAAATGGCCTCCTCTCCCATGAAAGACCGGACACTTTATTTCCCTTACCTGAGCGATGCTTCATACACCATTGCCGCAGTTTGCCGGAGCTTTGGAATCCATGCAGAGGCGCTGCCCATGCAGACCCAGGAGGACCTCGACCTGGCCCGAAAATACACCTCAGCCAGGGAGTGTTTCCCCATGATCTGCACCACCGGAAGTTTTCTTAAAAAACTGATGGAACCTGGAATAAATCCGGCCAAAGTCAGTTTCTTCATGCCCGACCATAACGGTCCTTGCCGCTTCGGTCAATACAACCGTTTCCAGCGCGTGCTGTTCGACCGCCTTGGGTATGATAAGACCGAAATCATTGCTCCCAGCAATGATGACTCCTATGAATCCATATCGGGTGGTCATGGTTCCGAATTCCGGCTCAATTGCTGGAAGGGATTTGTAGCCATGGATATGCTCAGGAAGATGAAGCAGGAACGCAAACCCTATGAACTTATGCCGGGAAATACAGAGAAGGTCTACCGGCAGGCGGTAAACGATCTTTGCAACTGCCTGGAGAACGGGGCGAAAGAGCTTCCCGATGCACTGGCCAGGATTGCCTACTCTTTTACCCAAATCCCTATCTCCAATGGCAAGCGCAAACCTGTGATTGCCGTAGTCGGCGAAATCTTCATGCGTGACAACGATTTCTGCAGCGGACACCTCGTTCAAAGACTGGAGAAATTTGGAGCGGAAACCTGGATCGCCCCCTTTGCCGAGTGGCTCTCCTACTCCACCATTCGCTATACAAGAGACAGTAAATGGAAGGGTGACTTTAAAGGGGTTATAAAATCAAAGCTGCAGGAGTACTTTCAGGAACGAACTGCCAGCAAAATTATCAAACCCTTCCACGGACTGTTTGATGAGGACAAAGAGGTGGCTGTAAAGGATATGCTGAATGCCTGCGGGCCTTATGTGCACCGACATTATGACGGCGACCCGGCACTGAACCTGGGAACTTCAGCCATCCTGGCTGACCGGGGAATATCCGGTATTGCCAACATCCTTCCGTTCACCTGTATGCCAGGAACCCTGGTGGCTTCGGTTTCCGACCAGTTGCGAAAGGACAAGGGAAACATTCCCTATGTGAGCATTGCCTACGACGGACAGGAGGATTCTTCCATCGAACTGCGCCTGCAGGCGTTTATGCACCAGGCGGCTCAGTATGCCGAAGATAAGGGACTCACCACGTCCAAAATCCATCATTGGATACTGGACACTAAACACTAAGTAGCAAGGATCATGAAAAAAGTTCTTTTCGCACTATCTGTTCTGGCACTGATTTTTCCGTTACAAATTGTTCAATCACAAGATCTTCAGGATATTCTGGGTCAACTTGGTGCGGGCACAACAAAAGCGGTTTATCAACCGGAGTATTCATTTGACACTTACATGCAGATGGAGGTTTCCGATAATGACAATCAAAAGGTTACCTACAATGCATATCTCACCAGGGATGGAAGCAGTTATGCCGTAATTTTTGAGGATCAGGGAGCCAAATCGGTCATCGTCTTCGATACAAAAAACACAACCATGATAATGCTCGTTGAAAATGACGGTGAAAAAACCGGTTTTGCAATGGGTATTGATCCAGCCGCATTTGCTGATCAGGAAGACAATGAGGGGGCCAATTTTTCATATGAGAGTTTCAAAACCGGGAATACAAAAACCATCCTTGGTTATCAATGCGATGAGTACCTGATTAAAGAAGAAGGATCGGAGACCCTTGTATGGTCGTCTGAAAAGCTTGGCAAAGAGGTGGAGAAGAAGATGTTCCGAAACCAGCAGATATTCGGCGGCGCCTTTGCGCATGCTGCAGGCATGGATGGAATGGCCCTGGAATATCACTTCAAGGATCTGGAAAGCGGAGATCAGGGAGTCATGAAGGTGACCCAGATCGATTTGAATTCTAAAAAAACCATCTCCACCAGCGAGTATACGGTGATGACCATGGGGCAATAACCAAATGGATTTCAGGGAAAAGGAACTGTTAAGCAGGGAGGCAGCAGTTTCAGCTGAAAAATTCAATTCCCTGCTGGAAATGGCCCTGTATGATAAAGATCCTTTGGCGTGGAGGGCCGCATGGGTGCTGGATGGAGGTGATGAACAATCACCCGGACTGGCATCGGGATCCGTCTCAATGATTGTTCACAGACTCCCGGAAATTAAATCAAAAGGAACCATTCGTAGCCTCCTCCGCCTGTTGTGCAGATACGAAATCGGGGAGGAGAATCAGGGGACACTGATTGATCTGTGCTTTAAATACCTTGTTTCGGACCTTTACCCGGTGGCTGTAAAGGTATATGCCATGCAGATCATCTACAACCACGTTTTGATCTACCCTGAATTAAAAGATGAGCTGGTGACCGTAATCGAGGACCAGATGGGTAACAATTCAATCGGATTTAAATCCAGGGGAATGCGGCTCATTAAAAAGATGGAAGGCAAAAGCTGACCTTCACCAGTCGACCTTGAAATATTCGGTTCCATGACGCTTCTCAAGCGTATCATAGAAGCTATGGTCGGCCATATCACCGATGTGAAGCGAAGGAGGAAACTCGCCCTTGGAAGCCACATAGCGCTCCATGAGTTTTAACATTTCTGCCAACTTTTCAGGTTCCTCTTTGGCCAGGTTTAGCTCCTCCCCCGGATCGCTCTTCAGGTTAAACAGGAGTGTGTCATGGGGAGCAACACCCTTCTTACCCCTTGACCCCTTGAATCCCTCATAAGGCAGTTTTAGTTTCCAATCTCCATTCCTGTAACCTTCCAAAGCAGCCAGGTCAAAATACAGAAACTCCCTGGATTTTTGTGTAACCTCCCCTTTAAGCACAGCCAGGATGCTCTCCCCGTCATAATCCCTGTCACCGGGAACCACAGCCCCGGCCATCTCAGCAAAAGTGGGGAACCAGTCCATCATGACACCCATATCATTGTATTGGGAACCGGAAGGGATCACCCCTTTCCACATGGCCAGTGTGGGTACCCTTTGACCCCCTTCAAAGGTGTATTGCTTTCCTTCACGGAGCATCCCTGCTGAACCACCCATTTCCTGCATCACCAGCCAGGGACCATTATCACTGGAAAATACCACCAGGGTTTTGTCCAGGATCCTATGTTCCTGCAACTTAGCCAGCACTTCACCCACACTCCAGTCGATCTCTTCAATCACATCGGCATATAGTCCGTTCCCGGAACGGCCATCGAATCCGGGGGAAGCATAGATGGGTACATGAGGCATGGAGTGGGCCAGGTAAAGGAAAAAGGGAGAACCGGCATGCCGTTCGATGAAGTCACACGCTTTTTCAGTATAGGTCCTGGTGATCAGGTGCTGGTCGACATGAAAATCCACCACCTCATTCCCCTGCATGTACACCACGCTGTTCATATCGTTGCTGTAGGGAATCCCGAAGTACTCATCAAAACCTCGTTGAAGAGGCAGAAATTCCTGACGGTGACCGAGGTGCCATTTCCCGACTATACCGGTGGAATAACCCCTCTGCTTCAAGATTTGGGCGATGGTAATCTCCTCCACCGGCATCCCTGTATAGGATCTTGGAAAAAAGACTGAGTTTATTCCCATTCGCTGCGGAATCCTTCCAGTAAGTAAAGCAGCGCGGGAGGGTGAACAGACCGGAGAAGCCGAATAAAATTCGGTGAATTTCATACCTTCGGCCGCCAGCAGGTCCACATTAGGGGTCCGGATCACCTGGTTTCCAAAACAGCCCAGGTCACCATATCCCAGGTCGTCGCAATAAACCATAACGATATTGGGCAGCGCTTCGCCGGTGGCAGTTTCAGCTGAGTTGCGGCATGCCTGAAAAATGAAAGGGAGTATAAATATCCAGGGTAGGGCCGGGTTTTTCATGCGGATGAATTTAGTGAGGTTCAATATAATAATTATATTTTTGAGGAACCATGGATGCCCAGGGAGAAAAATATATCCGGTCGCTCATTGCCCAGGGGGAACACCAGCAACTGGATTTCAAATTCGAGATCACCGATGCCCGAAAGATCGCCCGCACCCTTTCTGCCTTTTCCAATACCTATGGGGGAAGGTTGCTTGTCGGGGTCAAGGACAATGGTCGCATCAGCGGAATCCGTTCCGATGAGGAATATTACATGATAGAATCGGCGGCTTTGCTCTACTGCAAACCAGAGGTGCAATTCACCAGCCGGATCCATTCGGTTGAGGGTAAAAATGTTCTTGAGATCTATGTCCCCCCTTCGGAAAATAAGCCTGTCTACTCCAGGGACGACAAAAATAAGTGGATGGCTTACATTCGTGTCGCCGACGAGAGCATGCTGGCCGGTATTGTTCAGCTCCGGATCTGGAACGGGGAAAGAGAGAAAGGGGGGTATCATGCAAGTGACCGCTTGCTGGAGTTCACCCGAAAAGAGCAAATCCTGCTTTCCACCCTGGGAAGGTCGCCCGGCGCAACCCTTTCAAAGCTCAGGCAGGATACAGGATTCAAAAGGAAAGAACTGGTGGATCTGATGACAAAACTGGTCCGGTTTGATGTGGTGGAAATGGAGATAAAGGAGGGAGAGAGCGGATTCAGACTGAAAGAACAACCTGGCAAATAGACGGGCAGGTCTGAAGTGCTTAAACCGATTCAATGATCGAATCAAAAATAGCCCTTCCGTCCGTGTTGCGGCTATATGAGAACACCGCTCTTTCAGGCTGGGGTATCAAACCGAATACGTTTTTTCTTATATTACATATCCCGGCGATGTTATCCGCCGAACCGGTCACATTGTTCTCCTCCGAAATCACTGCAAACTCATCACAATAACGGAACAGAATCTGATCGTTCAGACGCATCTCCACCAGCACATCTTCTTTTGCCGCAAAGCGCCCATAGCCTGTTGAAATGGGAATCTGGTAAGCAAGGTCGCTTGAGAGTTTCCTGGTTAAAAGCGTGATATTGTTATCGGGTTTAATGAATGTATTCCTGCAGACAAATCGTTGTGATTTATTCATCCTCAGAGAACCAGGTACCAACCCTGTTTCACACAAAACCCGAAATCCATTCCCGATTCCGATCAGGACCTTCCCACGGTCTGCATACTCTAACATGGGTTCGATCACCGGAGAATCCTGAATGCACCTGGACGAACCTTTGCATGGGAACCCGCCCGGGATAATCAGGATATCAATGCCCTTTAGGTTGGTTTCCCTGCTCCCCACAGGGATTACTTTTTTACCATAATGCTCCTCGAGGACCCTTGTCAGGTCCCGGTCACCATGCGCACCAGGAAATATGAGGATACCAAAAGTCATGATCAAAGATAACGAGAATAGGATTTCCTACAAATTTGTACCTAATTATTAATTCGTTAGTTTTACCTTAACATCGGGGCACACCGATACCCACCCATGGAAGTCACCGAAAAGGACATACTAAACTTTCAGAAAGCCATTCGGGATCACTCCCGGTATGACTTTTCAAGCTACTCTCCTACCTCACTCCGGCGCCGTCTTACCAGAATTTTGCTTGAGAACGATATGGATATGGAGCACCTCACCGAAAAGATAAGATCAGATCTCCATTTCATGGAAAAAACGGTACAGAAAATCACCGTTCATACCACAGAACTTTTTCGCGACCCCGATGTATGGAAGGAGATCCGGAGCTCACTGCTTCCTTCCTGGAGGGATAAACCGGAACTCCATATCTGGCACTCCGGATGCTCGACCGGACAGGAAATTTACTCCATGATGATGGTCCTGGATAACCTGGGTATGCTGGAGAAAACACACATCTATGGAAGTGACCTCAGCGAGCATGTTTTGGAAATCGCAAGGAAAGGCTGCTATAAATACTCATTTAACCAGAGTTACCTGGATAACTTCTATAAGGTATTTGTGGGTGGGAATGGCGAAGTCAGCCGGCAGCATGAAAAACTGCGGAACAGATACTTTACGGTTGATGAACCTCATGATGCTATCCAGATGAATAAGTTCCTCTGCTCAAAACCGGTGTATAAGAAACTGGATCTTGTGAAGGATTCAAACCTCTTTTTGGCTAAATTCGATCTGATCGTTTGCAGGAATGTAATCATCTATTTCAATTACGAACTTCAGAACAGGGTGTTTGATCTGTTTTATAACAATCTGAATGATCATGGGGTACTGCTCCTGGGCGTACATGAATCGATCATGGGACCCTTCACCAGGAAGTTCAGGAAAGTGAACCCCTTCCATTATAAACAACCGGTATGATCATCAGGGGCATCACCATCCGCTCTAAACTCATCATCACCACGCTGATCACTGTTGGCATCATGGTGGTCCTGTCGCTTGTGATCATGGATACCTCCAGCCGGCTATCCCAACACCGGGAGTTATTAAAGGAACAATCGTCGATGATTACCCGGATGCGCGCTCTTGAGCACTCCTTTTACAGTCTGGTCAGGGAAGAGAATCCCCGGTTGCGCGCCTCCTGCATTGAGGAGGCACACCTTTTGGGAACAGGAATCTCCGGTTTAATGGATTTCCCCACGGTAGCCCGGGAGGAGGGGTTATTGCTTTATGGAAGGCAGATCAGATCTTCCACTGCAATCTTTGTAAATATATTGTCGGACCCAACACACACGGTTGACCCGGGATGGAGCAGGGCTGAAACCGAATTGCTGGTTCTGGGCGATCTGGTCAGCAAATTCAGCGATGCAATCTCATCGTCGGAGGAGAACTTTTCGAGAAACCAGCACAGACATCTCGCAATTATCCTTGCCCTTGGCATTTGCAGCACCGCCCTGCTCCTGGGAATTTTAACATTCAATCTCTCCGGTTCCTTTTCAACTCTGATCTCCTATACCCGTAAAATTCGTAAAGGAGGACTTCCCCCTCCCTTAAATTTCCCCCCGGGAGATGAAATGGGTCAGTTGGCCGACCACCTGAACATGCACGCCTCCGATATGCGGGAAAAAATCCAGTATATAAACTCCCTCACCGGGGAAGGCCCGGTGTCCATCTACACTCCTGATGACGAGGATGAATTGGGAAATGCCCTGGTTATTCTCTCCAATTACCTTACCCGGAAAGAGATGGATGAGGTATCCAGGAACAGGGAGGATAAAAAGCAAAACTGGATCTCGGCCGGAAACGCCCAGATCGGTGAAGTGCTCCGCTCGGAAAGGGAAAACGTGGTGACCCTCTCCTTTTCGATTATTCAGAAGCTGGTAACATACATGAATGTGGAGATGGGATCGCTATTCATATCCGATTATTCAGACCCTGATCATCCCATACTTGAGCTGACCGCCTCCTATGCATACGACCGTAGAAAATACATAACCAAGACCCTGGAATGGGGAGCCGGACTGCCAGGTACCTGCGCCCAGGAGAAGAAACGCATTTTACTTACCGAGGTCCCCGATCACTATTTTGAAGTCACCTCGGGGACCGGTTCAGCCCGGCCCAACTGCCTGCTCCTTGTTCCCATGATGATTGATGATAGGGTCTACGGTATCATCGAACTGGCCACCATCAGATTGCTGCGGCCATTTGAAATTGAGTTTTTGGAATCACAGGCAGAGGGGATCGCCTCCTCCCTAAAGGCGGTCCAGACCAATGAACGAACCAAAGAACTTTTAAAACAGTCACGGGCCCAGGCCGAGGCCATGAAAAAGCAGGAGGCGATCATGCTGGATAATATGAAACAATTGGAGGAGGCGCAATCCGATTCGGGAAGGAAAGAGTCTGAAATTACAGGGATCCTGGATGCCATCAACCGTTCCACCCTGGTGGCAGAACTTGGACTCAACGGCCGGTACACCCGTATTAACGATCAGTTCCTGAAGCTGCTGGAATCACAATCTGACCAGGTTCTGGGTAAGCTTCATAGTGAATTTTCGCAGGCCGACCCCTCATCCGATGAATATAAAGCATTCTGGATTTCATTGAGGAATGGGGAAAGTATTTCCAATACAGAACGTTATAAACTCTTTTCCGGAAAGGAGATCTGGCTCAGACAGACCTTCACTCCCATTATTGACAGAGAGGGACAGGTATACAAAATCCTCAACCTGGCGGAAGATATTACCGAAACCAGGGTCCTTCAGGAAAGGCTAAAATCGCGTGAACATGTGATCACCCGGACCGGGCTTGATTTACAAACGCTTAACGAGGCCGTGAACACCGCATTGATCAAATGCGAACTTGACCCCGACGGGATCATCATGCAGGTGAATGAAAAGTACACCGAGATCACTGGGTACGGGCGAAAAGAGCTTCTGGGCAGAAACTACAGGTTGTTCCTCAGGGATACCGAGAAGGAACAGTTCGAAAAGATCTGGAAAGAGGTAGCCAAACAGAAGGTGTATGAAGGGGTGATCAGAAGAT
The DNA here is from genome assembly GCA_046485075.1 of Bacteroidales bacterium. Lineage (GTDB taxonomy): Bacteria > Bacteroidota > Bacteroidia > Bacteroidales. The sequence goes on from JAWOHR010000178.1 coordinate 21,585, forward strand.
CAAGGCCCACGGGCGAAGAGGCCTGGCTGGTTTCAACATTCTCTCCCGTCGTAGACGAGTCCGGGGTCATCTACAAGGTTTACTTCATGGGATTTGATATAACCGAGAAGAAGCTGAAGTATCAGCTCCTGGAAGATGCCAACCAGGAGATTGAGCGGCTGAAACAACAATTAAAGGATTACCAAACAGGGTAAAGGATGCTTAAAAGCAGGGTGCAATATATCATGACCTGGGTAACTCTGGGATTGCTGCTCGTCTCGGCGTTAGGATTGATGGTTATCTCCTGGAACGGTGCCATCGGAAGGTCTCCTTCACCCGGCCTGATGATTCTGCTATGGGTAACCATATCGGCGTCGGGTATCTACCTCTTCATGCTGGCTGTAAAAAAGGCACACCGGCTTTGGATTGATGAGGAGCGAAGGAAAAAGGAGGCCGAGGAATTGGAGAGGAAATCCTCTGCAAAACCCAAAAGTTCATCAAAAGAGAACAAAGCGCTTGATGTTGCCTCCACGGCCCGTAAGCTGGTGAGGCGCATCCCCGAAGAGGTGCCGCTTGAAAAATCGGGACAGGAGTTGCTGAAAATTCTTGCCAGCGAACTGGAAATTATGTCGGGGATCCTGTATATCCGTGACAGGAGCGAGTTCAGGGCAGTGGCCACGTATGCTTTAAATTCTCCTTCCGGTCCATATGCATTCAAGGAGGGTGAAGGACTCACGGGACAGGTGGCTGCCAACCAGCAGACCATGGTCCTGACCCGCCTTCCGGAAGGGCACCGGATGGTTTACTCCGGATTGGGGAAAATGGAACCCTCCTACCTGGCCATTGTTCCACTTGTTCACCGGAACAGGACCATCGCGGTACTGGAGTGCTCGGGTTACAGGTATGACCCGGTCGACATTGAGGCTATGTTCAGGGTCTTTGCACGCGATTTAATGGATAAACTCTCCCCATCTATAAAATAGAGATGTCCAGACGGGATCCATATATCATAAGGCGCATCAACTTCAGAAGGGTGATGGTTGTTATGATGATCAGCCTGCTCACGGTGGTTCTGATTCTTTGCGCCTTCATGATGGAGATGGGACTCCCGATCACCTTCAGGAGCCTGGTTTTGATCCACAAAGCGCATCCTTCCCTGATCCTGATCTACCTGCTGCCCCTATTTAATTCAGCCATTCTTTACCCCATGCACCGGATCATGAACCGGGCTATTGAGGATTACGAGGAGCGCGTCAAAGCATCCAACCAGCTGTTAGAGCGTAATACCCGGTTTGCCCAGGAGCTTTCGGAAGGTGAGAACCCCGATCTCTTTGATGAGATGATGGAGACAAACCTGGGGAAAGCGCTCAGGATGATCCAGCTGAACATCAAGTCGAACAGGCGGAAGGAGCATGAACAGTCGTGGATCGCAGAGGGGAAGGACATCATCTCAAAGGTCCTGCGCGAGCAGCAGGAGATGGATGAATTATCCTCCCTTGTTCTTAAAACAATCATTCAGTATATACAGGCCACCCAGGGTGCACTTTACCTCTACAATGAAGAGGAAAAGACCCTGACCAACAGGGCAACCTATGCCTACAACCGTCGAAAATTCATCAATCAGACCTTCCGCACGGGCGAAGGACTGGTGGGACAATGTGCCTACGAAATGGATTATATCTACCGGACCGAGATTCCTGAGGGGTATGTCACCATCACTTCCGGGATCCTTGGGGACCAGAAACCGGCAAGTATCCTGCTGGTCCCGCTGATTACCAATGAAGAGCTGCACGGGGTCGTTGAATTTGCCTTCCTGAGTGACCGGATTCCAAAACTCACCATTCAGTTCCTCCTTGAACTGGGAGAAATCATCGCACGTACCCTGAAGAATCTGAAGATGAACATCAGGACACAGCACCTTCTGGCGGAGTCAAGAAAGATGACCGATGAACTCAGGAAAAATGAGATACAGTTACAGGAGAATGCAAGTGAGATGAAATTGGCTCAGGAGAAGCTTGAAACAGCCAATATACAGCTCGAAGGAAAAATCCGGGAGGCCCAACACGCTACTACAAGGATCCACCTTTTGCTGGAGCACGCCTCCGAGATCATATCCATTTATGATGATTCATACAACCTCACCTTTATAAGTCCGTCGGTGATCAACATTTTCGGCTATTCGGTAGAAGAGATGATGGGAGGAAAGGATATGGAGCGTATCGGCAGAGATGGGGCGGTCAAACTTCGAAAAACCCTGGATAAACTAAGGGAGAATCCGGCGCTAACCGACACCCTTGAAACCACGTTTATCCGTAAAAATGGTGAAAGGATCTACCTGAGGACTCACTGCCGGAATAAGCTTGAAGACTCTGCCATTGGTGGTTTTGTACTCAATACCAGGGATATTACCGAATCGGTGAATATGGAGAGGGAGCAGAGGCTGAAGACCAGGATGCAGTCGCTATCGGAAAATTCCATGGACCTGATCCTCCGCATCAGCAGCTCCGGGGTCATCCACTATGCAAACCCGGTCGTTGAGGACTACACCGATTTCGCACCCCATTCAATGATCAACAAGTCCAGGGAGGAGATCAGTTTCAGCAAACCTTTCAGCGAACTGCTTTATGAAGTCATCAGCTCCATGGCCAGTTCGCCAGTTAAAAAAACCCTTCAGATCACCCTTCCTGTCAGCATGGGTGAATACAAGTCGGAAAGGATTTTGAATGTAGATGTCATCCCCGAATTCCTGGATGGTGAACTGGAGACGATCCTTATCGTAGGCCATGATATTACCGAAGCAAAAAAGATAGAAAAGGAGATCCAGATTCAGAACCGGAAAGTCCAGGACAGTATCAACTATGCCGAACGCATCCAGTCATCGATCCTCCCGGAGATCGGCCGCATCCGCAAGGCCTTTCCAAAAAGTTTTGTATACTATAAACCAAGGGATGTGATCTCGGGCGACTTCCCATGGATGTTTGAAACCGGGGATTCATGGTACATAGCCGCAGTCGACTGCACCGGACATGGCGTTCCGGGGGCCCTGCTCTCATTTGTGGGGCTGTTCCTGATGAATAACATCACGGGATTGAATCCGCAGATTTCGGCGGGTGAATTATGTGAAGAGCTGCACAAGGAGGTGCGGAGAACCCTTAAACAAGACCGGGAGAAGCCGGAAACCAGGGATGGTATGGATATGGCACTTTGCCGGTTTATTAAGAAAAAGCGTGTGATGGAGTTTGCCGGTGCACACCGTCCCCTTCTGGTCCTGAGCGAAGGAGAGATTACCGTTTACAGGGGTGACCGCAAAGCCATCGGCGGGCTCAAACATCCACGTAAGCCCGAACAACCCTTCACCACCACGGTGATACCCTACAATCCGGGAGACAAGTTTTTCTTCTTCACAGACGGTTTGACCGACCAGATGGGAGGACCCGAAAATCTGAAATATGGCTCGGCAAGGGTGAGGCAGATGATTCTGGAAAATGCAGGCTACACCATGCACCAGTACAACGATCTTTTCAGATCCGATTTCACCGCATGGATGGAAAAGGAACGTCAGCTGGACGATTTGCTGCTCATCGGAATTGAGGCAGATTAATCTTAATTCTATATATTTATAGCTGTTATGAGTTTTTCCGGAGAGAGTAAAGGTTTCATAAACTACATATACGAACGCTATTCCGGTCTTCGTGTAAAGGACATCTCCGTAGTATTCGAGGGACAGATCACGCACCAGGTAATGAAGGCGCTTACCGGTCTTGTGGAAGAGCAGCTGGACGATGTGGAGGATGACCGGGTACTGCGCAGGGTGTACCATGTAATGGTTGAATCGCTTCAGAATATTAACAGGCACGCCGAATCATACGAATACAGGGGCCAGCCCTATCCAGGTATAGGGCTGGTATTGGTGGCAAAGAACAAGGAGCGGTTCCAGGTAACCACAGGCAATATCATTGAAACAGGGCATATAGAGGAGATCTCCAGCTTCCTTGGGAAATTAAATAACATGGATTGCGACTCTCTTGATGACCTTTACAAAAAACAGATGAGGGAAGGGCTCTTATCACCAAAGGGTGGAGCCGGACTTGGCTTCATCGACATCCGGAGAAAGACAGGGAACCCACTGGATTACAGTTTTGTGAAGATTGACGACGAAACAACATTTTTCATATTTACATCAACCATTACAAGATAGCGATCATGGAAGCTTTACGTATCGTACAGACTGATGACAGTCCTGAAGTGATCCTGGACAAGGAGGGAAATTGCTTTAAAATTTCTGGTAAATCCCTGCCCGAAGATGTGGTACAATTCTATCAGCCAGTACTTGACTGGCTGGAAGAATACCGGAAAAATCCAAAACCCTTTACCCGCTTTGAATTTAAACTCAACTACTTCAATACCGCCTCTTCAAAACTGATTCTCGATATCCTGATGATCCTGGAGGAGATGAAAGAAGAGGGTCAAGGGGTCCTGGTCAGATGGATTTCCCTGGCTTCTGATGAGGATATGCAGGAGGCAGGTCATGAATATCAGGAGATGGTCGACGTACCTTTTGAGCATACCACCTACAATAAGTCATGAGTGAAGAGATCCTGAGGGCGTTAATGCAGTTGTTCGCCCTGATCACCAAGCAGGACGGTGGAATCGGGGAAAAGGAGATCGAATACGTAACCCGCTTCCTGGTTCAGCAAATCGGGGTCGATTCGGCCCATGAATACCTGCAGCTATATAAGGAGACGGCCGGAGAATCTGAAGATGCGGAAAAGTCTGGAGCGCAAAAACTCACCTCGGTCCTCGATTCGGTAAAGGTCCTCAAACTCTGTAAACAGATCAGTAAAACCATCAACCAGCGCCAGAAGGTGGTTGTACTGGTCCGTATCATGGAGCTGGTCAATGCCGAGTACAATCTCACTGAACAACGGATGGGGATTGTAAAGACCGTTGCAGATATTTTCCGCATCAGCAGCGATGAGTATGAGAACATCCTAGCCTTTGTCAAAGGTAATCATATCGAAGATTTCCGTCACGAGAACCACCTGGTGGTCTCCAAACACATACCCGATCCGGATGACCTGCCACTGACACCCGCGGGGCAGCACCGTTCCGCCCACCAATACCACTTCCGGGGACTTGTGGATCCGGTATTCTTTGCCAGGATTCCATCTGTGGAACTTTATTTCATGAAGTATTCCGGTACACAGCAGTGCTTTTTGAACGGACTGGTTGTTCACAACGAAGTAATCTACCTTTTTGCATCAGGCAGTTCTCTTCGCCTGCCTGTAGGCCCGCCCATCCTTTACAGCGATATTTCCTCCAGGTTTAAGACCGGCTATTCTGAGGGCCAGATCACACTGGAAGCGGATAACCTCACTTATGTATTCCCTGACAAAGTGAAGGGCCTGGACAGGGTCTCCTTTACAACTCAACAGGGTGACCTGGTGGGAATCATGGGCTCCAGCGGTTCGGGTAAGACCACCCTGATGAACGTGTTATCCGGCATGTCCAAACCCACCCGCGGGGATGTAAGGATCAACAACCTCTCTCTCTGGTCGGATGCATCGAAACTGACAGGAGTTTCAGGTTTTGTACCCCAGGATGATCTGCTGATCGAGGAACTTTCGGTTTTTGATAACCTGTACTTCAATGCCAGGTTCTGTTTCAAACATCTCTCCAACCGGGAAGTCCGGGAGAGGGTTACCGAAACACTCACCAGCCTCGGCTTAAATGAAAAGAGAGACCTGCGGGTGGGTTCGGTTATGAACAAAACCATCAGCGGCGGTCAGCGTAAAAGGCTGAACATCGCCCTTGAACTGATCCGGGAGCCCTCCATCCTTTTCCTGGATGAACCCACTTCGGGACTCTCATCAAGGGATTCGGAAAATGTGATGGACCTTTTGAGGGAGTTGACCCTAAAGGGGAAACTGGTCTTCGTGGTGATCCACCAGCCATCGTCGGAGCTCTATAAAATGTTTGACCGGGTTGTGATCCTTGATGAGGGCGGCCGCCTGGTCTATTTCGGAAACCCCGTGGAAGCTGTTATTCATTTCAAAAAGGCCGACAAACAGGTCAACGCATGGGTGGGAGAATGCCCTGTTTGCGGAAATGTGAATCCCGAGCTGATATTCAATATCATCGAAGCACACCAGGTGGACGAATATGGACACTACACCGACCAGCGTAAGGTGAGTCCCCAGAGGTGGGAGGAGATTTTCAGGGAGGAACAGCGTGCAAAAGCCGTCATCCATGAGACCACAAATCCTGCACCCTGGTCGGAAACGAGGCCCAAGGTTCTCTCCCCTCCCCCCATTAACCTGAATGTTCCGGGCTGGTTGAAACAGTTTTCAAACTACCTGAAACGGGATGTAAAATCGAAGATCAATAACCTCCAGTACCTGCTGATGACGCTGCTGGTAAGTCCCGTTCTGGCTTTTATCCTGGCCTACATTATCCGCTACATAGCCGATCCCACAAGCCACACCTACATTTTCAGGGAGAATGAAAACATCCCGATATTCATCTTCATGGCCCTGATCGTCGCCCTTTTCCTGGGATTGATCGTTAGTGCTGAAGAGATCTTCAGGGACCGGAAAATATTGAAGCGAGAGCAGTTTCTGAACCTGAGCCGCTCCTCCTATCTTCTGGCCAAGATCGGAACCCTGGTAACCATTTCCGCCATCCAGGCAATCACCTTCGTTCTGGTAGCCAACGGAATCCTGCAAATCCGGAATATGACATTGGCGTACTGGCTGGCTCTTTTCACAACCGCGGTATGCGCCAACATGATCGGACTGGTGATTTCATCGGCATTCAACTCGGCGGTAACCATTTACATTGTGATTCCCCTGGTGATGATCCCCATGATGGTGCTTAGCGGAGCCATGTTCTCCTTTGATAAACTGAACCGCAGCATAACCACGGTTGACAAAGTTCCTGTAATCGCTGAACTGATGCCCACCAAATGGTCTTACGAGGCCCTGATGGTTCACCAGTTCAAGGCAAATCAGTTTGAGAAGAATTTTTACGATGACGAAAAACAGGTAAGCATCAGTAACTTCAAGTCAGCCTACCTTATGCCCGAACTGGAACAGCGTTTTTATGAATGCATTTATGAATTCCGTGAATCGGGTAAAATCAACACCACCACCAGGGCCCTGGAGGTTTTGCGAAACGAAATTTTCAGAACCGATCCCCTGGTAAAGGACATCTCCTATAAGGAGGGTGAGCTAACCCCTGAAACGTTCAACGAAGCGGCCATCGCCAAAACCACACGTTACCTTGCCGTGCTGAAAAAGTACTACATGAACCAGTTTTCCATAGCCAGCAAGCAAAAAGAGCGTCGCCTGGGGAAGTTGATGGAAGACAGGCGTGAACTCTACTTCTCCATGCTGAATGGCTATCACAATGAGGCGGTCTCGGACCGTGTAAAGAGGATTTACGAAAAGAATCAGATCATTGAATCGGACGGCAGGCTCTATCAGCAAATTGATCCGGTATTCCTGGATCCGGAACCCGTGGGACTGGGTCTAAGATCTCACTTTTATGCCCCCAGGAAGTATTTCCTGGGCCGGTTTGTTGAAACCTTCACATTTAATATGGGATTCATCTGGTTTCTCACCATTGTTTTATATTTCATTCTCTATTTCAATGTGGCCGGTAAAATTTTAAAAAGCCGGCTATTCCGACAACGCAATGGTTAATAACCCACCACGCTATTTATACCGGGAATCACTATTTTTATATTGCGAAACCTATTTAAGTAAGCCATGATAAAGAAACTTTCACTGTTTGTAATTACAGCACTCCTCCTTGCAGCCTGCGGGCAAAGGCCTTCAGAGAACCTCGAGGTTGATATGGAGGATGTGGAGGCAGGAGAACTACAAATCTCATCGGAAACCATGAGCGATATCATCGAGAACATCGCTTCGCCCATTGAAGTGGCCGCCCTGATCAGCTCCCTGAACATCCCGTTTTCGACTTCCTACCTTGCCGATCCGGAAAAACTCTCCACCAATACCACCAGTTTCGAGATGGCTTATAGCCTGGGTGTTCTCAGCGCCGACCTGGGCTACCTGAATATGTATGAAAAAACCGGGACTGCGGTGAACTATCTCTCCAGCATCAGCCGGCTGGCCGACGCCCTTCAGATCGGACAATTTTTCGACTTTGCTACCATCAAAAGACTGGCCACCACCAGTTCCGACCTGGATTCGCTCATGTTCATCTCCATAAACTCCTTCAACAACATGGATGATTACCTCCGGGAGACCGACCGGAGCAACCTGAGCGCCCTGATGATCGCCGGGGTGTGGATGGAAGGTTTGTACCTGGCCACCCAGGTAGCGGTTCAGAACAACAACGAAGACTTAAAGTCGATGATCGGTGAGCAGAAGATCATCCTGAACGACCTCCTGCTGGTCCTTGATCACTACAAAAATGAAAACATCATCGCAGGTTATATCAGGGACCTGGAGATCATCAAAGAGGCATATGCAGGTGTAAAAATCACCTACGAAGTGGGCGAACCCGAAACCATCGAAAAAGATGGCATGCTCATGGTGGTCCAGAGCGAAACCTCACTAGTCCTCATGAGCGACGAAACCCTGCAGCAGATCATCACCACCACCAAGGAGATACGAAACCGGCAGTTGAGTCAGTAAAGTCCAATAAATATGTAAAGTGAATAGAGTCGAATGTCCATATAGTCTGTAATGTCAATAAGAGTCGAATGTCCATATAGTCTGAAACGTCAATAAGAGTCGAATGTCCATTTAGTCTGTAACGTCAATAAGAGTCGAATGTCCATATAGTCTGTAACATGCGAATTCAAGAACCTAAAATAAATCCAATGCGAACCCAAATCCCGAGACGCATGAAAAGAAAT
>JAWOHR010000030.1:0-15669 GCA_046485075.1 Bacteroidales bacterium
AGCGACTCGAACGCCCGACACCTGGTTTTGGAGACCAGTGCTCTACCAACTGAGCTACACCCGTGTACCTAAAGCGTTTAAATAGAGAAGCCGGGTCCATCACAGGACCCGTACTCTCTATAAATTAAGTTGCAAAATCCTATTCGTTGATCTTAATAACCTGACCGGCACCAACCGTACGTCCACCTTCACGAATTGCGAAACGAAGACCTACGTTAATAGCTACAGGGTAGATCAGTTTTACTTTAATCTCCACATCATCACCGGGCATTACCATCTCGGTTCCTTCGGGAAGAGTAATCTCTCCGGTAATATCCAGGGTACGCAGATAAAACTGTGGGCGATATTTGTTATGGAAAGGAGTATGGCGTCCACCCTCCTCTTTCTTAAGAACGTAAACCTGGGCTACAAATTCAGTATGGGGAGTAATCGATCCGGGCTTGGCAATTACCATTCCCCTTTTGATCTCCTTCTTATCAACTCCACGGAGTAACAGCCCTACGTTGTCACCAGCTTCACCCCTGTCAAGGATCTTGCGGAACATCTCCACACCGGTTACCACCGTCTTGCGACTTTCGGCACCCAGACCGATCAGGTTCATCTCATCACCAGTGTTTACAACACCTGTTTCGATCCGGCCAGTTGCAACAGTACCACGACCTGTGATTGAGAAAACATCTTCAACAGGCATCAGGAACGGCTTTTCATTTTCACGGGGAGGGATGGGAATGTATGAATCCACAGCATCCATAAGCTCCATTATTTTTTCTTCCCACTTTGCTTCACCGTTCATCGCTCCCAGTGCAGAACCATGAATCACAGGAGCATTGTCACCGTCGAACTCATAAAAATCGAGTAATTCCCGGATTTCCATTTCAACCAGCTCAAGAATTTCCGGATCATCAACCATATCAACCTTGTTCAGGAAAACAACAATCTTGGGAACGTTTACCTGGCGGGCCAGAAGGATGTGCTCCCTGGTCTGGGGCATCGGACCGTCTGTTCCGGCAACAACAATAATGGCACCGTCCATCTGGGCAGCACCAGTTACCATGTTCTTCACATAGTCGGCGTGTCCCGGACAGTCCACATGCGCATAGTGGCGGTTTGCTGTCGAATATTCAACATGGGCAGTATTAATAGTGATACCTCGCTCCTTCTCTTCCGGAGCATTGTCAATGGAGTCAAAATCCCTGATTTCTGAGAGACCCTTTTTTGCAAGGACCATTGTAATAGCAGCAGTCAGGGTGGTTTTACCGTGGTCAACGTGACCAATGGTACCCACATTAACGTGCGGTTTGGACCTATCAAATTTTTCCTTAGCCATAACTTAATTTAATTAATTTGATAATTGTTTATTTAATCACTTTCTAATTTATCAGAGCCAATGCTGGGAATTGAACCCAGGACCTCTTCCTTACCAAGGAAGCGCTCTACCCCTGAGCTACATCGGCTTACTCAAGGTGTTGAGCGGGAAACGAGGCTCGAACTCGCGACCCCGACCTTGGAAGGGTCGTGCTCTACCAACTGAGCTATTCCCGCCTGGTAACTCTTGAGAGAGTAGTGGGGAGAGAAGGATTCGAACCTCCGAAGTCGTACGACAGCAGATTTACAGTCTGCCCCAGTTGGCCACTTTGGTATCTCCCCATATTATCAATAAGCAAAGTACTTCTGTCAAAAAGATCAGAGCCGATGGGGGGATTCGAACCCGCGACCTGCTGATTACAAATCAGCTGCTCTGACCAACTGAGCTACATCGGCATGTCAATAACGTCAATGAAAAATACCCTCCAAAATCGGTTCGCAAATGTATGAATATTTTTATTAGATCACAAAAATAATTCCCTCTTTTTTAGAAGGCATAAAAAAAGCTGCCGGAGCAGCCTTTTTTATTGGTATTTACATGGTTATTTCTTCCTGATTTTAGTCTTTCGTTTGACCAGCTGCTTCTTTAGAGCAACAATAGAAAGGTCTGTCGCCTCTTCAAATGTTTTACATTGCTTCTTGGCAAAAACGGTCTGTCCTTTTACATCAAGTTTGATCTCAACCAGTTTGTTCTCCCGGTCCTCATCATTGGCCAGTCTCAGGAAAACCTCTGCGCCCATAATATCATCGTAAACGGTGGGCAGCTTTTTGATCTTCGTGTCAATAAACGACAACAACTTCTGATCGGCATCGAAGCGAATTGAATGCATCTTTATATCCATAGGAACCTCCTTATTTTTCGGCCCTGGGATGGGCCTGATTATAAATTGACTTTAACTTCTCAAACGTATTATGTGTATACACCTGGGTAGCGGAAAGGTTCGCGTGACCCAGTAATTCTTTTATGGCATTCAGGTCGGCACCGTCATTGAGCATGTGCGTTGCAAAGGTATGCCTCAACACATGCGGACTTTTCTTATCCACGGTGGTGACCAGGGCCAGGTATTTTCGGACTATCCTGTAAATCAGCGACTCGTACGCCGGAGCTCCGGAAGAAGTAACAAAAAGCGCAACCACGTTCGGATCGGTGACCACCCCGTCCCTGAGGAGAAGGTATTGTCCAATGGACTGTGAAAGTGCATCATTGATCGGGATCAAACGCTCCTTATTTCTCTTTCCTGTGACTTTAAGACTTTTGACTTTTGAATCCACACTTCTGGTGTTCAGACCGAGAAGTTCACTCCGTCGCATTCCGGTCTGATAAAACAAGTCTATAATCAGCCTGTTCCGCACACCCTCGAAGTCATGACCGAAATCATAGTGATCCAAAAGGCTGTCCATATTACGTTGTTCCACAAAAACAGGATTCCTCTTGCTCATCTTTGGCTTCAGCACACGCTCCACCGGATTGGACAACAGCAGGCCTTGCCGGATCAGGTATTTGCAGTAGGTACTCAGGGCCGCAAGTTTCTTATTGACAGTTCTCGGAGAGATCCCCGAATCCATTTGAAAGACCACCCAGGAACGAATGGTTCTAAAATACAAATCCATGCCCTCCTTGCCGTTGTCCTGGCAGAAAGCATGGAATTGATTCAATACGGTTTTGTAAGCTATGACGGTATGTTTTGCATACCTCCTCTCAGCCTGCAGATATCTTAAAAACTCTTCTGTCGTGGTCATGGGCAGCATTTCAACATCTGCCAAAACCCCGGAAAACTACTCCTCCTCCTGCTGCAGTTGCTGAATATAAACGGCCTTGAGTTTCTGCTGGCGCTTAATAACCGAAGGCTTGATGAACGCCTGACGGGCTCTCAGTTCCTTTACCACACCGGTTTTCTCAAACTTGCGCTTGAACTTCTTCAACGACCTTTCAATATTCTCACCCTCTTTAATGGGAATTACAATCATTTCAATCTGGTTTTAATTTCGAGCCGCAAATGTAGAAAATCCTGATCTAATATTCAACAAAAACATTCGATTTTTTAACCCGACCGAAACTGGCAACATGATGATGGCTATATATGAATACCGGAATTCTGTCAAACAATTTCTCATTATCTATAAAAATAGGTAAAAAATCTTAGCAATACAATAAAAGGCGGGCGCATTTTTTAATCATATGAAAAGTCCAGGTAGGGTGCAATTTTTTCCAGTGTGGAGTCAGCAAGTAACCCGTTTTCCCGGATCTCCGCGTGCGAACCTATCCTTCCCTCTGAATCAATGTATTGAACCAGGGTTTTTACATCCTCATACTCCAGGTAAGGATGTTTGAGTAATTGACTGAAGCTGCATCTGTTTAAAAAAAGTTTCTCCAGCCCGGCAGTATCCAGGAGCAGTAACGGAGTGATGACCTCCACCGTTTCCTGGCTCATCCCGTAGATTTCTGAAAGTTGTGCAATCCTGCAATAGCCGCCCAGCAATCGCCTGTATTTGACAATCCGGCCCGCAAATACCGGGCCGATGCCCGGAAGCGTCAGAAAGGTTACCGAATCAGCCACATTGAGATTCACAGGGGAAATCTCCTGGCGGGACTCCCCACGCCGATGGGAATAACGATGTGTTGGGGTAGACCATACTCTTTCGGAAGTGCCATATTGTTCAGAAACCCGGTACAGGCTGTCAGCATAGGCAATTCTGGCAAGAAGTGCCATGGCCTCCTCCTGGAACTGTTCAACACCGGCTGGTTCCCGGGCTGGAAGTACCCCTACTGCCACCCTGAATCCCAGGGTCAGGATCACCAGCAGGGAAAGCAACACCATGGCCCGTTGTTCACCCCGTGACAACAGGTAATACTCTCGTAATATTTTCCTGATCATTTACAGGTTAATGGACCGGAAAGAGAATGATCGGTCTAAGGGAAGAGGGTAATTACACGGCTGTAAACACCCAGAACAAAAAGAAGTGCGATGGCCAGGGGGGCAACAAATTTCACCAGGAACATGAAAAGCCTTGAATACCCGGTTTTATATCTCCCGTCGCTGGAAAGTTCACCCTTGGTAATATCCTTAGAAAGGAACCATCCGATAAATACGACAATAAAGAAACCTCCCAGTGGAAGCATCAGATCGGGGGTTGCATTGAACAGCCCGAATAAATCGCTGGATACTGTGCAGAGAATCCCCAGGAAACCCACTGAGACCATGGCCAGAATAGCCGCCTTTTTCCGGGTCATGGACAACTGCTCCGAGAAATAGGCAACGATTACCTCCAGCACAGAAATGGTAGAGGTGAGCGCTGCAAAGCAAAGCAACAGGAAGAACATAAAGGCCCAGATGAGTCCGCCGGACATATTCTGAAAGATCACGGGAAGGGTGATATAGACCAGTTCGGGACCACTGTCGGGACTGATTCCGAATGCAAACACGGCAGGGAAAATGGCAAGGCCTGCCACCACTGCAATTACCGTATCTGCCAAAGCCACACTTACTGCGGTATTGGCCAGGCTCTCCTTTCTGCTGATATAGGAACCATACGTGATCAGGGTCCCCATCCCGATCGAAAGTGAGAAAAAAGCCTGTCCCAGCGCCTCTACGATGATTTTCATAGGGGCCTCCCGAATGATGGAAAAATCGGGTTTAAAAAGGAACAACACACCCTCCCTGGCCCCCTCAAGCGTGAGTGACCGGATCACCAGGATCAGCAATAGTAACAACAGAAGAGGCATCAGGATCTTGGCATACTTTTCGATCCCGTTCTTCACCCCGGAAATCACAATGTAACCGGTAAAGAACATCATAAGGGCAAACCAGATGACCGGGCGCCATATCCCCGATATGAAAGTCTCATAATGGTTGGTGAAAAAAAACCGGGCAGCATCAGCATCCATATCCCGGAATCCGATCTGATCATACAGCATCATCCACTTCACCGACTGAACCAGGTATTCCAGTGTCCAGCCGGCCACCACCGTATAAAAAGCAAGAATAATAAAGGCGGAGACAACTCCCAGCAATCCTATGAGATACCATTTTTTACCGGGAGCTATTTTTTTAAATGCGCCAACGGGATTGAGTTGGGCAGAGCGTCCAATTACAAATTCCGACATCATTACCGGAATTCCGATGGCAGCCACAAAAAGCAGGTAGATCAGCAGGAAGGCCCCTCCCCCGTTCTGACCGGCCACATAGGGGAATCTCCATATATTCCCCAGTCCGATGGCAGAACCGGCTGCAGCGGCAATCACACCAAACTTACTGCTAAAGCTATCCCTCTCTCCGCTTCCGCCCTTTAACATCCCTCCAGGAATTAAAGCCTGTCTATGCAGTTCAGGTCCTCAAAGGCAATCTTCATTCGCTCGATCAAAGACTTTTCAGATTCCCTCATCCAAACCCTTGGATCGTAATATTTCTTATTGGGCTTGTCTTCTCCTTCCGGATTCCCAATCTGACCCTGCAGGTAGTTGCGGTTTTTGGCTTCAAATTTCCGGACGCCATCCCAGGAGGCCCACTGTGTATCGGTATCTATGTTCATTTTGATCACCCCGTAACGGATGGCCTCCCGAATCTCCTCCTGTGTGGATCCTGAACCGCCATGGAAAACAAAATTCAAAGGCTTTTTACCAAGTCCAAACTTCTTTTCCACATACTTCTGGGAATTGTCAAGAATTTTTGGAGTAAGTTTCACATTACCAGGCTTATAAACTCCGTGTACATTGCCAAATGAAGCAGCAATGGTGAAGTTGGGGCTCACCTTTGACAACTCCTCGTAAGCATATGCCACATCTGCAGGCTGTGTATAGAGCAGGGAGTTGTCCATGCCGGAATTATCCACGCCATCCTCCTCTCCGCCGGTGCAACCCAGTTCAATTTCCAGGGTCATCCCGATTTTGCTCATGCGGGCGAGGTATTTTTTACAGATCTCAATATTCTCCTCAAGAGGTTCTTCAGAAAGGTCCAGCATATGTGAACTGAACAGCGGTTTTCCATAAGTTTTAAAATGTTTCTCTCCGGCTTCAAGCAAACCATCAATCCAGGGCAACAGTTTCTTTGCAGCATGGTCGGTGTGAAGGATCACAGGGACACCATATGCTTCAGCCATGGCATGAACATGCTTGGCTCCGCTCACGGCTCCTGCAATAGCAGCCTTTTCATTTGCATTGGAAAGTCCTTTCCCGGCAAAAAAGATCGCTCCGCCATTGGAAAACTGGATCATCACTGGTGAATTTACAATCTTAGCTGATTCGATGATTGCGTTCACCGAATTGGTTCCCACCACATTCACCGCAGGGATGGCATACTCATTCTGCTTGGCAATTTCAAGCACTTTCCTAAGGTCATCGCCTGTGATGACTCCGGGTTTAACAACATCTGAAATCTTATTGGACATGATCATTTCTATTAAATTGGATTGTATATAAATAAGCTCACAAAATTAATATAAATATTGGTTAAATCAACAGGATCAGAAGGGATAACCGATGGCAAGATTGTAGGTCAGGTCACCCCCGGATATACCCGAATTTCCGGGCAGCCAGTTGGCGCCTTCAATGGCAAAAGGTGAGCGGAGGGGAATCCCCAGGTCGAATCGGAATATGAAAAAGCTGAATACAACCCGGGTTCCAAAACCTGTTCCAACAGCCAGCTCTTTGTAGAACCGGTTAAATTCAAAACCTGCGCCTCTCCTGTCATCCTCGCTGGAGAGAGACCAGATGTTTCCCACATCTAAAAAGAGGGCCGCCTCCAGTTTCCAGAAGAGCCTGAAGCGATACTCCATGTTGGCTTCCAGCTTAACATCCCCGGTCTGGTTTGGATAGGTGGTCTGCTCGGGATCATTGTATGATCCGGGTCCCAGGCTCTTCACCTGCCAGGCCCGGATGCTGTTTGCGCCTCCCGAAAAATACTGTTTTTCAAATGGCATGGCGTTGGAGTTCAGATAGGCAAACCCCACTCCTGCAAACCCCCTGAAAATGATGCTCACATCTTCGTAAAGGAAAGTATAGCTCCTGGCATCAATATCGCCTTTAAGGTACTGGGCAAAATCAACGCCCAGCAACTGGTATTTCTCATCTCCGGGATCGGGGGCAAACAAATTATAAACTGTATACAGCAGGTTCCCTGCTGTTTCAAGGTTAAATCTCACATCCTGAAAGCTCTGATTCTTCAGCAACTTTTTATTGGACCAGTTTACCGAATAGCGGGAATCGATGATCAGGTGCGGTTCATAGCTGTAAAAGAGGTACTTTCCCTCCAGCCAATCCTGGAACTCCTGTGATTTATAGGGTGTTAGAATCAGGCTCGCCTCAAAGGGAAAAACCCTGTGAATCATCCTCTCATTTCCCTTCCAGTCATATCCGAAGGAAGCTTTGGCAAGGGTGCGGATATAGTCGGGTCGTTTTTGATAGTTATAGGAGAGCCTGATGTTGGTTTGAGGGTTATATTTCCGGATAAACCTGTCGGTTTTAAACGGCAGTAGAAATTTAGGAATCCGAAGACGTGACTCCACCCCAAACTCCTGCATCAGGCTGGGTCCTGCACTTCCGGATGGATCCGAAGAGGACTCCTTCAGGTTCTCAATGGCCCCCGTGAATGAAAGGTCAAACTGCTCCGACCCGCCAAAAAGATTGCGGTGGCGGTATCCGATATTGGCTGCTGCCCCAATATTACCACCCGAGTTGGTACCTTCCAGCTTAATGGTATAGGACTGAAGGGTTGCCGGAGATATCCGAATATCACAATCGAGCATCGGGGTCTTACCCTCCACCTCCCGGAAACGGATATCCACGATCCTGGATGCGCTTAAGGCAGAGAGGTTGCGATAGGTTCTCTGCATATCTGACGCATCAAATAACTGACCCGGAATAATATAATTTTTCTGGGTTACCACGCCAGGGCGAATATTGGACTTCCCCTCAGAAATCAGGTAAACAGAGTCATAAAACAGGGTATCCCTTTGCCGGGTTGAGGACTCCCCTTCACGCCTGGAGGCCATCATATCGTGGTCGGTTTCCATGTAAACATTCCGGATGGTGTAAACCGGGTGATAGGTATGAATCAGGTTACCATAGTCATCCCTGGCCGGGAAGTTTTTGATTCCCAGGACAATGCTGGCACTGTTCTGTTGGGAGGTATCCACCTCATAGTATACAAACTCCTTATTAAACCTGTAATATCCACTGTCCCTGAGGACATTCTCAATCCTGACCATCTCTTCAAGCAGTACATCCACATCAAACAGCTCGCCCGCTCTGAACTTGCTGGAACCTGTATCGGCCAAAATCATCGGGGAGACCGCAGGATCCTGGAAGAAATATGTAATGTCCTTAATTCGATAAGGTACATGGGGGGTTACATGATAAACCACCTTCGCCTTTCGGTTTTTAAAGAGGATGGAATCGGTAACCACCGCATTGTAAAACCCCTTATTGTTCATATACAGCTTTAGCTGTTCCGATGATTTCTCCTTCAGATCGTCGTCGTAAATAGCCGGCGGCTCCCCAATGCGCCGGAGCCATCCATGGGGCCATTTCTCCTTCGCTGGCGAAGAGAGGTTATAGAGCGAAAGGTAAAACTTCCAGAAAAGCACCCTTTTATTGGGCTTCTGCTTGATGTAATCATCGAGGGCTTTTTTATCAAATTCTCCATCCCCTGCCTCAATTTTATAACTGTTCAGCAGGTACTCATCCGAGGGCACATATTTAGTAGCATTGCAGGAAATCAGGAGGATTGGGATAGCCAGGAAGATGATATGGATGGACCTGCTGCTCAATGGTTCGATTAAAGATGCTAAAGTACAAATATAATGTAGTCAAATCTTTTTTCATCTTTGCATATATTCAACAGCCACGCCATGATCTCCATTGCAAAATCCAAACTGATCCGCTCGCTTGAACGGAAGAAAAACAGGGAAGAGCATAAACTGTTTGTTGTGGAAGGTGTGAAGATGGTACAGGAACTCCTCGGAGCCAGCAATCCGTATGCCCCTGAGGTGAAAGAGATCTTCGCCACCGGGGGATGGATGGACCGGTACGCGGAGACGGTTGGAGAGGGGATCGGCCTGAATGAGGCATCTGAGCAGGAACTCCGCAGGGTAAGCCACCTGGTTACTCCCCAGCAGGTGCTCGCCATCGTCAGGATCCCGGAACAGGAGCTCGACCCGGCCAGACTCTCCGGGGAGATTGTGCTGGGGCTGGAGGCCATTCGCGATCCCGGGAACCTGGGAACCATTGTGCGGACAGCTGACTGGTTCGGGATCAGGCATATCCTCTGCACTCCCGATTCGGTGGATCTGTATAATCCGAAAGTAGTTCAGGCAACCATGGGCGCGATGGCAAGATGCCGGGTATATTACACCGCCCTGGAACCTCTCCTGCAACATCCCGCCATGAGTCATAAGCCGGTATACGGCACCTTTCCCAGGGGTGAAAATATCTATGAAGCCTCCATCGAACCGGCTGCACTGATCCTCTTTGGGAATGAATCAAACGGACTCTCGGGGCAATATGACAGGTATATCAGGGGCAGGCTATCCATCCCCTCTTTTACAGGGGAAAGGAATGGTCCGGAATCACTTAACCTGGCCTCATCAGTGGCAGTGGTCTGCTCGGAGATTAGAAGGAGAGGCTGAAAGTGCCCTGGTCCGTTCCAGGCCGGACTACTCGAAATGAAAATTAAGCATGACGATGATGGATCGTGCACTCGCGATGGATTCGGTGTACTCCATGAAGCCCTGACGCCCGGTGGGATCAATAATATTCAGCAGGCCCACGGCCACTTTTAATTCAGGGGCAAATTTGAAATACTTCAGGTAGGTATCCACACCGAACCCGAACTCGAGGTAAAGGTCACCCGGAAGGAATTTCACATATTCATCCGTATCAGCATCATACTTTCCCCTTCTTTTGGCTGACATATCGTACCTGAAATTGCCCCCTCCCACCAGGTAGGGGCGATAGTTATTCACCCGACGCGACCGGTATTTAAAAAGAAGCGGGAATTCGAGGAAACTGGCACCCAGGGCGACCTGATAAATGGGATCCTCCACTGTGGGAGGAACCCCCGCGGAGGAATAATAATCGTAAAAATAGAGGTCCCTCGCTCCAAAACTGATCCCCGGAAGAAACCGCAGGTTCCAGTTTTCACTCAGCCTCAGATCAGAAACAATGGTAACCTGGAAACCCGGCTGCAGCTTGCTCAAATCTGCATATAGAAAATTCCCCGTTTCAGGTTGGTAATTCCTCTTGAAAGCAAGATCCATGCTATTGAATCCTACGGTAAATCCAAAATGGAGCCGTTTCAAATCAAAGGCAGGAAGATTCTTAGGCCTCTCCTCCTGGGAAAAAGCCTGAAGAGAGATCAAAAACATAAAAATAAGCAGGGGAAACCTTCTCATACTTGAACTAAACGGTGCAAATATAATAAATAGTATAAAGACGGATCGCTCAAAATTTAATCGGCCAGAATCTGCTCCAGTGATTTCTCAAAGTCCCTGGCATAATCGGTAATGAATCCGAATGATACATCGTCAATCCTGAGCTCCTCCTTGGTGACGTGACCAAGTGCGGAAAAGTGAATTCCCGAGTCCATCATAAAATCCAGAAATTCGGTCTCCTGCTCCGATGAAACCGAAACAACCACCCTGCTCTGGGATTCTCCGAAAAGAAAAGCATCACCCCGTATCTCTGCAGGGGAAGTCACATCGAAACCAAGCCCTCCGGGGAGTGCACACTCAACCAGGGTCACAAAAAGTCCGCCCAGGGATACATCGTGTGCGGAACGAACCAACCTCCTTCGGATCAGCTCCTTTACCACCCCCTGTAACATGATCTCGTAATCCAGATCAAATTTAGGGGCCGCAGATTCATGGACCAGGTGTACAAAAGAGAGGTATTCCGAAGAGGATATATCATTATCGGAGCGACCAATGATAAAAATCACATCACCCTTTCTTCTGAAATTTACCGTCATCACATCCTCCATCCTGTCCAGGATTCCCAACATTCCCACTACCGGTGTGGGGATAATACTTGTAATCTCCTCCCCGTTCTGGGTCAGGTTATGAAAACTTACGTTCCCGGCCACTACCGGAATCTTCATTTTCCTGCACACCCTGCCAATGCCTTTTACACTCTCAGCAAAATCGTTGTAGACAAATGGGTCTGAGGGATCACCGTAGTTCAGACAATCAGCCAGTGCGAGTGGCCTTCCACCCGAACAGATGATATTCCTTGATGCCTCGGCAACAGAAATCATTGCACCTTTGCGCGGTTCAAGCTTGCCATACCTTGAGTTCCCATCCACGCTCATGGCCAGGGCAAAATCGTATCCATGCACCTTGATGATTCCGGCATCTGATGGATAACCACTGCTCAGGTTGGACAAACCGGCCATGGTATCAAACTGCTCATAAATCCACCTTCTGGAAGCAATATTGGGCAATGCAACCATCTTACGGGCGATATCCTTCAGGTTCCCTGGCATTGGGACCTCATCGGCTGAAACCACCCTGGGGGTCCTGTCCCTGGATTTCATTTCCCTGATATAGACCGGGGCACCTCCGCCTCTGACCAGCAGTTTAACCGGGAGATCTCCACAAACCTCCCTGCCATTCAGAATCCGGATTCTCTCTTCCCGGGTGACCTTCCCCACCGAAACACATTGAAGCTCCCACTTCCATGCAATCTCTTCCACCAAAACACGATTCTTCCTGCTAACAGCCAGCAACATCTGCTCCTGGGTCTGGGAGAGAAGGATACCCAGTGCATCGATATCCTCCCTCATCAGGGGTATTTTATTCAGTTGAATCTCCACACCCTTTTTACCCCTGTCGGCCATCTCCGCTGCAGCGCAAAGTACCCCGCCGGCCCCGATGTCCTGCATTCCACCGATCAAACCCTTGCCATTGAGCTCCATGATACAATCCATCAGTATTTTGCCGCTTGCCGGGTCTGCCACCTGTGAAGACGGGACCAACTGCCCTTTGACCCTGATTCCCCTTGAGGCAAAACCTGCCCCGTGAACTCCCTGCCCTGAGGTTTTTTTACCCAGCAGGACCACTTCCTGGCCAGGATTTCCAAATGCTGCCCTGATCAGGCGATTTTTATTTACAACTCCTATGCCCAGTATGTTGACAACGGGATTGAAATTATAACTTTTGTCAAAAAGGATCTCCCCGCCTACTACAGGAACCCCAAAATTGTTAGAGTAACTGCCAAGGGCGGTGACCACCGCATTGACCATTTCCCTGATCTGTTTTTGGGCGGGATCTCCAAACCGAAGGATATTCAGCTGGCCCACCGGCTCCGCGCCCATGGTAATCAGGTCACGGATTACGTTACCTACCCCGACAGCGCCCTGTTGTGGATCAACAGCAATGGGATGGTTGTGGGACTCCATCTTCACCACACAGGCCAGTTCGTCATTGAGATGAATCACCCCTGCATTCTCCTTACCCGCCTGAACCTCAACCCCGGCTCCCTCCAACGGCATCTCCTCCAGCCATTTGATGGAACTTTTATAGGATATATGTTCAGACCACATGGCTGCAAACATATTGAGTTCAAACGCGGAGGGATCGCGGCCAAGCATCGACCCAATGGAATAAATCTCATCCTTGGTCAGGTATGAGAGTGCCCGTTCTTTTAGCTGTGATTCGTTTTGATTCATCTCTTCGTTCTTTACCGTAAAGATAGCGAATAGATCTTACCAAGATAATTTTTACATTTGTTGAGGAACCCAAAATTACATATTTCACAATGAGAAAAATAGCGATCGTTACGGGTGCATCTTCCGGAATTGGCCGTGCCACAGCTTTGCTGCTTGCCGCCAATGGTTTTGATCTGATTATAACCGGAAGGCGTAAAGAGCACCTGGAATCATTGGGGAGGGAGATCCATTCGAAGACCAGGGCCGATGTCCTTTCGCTGGTTTTCGATATCCGTCGGCACGAGGAGGTTAAAAAGGCCCTTGAAGGGCTTTCCGGTAAATGGAAAGATGTGGATCTGCTGGTAAACAACGCCGGCCTTGCTGTGGGCCTGAATCATATTCATGAAGGGGTGGTGGATGACTGGGAACGAATGATTGATACCAATATCAAGGGGCTGCTCTACATCACCCGTGAAATCACTCCCGGGATGGTATCCAGGGGCTCGGGTCACGTAATCAATATAGGCTCCATTGCCGGGAAAGAAGCCTATGAAAACGGAAATGTATACAATGCCACAAAATTTGCAATAGATGGCCTGACCGAAGCGATGCGTATCGATCTGGCGGAACATGGCATCAGGGTCACAGCCATCAATCCCGGTGCCGTAGAGACCGAGTTCAGCCTCGTGCGGTTCAAGGGTGACCAGGAGAGAGCCGACAGTGTCTACGAGGGATTTGAACCGCTTGTTGCCAGTGATATTGCCGAGGCCATCCTGTTTGCAGTCACCCGGCCGCCACATGTGAACATAGATGATATGCTGATCATGGCTACCTCCCAGGCACGCACAAGAAAAATTATTAAAAAGACTAAAACTTAAGCGATGTACAAAGTTGAATACCTGGAAAACTTTACCCGGAAAGTGTTTGAAAAAATGGGATGCTCCCCTGAGGATGCAAAAACAGCCACCGATGTTTTTATCTCCGCCGAACTGAGAGGCTACTCCAGCCATGGCATGATCCGGATCAAGGACTATTACCAATTATGGCAGGCCAATCGTATCAATGTGAAACCCAATGTCAGGATTGTGCACGAATCACCAAGTACCGCAGTGGTCGACGGAGACGGAGCCATCGGCATGATTGCAGCCGCCAGGTCCATGGAGATTGCCATCCAAAAGGCAAAGGTGGCAGGAACCGGCTGGGTCTCAACCCGCGGATCGAACCACTTCGGGATTGCCGGATACTACTCCATGATGGCCCTTCAGCACGATATGATCGGAATATGCATGACCATCGCCAATCCACTGGTTGCTCCCACTTTCTCAATCTCACAGATGCTGGGTACCAACCCCATCGCTGTGGCCGTTCCGGCCGGAGTGCACCCTCCCTTTGTCGCTGACTTTTCCACTACCCCTATCGCCCGGGGGAAACTGGCCGTTGCGGCAAAAATGGGTGAGCGCGTACCCCTGGGATATGTCCAGGATGCCGACGGAGTCCCCTCCACCAATCCAGATATCCTCAAAGAGGGGGGATCGATGGTTACCCTGGGGGGAACACGTGAGCAGGGAGGTCACAAAGGATACTGCCTGAGCGCAATTGTAGATATCTTTTCAGCCGTTCTTTCAGGTGCCAACTTCGGCCCCTTTTGTCCCCCATCCGTTGCTTACCTGCCCGTAAAAGAGGAGAAGGTGGGGGAAGGGACCGGTCACTTTTTCGGGGCCATGCGCATTGACGCCTTCCAAAAACCGGAAGCCTTTAAATCGCAGATGGACAAATGGATTGAAACCTTTCGCGCCGCCAGGCCAGCCAGGGGGCACGACCGCGTCCTGATCCCCGGTGATCCCGAACGGGAAAACGAGGAGCGTATCCGAAGAGAGGGGATCAGGGTACTTGGTCCGGTTCAGAAAGAGATGAAGGAGATTGCCGATGAACTGGAGATTGAATTCGAAGAAAAAAAATAGTACTCAAGAAATAGTGCTCAGGGGACAGGGGACAGGGAACAGGGGACAGGGGACAGGGAACAGTGCACAGTGCACTGAGTACTGAGTACTGAGTACTGTTTTCTGAGTACTGTGTACTAATTTTCGAAGAGAAAAACTTCCTCAATTTTCATATTGAACACCTGGGCAACATCATAGGCAAGCTTCAGTGAGGGATTATATTTATCCTTCTCTAGAAAAATGATGGTCTCCCGCCTCACCCCGACTTTTCGCGCAAGATCGAGCTGAGTCAGGTTGTTGCGGGCACGAAGTTCCTTGATGCGATTAGTCATGCGACCGGCGAATGTAACGGTGATAAATCCAGCTCATGGCAAATACAATGGCCATTCCCATGATCCCCGCCCCAATGAGTGAATGACACTCCAACTTTGTCTTATCCGAAAAATAGATGATGACCAGCCAGAGGTAAATCGAGACATAATAAGAGGTTGCGGCACCCCTTCGAAGAATTTTTTTCGACATTTCATCTTCGGCCGGAAGGTTCAGCTTGGCAGCCCTCAACCTGCCGAAGGCAAGGAAAAGTGCAAATCCCACCACCAGGATTAACCCAAGGATCATCAATAATTCCTGCAGACTAAACTCAACAGAAGGTGAAACCAGCCATACAGTCACTGAAACAATTAAAGAAACAGCCAGTACGACCATAAAAATTGCTTTTCTCATGA
>JAWOHR010000165.1:0-4689 GCA_046485075.1 Bacteroidales bacterium
CTGACCGGTTCAAAAAAAGAGACGGGGGAACCTTCTGGCTATCGGAAACCCCGGGGGAGTGCAGTTTTGGATGGGATGCGGCCTGTCGCAGGGTCTGTTCCTGGGTGGAACTGGTGGATCAGAAGAGCGGGAACTCATTCCATGTTTTTAACACACATTTTGATCATGTAGGTGTGGAGGCGAGAAAGAACTCCGCCGCGCTGATTCTGGAAAGGATTTCCGGGATCACCGGTGCCGGATCATCGGCAGGGAAAGGAGCGGTTGTGCTTTGCGGAGACTTCAACCTTCCACCCGATTCAGAGCCCATCAGAATGATCAGCGCAACGCTTTCGGATGCCTTCCAGGTTTCAGAACTTCCCCCTCACAGTTCGGTGGCCACTTTTCATGGCTTCACTTACGATGACCCACCTGAGAAGAGGATCGACTACGTATTTGTCAATGATCAGTTCCGGGTAACCAGGTACGGGGCACTGACCGACTCACGGAACCGCTCCTTTTTCTCTGACCATTTACCGGTGCTTGTGACTCTTTTGTCAAACAAATGAATTCATCCGTGGAAATTGTTGAACCCCTGGTGATTTGAATCGTAAAAAGGACTGGTTTTAACGATAACCAGTCTGAAAAATGAATCGCCTCTTTATCCCCCTTCCCGCCCTGATCATTTTATTAATCTGCTCCTGCGAAGAGATTCCCGAAGCGACTGAAAAGGTTTGTCTGCCTACCAACATGACTGCCACCGTGATCATGGGATCCAATACTATGAAGCTCATTGCCGATTTTTACTATCTGCCCGACAGCGATTTGCTGGACCATATCACATGGAGCGATCACCAGACCCACTTCTTCGAATATGATGCCTCCAACCGGTTAATGGTGGTTCGCAAGCTGAAAGTGAAGGAGAAGGTTCAGGAAGAGCTATGGTTCATTGATGATGGTGACAGGGTTTCGGAAGTGATCCTGGTGAAAAGAAACCTTGACTACACCTACCTCGAGCCACTTGACTCCATCTTCACCGGTCGTATTGTATATGAATATGAGGGAAAGAACGTGATCGGGGAGACCGAATACGGAGTGCTGAAGGGGAGCAATAAGGAGTACCCGGTCCGGGAGGCCGGATATGAGTATGACGGGGCAGGGAACATTTCAAGCAGCACCACCATATTCCCCGATGGAAGCCAGCCCGATGTGACCGTAAGCATGACCTACGATACCGGGAAACACCCATTTTCGGGATTGAACTACTATTTCACCGGGGAATCGTTTGTGAACAACCAGCTGACCAGGGTGGAGGGGACGATGGATTACTCCTATAATGCGACTCTAAACACCCTGGATTATCCGGAGGCTATTTATGAAAAACTTGGATCCTCCAACTCACGGATCTTCCGTTACACCTATATGATCAGGTAATTACTCCTTTGCTTCGTAGGGTTTCATGCAATCGGGACAGAGACATTCGGTATAGCGTTCCATAATCTCCAACATCTGTACCCTGTGAATCTGAAGTTTTTCACACCAGCAGTCACGATCGCCCTCACAGGGGAACTGTGCTCCGCATTTCGGACAGGTCTTCTTACTCATTTTTCCTGCTCATGGTTACGCCGACTGAACGAATGGGACCACCCATGGGAGGGTGCATTTTTCGCATCCGAATGGTGGCCTTTTGGATCCCTTTCATTTCGGCAAAAAGTGCATCCAGAATTCGTTTTGCAATGTTTTCAAGGAGGTTGGACTTCTTCCTGCGCATCTCTTTTTTAATCAATTGATAGGCATGCTGGTAATTGACAGCATCTTCCAGCCGGTCGGATTCAGCCGCCGGTTCCAGATCGGTCTCTATCTCCAGGTCAACCAGGAAACGGTTTCCCACGATCTGCTCCTCCTTGTAATGGCCATGGAAAGCATAGAATTCCATCTCCTCTATGATGATTTTACCCATCTCACAAAGATAGCGTATTCTCATTCAATGAACTCCACACCCATATCCCGGAATTCACCCATCATTCTCTCCTTCACAGCTTCCTCACCGGCAATGATTCCATCGGGAATGACAGCTACTTCATATCCCCTGTTCAGGGCGGCCTGTATGGTACTCTTTACACAATGCGCAGCATCCAGGCCAACCACCACCAGCTTTTCCACCTGGTTCTCTTCAAGGATCTGATCCAGGTTGGTATGACTGAAAGAATCGCTCCTGCGCTTGGTAACAATCAGATCGGACTTTACATCCAGCCTTTTATCCAGCATGGCGCCCACAGAACCCCTGGCCATGCTGTTGTTCAGAATGTTTATCAAAGGATTAGCGATTTCACTCTGGATATAGACCACAGTCCAGTTTTTATCCCTGGCTTCCTTTACCATCTGATTAAGGTTCCGGATCAGCCCGTCGGACTGTTTTTGATAGCTTTCAGTGGTGGAAGTCACCCCGGTGGTTCCCTCCTGGACATCAATGACCAGAAGGGCCGTTTGACCCGAACCGGAAGTATGAATGGGAGTTCCCTCCGTTACTTTTGTGGAGATGATATTGATGACTACGTAATTGATTACCAGGATCAGGATAAAGGCACCCAGGGCCATGAGCAAACGGAACAGTATCTTTTTCATGGTTTTAAGGTTTGTTTTCGAAATTTATGATAATTATTTAAATCTTGCATAATTAACTAATTTTGTGGCGCCGTAACTGCATAGAAATGACCGACAGAAAAGAAGAACCCAGCGAAAGGAAGAGCCTTAATTTTATTGAAGCCATCGTGGAAGAGGATCTCCGTTCCGGAAGGGATGGAGGCAGGGTCCATACGCGCTTCCCGCCGGAACCCAATGGCTACCTTCATATCGGTCACGGGAAAGCGATCTGCCTTGATTTTGGAATCGCAAAAAAGTATGGCGGCAAGTGTAACCTTCGCTTCGATGATACCAACCCCACGAAGGAGGATGTGGAGTACGTGGATTCCATCAAGGAGGACATCCGCTGGCTGGGATTTGACTGGGAGGACCGGGAGTATTATGCGTCAGATTATTTTGGGAAGCTCTTTGATTTTGCCATAGCGTTAATCAAAAAAGGGCTTGCCTATGTGGATGACCAGTCCTCGGAGGAGATCGCCAGCCAGAAAGGGACCCCCACCCAACCCGGGACTCACAGTCCTTACCGAAACAGGAGTGTGGAGGAGAACCTGGATCTGTTTCAGCGGATGAATACGGGCGAGTTTCCTGAAGGTTCCAGGGTACTAAGGGCTAAAATTGACATGGCCTCTCCCAATATGCACATGCGCGACCCGGTGATCTACCGCATCATTTTTCATCCTCACCACCGGACGGGTGATACCTGGAAGGTATACCCCATGTATGATTTTGCCCATGGCCAGTCTGACTATTTCGAAGGTGTCACACACTCCCTCTGTACCCTTGAATTTGAAGTACACCGCCCCCTCTACAACTGGCTGGTGGAACACCTGATGACCGATGATTACAGGCCCAGGCAAACCGAATTCAACCGCCTGAACCTGACCTATACCGTGCTCAGTAAACGGGTCCTTCTTAAGCTGGTGAAAGAGGGACTGGTGAACGGATGGGACGACCCCCGGATGCCCACGCTGTGCGGACTCAGAAGAAGGGGCTTTACACCCGAATCGATCCGTAACTTCAACGACAGCATCGGGTATACCAAGGTGATGGCCCAGAATGATGTGGGACTGCTGGAGTTTGCAGTCAGAGAGGATTTGAATAAAAAGGCTCCCAGGGTGATGGCTGTGCTGAATCCCCTGAAGGTGGTCATCACCAACTACCCGGAGAACAAAACCGAGGAGATGGAGACCATCAACAACCCGGAGGACGAGTCCATGGGCAGCCGCACCATTCCATTTTCAAGAGAGATTTATATTGAAAGGGAGGACTTTATGGAAGATCCCCCCAGGAAATTCTTCCGCCTGGGCCCCGGTCGAGAGGTAAGACTCAAATCGGCATATATCATCCTTTGCCAGGAGGTAGTGAAGGATGAAAACGGGGAGATCAAAGAGATCCGGTGCATTTATGATATGGCCACCCGAAGCGGGGGCCCGGAGGCCGACCGAAAGGTTAAGGGGACCCTGCACTGGGTATCTGCCAAACACGCCATTAAGGCCGAGGTAAGGCTTTACGACAGGCTGTTCAGCGATCCCGATCCTGCCGGTCACAAGGACCAGGGCCCGGAAGATTTTCTCAATCCCGATTCACTGAAGGTGATCACAGGTTTTGTAGAGCCCTCACTGCTGGATGCAAAGCCACTGGACCAGTTCCAGTTCCAACGGCTGGGTTATTTCAACGTGGACCCCGACTCCACACCCGGAAAGCTTGTGTTCAACAGGACCGTAACCCTGAAGGACAACTGGGCCAGGAATGACTAAACTTCACCTTTGTGAACGGTTACTTGTGGTTGTAAATATGAACATCGCGTTGCGGGAAGGGAATGGAAATACCGGCAACATCAAAGCGTTTCTTGGCCCCTTCGGTGGTATCAAAAAACAGGCCCCAGTAATCCTCCGACTTAACCCATGATCGCAGCATCAGTTTCACCGAACTGTCACCCAGTGCTTCTACCATCACCACCGGAGGGTTCTCATCCTTCAGTACACGTTCATCCTCCTGTGCCATTTTTAAAAGGATTGCCTTGGCTTTGTCGATGTCGTCGGAATAACTGATGCCAAAAGAGAAATCAAT
>JAWOHR010000180.1:0-52251 GCA_046485075.1 Bacteroidales bacterium
GATCAGACCATCATAGGCATTGACCCTCACCTCCACTTTCCTGTCCCTGTCGGTGAATTTTACTGCATTGGTCATCAGGTTGCGAATGACACTGTTGATCATATCACGGTCACCATAGGCAAATATTTCATTCTGTACATGCGTATGGAGCACGATCCCCTTACTTTCGGCTGCCAGTCTGTGCAGGTTGATATTCTCGCGGATCAGGGTAGTCAGGTTAAATCTGACAGGTTCGTATTTGATGCGCCCGCGCTGTGACCTTGACCATGTAAGCAGGTTTTCCAGAAGATCCAGCAGGTGTTTAACAGATTGGTGGATCTTCCTGAATCCGGCCCGGTGGTCATTGTGGTCGGTATCATCAAAGTTTTCAACCATCAATTCACTGATAGAGAGCAGACTGGAGAAGGGATTTTTCAGGTCGTGGGAGATGATGGAGAAGAACTTATCCTTTGTGGCATTGAGTTCCATCAGGTTCTTTTCAGATTTCCGCAGTGCCTCATTTGCCTGGCTGATCTGCTGGTTCTGGTATATCAAAAGCCGGTTTGTTCGTGATTTCACCAGGTAGGTTATGATTAAAACCACGATGGCGATGGCCACCAGAATCTCCAGAAGGATGAACCACCAAAGCTGCCATGTGGGTGGGGTGATGACAATGCTCAGTTCCATGGGGGGATCGCTTCGGAAACCGTCTCCATTCTCGGCCACTACCTTCAGGGTATAGGAGCCGGCTTTCATGTTGGCATAAGATACATAGTTCCGCTTGCCTGCGCGGGTCCACTCCGGTTCCAGGTTCTCCATGATGTAGGCATAGTTGAGCTTACCCGATTGCCGGCTGTTCAGAGCGGCGAACTCCACCGAGAAATAGCGGTATTTATAGTCAATTACGATCTCTTCCAGGTAGGATACATTTTCGCTGGAGTAATACTCTCCCTCATATTCGATGATACTGACCGGATTTTCATTGAACTGCTCCTCCAGGTCTATCCCTGCGATGAGCACCTTTTTACCCAGGATCTCCAGGTTGGTGAGTGTAACCTGGGACACTTTTTCAACCGGGTCGATGGCTGCGGGGTCGATGACATTGAGCCCGTATACGCCCCCGAAATAAAGTTTGCCATCCCTTCCCCGGTGGTAAGCCCCACCGTTGAATTCATTGCTCTGGAGACCATCATTCATGTCAAAGTTTTTCACATCGAAGGTCTCCAGGTCGAACCGGATGATTCCCAGGTTGGTACTAAGCCAGATACAATTATTATCATCGGCCAGTACCCCGTATATCACCTCGTTGGCCAGTCCCTCTCCCACGCCAAAACGGCGGAAAGAACCGGTAGCAGGATAGAACATGTTTAAACCGCTGTTGGTGCCGATCCACAACCTGCCCATCTGGTCCTGGTAAGTTGAAAAGACCGTATTATCCGAGATGGTATTTGGGTCGTCAGGATCGTGTGTGAAATTTGTAAATATCTCTTTTTCCGGATCCATTCTACTGAGCCCGCCTCCATAGGTCCCAATCCACAGGTAGTCTTCATCATCCATGAAAATGGTAGAATAGATGAAATCGTTTGAAATGGATGCGGGGTCCGTGGCATCGTGAAGATACCTTTTAAATGTTCCGGTTTCAGGGTTGAAAAGGTTCAGTCCATGCCGTGTACCCACCCAGATCCTTCCAAACCGGTCCTCATAAATGGTCCTGACAGAATTGTCGGAGATGCTCCGGGGATTGTCTGGATCATGAAGATAGTGCCTGAAAGTCTGGTTTCCAGGAAGGAAAAGGTTTAATCCTCCCCCGTCGGTTCCTACCCAGATTCGCTTCCTGCTGTCCTGGTAAACCTTTCGAACCGATGAGTGGGAGAGTGAAGCAGGATCGAGGGGATCATGATCAAAATGCCGGAATGTTTTAAATTTGGGATTGAAGCAGCTGATACCATTGGCATTGGTCCCGAACCAGACAGTGTTCTCTGTGGTTTGAAAGATGGACCAGATGAATGAGCTGGCCAGGCTGTTGGAATTAAAAGGATCATTTTTAAAGAGTGTGAACTGGTTGGCACTGGGGTCGAGAATACTGATCCCGGCTCCAAAAGTCCCAAACCAAAGGACTCCCGAACGGTCCTCGAAAATGCAATTTACAGAATTTTCAGAAAGACTGTTGGGATCGGCCGGATTGTGCTCATAGTGGTTATAGGAAAAAGTAACCGGGTTGATCTTGAATATCCCGTCTCCGAAGGATCCATACCAGATAAAGCCCTCCTGGTCTTCCTCCAAAGGTTCCACAGGGTTAAGGGCCAGCGAATGGGTGGTGGCACCTGCCTCCAGTACTTTAATCAGTCCCTCTTCCCGGTTGCGGTAACAGAATAACCCCTCCGGGGTCTGTACCCAAACCTGCTCCATTTGATCTACATGGAGCCCCCGGATATCAGTGAGTGTCTCCCCGGGAGAAGCGGGGATCAACATGTGATCTCCCTTGCCCGACAGATCCATCTCCAACAGCCCCATTCCGGTCCCAAGCCAAAGCGACCTGGAACCCAGTGCCATACAATAGATCGCTGTCTGCGGTAAGATGGAACCATTGGCGGTCTCATTAAAAAAAAGTCCCGATTTACGGTCCTGGCTGAAAAGACCCCGGTGTGTTCCGATCCACAGGGTCCCGGAGCGGTCAACCGTAAATCCGCTGATGCGGGAGTTTAACCCCATCAGTTCCGGTTCATCAGGAATCACCCTGGTCACCTCCCCGGTGAACCGGTCCACCTTGTTGAGACCCTGGAATGTGCCGATCCAAACATCATTGAGAAGATCTGAAATGATGGCGGAAATGGTGTCGTTTGAGAGTGAACTGAGCGAGCCGGGCTCATGCTTCAGGCTATTGAAGATTCCTTTTCTGGGATTGTACATGGTCAGTCCACCCTTTGACCCCAGCCAGATCATACCGGCCTTATCCTCATAGACCAGTTCAATCCATTTGTTGGCCAGGATGTAATGCTGGTCGGTGGTAGCTCCAAATACCGTAATGGACTGCCCGTCATATTTATTGAGGCCGTCCTCAGTGCCGAACCACATAAACCCTTTTGAATCCTGGTAGATATTGTATACCGAACTGAGGGAGAGCCCGTCGTTGATGGTAATTCTTTTGAACCGGACATAATCATCCTGCCCGTAAATTACCGACAGGCATGCCAGATTCAGAGAGAGAATAGTAAAAATTCTTCTAAACAAGGTTCACGCAAATTTTGAACCAAGTTAGCCAATCAGGAAATTCAAATCAATTTATAACCGTTAAATAATGTTATACGCGTTTCAGGAAGGGTGAATGGGATCGTGTTAACGGGTCACGGTTGCCGGTTCAACTTTGACTTTGATTACCGACCTGGTCTTCCATCTCCCGGTATTGTAATAGATCATGGATAATACCATTCCGAATCCCCATCCGGCAGGAATGGACCACCAGATCCCTTCGGCCCCCAGACCCGCACCCTTTATGGTCAGTCCCAGGAATGGGATGGTCTCCCTGCTGAGGAATACCGCAGCCGGAATCCTGATGATCCAAAGTGAAAAGAGTGTGATAAACATGGGAATGAGGGTATCCCCGGCACCCCTCATCACTCCGGTGTAGATAAACATACCGGTAAAGAGCAGATAAAAGGAGGTGACGATGGTCAGGTACTCTCCTCCGATCCGGATCACCTCCTGGTCGGTTGTGAAGAGTCCCATCAGTGGATTTTTCAGAAGAATGATCAGGGCGGTGGTCCCGAGAGCGACCGCGGATGCCATGATCAGTGTCCGTGAAAGCCCCTTTTTGATACGGTCTGTTTTACCTGCCCCAATGTTCTGTCCCACAAAGGTGGAGAGGGCTGTGGAGAAAACCATTGAGGGGATAATGGCCAGGCTGTCAAGCCTCCCTGCTGCCGTATAGGCTGCAACCACATCGGTGCCGAATCCGTTCACAATCCCCATCAGGGCAAGCATTCCGAGGGCTACAAAAGTTTGCTGGAGGCCCGTGGGAAGTCCAATGCGGAGACTCTGCCTGAAGATTTTACGATCGAATGCAAACTCGCGCAGGTTAAATTTGATCAGTTCATGGGTGCGGTTCAGATAGAAGATGGCCACCATAAAAGCGATCCCCTGGGCGATGATGGTGGCCAGGGCGGCTCCCTGAACCCCCCAACCGAATTTAACAATAAAGAGCAAATCGAGCCCGATGTTAATCACCGTGGCCAGCAAAAGGAAGTAGAGTGGGGTAATGGAGTCTCCCAACCCGCGCAGAACAGCAGCGACACTGTTATATCCAAAAAAAACTACCAATCCAGAGACATAGATGGTAAAGTAAGCAACAGCGGTTTCCATCAATTCTTCGGGCAACCTGATGAGCCGGAATATATCCTCTGAAAATCTGAGACCTACCACGGTCATGATCACCGATGAAACTGCCATGACAATAAAAATGGTATCGATGGCCCGTTTCACTTTTTTGATCTCTTTTGCTCCAAAAAACTGTGCAATTACTATGGTTCCGCCGGTGGCAATTCCCATGATCAGGGCGATAAGCGCAAAGAGAATTGGAAAAGAGGCCCCCACCGAAGCCAGTGCTTCCTTCCCCAGGTATCGGCCCACAATAATCTGGTCCACAAAGGTATAGAGCTGCTGGAACATATGGCCCAACAGCATGGGTGCAGCAAATCTTAAAATGCCCCTGCCTTCGCTACCCTGTGTTAAATCTTTCATTTGAAAATTGAGCGGGTAAATGTCGGAATTTTTGTGATGAATTAAGAAACGTTCATTCCATTTGATTCAAATAAACAGTGTTAGAGAGCATGATGTTTTTATTTCTGGTAGAAATTCATTAACTAGATTATCATAAATGAACACGAAAGCACCATTTACTAACCGACAATGCATCAATTATGAAAAGTCACAGATTTTTTATTGTATCTATTTTCATTTTTGCTTTTCTGCAGCTAGGGTTCTCCCAGATCGCGGGAACAGCGCATGATTTTTCCACCGAATCGTGGGCTCCGGTAACAAACCGGGGATGTGGTGTTTGTCACACGACCCACCAATCCATCCCCATTACCAGTGCCCCGCTCTGGAACCACGAGGCTACGGTGGTGGCAGGGTACAACCTCTATGATTCACCCACTTTTGACGGAAACTCCACGATTACCGATCCGGGTGCAAGTTCCAGGTTGTGCCTTAGCTGTCATGATGGAACTGTGGCACTTGAGAATTTCGGGGGAAACACATCTGGAACCAACTTCATTGACCCATCGGCCCGGATCGGGGGAGTGGCAGGCAACGATCTGAGTACAGAGCACCCCATCTCCTTTGAATATACCGATGCACTTGCCACCGGTGACGGAGGGCTCTTCCCACCTACCACCACCATGAGCGGATTAGGGGGCTCCATTGACAATGACATGCTCTTTAACAACAAAATGGAGTGTGCATCATGTCACGATGTTCACAATAGATTTGGCGTAATGCACCTGCTGAAAATGTCTAACGTGAACAGCGAACTCTGCCTCACCTGTCACAATAAATAGCAGGAAGGTTACCGGTATTCAACTAACTGTTCATAGCCCCATGAACCGACTTTGCCGAATTGCTTTTTATGGAACTCTTCTGATATTTTTTTTGGTATCCGGATGCAACCGCCAGGTAGCTAAATCTCCTGCCCCTGATGCGGTGGTCATTTTTCCTCCTCCCCCGGCAACCACACGAATCCAGTTTCTGACCCATTTTAGCTCCTCGGACCATTTAGCCGGGAGAAGAAGCGCTTTTCACAGGTTCCTGTTAGGGGATGAACAGCCCCTGGGCATCATAAAACCCTACGGGGTTACCATTGATAAAAGCAGGATTTATATCTGCGATACGGGACTGGCCGGATTGGAAATACTGGATCTGGAGGAGGGAACATTCGAATATTTTATTCCTGCCGGAAAGGGGCAGCTGAAACTGCCTGTTAACTGTTGCGTGGACGAAAATGGCCGGCTTTATGTT
Source organism: Bacteroidales bacterium (assembly GCA_046485075.1). GTDB lineage: Bacteria > Bacteroidota > Bacteroidia > Bacteroidales. The sequence goes on from JAWOHR010000180.1 coordinate 5,992, forward strand.
GCTGATGCAAACCGTCAGCAGATTGTTTTATTTGACAGTAACCGGGAGTATCTCCACGCCTTTGGCGAAAAGGAGAATTTCAAGCCGACCGATGTGGAGGTGTTCCAGGGTAAGGTCTTAGTTTCCAATGTACTGGAGCATTCTGTCTGTGTATATGATGCAGACAATTTTGAACTTCTTGAAAAAATGGCCGGGCAGGAAGACGGGGAGGATGGTTTTATCCGGAAGCCGACCAATATGGCCATCCATAACAGTACCCTGTATGTATCTGATTTTGGAGATTTTAATGTGAAGAAGTTTTCAATGGAGGGTGAATTTGTCGGGTCAATTGGCGGATATGGGAACCTGCCGGGCATGTTTACCCGTCCGAAGGGTGTTGCACTGGACAGGGAGGGGAATCTTTACGTGGTGGATGCCGCATTTGAGAATGTTCAGATCTTCAATCCGGCCGGCGAACTCCTGATGCATTTTGGAGGATCTTATCAGGGGGCAGGAGCCATGTGGCTGCCGGCAGCTGTGGAGATCAGTTATGAAAACCTGTCTTATTTTGAACCTTTTGTGGATGAGGGTTTCCGGTTAAAGTACATCATTTATGTAACCAATCAGTATGGTCCGGCTAAGCTTAACGTCTATGGATTTGTTGAGTAAAAAAAGCGGTACTCATTAGATATTCCGGATGAACCGAGAGGACAAAATAGGGCATCTGTTTCTGTTTTTTACGGCTATGATCCTGTTGTGTCAGTGTTCTCCAAAAGCAGGGAAGAGCCTGCTTACCTTTTTTTTTGATGGTGTGCCTGAAACCGACACTTTAGCCGGTATTTCTGATCAGGTGAAGCCGCTTTCCGATTCAACACTGACAGAGGGGGAGACCATTGCCATGAAAGAAACAAATCATGGATTACACTTTCCCTATGCAGAACGGGAGTGTGCAGTCTGCCACGATGAGCAATCACCGGGCAGCATGACTGAGCCTCAGCCCGGACTCTGTTACAATTGCCATGAAGACCTGTCTGCCACCTATCCCTACCTGCATGGTCCGGTTGCGGGGGGATACTGTACATCATGTCACGATCCGCACAGTTCAGGAAATGAAAAGCTGTTGAGGGTTAAAGGCGATGAACTTTGCTTCTACTGTCACACGAAGGAGGGTGCAGTCTGGAATGAAATGCACAAGGATTTCGATGGGATGGGATGTTCCGATTGTCACAATTCTCATGGAGGGGAAGACAAAAACATTTTGTTATCATTCGAAAGCTTAACCCATTGAGGAGTTACAGATACATATTATGGATGTCATTATTTGCGGGACCATTGGAGTGTTTCATCCAGGCTCAGCCCTCACTGGGGATCTGGCACTTCAGGAACTTGTCGGGTGAAGTGGATCTGAAGGGTCAGTACCGGCAGCTGAAAAGCAGCTTTAACGATTTGACCGAAGACCAGAGAAGTACCTACCTGCTGGGAGGAATAAAGCTGAATACAAACAGTTACCTGTGGAACAAGGATCTTATTTTGATCGACCTGGGAGGTGCATACAGTCCGGAGCTGAGGGATGAAAAATACATCACGGTACCTGACCGTTCAGAGGTAAGGACCCTGAAAAAGGTGGATTTTAAAACCACCTTTCTGAATAACAGACCGGTTACCCTTCAGGGGTTCTATAACTTCGACCAGAATTATTACAACCGTGAACTGCTGACCAATGTGAGGTCCAATAACCAGCAATGGGGAGGGATCCTGTCTTTGAATAACAGGATTTTGCCTGTGACCTTTACTTACCGGAATCAGAAGTGGAACCAGGAGGAGATTCAGACAGGGCGGACGTTCCATATGGATCAGGAGAGTGTGGAGGCCCGGACTGCCAAATCCTTTGGTTCAAGAGACCGTACCGAACTACTTTATGCGCATCATAACTACCTGTACAGGTATGCCGAAATCCATCAGACCCAACACCTGATCGATCGTGTTGCCCTGAACAATAACATTTTTTTCGATACAGGAAGGAGGTACAGTCTTAACTCCAGATTTACCTGGTATGATCAGGAAGGGACCCAAAGTTTCAGAAGGGTTGAATTGAATGAGGGACTCTCAATGCAACTACCCCATCATTTGAAACTATTGACAGGCTTCAACCTGTATAACCTGAAAGATCCGGTCCAGGTGTGGGATCAGAAAAGATCCCGGATCTCACTGCAGCATAAACTTTTTCAGAGCCTTACCACCAGGTTATTCCTCGATTATTCCAGGGTTAAACAGGAGGCGGCAAGCCTGCATACGGAGTCAGATTTTCGTACGGGGATTGATCTGAAATATACCAAAAAGATACCCTCCGGCACCCTGAACCTCGCTTATAGCTATTTTCGGCACGAGCACTCCACCGAAGGGTTATCTGGCATGCTGCAGGTGCTTGATGAGGAACATGTTCTTTCCGACGGTGAACTTACCACACTGATAAAGCCCTATGCGGAGGTTTCGTCCGTTGTTGTGAAGGATGTGACCGGGACGATCATTTTCCAGCTCAATTTTGATTATATTCTGATCGAGAGGTCAGCATATGTGGAGATCCAGCGTGTACCCGGAGGCTTGATCCCCAACCAGGGAACTGTACACATTGACTATGTTTTCCTTCAGCCAGGTTCATATTCCTATGGGGCCAATAACCATCATTTCAGTACCAGCGTGTTGCTGTTCAAAAGATTGCTGGAGCTCTATTACCGCTTTTCGGTACAGGATTATCCGAAGGTGAACCAGGGTGATTTATTAACACTGAATTATTATAACCAGCACATCTACGGATTCCGTCTTGATCTGGGTATTGCACGGGCAGGCGTCGAGGCAGACTGGTATGACAGCAATATTATCCCTTACAGGATGAGGCGATATTACATGGATGTGAACTGGAATTTCAGGTCGAAGCTTTTACTCACCCTGAATGGAAACATTCGGGACTACCGGATGATTGCCGAGGAGGTGGATCAACTATATTCAAATCTTTCCGGGAAGCTGGCCTACCGGATCAGGCCCGGAATGCGGGTGAGCCTCGAGTCGGGCTACCTGAAACAACGTGGTGCAAATATCGACCTGGATCTGCTTACGGCAAGGGCTGAGTTTCTTTCCGAATTTAATAAGTTGCAGCTGAGGGTTGGCCTGGAGATGTACAGGCGCCTCTACCTGAACAGTGAATTTGACTTTAACGGTGCATACATCCAACTGACGAGAAGATTCTGATGCTTATAAAACCTGACAAATGTTCCAGCTGCTTTTGATATATTTTTCTATCTGTTGTTTCCCTTCACTTTCGTGGGGTCCCGGATCTTCTGCAGGAAACGAGGATCGTCAGGAGATGGAGTGTACAGAATGCCATGCAGACCTGGTGGGAAATACTGTGATGCACTACCCTGCCGAAGATGCCTGTGAGAATTGTCATGAATCCACGGGGGAAGAACATCCCGGAGACTCCAAAGGTTTTAAACTGATGGATCAGATTCCCGCACTCTGCTTTTACTGTCACTCAGAGGGAACTGACTCTGTTCACCCCCACCAACCCGTGGAAACGGGGAGATGTCTTGCATGTCACGATGCACACGGATCCGCTCAGGCGATGCTGTTAAAATTCCCCCAACAGGAGCTTTGTTTGTCTTGTCACAACAAAAGTTATGAAACCGACTCTTCCATGACGATCAATATCGGGCGCCTTGTGAAGGGGAGAATGATGGCCCATTCGGCCATTGAGGGAGAAGGTTGTACGGTTTGTCACAAAGGTCACGGGTCGGGTTATCAGAATCTACTGGTGGATCTCTATCCGGAAGATAATTATATAAAGGTTGGCACAGAGGTATTCGGACTCTGTTTCCAATGTCATGATGCCAGCCTCCTGGAGGAGGAGACCCAATGGGGGACGAATTTCAGGAACGGAACGCAGAATCTGCACTGGCTTCATATCAACGGGAATAGAGGAAGGAACTGCAGAATGTGTCACAACCTTCATGGATCGGAACAGAAATTCCTGCTGGAGGAGCGTGTTGCATTCGGGAACTGGGAGATGAACCTGCATTTCATACCGGAGGAGCAGGGGGGATCGTGTCTCCCGGGGTGCCACGGCAGACTTTCCTATTCCAGGCAGTGAACCCAAAGAGTGAAAATGATGAAAGCTAAATATATATTCCTGCTGGCCCTTCTCTGGACCTCCCCCTGCGGTGCCCAGTCAGGCGAATTTGAAATAAAGTGGATTGCAGAATTTCCAGGAAAAAACGGGGAGAAAAGCCAGGGTATCGGTGAGAAGTTTTCAAGGATATTGTTTGGGAAAAGACCCCAGGTTGTAGTCAAACCCTTTCATGTAGTGGCAGAAAGCCCGGACCATTACTGGATCCTGGATCAGGGAGCCGGAACTCTTTTCGAAGTGGATCATGGTGAGGGCCGGCAACATAGGTCCATGAAAAGGGCGATCCCCGATTTCCCGTCGTTGGTGGGTATGTGTGAGGGGCCGGATGAAACCCTGCTCTTTTCCGATTCCAGGCTAAACCAGGTGTGGAAAATATCAGGGGGGGAACTTTCCCTGTTTTCAGACTCGGCCCACCTCAGGCAACCTACCGGGATAGCCTATAACAGGAGCTCAGGAGAGTACTGGCTGGTGGAAACCGGAGCAAACAGGATATCTCTGTTCAATCGTGAAGGTGAATGGATCAGGAGTATCGGGGAAAGGGGGGTGGCACCCGGATCCTTCAATTTTCCCACCTTTATCTGGATTGATTCCTCGGGATGTGTTTACATAGTGGATTCCATGAATTTCCGTGTTCAGATATTTGACAGCCAGGGTGATTTTCTCGATGCTTTTGGCGCATCGGGAGATGCTACCGGCGATATGGCCAGGCCCAAAGGGGTGGCTGTTGATTCGAAGGGCCATATCTACGTAGCCGATGCCCTGTTTCACGTTGTCCAGATCTTTGACAGGAGTGGAAGGTTCCTTTACAGCTTTGGTGGCCAGGGCCGGGAAGAAGGAGAATTCTGGATGCCGGTGGGGATATATATCGACCGGCAGGATTTTATCTATGTGGCAGATAGCTATAATTCACGGGTACAGGTGTTCCAACTTATCAGAAACTGAATACCATGAGAAAAGCCCAAATTTTGAACCTATTAATCCTTCAACTATTGGTCCTTGGAGCCGGTGCACAATCCATAGTCCATTCGGTGCATAACCTTTCGGCTACCGGTCCTGGCGATGTGAAGGCACTGCTTGAATCGGAGATCTGTATTTTTTGCCATACCCCTCACAATAGCCGTCCTTCCAGTCCGCTCTGGAACAAAGATGACCCTGGATACACCTACACCCTTTACCATTCATCAACAGCTGAGGCGGTACCCGGACAACCCGACGGGCCTTCCATTCTCTGTCTCAGTTGTCACGACGGAACCACCGCACTGGGAAGTGTGATCAGCAGGATCTCTCACATCGAATTTACAGGAGGGATTACCACCCTTCCCCAGGGAATGACCAACATGTCAACCGACCTGGCCGATGATCACCCGGTATCATTTGATTATACAACAGGACTTGCAGCAGCTGACGGTCAGTTGAAGGATCCCGCTTCGATTGTTTCAGCTGTGGCGCTGGTAAACGGACGAATGCAATGCACTTCGTGCCATGATCCGCACCTGAACCTGACCAATGATTTCCTTGTTATTACCAACCAGTTTTCCGAACTCTGTTTCGGTTGTCACAACAGGGACTTCTGGTCCTTTTCTACCCATTCCACCTCTACGGCAACCTGGAATGGGAACGGTACCGATCCATGGCCGCATACTGAATATCCGAATGTGGCAGAAAACGCCTGTGAAAACTGCCACAACCCCCACACGGCAGGGAACAGCCGCAGACTTATGAACAACCTTGCTGAAGAGAATAACTGTCTTCCATGCCATAACGGAAATGTTGCATCCACAAACATCGTGGCTCAGCTTTCCAAACCCTATCTCCATAATGTCTATGGTTACAATCTGGAGCACGATGCAGCCGAGGATCCGCTGGTTCTATCCATGCATGTGGAGTGTGAGGATTGTCACAATCCGCATGCAGTCAGTAAAACTCCGGCCCTGGCACCGGCAGCCAATGGGTTCCTTACCGGGGTATCCGGGATTGACCAGGGAGGCAACCCGGTGGACCCTATCCAGTATGAATACGAACTTTGTTACAGGTGTCATGCCGACAGTCCGGCTAAACCCTCAGGTTTAATCACCCGGCAGATCTTACAGAGCAACGTCCGTCTGGAGTTTGACCCGTCAAACCCATCTCAGCACGCGGTCAGCTCCGCCGGGGTCAACCCCAATGTACCCAGTCTCATCGCCCCTCTTACTGAATCGGGTATCATTTACTGCACTGATTGTCATTCCAGCGATGGTTCGGGTTCTCCTGCGGGTCCGCATGGTTCCATCTTTCCGGGTCAGCTTAAATACCGATACCAGACTGCCGATTATACCACCGAATCGGCATCAGCCTACGAGTTATGCTACAGCTGTCACAGCCGGGCCAGTATCCTGAATGATGAATCTTTTGATGATCATGATAAGCACATCCGTGATTTGAGAACACCCTGCAGCGCGTGCCATGATCCACATGGAATCAGCCATACCCAGGGAAACAGCATCAACAATGCCCACCTGATCAATTTTGATGTGAGTATTGTCCAGCCCCATTTCAATGGAGATTTCAGGTATGAGAGCACAGGCACATTTTCGGGTCGCTGCTACCTGAGATGTCACAGTCAGAATCACATGGGCTGGCATTACGGCTACTAGATTCGAACCACGGGCATTTTGTTAGCCAGACTTCTCCAGCTCAACGGTGAAGTGACGCATGATGGGCGCCTCGTACCTGATTTTGTAGCCCGAGGTGATCTGATTCCTCCGCTGATGGATGTTTTGCAGAGCGGCAGCCACATAATCCATGTGATTTCGTGTGTAAACCCTGCGTGGAATGGTAAGGCGCAGCATCTCCAGCTTGGGGTAGCGGTTCTCCCGTGTTTCCGGATCCCGGTCGGCGAGCAGGGTGCCGATTTCCACTGCCCTGACCCCTGCCTCCTTGTACAGTTCTATAGCCAGGGTTTGCGCAATGAACTCCTCGCGGGGAACCTGCGGCAGGAAACGGCTGGCATCCACAAAGATCGCATGTCCGCCAAACGGTTCCTGAACCGGAATTCCCATGTCGTGAAGCCTCTGGCCCAGGTAGTGAACCTGGTTGATCCGGCTCTCCAGGTAGCCGAAGGTGGTTGCCTCTTCCAGTCCCTGTGCCAGTGCAGCCATGTCACGTCCCGACATTCCCCCGTAGGTAATGTAACCTTCGAACATGATGTTGAAGGTGGCAGCCTCCCGGTAGATGGTTTTGCTGTTGAGGGCAATGAAACCACCCATATTTACAATTCCGTCCTTCTTGCTGCTCATGGTCATCCCATCGGCCAGCGAAAACATCTCACGTACGATCTCCCTTATGGAGATGTTTTCATATCCCTTCTCGCGGGTTTTGATGAAATAGGCGTTTTCAGCAAAGCGGGCGGAATCGAAGATTACCGGGACACTTTGCCGGTTCGCAAATTCCCGGATCTCCCTCAGGTTTTGCATGCTCACGGGTTGTCCCCCGGTTGAGTTGCAGGTGATGGTGACAATGATCATGGGGATTCGCTCCCTCCCGTAAACCTCAAATACATTCGCCAGCTTATTCAGGTCAATATTCCCCTTGAAAGGATGGTAAATCCGGGTGTCGGTTGCCTCATCGATGGTGCAGTCGAATGCCGAGGCTTTCCGGAACTCAATGTGTCCTTTTGTAGTGTCGAAATGGGCATTGCCCGGTACAACGTTGCCTTCCCTGACCATCACTGAAAATAACACATTTTCTGCTGCCCTACCCTGGTGTGTGGGGATCACAAAAGGAAAGCCCGTGAGTGAGGTGACCGTCTCATGTAACAGGTCGAAAGATTTGCTACCCGCGTAAGATTCGTCTCCCGTCATCATGGCTGCCCATTGCTCCTGGCTCATGGCGCCGGTTCCTGAATCGGTTAGCAGGTCGATGAAGACCTGGTGGCTTTTCAGGTAGAACATGTTGTAATGGGCCTCTTTGATCCATTTTTTACGATCCCCTGCCGAACTGGGATACATGGGTTCGATCATCTTGATCTTATAGGGTTCTGCGTATGGTAACATGGTAAATGGGTAAATGGCGCCTCGATCCGAGTGCTGTGTACCATCCATTGAGTGACAAAGTTAACATGAGCGCAGGTAAATTCCCTTTTTCTAAGGATGTTTTTGGACAGTACCCCGCCCGGGATGCTCTTCCAGGTATTGGTTATAGTAACGTTGAAGCATTGTGGTTTTCAGTGGACCGGCTTTCGCCATTCGTGCCTCATGATCCTGCCTGGATTCTCCCTTTCTGCGGGGTTCAAATACAGGGTCGGCCGATAACTCCTCCCGGTATGGGGCAGCATAGTACCGGAGGACAAAGATTTCGGGATGCATCTCCCAGCGGGTTAGTTCCCCCATGCTGGAGACACTGTAGATGGATTTACCATCGGGATGAAACTTCACATCAAGAACAGCCCCTTCATTTTCGGTGAAGGGATAAACCTGCTCACCGTTGAGAACATCCCAAAGAATCAGTGAGTGGTCCTCCGAAGCGCTGACAAGGTAAGATCCGCCGGGACTGAAATCCACCTTTCGAACCACGCCCCGGTGCCCTTTCAGGATGTGGAGCAGTTTCTCCTCCCCGAGGCTGTAGATGCGGATGCTCTCATCTGCCGAGGCGGCAGCCACCATGCGCGAGTCGGGGGAGAAGGCTACATCGTAGATGTCACCGGTGGGACCGTGTAGGGTAAGGATCACCTCCCTGCTCTCCAGGTCCCATATTTTAACCATCCTGTCATTGCTGCCGCTGACGATCAGTTTGTTGTTGTCACTGATGCATGCGGTGAGGGTCACATCCTCATGTCCGCGCATATGTTCCGCGAGGGTCCCGTGGGTTACATCCCAGAGGAGGAATGTTTTGTTAATGGCTGTGGAAACCGCATATCTGCCATCGTTGCTGATATCGGCATTCCAGATGGTGGTGGCGTGACCGTTGAGGGTTCCTTTCAGTTTACCGTCGCGATCCCATAATTTAATCTGGTTACCCCCGGCGGTCATGATAAAATCCATTTTTGGGGGCATATCCATGGCAGTGACAGGCTTTAAATGGGCTTCTTTCACCTCAAGCGAGGTTTCGAAGGTCTCCGGATCAAGCATCCTGAAGCTTCCGTCTGTGTATCCGGCCAGCAGCAGGCTGCCATCGGGAGAGAAGTTAATGGAAATCATACCCGGGTTGAAGGTCTCTCTTTGAAGTATGTAGGTTGGCACCTGGGTGATGGCGGCAGATCGGGTTGTTAACATTACAACGACGAGAAGGAGGCATCTTTTCATGATAAATAGAGATGGTCTGATTTCCTGCAAAATACCCATTTATGGGGATCGCCGGAACCGAAGGTTGTTTTACTTTTGCACGTTATCGATCCTTTCTCCCCCTTTTTTGTTAACAGGGTAAGGATTTAAAGCGCAAGATGGAAGTTGTGAAGTCATACCTGGTTGAGCTGGCAAGGCTGGTGAATGAGATGTCGCCCTATCTTTTGATGGGTTTCTTTTTTGCCGGGCTCCTCCGGGTGGTTTTTCCCACGAGGATGATTACCCGGTATATGGGAGGAAGGAATTTCAGATCGGTATTGAATGCATCATTGCTCGGTGTACCCATGCCGCTCTGCTCATGCGGGGTGTTGCCCACCGGGATCGGCTTTTATAAAAATGGCGCATCGAGGGGATCAACCATCTCTTTCCTGATTTCCACACCTCAGACAGGGGTCGACTCCATACTGGCCACTTATGCAATGCTCGGTTTGCCACTGGCAATCATCAGGCCGGTTGTTGCCCTGTTCACTGGGGTGGGAGGTGGACTTTTGGCCAACCGGGCAGACAGGATTTCTGACGGGAGGAGGAATGCGGAAAGAGATGAACAGAAGAAAACAACCATTATAACGGAACAACAACCCGAACGATCAGTAAAGGAACTTTTCAGGTATGGTTTTGTGGAACTTCTGCAGGATATTTCAAAGTGGCTCATTATCGGAATGCTTGTTGCAGCATTGCTCTCCCTGCTAATTCCTGCCGATTTCTTTACCCGGAGTATTTCCAATGAGTATCTGTCTATGCTGATGATGCTGCTGGCTTCGGTACCCCTCTACATCTGTGCCACAGGTTCCATCCCCATTGCCGCAGTGCTGATCATGAAGGGGCTCGCCCCGGGTGCTGCGCTGGTACTGCTCATGGCCGGTCCCGCTACAAACATTGCCACCATGGCTGTGATCGGGAACTCTATGGGGAAGCGGTCGTTGTGGATTTACCTGGTGAGCATCATTGGAGGGGCCCTGCTCTTCGGGACACTGGTCAACGAATTTGTACCAAGGGAATGGATTACCGGATGGATGACACCCGGAATGAATGAAAAGATGCATCACCACCATGCGGCCTGGTATCAATGGCTCGCATCAGGGGCCCTGGGATTGTTGATTATTAACGGTACTATCATGAAACTTTGGGCAAGGAGAAGAAGCAAATCAGATGAAAAAAATGAAAAGGAAAAAATGGGAACACAATTTTTTACATACAGGGTGGAGGGAATGACCTGCAATCACTGTAAGGCAGCTGTGGAAAACGGTTTGGCAAAACTAGATGTAATCTCCGAAGTGGTGGCCGATCCCGGGATCAACCAGGTCAGACTTCAAGCCGACGGTCTTTCCGATTCACAGGTGAAAGAGACCATCGAAGGATTAGGATATATATTCAAAGGAAGGATAACCTAGGTTGACACTGAACGACTTGCATACTGGCGAGTCAGCCTTTATTACCCGGATCAGGGGAAGGGGTGCATTCCGCAAGCGGATCACGGAGATGGGATTCATCCGGGGTAAACAGGTGGTTGTTGTGAAGTCGGCACCACTGAAGGACCCCGTGGAGTACCGGATCATGGACAGCAATGTTTCCCTGCGAAGGAGTGAGGCCGGCCTGATCGAAGTTGCAACCGGGGAATATGAGTATACCACTCCGGAGGTCTCCTCACTGACAAGGATCTCCCAAACCGTGCCAAAGGGACAGGTGGTTTACAGACCGGGCAGGATGATTGATGTGGCCCTGGTGGGGAATCCCAACTCCGGGAAAACAACCCTTTTTAACAGGGTATCCCGCTCCCGTGAACATACAGGAAATTATGCCGGTGTGACGGTAGGCTCCAAACAGGCCACCTTCTATCATAAAGGCTACACTTTCAGAATCACCGATCTTCCGGGCACATATTCTCTATCCGATTACTCCAGTGAGGAACGCCATGTAAGGGAGCACATTCTCAACCAGAAACCCGATGTAGTTGTGAATGTGGTGGATGCAAATAACCTGGAGCGTAACCTCTACCTGACCAGTCAGCTCATCGATATGGATGTTACCGTGGTGCTGGCATTGAACATGTATGACGACCTGCGGGAAAGGAAGGACCAGTTGGATATTGATCTGTTGAGCAGGTTGTTGGGCATTCGGGTGGTGCCGACCATCAGTCACAGGGGGAAGGGAATATTCAGGCTCCTTAACCATGTGATCAAGGTGTATGAAGGGGAGGATCCTGCCATTCGCCACGTTCATATAAACTATGGGGAGGAGATAGAAGCATCGGTTCTGAAACTTCAGGAACAAATCTGGAAGAATCCCTCCATCACCGACCATTATTCTTCCCGTTTTATATCCCTGAAGTTGCTGGAGGGGGACGACAGTTGTGCACATATTCTTTCCAAAGCGGATAATTTTCATGAAATCCTTGATCTGACTGGAACGGAGATCCGGAGGATTGAGGCGCTTTTCAAGGCGGATATGGAAACCCTGGTGGCCGATGCGCGTTATGGTTTTGTGGCCGGCGCCCTAAAAGAGACCATGAAGCGAAGCGGTACCGACCCGGGCTTCTCCAGGTCAAAGCGCATCGACCGGATTCTGACCAATAAGTACCTTGGACTCCCCATTTTTCTTGGATTCCTCTGGATCACGTTCCACGCAACCTTTACATTGGGTAACTATCCCATGGAGTGGATCGGAGCAGGAGTAGACCTGCTGAGTGAATTTCTCAAGAGTCACATTCCGGAGGGGATCATCAGGGACCTGTTGGTTGACGGGGTCGTAGGGGGTGTGGGTGGCGTCATTGTATTTATGCCAAATATCCTGATTCTCTTCTTCTTTATATCACTCATGGAGGATACAGGCTACATGGCCCGGACCGCTTTTATCATGGATAAGGTGATGCACCTGTTCGGACTGCATGGGAAATCGTTTATCCCTTTGATCATGGGATTCGGGTGTAATGTACCGGCAATCATGGCCACAAGGACCCTGGAGAACCGGAACGACAGGCTGCTCACCATGCTGATTATTCCTTTTATGTCTTGCAGCGCACGACTTCCGGTATACATCCTGATCGCAGGAGCCGTTTTCCCCGGGAATGCCGGTCATGTGATTTTTCTGCTTTACATGGTGGGGGTTCTATTCTCCATGCTCATGTCAATCCTTTTTAAAAAGATATTGTTCCACAACCAGGAAGCCCCTTTCGTAATGGAGCTGCCGGTTTACCGGAATCCGGGTATCCGGGTGATTCTTCGTCACATGTGGGGGAAGGGGGCCCACTACCTGAAGAAGATGGGCGGGGTGATCCTGATTGCTTCAGTAATCATTTGGGCCCTCGGCTACTTCCCAAGGGAGGCTGAGAGCCATGAGCAATCCTATATCGGCAGGATCGGGATGGCCATCGAACCGGTGATCAGGCCCCTGGGATTTGACTGGAAGATGGGTATTGCACTGGTTTCCGGGTTTGCAGCAAAGGAGGTCGTGGTGAGTACCATGGGGGTACTTTATCAGGCCAATGAGAATGCACTTCCGGATGAATCTTCCTCGCTGCAAAGCAGGATCAGGGAGCAGGTCTATACAACCGGAAAGCGTGCGGGTACACCGGTTTTCACCCCGCTTACAGGTTTCTCCTTCCTGATTTTCGTCCTCTTTTATCTTCCCTGCATAGCAGTGATCGCTGCTGTCGGGAGAGAATCGGGTAGCTGGAAATGGGCAGCTTTCGTTCTCTTTTATACGACGGCAATTGCCTGGGTCGCCAGCTTTGTGGTCTTCCAGGTGGGAACCTTTATCCATATTTAAGATTTTGATATCTTTGCCAACCTACAATAAAACAGATTTCGTGTTATGCTAAAGAGATTTTCATTCCTGGGTTCCATGTCTTTTATGGGTGTTCTGCTGGTATTACTCATTGTGATCCTGGCCCTTGCTACTTTTGTGGAGAGTTCATTCGGAACTTCGGTCGCCAGGGCCCTGGTCTATGGAACACACTGGTTCGAACTTCTGATGTTGATCATTGCCATCAACATTGTCGGGGCGATGTTTAAATATAAACTGTTCAACCGCAGAAAGCTTGTTGTGCTTGTTTTTCACCTTGCATTCATTGTGATCCTGGCCGGAGCTGCCATCACCCGGTTTATCAGCTACGAGGGTACAATGCATATCCGTGAGCAGGCCATCGCAAACACCATGTTGAGTGACAATGGTTTCATTCATGTGGCTCTTGAGGCCAACGGACAGAAGGTTGAGAGTGAGAAGGAGGTCATGATTACCGAACTGACACGTAAGGGCTACAGGATGAGTACCAGGGTGGGGGGAGAAAAGGTGAAGATCCGGTCGACAGGCTATCTCTCCAATGCCATGGAGCAGTGGGTTTCCGCTCCGGGAGGGGTGCCATACCTGCAGCTTCTGTTGATAACCGACCAGCAAAATGCTGTGGGACTTCCGTCAGGATCCTCCAGAAGCATTCCGGGAATGACCATATCCTTTAACAACAATGATACCGCCGCCATGCTGAGGTTTGTCTCGGAGGGGGATCGGTTAATACTTCGTGCGCCTTTTGCAGTGACTTCCATTCAGATGGGTGGTGCCGGAGAGACCATCTACCTGGCGGGAGAGGATGTCCCGTTTACTGAAGGGGTACTCTATCAAACGGAACAGATGCGGTTGGTCCTGCAGGGCTATATTCCATCGGCAGCTAAACAGATGGTGAAAGCCCCTGCTGGTGAAAGGGGTGGACACCTGTCGGCTGTCACCCTGCAGATAAAGTACAGGGGTATGATCTCAAGGGTTTTGGTACCCGGACTTCCAAGGTTGACTGGTGAACCGGTCACCGGGAAGATGGGTGATCTCAGTTACTCCCTCACTTACGGATCGAAGGAGTTGATGCTTCCCTTCTCCCTCTTTCTGAAAGATTTTCAGGTGGAACGGTACCCCGGATCAAACAGTCCATCCTCATTTGCAAGTGAAGTGGTGCTGGTGGACAAAGAGATGGGAATAGAAGAAGACCGGAGGATATTTATGAATAATGTATTGAAACACAGGGGATACAGATTCTACCAGTCCTCCTACGACAATGATGAGAAGGGGACTATCCTTTCGGTGAATAAGGATCGTGCAGGTACCTTTGTGACCTATGCGGGTTACCTGTTCCTGATTGCAGGCATGGTGCTGGCCATGTTTGTGAAGAATACACGTTTTTCTAAAATCGCCGGAAGGACCCGTAACGTCGTAAAATCCCTGGTGATAGGACTCCTGTTCCTGGGCACCGGGATGCCTGCATTTTCACAACAGGTTCCTCCCCAGGATGTGGCTAAACAGTTCGGAAAATTGTGGGTGCAGGACAGGGGTGGCCGGTATGAGCCCCTGAATACCCTTTCCTGTGAGGTGGTGAGAAAAATTACCAAGCATAACAGCTATGAGCATTATACGGCCGACCAGGTAATGCTTGGTCTGATCCTCTATCCCGATGACTGGCAGGCTCAACCCCTGTTTAAAATTAAAAATGCTGAATTGCACAAGATGGTTGGATACAAGGGGGAGATCATCAGTTTTAATGACCTTATGGATCCGGCAAGCGGAGCCTACCTTTTGTCGGACTTAGTCAATGCCGCCTACTCAAAGGAGGTTGCCAGTCAGAACGATTTGGACAAAGAGGTGATAAAACTTGACGACCGGATCAATGCCATGTACCTGGTGCAATCGGGAGGAATGATTACCATTTTCCCTGACCCAAATTCGGGAAATCATAAATGGCAATCTGTTTCCGAAGCCCTTTCCGGGCAAATGGGGCATGACCATGAGAGCATGTCCGATCTATTTCTGCATTACCTGGAGGACATTCGCAGCGGTGATTATGCATCGGCACAATCGAAACTTGATATATTGCTGGAGAACCAGGTGAAGAATGAAACCCTTCTTCCCTCCGAGTCCAAAAAAAGGCTGGAGATCGCCTATAACAAGATCAATATCTTCCCGCGTCTTGCAAAGTTTTACGGAATCTTTGGAGTGGTCCTGATGGTTCTGCAGTTCCTGCTGGTTTTCCGTCCCCGGAAACTTTACAGCAGACTCTTTGCCATCGGGGTCATTCACCTGGTGGTTGGATTTGTGATCCATACAGTGGTATTGGCCATAAGATGGTACATCAGCGGACACGCTCCCATGAGTAACGGGTATGAATCGATGATTTTCGTATCGTGGGTAACCCTGTTGGCCGGGCTGATCTTTGTAAAACGCTCGGGTTACGCCATTGCGCTGACAGCTATCCTTTCGGCCCTTTCCCTGATGGTTGCAGGGATGAGCAATATGAATCCGGAAATTACCAACCTGGTGCCGGTATTAAAATCGCCCTGGCTAACCATTCATGTGGCTGTGATCATGGCAGGATATGGTTTCCTGGGACTCGCTTCCATCATGGGATTGATGAACGTAGTACTCTATGCTTCGATGACTGCCTCCAACAAGGGAAGGATCAACGAGATCATAGGACAGGTGACAAATGTGAATCATATGACCCTGATCGTGGGACTCTATTTCATGACAGCAGGGGTTTTCCTGGGAGGTGTCTGGGCCAACGAATCGTGGGGGCGTTACTGGGGCTGGGATCCCAAGGAGACCTGGGCGCTGATTACCGTGCTGGTTTATGCCTTTGTGACCCACATGCACCGGATTCCCGGGATGCGGGGTATTTTTGCTTTTAATATGGCATCTTTTATCAGTTATTCGTCGGTGATGATGACCTATTTCGGAGTGAACTACTTTCTCGGGGGAATCCACTCCTACGCGAGCGGATCATCCTTTAAAATACCGGTGGGTGTTTATGTGGCCATCCTGGTTCTGACCCTGCTTTCGGTTGTTGCATACAGGCAGTACAACAAGCACATGCACGATGGGGGTGGAGAGGGAGAAGAGATGGAATTCAGTGACTAAATATAAGTCAGAACTTTGCTGACAATCTCAATAGGGCACCCTGTTGAGGTTGGACCGGTTTTTGTTACCGAAGTCGATCACACAGTTAACCCGGTAGGTTTTATGGGGTCGGATGGCCACTCCCACCGAGTTGTAACTTTCATTGAGGATATTCTTACGGTGTCCCACACCCTGAATACCTTCATCGATGAGCAGGGTCATGACAATGCTAACGGCCTCTTCGAATCCGTAGGAGCAATTTTCACCCCACCCAAAATATGGGTTTCCCCGAAGGGGTGCGAAGCGCTTTTCCATATCCCGGTGTCCGACATGTCCCGTTTCACCCGATTTAACTGCATGTCCCTGCGCCACCGAGGTAAGGTCCTCTTCCGGAATCAGCGGAGTGAGTCCCGATATATGATCCAGTTCGCGGTAGAGTGATTTCAGATAGCTGGTTTTTTCAACTTGGTTCTCTTCCACGTATGCCTTCAAAAAGGTCCCGGCAAACAGTGGACCGTCATGTCGGACTAAATTCATGAAGAGAATCACTTTTTGTTCCTCACCGGTCATATATGAAATGCCACGGCTGGTATACAGGCTCTGGACCACCTCAGCATCCCATTGGTCCCAGACCGAATCCTGTGCAGAAGTTCTCAGGTTAAGAAGGAGCAGGGGAAGGATCCAGAGGATGGGTTTCATATTTACAGGTTTTATCAGATAACAAATGAACGGACCGGGGGTTCAATGGACTGGTCGACCCGGATCTTTGATGATATAGACATCGTAGCCTTCAAATATCTCGAATCCAAGGCTTCTGTAAAGGTTTACGGCAGGTGTGTTTTGGCTGTGCACTTCCAGTTTCATGGGACAGTTTTTCTCCCTGGCAAACGCAAGGGATTCAAGAGCCAGTATGCGACCATATCCAAGTCCCTGCAGTGAGGGGGCTATGGCAAAGTGATGAAGAAACAGCCTTCGTCCATCCCATGTCATCCATGAGGTGCCAGCCACCTTGCCATTGCCCGGATCTTCGATGACCAGGAATTTTCCTCCGGCCTGGTTGCACCGGAGAATGATCTCAGCGCTATCGCCACGCTCGGTTTTATAGATACCTGTTGACTTCCAAAGGGATTCAACACCGGAGTAATCCTTGGGATCATAGTTGCGAATCAGCATGGATGAAAGGTTGGTTTTTTTATTCCTTCACAACGTATACCTGGCCGCTTTCAAAACGAATCACCTTAATCCGGTCGCCCTTGTCAATCATTCCGTATTCCGATTTGGCGTCGAACAATTTTCCTTTGACCATCACCTTGCCAGAAGGACGAAGCACTGTATGTGCTGTTCCGCTCTCACCCACCAGGGTCCCCCCTTCGGTCTCCACTCCGATGAAACCATCACTGATCTGCTGTTCACTTTTTAGCGAGAGATTGGAGAAGGCGGTTGTGGTGAGCAGCTTTCGGGTTGCCCAGAGCGAGAAAATCAGTCCAAACAGCATGGACACCAGTACAAGGCTCAGCGAACGCATCAGAATACCCAGTCCTTCACCGGAAAATTCAGGATTCTCAAACACGATATTATCCACCAGGCTAAGTGTGAGACCGATCACCATTGCAATGATCCCGGCCACCCCTGCCACCCCGAAACCGGGGATGGCAAACACTTCAACCATAACCAGGATGATCCCGACAATGAAGATGATCAGCTCCCAGTTTTCTGCCATCCCTTCCAGGTAAAGCGGAGCAAAATAGAGGAGTGCCGCCGTTATAGATGCGATCAGGGGAAAGCCAATACCGGGTGACTGCAGCTCGAAGTAAATTCCGCCTACGATGATCATGATCAGAATCCCGCTGATGATTGGACTGATCAGGAATCCAATGATCTTGTCCATTGCCGATGGAGTGTATGATTTCAAAACGTAATCTTTAATGCCCAGTTGCCGGATTACATCCTCCATGTTAACGGCAATTCCCTCACAGTATCCGTGCTCAATGGCTTCTGAGGCAGTGAAGGTGAGAACCTGCCCCGTGTCGCTTATCCCGGCGACATAAAGTCTCGGGTCGACCATCGCTTCTGCAATTGCAGGATTGCGGTGCCATACCAGCACGGTGTCTCCGCCCGATATAATGGTATCCTTGCCATGAGCCTCTGCCGTGGCGCGCATGGTGGCGCGCATGTAGGACTGGTACTTGTCCGGTACCTGCTCACCGGTCTGGTTGACCACCGTGGCAGCTCCGATTTTGCCCCCTGCTTTCATGTAGATGCTGTCGCAGGCGATTGAGATCAGTGCTCCTGCAGAGGCTGCATTGTCGTCGATGAAGACATGAACCGGAACCGGTGAATTGAGTATTTTGGTCCGGATGGAGTCGGCTGCGCTTACCTCACCCCCATATGTATTGAGGTGGAGGATGATCACATCAGCTCCCAATTCGTTGGCCTCCATGAGCGCCTCCTGGGTAATCCGCCAGGTGGGCGCAGCGATATTGTCCATGATGCTGAAGGTATAGACCAGGAATTCGGAATCGTTTCCGGGAATGGCCTCAACTGCTCCGGTGGTGTCGGGGGAAAGGATCTGACTACTCAGGATCAGGGTCAGGATCAACAATATTGGAATATGGAGGGTTCGCTTCATAATGACTGATTATACCCAAAAGTACGAATATTTTCTGCTAAATTTGTGGCTTATCAGAATTCATCATTCATGCAGATCAACCAGCTTACGGCCATCTCCCCTATTGATGGCCGGTACAGGTCAAAAACAGAATCGCTCTCCGGTTTCTTCTCGGAATACGGACTCATCAAATACCGGGTGGAGGTGGAGGTGGAGTATTTCATAGCGCTCTGTGAATCAGGAATTCCTGGGCTGAAGGGTGTTCCATCAGCCCTATTCCCCAGACTCAGGGATATCTACAGGTCATTTTCCCTGGAGGATGCTCAGAAGGTAAAAGATATAGAGAAGGTTACCAACCATGATGTAAAGGCGGTGGAGTATTTTTTAAAGGAGCAGTTCGAATCACTGGGGATGGAGGCTCACAAGGAGTTTATCCATTTCGGGCTGACCTCCCAGGATATCAACAATACAGCCACTCCGCTGTCGTTAAAGGATGCCCTGAAAACGGTTTATTATCCTTTGCTTGATGAACTGACCGGAGTGCTTGAGAAGCTGGCAACAGAGTGGGAGGATATTGCCATGCTGGCACACACCCATGGTCAGCCGGCCTCTCCTACCAGGCTGGGAAAGGAGATCAGGGTTTTCATTGAGCGGCTGGATGTTCAACTGGAACAGCTGGAAGAAATTCCCGTCCCCGCCAAATTCGGGGGAGCTACCGGCAATATGAATGCACATGTGGTGACCTACCCGGATATGGATTGGTTTGGTTTCGGGGAGCGCTTTGTGGGGGAGGTACTGGGATTAAAGCGGTCATGGCCAACCACCCAGATTGAGCATTATGACAACCTGGCAGCCATGTTTCATGCCTTCCAGCGGATCAATACCATTCTGGTGGACCTGGCACGTGACATGTGGACCTACATCTCCATGGAGTACTTTAAACAGAAGATTAAAAAGGGGGAGATTGGGTCGTCGGCCATGCCACATAAGGTGAATCCCATCGATTTTGAAAATGCTGAGGGGAACCTGGGAATGGCCAACGCGGTTTTTTCCCACCTGGCCTCAAAACTGCCGGTATCAAGGCTGCAGCGCGATCTGACCGACTCGACCGTGTTGAGGAACCTGGGTGTTCCGCTGGGGCATACCATTATTGCCATGCACTCCATGATCAGGGGGCTTGGCAAACTGATTGTGAACGAAACAGCCATTCGGGCCGACCTGGAGAGGCACTGGCCCGTTGTTGCCGAGGCAATCCAGTCGATCCTTCGGCGCGAAAACTATCCCAATCCTTATGAGGCCCTGCTGGATCTGACCCGGACCAATGAAGCCGTAACACAGGAGACCATCAGGAGTTTCATAAACGAATTATCTGTAAGTGAAGATGTGAAGAAGGAGCTGTTGAAAATAACACCCTGGAATTATACAGGATTATAGATACTTTCGTTTCAATACCGGAGGGAAACTAATGAGAAGATTTTTACGACTGCTGATTTACCTGATTCCTTACAAGGGAAGGGTGGCTCAGAATATTATCTACAATATTCTGGGCGCATTTTTTACCCTCTTTTCCTTCGCCATGGTGATCCCCTTCCTGAGGGTCCTTTTTGAGAATCAAACCCTGGTGACAGAACCGGCAGATTTTCAGCTAAGCACCGACTATTTCCTTCACACCCTCAATTACTACATGAGTAAAATCATGTTAGACCATGGCGAATCCGGCGCCCTGATCCTGGTGAGTGTCCTTGTGGTGGTCTTCAGTTTTCTGAAAAACAGTTTCCTGTACGCTGCAAATCATGTACTGGCGCCCATCCGGGCCTATGTGATGAGGGACATGCGCAACGAAATCTATCAAAAAGTACTTAAACTCCCCCTCTCCTATTACTCCGAGGCGAGAAAAGGGGATGTGATTGCCAGGATATCCAACGATGTTCAGGAGGTGGAGGTCTCCATTATCAGCTCCCTTCAGATGATTTTCAGGGACCCCATCACCATCATTGTATACCTGGTCTTTCTCTTCTCCATCAGTTTAAACCTCACCATTTTTGTGCTGGTACTGTTTCCGCTGGCAGGCATCCTGATCGGGCGTATCGGGCGTAAACTTCGGGGGACCTCATTCAAAGGGCAACAGCGATTGGGAGAGTTGATGGCACAGATTGAAGAGACGCTTTCAGGCCTGAGGATCATCAAGGCTTTTAATGGAGAAGAGCGGATGACCCGGAAGTTTGAGGAGACCAACCAGCGCTACGCAAAGCTCTTCAAGTGGGTATTTCGCCGCCGATACCTGGCCAGCCCTATCAGTGAATTTATGGCAACCATTGTCCTGATGATGATCATGGCCTATGGAGGATCCATGGTGCTGGCGGGAAAGGGTGGACTTACCGGCGAGACCCTGATCTTTTTTCTCATCGTTTTCAGTCAGATTATTGTACCTGCAAAGAATTTCACAACGGCCTGGTTCGGTATTCAGAGGGGACTGGCCTCGGTGGACAGGATAGATCAGCTGCTCAATGCCGATCAGAAGATAGAGGAGAAAGCCGGTGCATTGAACAAGGACCAGTTCAAAGATTCGATTGAGTACCGAAACGTTTCATTCAAATATGACAAGGAGTATGTGTTGAAGAATGTTTCCTTCACCATGAAAAAGGGAGAGACCGTTGCCCTGGTTGGGAAATCCGGATCGGGGAAATCAACCCTGGTCGACCTGTTGCCAAGGTTTATGGATGTCGACGAGGGGGAGGTGCTCATCGACGGCATTGCAGTTTCCGATTATGCCATGAAACCATTGCGCAGAATGATGGGAATCGTGAGTCAGCAATCGATCCTCTTTAACGATTCATTTAAAAATAATATCGCATTCGGGATACAGGAAGTGCCAAAGGATGAGGATATTATTAATGCTGCAAAGGTGGCCAATGCACACGAATTTATTATTGAAACCGAAGGGGGCTATGAGGCAGGAGTGGGAGAGGGTGGAGGTAAACTCAGCGGGGGACAGAAACAGCGGATAAGCATTGCCCGGGCGGTAATGGCCAATCCTCCCATTCTGATCCTTGATGAAGCCACTTCGGCACTGGATACCGAATCGGAGCGGCTGGTACAGGAGGCGATCATCAACCTGATGAAGAACCGTACCTCCATTGTGATAGCCCACAGACTATCCACCATCAAACATGCCGACCAGATCCTGGTCATCGATGAGGGTGAGATCGTAGAGCGGGGCACACACCATGAACTCATTAAGAAAAAGGATGGGCTCTACAAGAAACTTCACAACATGCAAATGTTTTAACCGCCTATGAAAATCAGCGGATTCTCCATGGGCAAAAATGCCCATAAACTTTACTACCCCATGCGGCCAGCCATCGAGTCGATCCTTCCGCTGGTGGATGAGTTCGTTGTGGCACTTGGCGATTCGGACGAGGATGATACGACCCGGGCAGAAATCGTGGCCATCGGAGACCCCAGGATCAGGATCATCGATACGGTGTGGGACATTGAGAAATACCCCCGCGGCATGGAGCATGCACACCAGACCGATCTGGCCATGAAGGCATGTTCGGGCGACTGGCTCTTCTACCTGCAGAGCGACGAAGTGGTGCACGAAAAGGACCTTCAGAACATCAGGTCGCGCTGCCTGGAGCTGCTGGATGACGAGGAGGTGGAAGGTCTACTCTTCCGGTACCGCCATTTCTGGGGAGATTATGAGCATATTCAGGATACACACTGCTGGTACCGGAGAGAGATACGGATCGTCCGTAACCTCCCCGATATACACTCCTGGGAGTCAGCCCAGTCGTTCCGGAGAATTCCCGGTTTCCAGGGAGTCAACTATCGTCAGCAGGAGGGAACTTATAAACTGAAGGTGGCCGGGGTGGACGCGGAGATTTTTCACTACGGGTGGGTTCGCCCCCCAAGGGTCATGCAGAATAAAATAAAAGTGTTCAGCATGAACCACCAGGGCCGCGCAAAGATTGAAAAGCAGATTGCGGAACATAAATACGACCGGATATACGATTACGGGAATATCTCTAAACTGACCCGGTACAAGGGAACCCATCCGGCAGTGATGAAAGAGTGGATCGCCGATTTTCACTGGAGCGATCAACTTCGAACGAGTGGTCCGGCCCAAAGCCTGAACCCGGTCAAAGCCAAGCATGATCATCCCAAATACAAGGTGATTTCATGGATTGAAAAAAATATCCTTTTCGGTCACCGGCTGGGGGAGTTCAAAAACTATGAGCTGCTGAAAAGGTAGTTAATTCATCTCCTTTCCCTGCCTGTCGAATTTCCTGGCACCCGGCTGAACCTCTCCCTGCTCATAGGTAAGTTCTTCCATCAGTTCTCCTGTCGGGTAGTACTTTTTGGTAAGCCCCTGTTTACGTCCAAAGTAATAGGAGGTATGCTCATGCACCTGTCCGTTTTTATAGTACCAGATGGCGGGTCCGTGCTTGCGGCCATGTTCGAAAGTAACCCTTGAGTGGATGGTTTTTCCATCCTCGTAATAGTTGATTTTTACCCCGTCCACATACCCTTGCTCATCTACCGGATTTATGCTGGAAAGCGTGCCGTCGTCGTTGTATTTCCGGACCATTGAAGTGGTCTCTTCCTGGCTTTTCACCTCCTTTTTACGGTCGGGAGCGCAGCTGCTTAAGCCGATGATAAGCGAAAGAAGGGCAAATAGGTGAATGGTTTTTTTCATAAGCCTGAATGTGCAGTTAAAGATAAAATATTATAACAACGTTGTGCAGTTCTTTGTTAAATTCTTAAATTGATGCTCTGTCAGTTTTACCAATAGATTAAACTATAAACTGCTTGAAGATGGGACAGAAGATTTACCAGGTAGATGCATTTACTTCCAGGTTGTTTGGAGGAAATCCGGCAGCTGTATGCATCCAGGATCATTGGCTTTCGGATAAAACCATGCAACAGATCGCCAGCGAAAACAGACTTTCAGAGACGGCTTTTTGTGTGTTGGAAAATGGGAAATACACCATTCGTTGGTTCACCCCTGAGATTGAGGTGGAGCTATGCGGACATGCAACACTGGCCACTGCACATGTTTTGTTCGAGCACCTTGGTTACAGTAAGAGGGTGATTGAGTTCCATTCACCACACAGTGGTGCATTGATGGTGGAGAAAACAGATGAGGGACTGGTCCTCGATTTCCCTGCCGATACTGTGGAAGAGATCAGGATCCCGTACGATGTTGTAAAGACACTCCACGCTTCCCCTGTCAAGGCCTACAAGGGGAAGACCGATTTCATGTTTGTTTTTGCAGGCCGGTCGGAGGTTGAGAGGATGAAACCCGATTTTAAACTTCTTGCAGAGATGGGAGGAAGGGGTGTGATCGTTACCGCTCCCGGTGTGGATGTGGATTTTGTTTCCCGTTTTTTTGCTCCGCAGACCGGGATTAACGAGGACCCGGTTACCGGATCGGCGCATACCACACTCACTCCTTACTGGTCGGCCACCCTTGGAAGAAAGAAACTGAAGGCCCTCCAGGTTTCGGCCAGGGGAGGGGAACTGATATGTGAAGATCTGGGAGAGCGCATCAAGATCGCCGGCAGGGCGGTAACATATATGGTGGGAGAACTATTCATATGAGATTTTCTGAAAGCCGCATTGAGAAGCTTCTCTGCAACGATGGGAAGAAGCGCAGCATCCACATCTGGGAACCCGAGGCACCGACAATGGTTTTCCTGACCGTGCACGGTGGAATGGACCACGGGGGTAACTATGGCCTGCCTGCCCTCTATTTTAAGGAGCACGGCATTGCAACTGTTGCGCTCGATCAGCAGGGGCACGACCATCATGGGCCCGATCACCCCACCAAGGTAATCATCTCCCGGTTCAAAGTTTTCCTCGACGACCTTGATCTGATGGTTTCCTGGGTGAAGGAAAACTACCCGGCGCTTCCCATCTATATCCTTGCCCACTCCATGGGCGGACTCATCGTTACCCACTACGGAATCGAACGGCTGGATGAGGATCCCCTGATCAGGGGTTTCATAGTTTCATCACCCTACTATGTAAATGCAATCAAGACTCCTGCCATCATGATGAAACTGGCCGGTGTGCTTTCGGTCCTTGCGCCGAAAATGACAGTTCCCATCGAAGATTTACTACCTAATGTAACCCGCGATCAGGCAATTTATGAGCGTCACCGGAAGGACGAAGCCGACGGGATTATGGCCACCCATGCTTCGGCCAGGTTTGCCGGTGAACTTCTGAAGGCCCAGGCATGGGTTCCCGGAAACATTGCCCGATGGAAACACCCCATACTGATCATCGTGGCAGGGGCTGATAAGGTGGCTGATTCGGCCTCCACGAGGTCCCTGGTAAGCCTGATTAAACCCGGACTGGTAACCGAACTCTATTACCCGGAAAATTACCATGAGAATTTCAATGAACTCAACCGGAATGAGATCTTTGCAAAAATCGTTGAATGGGTGAATCATTAGCGGGAGAAGCTGAGGTAAGTCCCAATCTGTTACAACTTTTATAAATAAATACCCTCAAAGTATTACAATTTATTCGATAAATTGCCCTCAATCTATTACATTAATAATTATATTTGCTTCTCAAACCAACAATGTCAATTTAGTGTTCAGAAGGGATATTTTACTGGAATTACAAAAATGGGCGGAAAAATCAAACCGCAAACCATTGGTATTGAGGGGTGCACGGCAGGTGGGAAAAACCACAGCCATTGAAATGTTCTCAAAAGATTTTGACCAGTATATCAGTTTGAACCTGGAGAAACCAAGTGACAGGGTCATCTTTGAAAAAGAATACCCTTTTTCTGATTTGCTTACTTCCTTATTCATATTTGCAGGTAAAAAACGTGCCGGAGGAAGAACCCTTATTTTTATTGATGAGATCCAGAACTCTCCAAAAGCTGTGGCATTGTTGCGGTATTTTTACGAAGAAGCGAACGACTTGTATGTAATAACTGCCGGGTCCTTACTCGAAAGCATAACAGATAAAAAGATCTCGTTCCCTGTGGGCCGCGTTGAATATATGGCAATGCGTCCTTGTTCATTCAGGGAGTTTCTGTTTGCTATCGGGAACAGTCAATTGACAGAAATGCTCGAAAAACCAGATGTTCCCCGATTTTTACATTCGCAGTTACTCTCCTGGTTTAAAAAGTATGCCACCATTGGCGGAATGCCCGAAGTGGTTAACCTTTATGCGCAAAAAAATGATATTACTATGCTTGATGGGGTATTTAGCAGCCTTATTCAATCCTATTCCGATGATGTTGACAAATATGCGGCTTCATCATCACAGGTTCAATATGTTCAGCATGTTATTGCAAATATTTTCAGGGAAGGTGGTACAAAGGTTACTTTTGAAAAATTTGGCAAATCGGATTATCGTTCCCGTGAAATGAGGGAAGCTTTTCGGATGGTTGAAAAATCAATGCTAATAAAACTGATATATCCATGTACATCGGCAAAAATGCCCATAAAACCAAACCTGGGCCGAAAGCCCCGGTTGCACATAGTCGATACAGGATTGATAAACCACGCGCTAAAAATCATGGGCGAACTTGTGTTTAACGATGATATAAACGAAACACATCTGGGCATTATAGCTGAACATATTGTTGGGCAGGAATTGCTCGCAACAGGTTTTTCCATAAGTAATGATCTTTATTTCTGGACTCGTGAAAAAACGGATGCCAGCGCTGAAGTAGACTACATTTTTCCTTATAAAGGTAAACTCATTCCCATAGAGGTTAAGTCGGGAAGTATTGGCAAGCTGCGATCGCTCCATCAGTTCATGGAAATTGCACCACACACATTTGCTGTGCGAGTCTATCAGGGCGAGTATTTACTGCAGAAAGCCAAAACCACTTCAGGTAAGGAATTTACTCTTCTGAACCTGCCATTTTATCTCGTTCATCGAATCGGGCGGGAATTAGATAAGATCGTGTAATGGATTTTGGTAAGCTGAAAGCGTTCCTTGATGAAAAGGTTGAATTGTATAACCGGCCTTCTTTCATTGAGTCTGATCCGATCAGTATACCCCACCAATTTTCGAAAAAGCAGGATATAGAAATAGCCGGTTTTCTTACCGCGACAATCGCCTGGGGTAACAGGACTATGATTCTCCGGAACGCCAGCCGTATGATGGAGATAATGGATAATTCTCCATACGATTTCATAATGAACTCTAAACCATCCGACTTTGAAGGAATAAGCGGGTTTGTTCACCGCACCTTCAATTCTGCCGATTTGATTTTCTTCCTGAAGTCCCTCCAAAACATTTACAGGTACAAGGGTGGACTTGAAAATATCTTCACTTCACACCAGACGGCAGTTTCACTTCAGCCCGCAATCCATGAATTTCATAAGATCTTCTTTGAACTCCCTCATGAAAAAAGAACAGAAAAGCATGTTTCTGATCCCTTCAAGGGTTCGGCCGCAAAAAGGGTAAATTTGTTCCTGAGGTGGATGGTTCGAATCGACAAACGGGGCGTCGATTTCGGAATATGGCGATCGATTTCCCCTTCGATTCTTTCTTGTCCGATTGATGTTCATACAGGCAATGTGGCAAGAAAACTTGGGATCCTGAGTCGTAAACAAAACGATGCCAAAGCAGTGTCAGAATTAGATCAAGTTTTGCGGGGATTAGATAAAAATGATCCTGTAAAGTATGATTTTGCACTGTTTGGTTTAGGAGTGACTTCCGGGATAATCAATTAAGCTTTATCAGTTCGCTCACTCCATAGGCAATACAATCATTGCATTTAGAATGATTTTCAATCCCCTGAATCAGTTTATAACATTTCCTGCATCGATACCACTCTTTGTCAAATTGATAGTTTCCCCCTTCTATTTCAATAGTCCTGCCTTCCACAAATGATTTTGCAATCAGCTTTAACGCTTTATTATAAATCCGTGTAAAGGTGGGGCGGGATATCTTCATTTGCCTGGCAGCCACATCCTGGTGAAGCATATTGAAGTTGACAAGCCTGAAACTCTCGTATTCCTCAAATTTCAGCTTTATGGATTCCTTTACACAGGATTGCATGCCAAAAGGCCTGAATCCCTTCATTTTTGGCGGATGAGAGACATTTCTTGATTTCTGCGGTCGTGCCATATAAAAAAAAGTGGCTATTTTCTTAATACCGTTTTCAGCACTTTCTCCTTATCAAGCTTTTTAGTGCAGAAGAACCAGTCGTAGCAATGCATTTCCTCTTTCTTTTCCATGCGTTCTTTGGCTACTCCGCAAGATCCTGCAGTTGGTATGATCACATCATCTCCCGGCCTCCAGTCAGCAGGAAGTGCAACTGAGAATGCATCAGCCGTTTGTAATCCGATAATGACTCTGTAAAGTTCGTCAAAGTTACGACCAAGACTTAAGGGGTAATAAATAATAGTGCGAATGATACCTGCGGGATCAATGAAGAACACTGCTCTGACAGCTTTTGTTGAGCTTTCCCCCGGTTGAAGCATTCCATATGCTTTTGCCACTTCCATGGTTATATCTTCGATCAGCGGGAAGGTAACCTCCACATTCTTCATGCCCTTGTATTCAATCTTCTCCTTAATGGTACGCAGCCAGGCAATATGGCTGTAAAGGCCATCTACTGATAAGCCAACGAGCTTGCAATTTGCTTCGTTAAACTGTTTTTCCATGCTGGCAAAAGTCATGAATTCAGAGGTGCAAACGGGGGTAAAATCAGCAGGATGGCTGAACAATATTACCCAGCTGCCTTTGTAGTCTCCGGGGAAATTAATATCGCCTTGTGTTGTAACAGCTTTAAATTCAGGAGCTTTGTCGCCAATACGCGGCATTGCATAAGTTTTTTCTTCCATGATAATTGATTGATTAGGTTAACAAGCCTTATAAATATAGCAAATATCATTCAAATTATGAACCCTGGTTCATAAAAAATTTTGTAAATTCAGACTTGAAATTTATGAAAATATCAATCTTAACCGAAAATTGTGCAGGGTCAAATACCCTGGCTGAGCATGGTTTGTCGTACTTGATTGAATTTGATGGCAGGATCATTCTTTTTGACACGGGTCAGAGCGATATTTTTCTTAATAATGCCCGAACCCTCCATATAAAATTGGACACTATTGATATGGTCATCCTGAGTCATGGACATTTTGACCATGGCGATGGCCTGGGTTTTCTTTCCGGGTTCAACCTCCTGTGCCATCCCGGATGTTTTGAAAAGCGATACCGTAAAACAGACCATACATACATTGGATTAAAAAAAACAAGGGATGAAATTTCTTTGAATTTTAATGTGATTACCTCTGCCGGGCCTTTTCAAATCACAGACAGGATCTGGTTTCTGGGAGAGATTCCAAGGTTGACAGATTTTGAATTGCAAAGCACATCCTTTGTTTTTGAGGATGGCACTTCGGATAATATTCCGGATGACAGTGCCCTGGCAATGGTATTGCCGGAAGGTTTATTTGTTATTACGGGGTGTGGACATGCAGGTATTGTCAACACACTTGAGCATGCCAGAAGCATTACCGGGTGCGACAAGATATACGGAATAATTGGAGGTTTTCATATGAAAGAGATAAACCTCCAGCTGGAAGAGACTGTCAGGTATCTCAAAGCTAATCAGGTTCAGCATATATTCCCATCTCACTGTACTGAACTTCCGGCATTAACTGTTTTCTATGATCATTTCAGAATCAAACCGGTTAAAACCGGCGATATCCTTAACTTCTGATCATTTTGTTCCATATTTTTTTTAATTCCAGGCTTATCTCATTTTCCGCATCAAATTCAGTAATGGTTTTGCTCTGAACCATTGATTCGACCATTTTTTTATCAAAAGGCAATATTCCTGCCACCGGAATGTTTTTTTTATTGCACCAGGCACCTATTCGTTCCGTCATTGAAGCATTCAGATCCCATTTATTAATAATAACAGAGGGGTTTCGATTTGATTTCAACACAATTTCAGCAGCACGTTCCAGATCGTGAAGACCTGAAATGGTAGGTTCAGTTACAATGATTACTTTGTCAACCCCGGTTATTGTTGAAATAACAGGACAGCCAATTCCGGGAGGACCGTCCAGTATGATGGTTTCCAAATTATTTTCATTGGAGATTTGTTTTGCTTTTTCCCTTACCATATTCACCAGCTTTCCACTGTTCTCTTCGCCAGGAGCCAGCCTGCCATAAACCATTTTGCCATTTCTGAAGGAACCGGAATACAACCTGCTTTTATCATTTGGGACCATTTGAATGGCATTTTCAGGACAGATCCGCGAACAGAGGAAGCATCCGTCACATGAGATCTCATTAATGATGATCTGGCCATTTTGGAGTGAAATTGCATCAAACCTGCAGGTATCCAGGCAGAGGTGACATTTGGAACACAGGAGTTCATCGACCCTCGCTTTATAACCGGCAACATATACCTGTTCCTCTTGATGATCAGGATTAAAGAGCAAATATAAATTGGCTGCATCCACATCACAATCAGCAAGAACCACTTCACCGTTTAGTGTGGCAAATGCAGCACTGATGCTCGATTTTCCCGTTCCCCCTTTCCCGCTAATGACTGCTATTTCCATGTTGTATCATTATATTTTCAACTACCCGGTTCAGTTGTTTCGTAAAAATTGAATCTGTTGCCGAAACAATTTCCCCGTTTGAGTATTGTCCGGCAATTTCCTTGCTGAAAGGGATTTCCAGCAAAAGAGAGATACCCTCATTCAACAGGTATTGCTGGACATTATAATCCCCCAATCCTGCACGGTTAATGATCACTCCAAATGGTTTGTTTATTTTTCTGAGTGTTTCGACGCTTTGTTTCAGATCACTTAATCCGAAGGGTGTCGGTTCCGTGACCAGTACCACATAATCGGCTGCGGATACAGTTTGAATAAAAGGACATGATGTGCCGGGTGGAGCATCCAGTATGGCAATCTCCGGCCGATTGTCAATCTGTTTTAGCGCTGCCTTTATGACGGAAACCGGGGACATCACTCCTATATTCATCCGTGCTTCAATGATCGAAGGCTTTCCATAGTGAGCATATAGATGGACCATGCCCAGGGAAACCGGTTTTTCTGTGATAGCCCCATCCCGGCAGGCAACACTGCATGCTCCGCAACCATGACAGAGTTCTTCGATGACCTGAATGATCTTCATGGGAGGGAGGATGAAAATGGCGTTATAATTACAATAATCATGACATCTGCCGCAAAAAGTGCAGGTTCCGGTATTGATCACAGGCACCAGCTGTTGCACATCAATGGTTTTGATCAGTGTTGTTTCAAAGAAAGCAGCTGCATTGGGGGCTTCTGCATCACAGTCAACAAGGACTGTATCTCTTTGATTCTTAACGAGGGTATCGTACAGGTTTGTGGCAACAAATGTTTTCCCGGTTCCGCCTTTTCCGCTGGCCACTGCAATTTTAATCATAGTCAGGGCGGGTCACTTATTGATGAGTGCTTTCAGTGTAGTTACCATTTTTTTACTCGGGAGACAGGCCTTGCCTGTTCGCTTATTGACGCAGGCAACTGTAATGGATGCTTCATTAATGAACGCCCCGGCCTCATTGATGGACCGGCATTCAAATTCAATTCTTGCACCCCTGAAAGACTTTATCCGGGTGGCAATCCTGATTTCCTGATCGTAAAGCGCAGGATAAATATATTTCACTGCAGACTCTGTCACAGGCAGGATGATTCCCTCCTCTTCTATTTCCGTGTAGGGTATTCCAATATTTCTGAAAAGTTCCCATCGCGCGGTTTCAAAATATTTGAAATAATTCGAATGGTGCATGAATCCCATGCGGTCAGTATCTGAATAAGATACTCTGAAGATTGTCTCAATGGTCACAATAGTTGGCTCCTGCAGTTAAAGTATTGTTCAGTAGTTCGTTGGCAAGATCCCTGGGCAATTTTATGGGTGCCCCTACAAAGACATTTATTTTTTGCTGATTGAACAGGTCAATCGCCCTCTGTCCCATGCCCCCGGCAATCACATCAGTTACCCCTTTTTCAGCAAGCCATCCAGGCAGTAATCCTGGTTCATGTGGCGGTGGGGTAATCAGTTGTTCCCCTGAAATATGATTTGTATCCGCATCAATCATAGCAAATTGTTGACAATGGCCAAAATGCGAGCATAATATTCCGTTTTCCAACGGAATAGCAATTCTTCTTTTCATAAGAATATTTTTTTTGAATGAATATTTTGTTTAATAGCCGCCCCTGAAACGATTTTGCCCTCTCCTGCCCAGGCCTCTTCCTCCTCTCCTCCAACCAAAACCAAACCCTCTCCCCGGGAAATTCTCAGGGGAATTTTCGCCTGGGTTCATGGAGGGAGTTTCTTCTGTTTTTTTCAGATTTGCACCATAATTTGTGCAGCGACCCATTCTGCGGCCGGTCATGGAACCTTGTCCCCCCGGGCCTTTTTGATCAAATCCTGGCATAATTACTTCATTTATTAATGGTTCAACATATCGATAATTTCACGGATGCTTTTTTCAGGTTGTTTCAGAACAATCATCTGGATTTTCAGACCATCAAGCAACGACTTGATCTTCATACCGAATTCTCCTGAAATGATCTTCTGAACATTGCGTGATGCAATGAGTTGAACTGAAGCAGGCCCTGCACCCTCCAGAGCATCTTTATTGGGATTTGGCAAGAATTCTATCCCTTTGGTTTCAGTATCATAAACAGTAAAGTATCCACAACGGCCAAAACGCTGATCCAATTTACTTTCAAGGCTGTTCCCGGTACTTGTAATAGCAATTTTCATTTCGGTTGTATTAAATATTTCTTTTATGCAAGTTTCCTTTTCTGACCAAATGGGTTCCGCATGTCAAAATCTCGTCATTTTCTTCAGGATCAGGTTCATAATTAAGAAAGTCGCTGCTCCTGCATAACGGACATCCTTTTATTTTTTCCTGTTTTTCAGGATTGTTGAAATAGCAGCCACAAGATTTGCAGGAATACCATTCGCTGTCAAAATAGATTTTTCCACCCTGGATAATAATCTGTTTACCATGAACGAGCGCATCAGCTATTTTCAACCTGGCCTTTGAATAAATCCGGGTAAGGGTTGGTCTTGAAACAGCCATTAAAATTGCGGCCTGATGATGATGAAGCATTTCGTAATCACATAAGCGCAAGGCTTCATATTCTTCCAAATGGAGAAATACACTTTCGGGTTTAGTTGCATTTTTTTCTAAACCGTAAGGCTTGAACCCTGAAATCACAGGAGGGTTACTTATTTTCCGCAGTCTGAATGGCCTGGGTGACATGAATAATGAGCAATAGTTCATTACAAAGATAATGAACCAAAGTTCATAATGCAAATTATTTTCTTCCATTCAGGCTACTTGACTCATATGATGTGTTTTGCTATTTTTATTCCTGAAGAAACTAAAGCACAATTCCTATGTATTACCTGGTGATCCAAAATCTCGGAAGGGAAAGATGCATCCACATGAGCGAGGAAGATCTTTACAGGGACGGGATGACATTCAGTTGTACCCCCGACCTGGAGTACCATCCCCATGAACTGGTAAGAGAGATCAGTATCGTGTGCTGTGAGGTTCCCAATCCTCCCCTGATGGCCAGGGTTTACAAGGATTCAGACACCTATAAACCATGAAAGCACTGTCACTTCCCTTTACCATCCTGCTCCTGTTCATGATGATTACAGGCTGCACTTCGGTAAAGCGTTTCAAATCGGCCGAATACAAAGGAGAGGATGATAGCCTGGTGGATATGGAGCTGTTTGGAGCCGTTCTCGAACAGCCGGGGCAAGATCCCCTGGTTAAGAATCTCTGGGATCTGAGCGCAGGTGCCCAGACCCAATTGATCCAGATCCTGAACGACCGCTATCCCGATAACCTGGGGTTCACCGGGGCCCTCAACTATGAGTACATAATGGATGGCTCCGGTCCGGTTGTGGACTTTACCAGCCGCAACCTGCGCATGGTTTTCACAATCTCCAAAAGGAAGGACTATGCTGTCATCGGAGATAAAAGGAGCAGGTTTTCGCCGGCCGACCGGATCGAATCCCTGAAATTCAGACTGGAGATTCCGGAGCAGTACAATCTTTCCTTCACAGGATGGAACAGGTACACTACCGAATACGGGGAGGTTGAAATTGCCGATGTGAGTTTTTCCAGGAGTATTGATCTGAAGGGCGAGGTTTCAACGGAGTATATAGATGGCGGTTTTAAAAGTACTTCCGGACGGAGGGAGGACCAGGCCGTCAGATCCAGGTACCTGAAACTGAATGGGAGTATCGCCCCGAAAAGAATGGAGATGGAGGCAGAAGGGACCCGCGAGATTGATCTGGCAGGCAACGTGGTTGCAAATGTCTCCCTTGCTTTTGAAGGGTTGCCCGAAAGGGTAACCGTACCGGTTTATGGTGCAGGGGATGAGGATTCTCCAATGCAGCTCATACAGCTTAGGTTTGTGGATGTGATGGTTCCCCGCATCCCGGAAATTCCTGATCAGATCATGGCAACCCTTGAGATGGAGTATATTTACAGGCATGTGCAATCGGGCTGGAAGAGTTACCCGGAGTGGGATGACCGGGTGGCCTATTACAGCGGGAAGATCAGTAAACAGATTCCCCTTTTCACAAGGGGTGAATATCTGCCCGTGCTCTATTGCCTGGGAACTGATCATGGGGAGAGGGAGGCCGTCAGGATCAGATCATCATCGGGAGTTGACTATCCTCTTCAGTTCATGAATCACGGGGAGGCCGGCAGGTTTATGGAGTGGCTGTTGTATGTTTCATCATTGCCGGGTGCCACAGATCGATTGTCGCTCCCGGAAATCGGAAATTATACCCTCCTGCTGGGGAATCAGCCGCTTACACCGGAAATGGTTTCCTCCATGCGTTACCTGAAAGTGATGCCGGTATATTGATGGCGATGCCAGAATGTTAAATCACAATGGTAATCAGAACACGGGTGCCCGTTTGTCCCGGTTGGGCATAGGAAATGTCGAGGATCTGATAGCTGACCGTGTATTTCTGTTCATTGTTGAAGTCAGTAATCTCCTGGTCAAGCAGCTCCAGGCGGTTGCCGATCATGCGATCTTTACTGTACTCCCGGTAACGCAGCGAACCGTTATCGGTGATCATAACCAGGATTCCAAGGGTGGTCCGGTGAACTGAAACTTCAATCTTTCCACCATCGGGGTGATGTAAAATATCGGTCATGAGGGCGTGCTCAACAAAGCTTCTGAGGAGTGTTCCGGGTACCAGGATGGTGGTGTCGGCTCTTGGGTCAACCCTGCACTCCCATGACAGGTTTACTTCAGTACCTGATGTTTGGCGGGTCAGTAACTCCTTTACGGATTGAACCTCCTCCTCAAGAGTCCGGTATGTTTTTGCAGCACTCTCCATTTAGTTTTAAAGCTGCTAAATAGAGATAAAACTCAGAAAATCAAACAGGCTTCCAAGACTATTGTATGTAGTGGTTCATCCTTAGGGTGAACTGCCGGAGATATTTAGTGAGTGAAATTTATCAGGGTTATTTTCCCCCGTACCAGAATCCCCTGTTCCAAGCATGTTCCCGCAACCGGGTAAGGGTATGCTCATCAAGATCGGGAAGTTCGGAGACTTTGGTGTTTTGAAGGGCCTGGCTCCTGTTCCGGATACCCGGGATTACCGTAGAGACCTCTTTGGGAGAGAGGGCGAATTTCAGGGCCAGCTCGGGCATTGAGTATGGACTCCCCTGAAACTCCGTCATGATCTTCCCGGTTCGGGTTACACCCCTCTGCAAACGGTCGCCTGCAAAATAGTTGTGCCTGAAATCGTCCGCTCCGAAGGTCTCTGTTCCTTTATATTTCCCGGTAAGTACGCCTTCATCAAAGGCAACTCTCACAATGATCCCGGTTCCCGTATCCCCGGCTACGGGCAGGATCTGCGCGGCAGGTTCCTGTTCAAAGATATTGTAGATCACCTGCACCACATCAACCATCCCGTCGCGCATCAGTTGGATCACGCAGTTCTGATCATGCTCAGGGGTGGAGATCCCCACCTGTTTGATCAATCCTTCGGACTTCATCTTTTGCAGAATCTCCAGGGCTACCGGATGGTCATTCCAGGCCCGGGTCCAGGTGTGTAGCAACAGTACATCCAGACTTTCGGTCTGCAGGTTTGTTAAACGTTCCTCCACATTCCGGCGAAGATATCGTTCCGGGTACCTCTCATGAATGCTGCACCATGGGGAAGGAGGCCATTTCCCCGGAACGGGTGGGGTTTTGGTACACACGGTAACTATTTCGGACCTGGACTTCAGAAACTCACCAATGATTCGTTCCGATTTACCATTTCCGTAACCGGCTGCGGTATCAATAAAGGTTACACCCCCGTCCAGTGCCGCTTCCAGAGCTTCAAGAGTGTCGGATTCTTTTTGCTCACCCCAGCTGCCTCCGATGGCCCAGGCTCCGAATCCAATCTCGGAAACAACGGGACCGTTTTTTGCTAATTTGCGATATTTCATAATGGTTGAAGATAGTAAACCCGAATCGATTCGTCTAAAATTATTAACTTTAAATTGTTACAGTTCACTTAACAACCCTGAGCCTCCATGAAAAACTTAGTAAAAGAATCCGGACAGATGTCCAGGAGAAATTTTTTTCATAACGCGGGAATCGGTACCGCCGCTGTTGCAGGATTGCCATTGCTTGTCAATTCCTGTTCGGGCAAAGACCCGGCTGCCAGGATCGGTGACTATTTTTCTTCCGGCGATGTGGTCCTGTTCCAGGGCGACTCCATCACCGATGCCGGAAGAGACAGGGTAAACGAACAGCCCAATAACAGTCGCTCTTTTGGTGGCGGTTACGCATTCCTGGCTGCTTCGTGGCTATTGGAAGCGCTGGCACAAAAGGAGCTGACCATTTATAACCGGGGGATCAGTGGGAACAAGGTCTACCAGTTGGATGAGCGTTGGGACAAGGATTGTCTTTCACTGAAGCCCGATATATTGAGCATCCTTATTGGTGTGAATGACTACTGGCACCTGCGCAACGGGAATTATGACGGCACTCCCGAAGTTTATGAAAATGATTACCGTGCCATCCTGAACCGCACCAGGGAACATTTTCCTGATATAAAGCTGATTATTTGTCAGCCGTTCATCCTGACCGATACCCAGGCTGTCGATGAATCATGGGTGGAGCCTTTTCGTCCCTATCAGGAGATTGCTCTGAAGATAAGCCAGGAATTTGGTGCTGTCTGGGTTCCTTTCCAGGAGGCCTTTTCCAAAGCTATTGAATCTGCACCTCCTGCCTACTGGACCCATGATGGGGTTCACCCCTCAATGGCCGGTGCCCAGCTTATGGCCAAAACCTGGCTGGAAGCCCTGGCCCAGGTATGAGACTGCCCGGTTATATTCTTCCAGCAACTCGTTGAATACCCTTTCAACAGTTGTAATTTCTTTGATCCTGCCTGCATTGGAACCTACAAATGCAAATCCGTCTTTCAGATTGCCTTTAAATGCTGCCAGCAGTGCTTCGGAGATGCAGTAGAGGGTGGTTTTGGGATTACAGGACCGGATACAGTTATTCTTGCAAACCGCTGGTCTTCTCTTCCCGTCCTTTGCCTCCTGCAAGAACCGGTTGAAGATGGAACGACCGGGCATCCCCACAGGGCTTTGAATGATCTGGATGTCCTCTTCGGTGGCATCCACAACAGCCTGCTTGAACTCAATCGAAGCGTCACACTCCTCCGTGGCTATAAACCGGGTACCAAGCTGCACACCGGTTGCGCCCCGCTGCATGATATTATTGATGTCCCCTCCGGTGAATATCCCTCCCGCAGCAATGACCGGAATATCCTTATTGAATTTTTGTTTGATCTCCTGTACCACCTTCACCACCTCATCAACCAGGTTCTCCAACCTGTTTCCAATATCCAGCAAAGCATCAGCCTTGAAACCCAGGTGTCCTCCTGCTTTTGGTCCTTCCACCACAAAAGCATCGGGCAGGTAGTTATAGTTTTGTTGCCACTTCAGCGCGATTATACTGGCGGCTCTTCCCGAAGAGACAATGGGCACAAGCTTTGTTTTGGCACCTTCCACCAGGTATTTGGGCAGGTCGAGGGGGAGACCGGCTCCTGAGAATATGATGTCGATCTTCTCCTCAATGGAGGTTCGGACCATATCCGAGAAGTTGGTGAGCACCGACATGATGTTTACACCCAACACCCCTGAAGTGAGGTCACGTGCTTTTCTGATCTCCTCACGAATCGCATCAATGTTGCTTTTCTTATATCCCTGGCCGGTCTGTTTCCCGGTAAGTCCGATCCCCACGGTGGAGATGATCCCCACTCCTCCCATATTTGCAACCGCAGAAGCAAGCCTGGATAATGAGATTCCAATACCCATGCCCCCCTGAATGATGGGGACAGGAATTTTTAAATCTCCAATTCTTAATGGCTTCATATAAATACAATTAGTGATCATTACAGGCGGTAAAGGTAGGCTTTAAATCAAAGCTCGCATCACCGTGTGCTACTTTATATTCTATATAGATTATCTTTGGTATAAACCATCCTTGCAATTGTCAGGAATGAAGCACCCTTGTAACAGACCCTTTCCTCCTTCCCGGCTTCCATTTTTTTACGGATGGGTCATACTGGTTGCAGGTACCATCGGAGTTCTGATGAGTATTCCAGGTCAGACCATGGGCGTATCAGTCTTTACTGAAAACCTGTTGAAGGATCTCTCCATAAATCGTAACAACCTGAGTCTGGCCTACCTGGTTGGCACCTTGATTTCAGGACTGCTCATAACCAGAGCAGGTAAACTTTATGATCGTTATGGTGCCCGGGTGATGGCTTTTATATCGGGGGTGATGCTTGGGGTGGTATTATTTTACCTGACCCGTGTGGATGTGTTGGTGTATGCCCTGGTAGCTGATGGGGTGAACTCACGGGCTTTGATCACTTTTATTTTGCTGGCCATCGGGTTTTTCGGAATCCGTTTTTTCGGTCAGGGCATGATGACCATGGTATCCAGGAACATGGTGATGAAGTGGTTTGACAAGCGGAGGGGATTGGCCAATGCGATTCTGGGGATTTTTACTGCCCTGGGTTTTGCCATAGCACCACAAATACTGAACCAGGTGATTATCCGGCTTGAGTGG
Source organism: Bacteroidales bacterium (assembly GCA_046485075.1). Lineage (GTDB taxonomy): Bacteria > Bacteroidota > Bacteroidia > Bacteroidales. Next base: position 45,067 of record JAWOHR010000180.1, read on the forward strand.
AGGGGCGCCTGGCTCTTCCTGGCCATTCTGGTGGGACTTATATTCGCCATTTTCGTTTTGATCATTTTTCGTGATAATCCTGAGGATTGCGGGTTGAAACCCGACGGGAAGATGAAACCGGGAAGGAATAGAAGGCGTCCGCCAAGTTTGCCCGACAGGGACTTTACACTGAAGGAGGCTCACCAGACCCTTGCCTTCTGGGCATTCACCCTGGGTCTCGCCCTTTCGTCTCTCTATATCAGTGGACTGACTTTCCATGTGGTCTCAGTATTTGAGACGGCGGGAATGACAAAGGATATGGCACTTGGAATCTTTGTTCCGACATCTGTTATCGCAGTAGTCATACAGTTTGTTTGCAGCTACGCCAGTGATTATATCCGGCTGAAATACCTGCTGATCCTCTTTGCGGTTGGAATGCTGATCACTGTGGTTGGCCTTATCATGCTCGGAGGAATGTATATGGCCTACTGGATGATTATCACAGGGAACGGTATCGTCTGGGGGCTCTACTCGGTATTGATCGGAGTCACCTGGCCCCGGTTCTACGGCTTGAAAAACCTGGGGGCTATATCTGGATCCTCCCTAAGTCTTACGGTCATTGGATCGGCGCTGGGACCCTATATGTTCAGCCTTTCAGGTGAGCTGACCGGGAGCTATGACCTGGTGGCCTGGATCTGCCTCTCGGTAACCATCATTCTTTTTATTCTGGCTTTCAAAGCGGATAACCCTAATGAAAAATATATTGCATGAGCGGAAAGAATATCTCCATCCTGATTGTGGATGATGAACCCGAAGCAAGGGATTTGCTCTTCATACTGCTGAAACGCGTTAAGGGAGTTGAACTGGCCGGGAGTGCCGAAGGAGTTGACGAGGCCTTTGAGCAAATCGTCAGTAAACATCCCGACCTGGTCCTTCTGGATATCCAGATGCCGGTCAAAAATGGATTTGAATTGGTTAGAATGGTTCATGAAGAGGGGCTGGACACGGGTTTTATCTTTGTTACAGCCTATGAGGAGTTTGCAATTGAGGCCATCAGGTCCTCTGCATTCGACTATCTTCTTAAGCCGGTGGATTTGGCTGAATTGCAGAAAACCATAAGCCGCTTTAAGGATCAGTTGAAGGGGAACAACATCAGGCATCAGCTTGGAAAGATCCTGCAGGTACTGGCCAGAGAATCGAGGATCAAGGTAAATACCCGGACCGGTTTTATTCTGATCAACCCCGAAGAGGTGGTCCATTGCTGTGCCGCCGGGAATTATACAGAGGTGTACCTTGTTAACCGCCGCAAGGAGATTTTAACCAGTAACCTTGGTAAATTCATGGAGCAGTTGCCGCCGGGGAACTTTTTCCGAATCAGTCGTTCAGGCATGATCAACCTCAACTATCTGATCCGTGTCGATCACAAGGCAGGCACCTGCCGCCTGAAGGGTGATCCGGAGATTGAACTGAAAGTTGCCCGAAACCGCAGGCATGAGCTGGACAAAAGTTTTTTTTAACTGAAAATGATTTTGTACTTTGACCATTGTTAAACCTAATTCAGCCAGTCTATGAAACCCTTCCGCCTATTCATGATCCTCGCTGTTGTGGCCCTTATGCAAGGCTGTTATAAAGACCCTGTTGCCAACTTCGAATACTCATATGTGGATAACATGGCACCTGCCGATGTTACCTTCACCAACCTGTCGACCGAAGCAGATAAATTCCAATGGGATTTCGGAGATGGTTCTTCCTCTACCGAAGAGCATCCGGAACACGCATTTTATAACTGGCTCAACCCCAACGTCACCCTGGTTGCCAAGGGGAGGGGAGGTGAGAACAGGATAACCAAAACAATAGGATTAACCTCCTACTATCTGAAGAACTCATCCAGTGTTACACTTTACAACTCGTGGACATTTTTCTACGATGGGCAGAATATCGTGGATGATTTTGACCTGGGAACCCTTTCTCCGGGATACAACAGTGATGTGGTCATCACCACCCACACCGTTATTGATGTGGCTTTTGAACTGGTAGACGGGATCATGTACCTGGTTGAATATTCATATACACTAAATAAAAATGCGGCCAGCTATCTGGATATAACCGATGAAACGACGATTATTGAGGTTACCGGCAAAAAGAAAAGCACCCTGTCACAACCCGATCTGAAGATGATCCGCGAAAACGGTCAAAGGATGCTGCTGAAAGATCTGATGGCTCAATAGAGCATGTACAACAGATATATTTTGCCCAAGGCCATTGACTGGGCTTGCAGTCGGCCCACAAGCATGCAGCTAAGAAAAAAGGTGATTCCCCTTGCACTGGGCCGGGTACTGGAAGTGGGGATCGGTTCGGGTATGAACCTCCCCTTCTATGACCATTCCAGGGTAGTACAGCTAACCGGCATTGATCCATTGAAGAAACTCTGGGACCGGAGGAAGGTTGACCTCTCAACCCTTGGTTTTGAGGTGGTCTATATCAACGGATCGGCCGACCGGATTCCCTTCGACGATGATACTTTCCAAACGGTGGTTTCCACCAGCACCCTTTGCTCCATCGGACCTGTTCAAGAGGCGCTTATGGAAATGCATCGGGTGCTTAAACCAGGCGGCAGATTTCTTTTCGCAGAGCACGGAGCAGCCCGCGACCATTCACTTGCCCGCCTGCAGAACTTGCTAAACCCTCTCTGGAGGCGGGTTGGTGGTGGTTGCAACCTGAACCGTGATATACCCGGGTTATTGAAGGAGGCCGGGTTCTCACTTGATGGGATGACCGAGGGATACCGGGAGGGCTGGAGGCCTGCCAGCTATCACTACTGGGGTTGGGCCAGAAAGACCAAAGTCTGATTAACTTTGACGCGTGTGAAAACAGCCTGGCATAAAATTTATATTGGTTCAATGGTATTGATATTGATAGCAATATCAACTTACATTGTTTATAGCGGATATTCATACTATTCTACCAGTCTGGAAGAGAGATTCTATCACACCGATCATGAACTTCTAAAGCCAAACGGGTTGCTGGGTCATGGAATGGGAATAATAGGGTCGGTTTCTATGGTGGCCGGGGTATCCATTTACATGCTGCGGAAAAGGATGAGATCGCTGGTCAGGTTGGGCAAATTGAAGCACTGGCTGGAGTTTCATATTTTTCTTTGTACACTTGGTCCCATTCTTGTACTTTTTCATACTTCCTTTAAAGCAGGAGGAGTGGTTGCGATCAGTTTCTGGAGTATGGTGGCAGTGGTTTTAAGTGGTGTGATAGGCAGGTTTATTTATATCCGGATACCAAGGACCATCGAGGGCAGGGAGTTGAGCCTGAATGAAGTCAGAGGTATGAAAACAGACATCAGGGATATTCTTGTCTCCAGATATTCACTTGATAGCAGCATCCTTGAGATCATCGTGGAATCTACCAGCGAAAGCCGGAATGACCCCTCGGATGTTCGCCGCATTAAGCGAATATTGAAAACCAACAAGCTTTCCCGTACTCAACGATTGCAGATACTCAGCCTGGTTAAAAATGAAATTTCATTAAACCGAAGGATTGACAGATTGCATGCCATGCAAAATCTTTTCAAAAACTGGCATGTGGCCCATCTGCCGTTTGCACTTATTATGCTGGTCATTATGGTTATTCACGTTGCAGTATCAATTGTCTTTGGATACACCTGGATTTTCTAACTCCTTGTTAATTATATTGATTGTAAATAGAGTCCCTGGTCAACTTTAAGTGTCTTATTACTTACAATAACACGTGTTTAACAGGCGTTCTGATTTGTATGGAAATAATGATTGAAAACCTGGTTGTGTATGGCTCGGTCATCCTGCTTTGCCTGATCGTTGTTCTGATTTACCTGAGAAAGCTGAAGCGGGGTTCAAGGCTTACAGAGGCCAAGATAGCCAACGCAAAAAAGGAGGGTATTCATGAACCGGTCTCTTTACACCCTGTGGTTGATCAAAATAGTTGTATCATGACCGGAGCCTGTATCATCGCCTGTCCTGAAAAAGATATCCTTGGGATCTTAAACGGAAAGGCAACCACCATCAATACATCTCAATGCATTGGTCATGGGGCCTGCTTTCATGCTTGTCCCACCCAGGCCATATCTCTCTGTATCGGTACTGAAAAACGGGGAGTGGATTTGCCACATGTAAATCAGAATTTTGAAACCAATGTCCCAGGTATTTCCATCGCTGGCGAACTGGGGGGTATGGGATTGATTAAAAATGCTGTGGAGCAGGGGAGACAGGCAGTGGAGCATATCGTCAAATCGTTGGACAGAAACCACAAAGCCACTTACGACCTTATTGTGGTTGGGGCAGGGCCTGCAGGAATATCGGCTTCGCTTGCCGCGAAGAAACATGGATTGAAATTTTTGACGCTGGAACAGGATTCCCTCGGCGGAACGGTTTTTTCATTTCCCCGGAAAAAAGTGGTGATGACCTCACCCATGGACCTCCCGCTCCACGGTAAGGTTAAACTTTTTGAAACCAGTAAAACAGAACTGCTTCATCTCTGGACCACCACTTTGAAAAAACATGACATTGTGATCAGGGAAAACTCCAAAGTTGAATCCATCTCGTTCGTAAAGGATGTCCATAAGGTTGTTACTTTAAATGGAGAAGAATACCTTGCCAAACATGTGTTACTGGCCATCGGTCGCCGCGGAACGCCACGAAAGCTAAATATCCCCGGAGAAACCATGGAGAAAGTGGCCTACAGATTGCTTGAACCTGAAAACATCAGCAATGAAGACATTGTGGTTGTAGGTGGTGGTGATTCGGCTGTGGAGGCGGCCCTGCTGCTATCTGAGCAAAACCGGGTAACACTCTCTTACCGGAAGGAGGCTTTCCCGCGTATCAAACCTAAGAATAGCGAGCTCATTATGCAAGCCATGAGCCAGGGAAAAGTTGATGTCAGGTTTAATACAAATGTGGAGATCATTGACCGGGATACGGTGGCCATTTCCTATGGAAGCGGGGCCGGGAAATCAAAACTTAAGAACGACCGGATCTACATATTTGCCGGTGGCGAATTGCCAACGCAATTTTTGAATAAAATCGGTATTCAGATCACCAAAAAATTTGGTGAGGCGGTATTAAAACACAATTGAAACCATCTTTTGAAAAAGATCACCCGGAAATATTGGCGTATGACCGGAATCACCATGATTCAGCTCTTTTTTGTGTTGCATCTGGGTGCACAGATTTCACCGGGCGAACTTTCACAGCCACATGCCCATCTGAAAGGCCTTTCAAACTGCACCAAATGCCATATACTGGGAGAGAAGGTTTCCAATGAGAAGTGTCTGGATTGTCACAAGGAGATTGCAATCAGATTATCGGAGGGCAGGGGATATCATTCTTCGGTGGAGGTTCAGGGGAAAGAGTGTATCAAATGTCACAGCGATCATCATGGCCAGAATTTTAAGATGATCCGTTTCGATAAAGATCATTTCGATCACACCCTTACCGGCTATCCTTTGCAGGGAGCGCATTCAGGGACTGACTGCATCAAATGCCACAAGCCTGAATTCATCAGGGATCAGGAACTTAAGGCGAAATCTGAAACCTACCTGGGACTGGATCGGAAATGCCATTCATGTCACACTGATATTCACCAGGGAACACTTTCATCCGAATGTGCTTCATGCCATGGTTCAGATACTTTTAAGCCTGCAATAAAATTTGATCATGCGAAAGCAAAATTCCCATTGCGTGGGAAACATACCCAGGTGGAGTGCAGGCAATGTCACAAAGTGTCCATTCAGAACGGAAAAGAGATGCAACAATTTACCGGACTAAGCTTCAGGAAATGTACGGATTGTCACAAGGATATTCATGAAAATAAATTCGGTCAAAATTGCACCCAATGTCATACCGAGGTATCCTTTCATCAGGTGAAGGGAATAAAATCCTTCGATCACTCACGTACCAACTACCCCCTTGAAGGGAAGCACAGATTGGTGGAATGCACCAGTTGCCATAAAACAGGATATGCTACCAACCTTAAATACGGCAGGTGCATGGATTGTCATACAGATTATCATAAAAAGCAATTCGTGAAAAATGAGCAAACTCCCGATTGTTCCGAATGTCATTCCATCCAGGGATTTGAGCAATCCAGTTATACCATTGAAATGCATAACGAAACTCCTTTCAAACTGGCTGGCGCCCACCTGGCATCACCCTGTTTCACGTGTCATAAAAGGAATGATCAGTGGAGCTTCAGGGAAATAGGAATAAAATGTAACGATTGCCATAAGAATATCCATGAGTCGTTCCTTGATCCCAAGTATGATCCGGAACCTAAGTGTGTGAATTGCCATAACAGCAACAGATGGAGCGAAATGGCCTTTGATCATTCGAAAACAGGATATATCCTGGAAGGAGCTCATCTTCGCCAGACATGCAAATCATGTCATTTCAAGCCCACTGATCAGGGATTGTTTGTTCAGCGGTTTTCCCTGTTATCCTCAAGTTGTACAGAATGTCATAAGGATGCTCATCAGAACCAGTTTGAAACATCAACCGGAAATGGATGTCTGAAATGTCATGATTATTTCGATTGGTCGGCCGGTTTGTTTAATCATAATAATACTGAGTTTCCACTTGATGGAAAACACCAGAATGTGGCCTGTATAAAATGTCACCCAAAGGTTGTTGCCGGGCAGGTTACATTTACCCAATACAAACTAAAGAGCTTCACATGCGAATCCTGTCATTAGGCATTTCAATCCTGATCCTGATCCTGGTCACAGCGGGCATGAGGCAGGATTCACCCCACGGGGGTGATTTTAAAATAAGCTGTAATGTTTGCCACAGTCCCAAGGGATGGGAACTGGACCATGAGATTTATTCCTTTGATCACAATACAACACAGCTTCCCCTGGAAGGGCAGCATAACGCCATCCATTGCAAAGCTTGCCATCCGACCCTTGTTTTCTCAGAGGCAGAAACGGATTGCTTCCGCTGTCACACCGATATGCATAACCAGACTGTAGGCATGGATTGCAACCGGTGTCATACCCCAAAATCATGGATCGTCGAAAATATTACAGATGTTCACCGGCAGAGCCGTTTCCCGCTGCAGGGTCCTCATTATGCTGCCCATTGCCTGGATTGCCATCCTTCTGCCTCCCTGCTTTCATTTGAACCTTTAGGGGTCGAGTGTATGGATTGCCACATGCAGGATTACCAG
>JAWOHR010000110.1:0-12286 GCA_046485075.1 Bacteroidales bacterium
GTGCAGGGGCTTGGCCATGTGAGCTATATCCTGAAATGGCCCCAGCACAGCCACCTGCGGGAGATCCCCGCCTCCAACTGGGAGTTTTGTCCCCTGAAAGAGGGAACCTATGCATTGCTCAATGACCTGTGGCAGGATGCCATTAAAGCCACACCCGGATCGGAGTATATTCATATCGGCTCTGATGAAACCTACGAGCTGGGGTTGTGCGAACAATGCAGTCTGAAATCAGAAGAGATCGGGAAAAGCGGATTGTACCACCTGTTTGTCAAAAAGGGTGGAAAACCATTGCAGGAACAGGGCCGGAAAGTCATGAGCTGGGAAAGGCCCATGGGCTGGACCGTCGGGGATTCTCCGGCAAAGGGAATCGATCCCTTAAAAGGCCTGGTACTGACAGAAAGTTATGGCTATGAAACCGCTGATTTTAAATTTGCAAAAGAAGCAAAATCACTGGGATATGAACTCTATACCTATGATCCGAACCCGGACGTTGTACCCCTGATTGTGCCCAACCTGTTTGAATTTAATGACGGGAGCAATCCCAGCATGGGTAGTTTGGAAAAGTCATACAATCATTTGACCTCAACGGCAAAGTCGGGTCTTTTTGAAGGCATGATCAACACCTCCTGGGATGATGCCGGAATTCATAACCAGATGTGGATGATGAGTTTCATCAATTCGGCCGAGTGGTCATGGAGCGGGAGTCAGCCGGGACTTGAGGAGTTCATCGATTCATACTTCCTGAACTACTATGGTGACCAGGCTGCCGATATGAGGGAGCTATTCACGCTGCTGAACCGGGGAGGCTACTTTTATTTCCAATCCTTTGAACGACAGGTCTGGCACTTTGGCGATATTGGCAAGACCCATCTGCCCGATCTGCCCCGGGGCGACAACCTGGAGTATGATGAATACTGGAACCGGGAGTATGCGGCAAAAGTTGAAGAATCCCGCGAACAGCTCAGACAAATGGAACGCGCCCTGGAAATTATCCGGATCAACCAGGCTGCAGATATCAAACATCCTTACGACTTTGAGCTTTTCACCACCATTGCGGAACTGGTGAGCCATACCGCAAATACCTACCTGGCACTATCGGCCCTTGAGAGTGCCATCAAGGAAGCCCATAACCAGCGGTATATCAGTTATGAGGCTACCTTCAAATCGCTCGGTGATGCAGTTGCGATCATTGAAACCAACCTGTCGGAAAGGGAAAAGGTGTACCGGAACCTGGTCACCATTTGGGAAAAGACCAGGCTGCCCAAGGGATACTCCACCCCCGGAAAGGAGTTCTTTCACGAGCAGGACCGGGCACGCCACTTCGCATTCCGGAGGGCCGACATGAGTTACCTTATCTATGATGAAGAGTTACTCGGACTGGAAGACTACCTGGAACATTTGAGGGCCTATATTGAATATGGTAAAACCATCTGGAAAAACCAGTAACCTATATATTATTGATATGAAAAAGTACATCATCCTGAGTGCAACACTTCTTTTTACATTGAGTTACTACGGATGCAATACAGAGAAAAAAACACCCGGCCGGGCTGAACTGAAAATCATCACCGACCGTTACTCCAACCTCCTGGATGCGACAGTGAGTATGTCAGGGGTACCCCGGCGTACGGATGAAAATGGAAACCTGGTAACCACTGATATTTATGACTGGACTTCGGGTTTTTTCGCAGGCACGCTCTGGTATATTTACGAGATAACCGGTGATGAGCAGTGGAAGGAAGAAGCCGTGAAATGGACAGAAATCCTCGATACCATTCAATACTGGAGCGGAAGTCATGATGTGGGATTCATGATCAACTGCAGCTATGGAAATGGTTTAAGGCTTACCGGGAATAAGGCATATGAGAAGGTTTTGATACAGGCAGCCGAATCCCTCATCCAGCGCTACAATCCTGTTGCAAAAAGCCTCGAATCGTGGGATTACCGCCAGGCGTGGGACGGCTCAACCGATTGGTACTTTCCGGTTATCATTGATAACATGATGAACCTTGAACTGTTGTTTGAGGCAAGCAGGCTTAGCGGGAACAAGCGTTATGCAGAGATTGCCATACAACATGCCGCAACAACCATGAAGAATCATTACCGGGATGACTTCTCCTCCTATCATGTGGTGGATTATGATACCCTTACCGGTGAGGTACTGGACAAAGCAACCTGCCAGGGTCTTGTGGATGAGTCTGCATGGGCAAGGGGACAGGCATGGGGTCTGTACGGCTTTGTGACATGTTACCGGTACACGCTGGATGAAACATACCTCACCTTTGCCGGGAATATTGCCGATTTCCTGATTGATCACCCCAACCTGCCTTCAGATAAAATTCCATACTGGGACTACAATGTGAATGATCCGGGATTAAAACCGGAATGGAATTATAACCCCTCCGGTTTTACAGAAATTCCAAGGGATGCCTCTGCAGCAGCGATCATGTGTTCGGCATTGTTTGAATTGAGCCAATATGCAGTTGAGAATGGGGAAAAGTATGAAAAAGCAGCCCATAAAATTCTCAATTCCCTCTCTTCACCCGGGTATATGTCATTTGAAGGGAAGAATCAGTATTTCATACTGAACCATAGCGTGGGCAGCATCCCTCATGGGGTCGAGATCGATGTCCCCCTGGTGTATGCGGACTACTATTTCATGGAATCCTTATTGAGAAGATCAAAATCAAATGCTTTTTGATGTAAATATTTTCCTTTGTATTATATTTTGAAATTATATTTTCTATATTTACTGCTAATAAAATGAAACAAAAGATATTTTCATAATATCTGTAACGAATCGTAATCATTAATTAGAAAACATCAAATTACATTAAAGAAGAGATTAACCCAAACACTAAACCTTGTCTAATACCTTGTATTTATGAAAAAGCATCTTTACTTAACAGCAATCTTACTACTTACCTTGTTAGGCAGTATAATGGCTCAAAACCGTGTCGTCAGAGGTACGGTGACATCCGTCGAGGATGGTGAACCATTGCCGGGAGCAAACGTAGTGTTAGTAGGTACAAGCATTGGTACGATTACCGGTGCAGACGGATCCTATTCTATTAATGTCCCAAACGAAGAGGCCACACTTGAGTTTCTGTTTGTGGGCATGGAGAGTCAGAGAATCAGCGTAGGAAACCAGACCATCATCAATGTGAACATGGCATTGTCTACGGTTGGCCTGGAGGAGGTGGTCGTTACTGCCCTGGGTATTGAACGAAGCGAAAAATCGATTGGATTTGCAGCCCAGAAGCTTGATGCAGAACAATTAACCGGTTCCCGTGAATTAAACCTGACCGGGTACCTTACTGCCAAGGTGGCAGGGGTTCAGGTCACCAAAACAGCCGCAGGAACAGGAGGTTCCTCCAGTGTAACCATCCGGGGTAACTCCTCACTGACCGGCAGCAACCAGCCTCTATATGTTATAGACGGAGTTCCTATCATCAACGAACCCAAGGATGCAAGCCGTGACGGAGGGATGTGGGGCGACAACGACTATGGCGACGGAATCGGGGATATCAACCCGGAGGATGTGGCTTCGGTGACTGTGCTGAAAGGACCGAACGCTTCTGCACTTTACGGTTCCAGGGGAGCCAACGGGGTCATCCTGATTACTACCAAATCCGGTAAAAAAAGGAAAGGCGTTACAGTGGAAGTGAATTCCAATCTTTCCATTGAAACCATCAACCTGATTCCAACCTATCAGAATAAATATGCCACCGGTTATGAAGACACCAATATCTACGGTTCATTTGTGGAAATTGACGGCGAACTCTATGAAACCATGGACACATGGCATGGCGATAGCTGGGGACCGCCTCTCGATGGACGAAGAACCATTGTGAATCCTTTCGAGTACCCAGAAAACAAGAATACGCGAACGCTGGTACTCCTGCCTGAGCCTGTTGATAATGTGGCAGAATTCTATGAGACCGGGGTCATCAATTCCAATACGGTCGCGATCTCCGGGGGCAACGAAACAACCTCAACCAGGCTTTCACTTGGCAATGTTTCAACCAAGGGGATCGTTCCCAATCATGAAGTGAAAAAATATAATATCTCCTTAAGGACCAACTCGCAGGTATCCAAATGGCTTTCCTTCGATTCCAAGTTCAACTATATCCGCACCAGCGGAAGCCAGAGACCTGCCATGGGTTCGGGCAGTGATAACGTGAACAGAACATTTGTGACCATGGGAAGGTATGTCCCCATGGACTGGCTGCAGGAGTATTATGAAACAACCGGCGAATACGGAAGGTGGCCGGGGGTGAATTACAACCCCTATTACGTGGTCAATGAGCTTAAGAACAACGATTACAGGGACCGTATGATAGGTTATGCATCGGCCACAGTCAAATTTACCGACTGGTTAAGCCTGATGGGCCGCGTGGGAGCAGATTTTTACACCGAATACCGTGAAAAAATTTGGCCGGTTGGTGCCCTTGGAAGCAATAATAATAAGGGTCGCCTGACCACTGAAATGCTTCATAACAGGGACATCAACGCCGATGCCATGTTAACGGCTAATAAACAGCTGTCACCCAATTTTTCAGGTACATTTACTGTGGGAGCCAACCTGCTGACGCAGAGAAGAGACAACCAGTATATGGATGCCCGTAACCTCAAGGCACCAGGTGTTTACCACGTTTCCAATGCTTCGGATTTACGTCCCAGCAGTTACCTGTGGCAAAAAGAAACGCAATCGGTATTTTTCTATGGCCAGTTGGGATATAAAAACTACCTCTTCCTGGATGTGACAGGACGGAATGACTGGTCTTCGGCCCTCGGGCAGGATAATTACAGTTTCTTCTACCCTTCAGTAGGTCTTAGTTTTGTCTTCTCCGATGCCTTTAACCTGGACGAGAAAATCCTGAGTTTTGGCAAGGTAAGGGCATCCTGGGCACAGGTCGGTAATGACTCCGATCCCTATTTGACCAAGATGGGTTACAACTCCTATACCACCAGTTACCTTGGACGCGGTTTTGCTTCAAAAAACGGAACCATTCCACTGTTTAACCTTAAAAATGAGTTAAGTGAGTCATGGGAGATTGGTACCGACCTGAGGTTCTTTCAAAACAGGGTGGGTTTGGACCTGACCTATTATAACGGGTTTACAACCAACCAGATCCTTCCGGTTGACATTTCATCGGCCAGCGGATACAGCACCGTGATCATTAACGCCGGTAAGATCAGCAACAAGGGAGTTGAAGCCTTATTGAATATTACCCCTGTACAGATGAAGAACAGTTTCAGGTGGGATATTACCTTCAACTACGCCAGAAACCATTCGGTGGTTGAGGAGCTTGCCGAGGGAATTGAAACCTACCGGCTGGCTACCAACTACCCCAATGATATCTATGCCAATCCGGGAGAACCCTATGGAGACATTGTCGGGTATGCAACCCGCAGATCACCCGATGGCCGTTATATCGTGAATGCGAGCGGGGCTTATGCCAGGGATTCCAAATCCAGCGTGCTTGGTAATATCACTCCCGATTGGATCGGCGGATTGAACAATACCTTCTCTTTCAAGGGATTTTCCCTGAATGTCCTGATTGACTTCGTCCAGGGTGGAGAACTTTCATCTTCATCCAAATACCAGATGACTGCAAAAGGGACCGGTAAATTTACCGAAGAGGGCAGAAGGCCTCAGGATACCGATGACCAGGGAAATCAGTTGCCCTATGTCGGGGTGCTGGATGGCGTTATCGAGATCGTTGATGCCAACGGCAACGTAACCGGCTACGAAGAGAACACCCAGGCAGTGGATGGTCAGACCTATTGGGCCAGCAGGGCCTGGGGCGGACCCACCGACTGGTTTGTACTGGATGGCAGTTACATCAGCCTGAGAGAGGTGATGTTAAGCTACAACTTCCAGGCAACCACCCTCGACAAGACTCCATTTGCAGGTATATCCATCAGCCTGATTGGAAGAAACCTTATGTACTTTGAAGAGCACATGGAGGATATGGGGATATCCCCCGAATCGGCTCCGAACACCGATGCAGGTTACGCAGGTATCGAATCGATGTCATTGCCGACTACACGGACCTGGGGGATTAATGTGAAACTCACCTTCTAGTTCATTTTTGATAAAACATGAAAAACAGGAAAAAGATGAAATCATTGATAAAATATATCAAAATCACAGCTGTACTGGCATTGGTCATTTTCATGACTAATTCCTGTACAGAGGACTTCGACGAGATGAATACCAACAAGTCGCTCGTCACGGAGGATGTGTTAAACACAGACCTTTTACTCACCTATGTTGAGCACCAGGCTTTTATAATCGGCGCCTCCAGCGGAGCGGGAACGGACGGCAACTGGCCCGGTATGTCGGTTTCTGATGCCAATCTTCCTTTTCACCAGGAGGCCAACACGGGCATCTGGAACAGTGTATACAGCACTTATGCCAGGAACCTGGCGGATCTGATCCGAATCCTTGAAAACAAGGATGCCGAGAGTGGAACCAGTGAAAATGCTAACCGGATTGCGATTGCAAGGATCCTGAAGGCTTACTTTTTTTCCAGGCTTACAGATGCTTATGGCGATGTCCCCTATTTTGAGTCGTGCCTGCCCCAGGAAGAGGTGGTTTACGCGCCAAAATATGACACTCAAAAAAGCATTTACGAGGACCTGTTTAAAGAGTTGAAGGAGGCCGCAGCACAATTGGATGAAGGCAATGAGAGCTTTACCTCAGCCGATATTATTTATGGAGGAGACGTTGTGAAATGGAGAAAAATGGCCAACTCGCTCCGCCTCCGCCTGGCACTGAATGTCCGTTATGTAGATCCGGCCATGGCCACATCCAATATGAGTGACCTGAATGAATCCAACCTGATCACCAGTGCAGAGGACAATGCGTTTGTAATGACTGCAAATGATTTTATTCAAAACACCAATCCAAACTACAATGCCCAGTACTCCGGACTGGCCAACGTTGGAACTAGTCTGACCAAGCGACTGGCCACCAAAACAATGGTGGATATATGGCAGCTGAATGGTGATCCCAGGCTGAGACTATTCGCCGATACGGCTGCAGCTGAATGGCCGGGTACGGCAGGATACGAAGATGTTGAATTCTTCGGATACAGGGGGCATCCGCTGCTGGGAGATGTTCCGGTGGAAGAAAAATACCCCTGGGGTGCCGAATCTTCTTCACGCTGGTCCTTGCACATGTATGCACCGGTATGGCCCCAGCCGATCATCAGTTCTCAGGAGGTCTATTTTGCACTGGCCGAGGCTGCCTTATTCAGTATCAAAACCGGTGATGTACAGGATCTTTATGCAAAGGGAGTTGCTGAAGCATTAAAATACGCAGTGAGATGGCACGACATTACCACCCCGCAACTGGAAGAAATGTTCAAGCTTTACAAGCCTGACTGGACGCCCGAACAGGTTGCGGATTATGCCGCCTCCCATTCCGTCACCCTGGAAGATGCAGCAGAATTTCTTACGACCTCACCCGTAATGACCCTTACAGGTTCACAGGAGCAACAACTGGAGATGATCATTAACCAGAAAATTGCCGGATTGTACCCTACCCAGACCTTTGAAGGATGGACCGAATACAGGCGGACCGGCTACCCGAGGGTACAGGTGGGGCATGACGGAGACGACCTGCAGGGTGTTTCACCAAGAAGGTTTATGTGGCCCGATGCAGAGGAGGAGCTGAATGGTGCCAATTACGATGAGGCACTGGAACGTATCGGCGGAAAGGATGAAATGCTGATTAAGATGTGGTGGGATGCCAACCCCATCGGACCTCATCCACACCCGGATCCGATTCCCACCCAGGATGCACCGTGGGTATAATATTCAGTAAAGAGTTGATTTACATGCGAATCTAATTCAACAGAATCCATTGCAGAAAGCAGCTCATAAAGAATAGACTTTATGGGCTGTTTTCTTTTAAAAAGCAGCTGAAATATGAAAATCATGCCAGATATGAAAATATTCCGGGTCCTCTCCTCTTCGTGCATCCTGGCCCTGGCCCTATCTTCCTGCCATAGCCCCACCATACAGGAGTATGAAGAACCCAACAATATCCGCCTGTATTTGTCCGCAGCGGCAGAGGAGATTACGAATGCTTCCCTTTCAGGGGTCAGCTCGGTGACAGACTGGGAACAACAACGTCCAAAGCGCTATAGTGAATTTCTGGAAATGATGGGCCTTCAGGATCTGCCGGTCGAAGGCGCCAGGCCGGATCTGAACATCCGGTATATGGGTACCATCCAGGAAGAGGGTTTCCGTATCGAGAAACTCTATTATGAATCGCTTCCCGGACTTTTTGTGCCCGCCAATCTATACATCCCCGATCAAATGGAGGAACCCGGACCTGCCATCCTCTATGTCTGCGGCCACTCTCCGACACAGAAAGTCAGATATCAGCCCTATCCCAGGAAGTTTGCCCAGCTTGGGTTTGTCTGCCTGGTTATCGAAACCATCCAGATGGGAGAGGTTTGCGGCGATCATCATGGTTGCTATTCAAAAGGTTGGTTCCACTGGTACAGCAGGGGCTATAACCCGGGCGGAGTGGAACTATGGAATGCCATACGCGGCCTGGACCTCCTTTCAGAAAGGCCCGAGGTAAATCCCGACAAACTGGGTGTTACCGGCATCTCCGGGGGTGGATCACAAAGCTGGTACATCGCAGCGGCAGATCCGCGCATCAAGGCCGTGGCCCCGGTATGTGGCGCCAGTAACCTGAAGGCCCAAATTGGCACACGCACCATTGATGGTCATTGTGACTGCATGATGCCCATTAACACTTACCGGTGGGATTTCATGGATATCGGGGCATTGATCGCACCCAGGCCACTCCTGATCGCACAGGCCGACCGTGACGGACTGAATACCATCGAATCGGTTCGTGAACTGACAAACGACATCACGAAAATGTATGATCTCTATGGGGTCCCGGAAAATATCTCCCTGGTGGAATCGCCCGGAGGTCACTCCTATCACACGATATCACGACAGGAAATCCACTCTTTTTTCATGAAACACCTGATGGATCAGGAGGTTCCCCCCGGGGAGACCGGGGATATTGATGAAACAGCCGAAAGACAGTTATCAGAGGATCAGTTAAGGGTTTACACGGAAGGTATTCCTGCAGGGGACATCACGACCCGCATCCAGGATTCATTTGTGAAACTGCATGGCGATCCTGTGATTTCTGATCAACAGGGACTGGTTGCTTTTCGGGATTCGGTAAAATTATTTCTGAAAACCAGAACTTTTGGGGCATTTCCCAATGAAGGTGCGCCGTTTGATCCCAGGCATGAATTTCGTTCGCTCGACGGGGCTGCGTATGGCTGGGATATCTATAGTTTTATCTCTGAGAAGGGTTGGCGGTTAAAAGTCGATTTCCGCTGGAGAAATGATCCCTCCACTAAAAAACCCCTGATGATCGTGCTGCGCAGTTACGACGAGGATCGCTGGGAATCTGAAAATTTCGTTTCGGACCTGGATCAGGAGTGGAACATTGCCTTTCTTGAAGTGAGGGGAGTCGGAGAGAACGGATGGGATCCTGCGCTGCAGTGGCATGTGCGCCGTGCTTCTGCCTGGACTGGCAGAACCATCGCCTCCATGCAGGTTTACGATCTGTTGCGAACCATTGAATACTGTCGTACGCTGGAGGGCATTGATCCCGGGAAAATCGGGATTGCTGCCCGTGATGAGATGACCGTAGTGGCCATGTATGCAGCACTGCTCGATGGAGAGTGTAACACCCTGGTTCTGAAAGATCCCCCTGCCAGCCAGGATAGTGCCAGCCGGCCCGATGGGCGTGGCCCCGCCATTGAAATGCTGAACTGTCTGAGGGTTACAGATCTCTATCAGCTCCCCGCCCTGCTCATGCCCGCGAATATTCAATTGATGGGGGAGATTCCGGAATCCTATCAATGGTCCGTCGGCCTCCTGGATAAACTGGGCAAATCAAACCTGATAAACCACCCGTAAAATGAAAAACCAGCAACCCTTATCGAGAAGAAAATTTATCATTGATTCTTCAAAAGCAGCCGCCCTTGTCTCTGCATCCGGATGGATCTTTAAAGGTTCCAGCGTTTCGGGGGCCATTGGGATGAAACATAAAATTCCACGGAGGACACTGGGTCGTACAGGGCTTGAAGTTTCCATCCTTGCTTTTGGCGGGGGGTCTCAATTTCTCCAGAACAACGACGGGGAATGGGAAAGGCTTCTTGAAACTGCGGTTGAAGGCGGCATTAACTTTTTTGAGACCGCTCCCTCCTACATTGCCTCCAAGTTCTGGGAGACCGGTGACGGGAAATCGCTGGACAGCAGTGAGCAAAGATATGGAGAGGTATTGTCACCTTATCGAAACCAGATCATCCTCTCGACCAAACTTTCATCCCGTGATCCGGAAGAGGCAAAAAGATCCCTGGAGAGCAGCCTGTCAAACTTCAGGACCGATTATCTGGACCTGCTGATGATTCATGGAATCACAGCCGGCGATCCTGTTTCGGAAATTGAGAACGGACTCTTCAAAACCATGCTCTCTTTCAAGGAATCGGGGGTTGTGAAGAATATTGGATTTTCGTGCATGGATGATCCGGAACACGGAAGGGATATGCTGGATAAACTCGATTTTGATGTGGTCCTGGCCGCTATGAACGCAACCAATTATGGTGGTTTTGCAGGCACCATCCTCCCGGTGGCCAGGAAGAAAAACGTAGGTGCCATCGCCATGAAGGTCATGAGGGACCTGGTCGGGGTGGCAGCCACTCCTCAGGAACTTCTTGCGTATGCATGGACCCAACCCGGTGTCGCCAGTGCAACGGTTGGACACTGGGGGCTGGAGCCCCTTCAGGATAATATCCGGATTGCGCAGCAATATGAGGAAGCCCATCTCACCGGATTGGATCGCGAAGCGCTGGAAAACAGGATGGCATCATATGCCGGTCCGCACGCTCTTTGCTGGGCCCGTCCGGGCTACCGGGACGGGGATATTGTGGTGGGTTAAACGGAGGGCAAACAGATGATGATGAAAGTGCACCGCATAAAAACCGGGTTCCTGCTCCTGTTCGCATCTGTTTTTGCGGCAAACCCATATGGATGTTCGGAAAAATCCTCCTTCCCGGAGGAGATCCGGTTCTATATCGATCAGGATCATAAAAGCGAGGATCCTGTGGAAAAGCTTACCTATGGTCTTTTTATCACAGCCCCATGGGAAGAGGGAGGGGTTTTATATCTGAATTTTCCGGAACACCTGGAATATAACCCGGTTGGAAACACCATTCTGCGACACTACGACAGCATACCCAATCCCTGGATCATCTCACCGGACGGGAAGCAGGCATCCTACAGGGTGCAAAGCCTGGAATTAGAAAATGTTTATGTGGAATCCTTTTCACGCGTGCTGAATAATAAAGAACTTCCCTTTGATGCACGGGGAGTAAAAGTATCCATGAAAATAATCAACCAGGGATCACAAACACTCCCTGTAATCCGTCCCCTGATCTGCAACCAGTTTAAAGGCCTGACCGGGTTTCCGCAACGCCATCACGATTTTACACACAATTATATCGTGATCGATGATCAGATCACATCCCTGGCGGACTTACCTACAGAGAACATGGATACCGAATTTAAAGGATGTGTGGTCAGAAATTGTCCACAAAAGGATACACGTGCTGAACGCAGCGGGGGTCTGATAGAAGAGGAGATGGACGCAGCTTTATCCATCGTTACCTCTGAAGACAACCGGCGAAAAGTGATCTTCTGGTGGAGTCCGGGAAAAAGCATGATCGCAAATGCATTTATTCCCTGCATCCATGCAGACCCCTATTTTGGAACTTTGAAGCCCGGTGAAGAGGCAAAAGCAGAAGGCCTGATTCTTTTTACCGAAGGGGAGCTTGAACCCATCGTCCAATATCTGAAAGCACTCCAATAAATCAATAACAGCATTTTACGGCTTCATCCGCAAAGGCGCTCAACAAGTTCAAATCAGCTTCGAAAAAATGGTCGGAGGGTGAAAGGATATACCCACCCCCTTCACCGGCTTCCTCGAAGCACCGTCTCACTTCTTCCCTGGTTTGCTCCTCCGTGCAGCCTTTAAAAAAGTGAAATTGATCGAAGCCACCAATCATACATACCCTGCTGCCTATTCTCTTTTTTGCCTCCTTCAGGTTCACATCACCTCCCATAGCCAGCGGAGTAAAAGTCTCCATGGCATCGGGTCCCATGGCTGCAATGTCCTCGAGAATGGGCATCATTCCCCCACAGGTATGGTAGACTATTCTCTGACCGGCCT
>JAWOHR010000114.1:0-4281 GCA_046485075.1 Bacteroidales bacterium
GGTCGGACCGCGGCCGCTTCTAATTGAATACTTGCCACTCTATTCTAAGGAACAAGCTCGCCGACAGGAAGTACGGCCAGGTATAACCGGATGGGCTCAGGTGAATGGTCGTAACTCTTTGAGTTGGGAAGAAAAATTCAAGCTTGATGTCTGGTATGTCGACAACCAATCGCTGTGGTTGGACCTAAAGATTATCTTTCTGACGATTAAGAAAGTATTAGTGCGTGACGGCATAAATGCCGAGGGTGAGGCGACTATGCCGCGTTTTACCGGATCACCAAATAAAGACAAACAATGATTCAACCTCTATTTGCTGTATATGGTGTAAGTGGTTGTGGCCGGAGTGTGATGCCGCTGGCACGCGAACATTCAAAATTCCGGGCCTTTACTCTGATTCCATTGCCGCCATGGCTTCTTCTGAAATCTTCAAGTTAGAATAGACATTCAGTACATCATCAAGTTCTTCAATGTTTTCAATCGCCCTGATCACCTGCAAAGTGTCTTGCACCCCAAGCTCCATCTCCTGATTGGGAATCATCCTCAATCCTGCTTCGTCCGGATTGATATTAGCAGCCCTGAATCGGTCACTTAGCGTCTTGAAAGATTCTACTGATGCCACAACTTCAATTTCATTCTCATCTTGATTTACATCATCGGCTCCACCCTCAACGGCTAATTCAAATATCTTGTCGAAATCGAACTTCGATGCGTCAAATGAGAATACAGCTGCCCGTTTGAACTGCCAACCAACCGATCCAACCTCTCCCATATTCCCGCCGGTTCTGGAAAGAATATGCCGAACTTCTGATACGGTTCTATTTCTATTTTCGGTCACGCATTCAATGATAAGTGCTACCCCGTTCGGTGCATAACCCTCGTAGAAGACTTCCTCGTAATTCTCTCCTTCTTTACCTTCTCCGGTTGCGCGCTTGATGGCTCGATCGATGTTGTCTTTGGGCATACTCTGGGACTTCGCTTTGTCGATCGCCAAACGTAATCTGAAGTTGGAATCAGGATCAGCTCCGCCTTCTTTGGCAGCCATTAAAATTTCCCTCGTCAGCCGGGTGAATACTTGGCCTCTCTTAGCGTCAGCCGCTCCCTTTTTTCGTTTGATTGTTGCCCACTTGGAATGCCCAGACATAGTTAACTCCTAGTTCATTTTAGATAAAAAAGATAAAAAAATTATACCACGCAAAGAATTCTCACTTTTTTTAAAATTTTATTGATTTACAAATCTTCCCTGACAGTTTGCAATTATGTAATGGTTATTTTCTTGTAATTTTTCTGTTGATAATTTATGATAGCTCCATGCCAAATAGAAAAATTTTCGTCCCAATAATTCTTTTCATACTATTTTTTTTCCAAATCAGCTTTCTCAACAATACCATCATCCCGGTCACCTACTTATTTGATGATACAAGTCATGTTGAGGGGATTTACAGTCAAAGAGCACTAAAATCTTTTATCCTCGACATGACCGAATCTGAAACAACTTCTTTGCAGGGAATATATATTGAAGATAAATTTCAGTTACCTGTAACGTATCAACCAGCGGGAAACCCCGGTTTCGTAACTTCTTCTGCGGAATCCGTCACTCTGTTCTCCTCAGCCGGAAATTACGGGAGCATTGGCTTGATTGCACACAATCACCTGGCAGGAAGAGAATTTTTCGAGATCAACAAGTACGACGAAATTTACCTGGTGTATGGTGACGGACAAATTGAGAAATTCATTGTGACCGAGATCCGGGAATACCAGGCGTTATCTCCTAATAGTCCATATTCCTCTTTCATCAATTTATCCTACCCGGATACATCGATATCTTATCGGGATTTGTTTTATGACACTTATGGAATCAGCGATCGTCTGATACTTCAGACTTGCATATCCAGAGACAATCATGATTCATGGGGAAGACTTTTTGTGATCGCTACCCCAGTAAGCACTACACAAACCGTTTCATTCATCCCTTAAAGGTTCTGCAACTACAATTAAGCGGTGGGTGTTTGAGCTGGCTGGCCAACATGTGACGATTGTTAATCTCTCGTCATCACTCTGCGTCAACCAGCGCGCATTTTGAAGCCTTGTCTCAACATCTACAAATAATTCCGGCAAAATCATGGTGTTATTGACTATGAATGGAAAAATATTTTCCCCTGCATAAACGTAAACTTTGTCACCCACATTAACATTCAATAAATTTTCAAAGACTTTTCCATGCACGTTATGATGGCCATTAATAACAGTGTTCCCTTCTGCGCCCAATAACGCAGAATCCGGATGCCATCCTGCTGCAAATCGATCAGGGGCTTCCCATTGACCAAAATAATCATCCCCGATTTGTTGATTATGAAAGTCGGCGCTGATCACCGGCGCTACGAGCTTGATAGAAGGAATTACGATCCTTGTCGGAATATTTGGTTCTTCCACCTTCTTATTACTTTGAAGGTGAATATATGAGCTGAACGAGTTTACAAATAGATCTCGATCTTTTTTGTCTTCATTTTGTTCTTCTATGATAGCGGGTAGTTCTAATTCAACAATATCAAGTTGGGGTTCAAAATTTTCCTTTTCTACATACAATAACCTGTAGGATAGATTATTTACATCATAAATACTGCTGATTTTTGGTGCAATGATTCCAGCTACACCAATAATCAGGAAGAAAATTCCGCCAGCTACCATGAATCGATTAGACAATCGACTGATGTTGTTATTCATAAATCGAGTATAAGATAAACTGCAATAGTATTCAAATTAAAAATATATATGGTTCTTAGAGTAATTTCTGACAGCCTAGATTACAGGATTGATTAAACTGCCGATACCTTCGATTGAAATCTCTACATTGTCACCGGCTTCAAGTTTATCTACGCCTGCCGGCGTGCCAGTTAGAATCACATCCCCTGGTTCCAACGTCATGATACTTGAGATGTATGAAACCAGTTGCGACACCGGAAAGATCATTTCCTTTGTCGATGACATCTGCCGTAATTCCCCGTTTACCCGGCAGCTGATCATCAAGTCAGATGGATCAAGTTCTGTTTCAAACCATGGGCCCAGTGGACAAAAAGTATCAAATCCTTTTGCCCGCGTCCATTGACCATCCTTGTATTGCAAATCCCGGGCGGAAACATCGTTTGCGATCGTGTAACCCAGTATGCATTTATCAACATTTCCCGGTTCGATCCATTTACCTCTTTTACCAATGACAACTGCCAATTCAGCTTCATGCTCCACCTGACTGGATTGTGGTGGTATTTGAATGGCTTCTCCGTTACTGATTAATGCACTGGGTGGCTTTAGAAAGATCATCGGGTATTCAGGAATTTCCACCTGGTGCTCCCTGGCATGTTCTTCGTAATTCCTGGCAATGCAAATGATCTTCCCTGGGGTAACAGGAGTTAATAGCCTAACTCTCTCCACATTAAGATCTGTTTCGAGCCGGCGAAATTCAGAAAAAATATCGCCCTCGATTAGACCTACTTCCCCCTCATTGATCCAACCGTAATGATTCTGTCCTTTGTGACTAAAGCGGATAATTTTCATGATCTGTGCCTAAAAATTTGATTATCTTTACAGAAGAACAATCATCAAGTATATTAATAGCCGGTATCCAATTTCACCGGGCGGATAGCTCAGTTGGTTAGAGCGCTTCTCTTACACAGAAGAGGCCGCAGGTTCGAGTCCTGTTCTGCCCACTCATAACACTCTCACGAGTGTTTTTAATTTAAAACCATTTCTTCCTGATGAAAATAAATATGATCAGCAGACTCAATACCAAAAATATTATGATTACCCACAAGAAGGCTAATGCGTTTTGCTGAAGAGGAAGATCCACATTCATTCCGTAGAAACTGGTGACAATGGTCGGTATGCTTAGCACGATGGTGATGGATGCAAGGAATTTCATCACAACATTAAGGTTGTTTGAAATGATCGATGCAAATGCGTCCATCATGGAACTTAGAATGTTGCTGGCAATGCCAACCATCTCGATTGCCTGCTGGTTTTCCGTCAAAACATCCTCCAGCAGATCTTCATCTTCAGGATAGCGGTGGAACAGGGGTGTTTTTTGAAGTCGTTCCATCATCAGCTCGTTGGACCTCAGCGCAGTTGTAAAGTAGACCAGGCTTTTCTGATATTTGAGCAACTCCATGACTTCTCGATTCTGCATGGAAGCCTGCAACCGGTCTTCAACCAATTCAACAGTGTGGTTAATCTCGCGCAGGTAAGCAAGATATTGAGTAGCAGCAGTCAACAGGATCCGTAAAATGAGCC
>JAWOHR010000020.1:0-9300 GCA_046485075.1 Bacteroidales bacterium
TGAAACGCGCTGTTGCCGTCCTTCTCCCCTTTATTGAAGAGGAGAAAGCAAGCGGGAAAAGCGGGGAGAGCCAAACGGCAGGAAAAATCCTGATGGCAACCGTCAAAGGAGACGTTCACGACATCGGGAAGAATA
The DNA here is from genome assembly GCA_046485075.1 of Bacteroidales bacterium. Lineage (GTDB taxonomy): Bacteria > Bacteroidota > Bacteroidia > Bacteroidales. The sequence continues at coordinate 136 of JAWOHR010000020.1, forward strand.
TCGTTGGAGTGGTGCTCGGTTGCAACAATTATGAAGTAATCGACCTTGGAGTGATGGTCCCCACCGACAGGATTCTGGATGAAGCTGAACGCTTAAATGTGGATATCGTCGGACTATCCGGATTAATCACTCCTTCACTGGAGGAGATGATCCATGTGGCAGCCGAAATGGAGCGCCGGAATATGAAGCAACCCCTTTTGATCGGCGGTGCCACCACCTCTAAAATCCACACCGCCGTGAAAATCGAACCACGATACAGAAAGCCTGTTATCCATGTAAAGGATGCCTCCAAAAGCGTGGCAGTGGTCAGTGCCCTTCTCTCGGCCGAAAATAGCCTGGAATACATGGAGGAGATAAAAAAGGATTATGAGGCATTGAGATCCGATTATGCGGGTGCTGCAAAGCGTGTGGATTATGTTAGCCTGGTCGCAGCAAGAAAAAATGGACTTCCGATGGATTGGAAAAAGGCCACCATCCGCATCCCTAAAAAACCAGGATTGCACACCCTGCTTAACTTCCCCCTGGAGAGGGTTGCGGAGTATATCAACTGGATTTTTTTCTTTGTTACCTGGGAACTTCGTGGGAAATTTCCTGATATCCTGGATGATCCCAGGTATGGAACCGAAGCAAGAAAACTATATGACGATGCCCTTGAGATGCTGGAGAGGATCATCAGCGAGAAATGGCTCACAGCCAATGGGGTTATCGGAATTTACCCCTCTAATGCATCTGGCGACGACCTGCTGCTTTACCGGGACGACTCACGAAGTGAGGTAATAGGCCGTTTCACGAACCTGCGCAATCAAACCCTTAAAGAGAACCTGCCCAACCTCTGCCTGTCGGATTTTGTAGCTCCGGTTGAATCGGGTCTGCCTGACTATGTGGGTGCATTTGCGGTTACTGCAGGGATCGGGATCGAGGAGAAGATCAGAGAGTTTGAGGCAAACCACGACGACTATTCGGCCATCATGCTGAAGGCTTTGGCCGACAGGCTGGCTGAGGCTTTCACCGAACTGGTTCACCTGGAGATCAGGAAAACCTACTGGGGCTACGCCCCTGATGAAGCGCTCTCCAATGAGGAACTGTTTCTTGAAAAATATTCCGGGATCAGGCCTGCTCATGGCTACCCGGCCTGCCCTGAACACTCCGAAAAAGAGGTGTTATTCAGACTCCTGGAGGCTGAGAAATATGGCATCCGCCTCACAGAATCATTCTCCATGATTCCTGCTGCATCCGTAAGCGGATTAATCTTTGCCAATCCGCAATCGAAATATTTTTTCGTGGGAAAAATCGGGATGGACCAGGTGGAAGATTATGCAAAACGAAAGGAATTATCGGTTTCCCGAGTGGAGAGCCTCCTGGCATCCAACCTGAACTACTAAATATCCTGAATCAGTTCGCCTGCTGTAGGTTCACTATCAATCTCCAGCCTGGCACGCTCGTTCACGAAATCGGCCACAATTTTCCTTCCCCTGAATGAAACATCTTTTCTGGAGGTAATCTTCTCAATACTGATGTGGGGAATATGGAAGGCATCGATCACAATCCTGCCGGCAGTCAGCCACGCCTCCAGTACATAGGTTCCCTTGATTAGTTTAAGGCGTTTAAACCGTCTTATAGTCATGGCCCTCACCACATTAACTTCCGTCCCGTGAATAACCAGGTTCAATCTGCTACCGGAGCGATTGTGTATAAAGAGGATACAATTCCCTTCCATGATATGGCTTTTCCCACCTATTTCTCAGTTAAGTTAAAGAAAATCCCTGAAACAGTGAAAAAGAAGTTGCCCTGATTATTCTTCCAGCAGCGGGATATCCTCCCTGGTAACCGCATCCCGGTAGTCTGCCCACACCCCTTCCATAAACCGGTCGACCCGTTCAATGGCATCATCTGCCAGGGAGATTAATTGGGCATGTTTTGCCAACTGATTTTCAGTCAGTGGCCTGGTAGCACCCAGGATTCCGTATGCTTCGGAAAACTGAACGTAAAGGGCATCGCCGGGATAATAGATTCCCTGTATGGTCTCATCGATGAAGAGCGATTTTGCCAGGATGTTCATCTGCTCCTCCATCCGCTCTGAAATGGCTTTAAGAGTGTCAGAAGTCTCCCTGCCTGCCAGTTTTTGCACCAGATCGAACCCCTCCCGGCACTTGCGGATTCTGGTAAGACTCACGTTCAGCTCCTCCATTTTCCCCAGAAGCTGGTCCACCTTCTCCTGTTTGGCTGCCATCCCGGAAGCATCGAAAGGGCTCCTGGGGTCAGGTTTCACCACCACAGAAGTCCATGCGGTATCCCCCCTGAAACTCATTCGTACCTTGTAGCTACCAGGAAGCACCAATCCTCCGCCTCCACTCTCCTTACCCCCTGAGTCTGGCTCATCAGCACTGAAACTGACTCTCACTCCTTTTCGGTCCAGCCTCCAGGTGGTCCGGTTGAGACCATTCACCGGCATGCTTCTAAGGGTGCGTACCGGTTTCATCTCACCATCCAGTATCTCGATTATAACGCTGTCTTTCCTGGCCTCCTTTTCAGTCTCTTCCACCCGGACGAAATAGCTGATATGACTTCCAAATGAGCGATTTTCACCTTCAAAATAGGCATCTCCCGTAAAGTAGTACCCAGGGGCATTCCGGAAATCAACCAGGTAAGCTTCAGGCGGTGCAACCGGGTAGATTTGGGATGAGGTGACCGCAACATAATCTCTTGCCAGAGCCCTTAGAGGCCTGATGTCATCCAGGATGAAGGCCGACCTTCCGAAGGTTCCGATCACCAGGTCCGGTTCCCTGGGATGGATCACCAGGTCCATGGTAGAAACCGTTGGAAATCCATTGGTCCATTTGGTCCATTCCATACCCCCGTCTATACTCACGTAGAGTCCGTATTCGGTCCCCAGGAACTGAAGTCTTGACTCTTCAGGGTCCTGGGCAAAGGATAAAACATATCCGGGCACATCCGACTGATCAACCACTCTGCTCCACCTCCTGCCATAATCGGTGGTGTGAAAGAGGTAGGGTGCATAGTCATTTTGCCTGTAGTTGTTGACGACCACAAAAGCCTCACCTCCCCTCACGGAGGAGGGTACAATTTGCGGGACCCAGGCTCCCTCAGGAAGCTCCCTGATCCGGGGTGAACAGTTGTCCCAATTTTTACCCCCATCGGTGGTAATCTGGATATTTCCATCATCAGTCCCGGCCCATATCAGACCATTTTCCACCGGACTGGGTGCAATGGTCAGAATGCAGGTATGATTCTCTGCCCCGGTAACATCGTAGGTAAGTCCCCCGCTCTGGTTGTATTTCTGTTTGGCAGTATCGTTGGTAGTCAGATCGGGTGAAATCGTTCTCCAGGAGTTTCCCCGGTCTTCGCTCCGGTGTACAAACTGGCTTCCGAAATAGATCACATCCCTATTAAATGGATCCTGGGCTATGGCTGCATTCCAGTGGAACCGAAGCTCCGTTTCGCCGGTTTTTGCAGGTTTGATATCCACCTCCCCACCTGTTTCAAGATCAATCCGGCTCACATTTCCCTGTTGCGACATGGCGTAGCAACAGCGGGGATCCCCGGGCACAGGAACCACATCAAATCCATCCCCTCCCATCAGAAAATCCCAGTACGTATTGATGATCCCGCCACTGCTCCATGTATAACCGGGCCCTCGCCAGGATCCGTTATCCTGCATTCCCCCGTAAACGTTGTATGGCAATTCCATATCGACACCGATATGGTAAAACTGAGATACCGGCAGGTTGGTGACATGGCGCCAGCTTTTACCCTGATCATGCGTGATGGCCAATCCGCCGTCATTTCCGTCGATCATGAAGGAGGGGTCATCAGGATTTATCCACCATGCGTGATGGTCCAGGTGGATGTTGTCACGGATCAGGGTCGAAAAACTTTTCCCTCCATCCTCACTTACATTTACCATGCTGAAGAGCGTGTATAGCCGGTTTTCATTAGTCGGATCCACAAAAATATCCGCATAGTAAAAGGGCCTGTTTCCAATGTTCTTATCTCCCCTCTTTTCCCAGGTATAACCACCATCGGTAGAACGGAAGATGGCGTTTTTATCTGACTCAACCAACGCATATACATATTTTGAATTTCCCCGTGCAATGGCAAGTCCTATCCGGCCCAGCTCCCCCCCGGGAAGACCCTCCGTAACCTTTGTCCATGTCTCGCCACCATCTACGGTCATATGCAGCCCGGAACCGGCTCCTCCTGATTTAAAGAACCAGGGCCACCGCTGGTGCTCCCACATGGCAACAAACAGCTTCAGCGGATTATCCGGATCCATGACCATATCAGCCACCCCGGTGGCCTCATTTACAAACAGGATCTGCTCCCAGCTCTTTCCGCCATCGGTGGTCCGGTAGACTCCCCGTTCAGGATGAGGCCCCCAGGGACTCCCAATGGCTCCCACATAAACCACGTTTGAATGGCTTGGGTGAATGATGATCCGGTGTATATGACGTGTATCCTCAAGTCCCATCCGCTTCCAGCTCCGCCCCCCATCCAGGCTTTTGTAAATACCCATTCCGCCGTTCAGACTGTTGCGGGGGTTACCCTCTCCCGTTCCGGCCCATATGATATCCCTGTTGGACGGATCCACCGCCAGAGATCCGATATTGGCCACCTCCAGTTCATCAAAAATGGGTGTGAAATTGATCCCGCCATTGGAGGTTTTCCAGATTCCCCCTGATGCTGTTCCCACATAAAAAACCGAAGGATTGCCTGGCTCGGCATCGATGGCAGTTACCCTGCCGCTCATTCCGCCGGGTCCAATATTCCTGGCTTTCATACCGGAGAGGTATTCCATATCCATAGATTGGGAATGAAGACTTACGGAAACAAGGAAAAGAACAGACGATAACAGGATGCCTTTCATGATTTACGGTTTTTAGGTTCAAGAAAAGATTTAGTTCCGAATATACTATTTTTCCACCTGATTCGCTGATGGATTAGGCCGTTGCTTCATGAATCATTCGAAAGGGATTTACTACATTTGATTGAACCGCAAAGAACAGACATGGCCTACTCAAAAAACAACCTTGAAGTTCACTCCCTGATTGCAGGACTTTACGAACGTTACAGGGAGAAGGGGTATATTCATTTTAAACAGGCACCGGAAATCAGGGGGACCCAGTACCTAGAACCCATGATCCATGCCATTGAGAACCGAAAGGTATTGCGCATTACATACCTTCCATTTTATGAGGATAAACCCTATTTTAACGAGGTTCACCCTTACCTTCTGAAGGAACATGGCTTCCGGTGGTACCTGGTCGGATGGAACCAGTTTAAAAACCATTTACGCACCTATGCCCTGGACAGGATCCGCAACCTGGAGGAGATCGATACGATTGCATACAGGGCCCCCGATTTCAATGCATCGGAATACTTTAAATATGCCATGGGCATTATTTCACCTCCCGGTGCACCTTCACTGATCAGGCTCTCGGTGCAAAAAACCCAGGCCCAGTACCTGATTACACAACCCTGGCACGATTCTCAGAATATCGAAAGAGAGGATGAGGATCGGGTGATCTTCAGTTTCCGCCTCCACCCCACCTATGAATTTAAATCCTTGATTCTGAGCCTGGGAAAAGACGGGGAAGTACTGGAGCCTGTTTCGCTCAGGGCTGAACTCTTGGGGGAACTGCAGCAGATGATCGATAAATACAAATAATCTGGTACTATATATCCGGGATGGTCACCTCCCTGTTTGCATCCCGATAATCCTCCCAACTCAGGGTTTTATAAGCATCTCCACTGAAATAGGCCAGAAAGATCTTAAACTGGTCAGCATCTTTATAACCGGGGTATGCATTGAGAACCCTCCCCTTTTCATCCACGCACGAGATGGTGGGGTACGAAAGACGTCCTTTGGTTACGATGGCTGCAAGCTCATGATAACCCCTGCTTCCATTATCCACAAACTTGTAGGTGTGGTCGCCGATGAGGATATCCTCCTTCCCTTCTGCATTGAGCTTCACAGGGTAAAAATCCCTGTTCAGGGCAGCAATTACATCCGGATCGGAAAAGGTGGAGGCATCCATTCTCTTACACCATCCGCACCAGTCGGTGTAGACATCGATTACCAGTATCCTTGGGTCTTTGGCAGTTAACTCCAGCGCCTCCCCGATGGAATACCACTTTACACGCTCCTGCCCGTATGCACGGCTCAAGGAGAAAAGAGTGATCAGTGTGAAGATTATATTTCTGCTATTCATCCTGCTTATTTATGCGAAAATATGTATTTCTCACAAATCTGACGCATCCGCGCTTATTATGTTCATTAAAACAGGTGGGAGCCTCATATTTTTTCTATTTTTAAACTTCTTAACCAAACAGCAATTTATGGAAGCGATTAAAAAAAGCCTGAGAGACTCTAAAGCGGCCCGTTGGACGGCACTGGCCATTGTGGCCTTTACCATGCTCTGCGGATACTACATCACCGATGTAATGGCCCCTCTGAAGGGTCTGCTTGAGCAACAACTCACCTGGAATTCAGCCGAATATGGATTCTTTACCAGTGCATATGGCTGGTTTAATGTTTTCCTGCTGATGCTGATCGTTGGCGGAATTATCCTGGATAAAATGGGCGTAAGATTCACAGGTGTAATGGCAGCCTCAATTATGGTTCTTGGTACTGCTCTTAAATTCTGGGCCGTATCCACCACCACGCTTGACGGCGTTATCTGGCACATCCTCTGGTTCGACACCAAGGCCCAGGTATTTATGGCTGCGCTGGGCTTTGCCATTTTTGGTGTGGGTGTCGAGGTGGCTGGAATCACCGTTTCAAAAATCATTGTAAAATGGTTCAAAGGTTACGAACTGGCCCTTGCCATGGGGCTTCAGGTTGCAGTTGCCCGCCTGGGCACAGCCCTTGCATTGGGAGTAGCCTCCCCCATAGCACTGGGCCTGGGACATGTTTCCAAGCCCATCCTGCTCGGACTGATCCTTCTCTGTATCGGACTGATCACCTTCATTATCTACACCTTCATGGATAAAAAGCTGGATGCCTCCGAGGCTGCTATGGCCGATGCCAATGCCGAACCGGCGGAATCATTCAAAATATCAGACATCTGGTTTATCATCAGCAACAGGGGATGGTGGTACCTGGCCATTCTTTGCGTGCTTTTCTATTCAGCTGTATTTCCCTTCCTGAAATACGCTGCCGACCTGATGGTCATGAAATTTGATGTTCCGGAAAAACTGGCAGGTACCATTCCTGCCCTGCTTCCCTTTGGGACCATCCTGCTTACCCCTCTTTTTGGAGGAATTTATGATAAAAAAGGCAAGGGTGCGACCATTATGATCATCGGATCGGTACTGTTGATTTTTGTGCACACCCTGTTCTCCATCCCGGCACTGGACCAATGGTATGTCGCTATCTTTTTGATCATTGTCCTGGGTATTGGTTTCTCCCTGGTTCCATCGGCCATGTGGCCTTCTGTTCCAAAAATTATTCCGGACCGGTACCTGGGTACAGCCTTCTCTTTGATTTTCTGGGTTCAGAACTGGGGATTAATGGGGGTGCCTGCCCTGATCGGCTGGGTGCTTCAGAAATATTGCATCACCGGGTATGTGCTGAAGGAAGGAGTAGAGGTAGCCACCTATAACTACACCCTGCCCATGATGATCTTTACCAGCTTTGGAATCCTGGCCCTCGTTTTCGCCATGCTGCTCAGGGCAGAAAGCAACAGGAAAGGATACGGGCTTGAACAGCCCAATTATGTGAAAAGTGAATAATCCTAAACCATTTAAGCGATGAGTGATATAAAAAAACTGGAACCCATGGTGGTATGGAATCACTTCCATGCTCTCACCCAAATTCCCAGGCCTTCAAAAAATGAAGCTGAAGTGATTGCCTACATGAAAAAATTCGGGGAGAAGCTAGGTCTGGAAACCATTGTGGATGAAGTGGGCAATGTGATTATTAAGAAACCTGCCACTCCGGGTATGGAAAACCGTAAAACGGTGGTCATGCAGGGCCACCTGGATATGGTCCCTCAGAAAAACAGTGACAAGAATTTTGATTTCGGAAAGGACCCCATTGAGACCCTGATCGATGGAGACTGGGTCACTGCCGATGGCACTACGCTGGGAGCTGACAACGGAATCGGCGTGGCAGCGGCCATGGCCGTCCTGGAATCAAAAGAACTTGTTCACGGACCGGTTGAGGCACTTTTTACTATTGATGAAGAAACCGGTATGACCGGGGCCTTTGGACTCAAACCAGGGCTTCTGAGTGCCGATATCCTGCTGAATATGGATTCGGAAGATGAGGGTGAGCTCTACGTGGGTTGTGCCGGTGGTATTGATGTGTCCGCAACAAAGAAATATACTCCCGAGGCTACCCCGGCAGACCATCTGGCTTACCAGGTCCACGTAAAAGGATTGAAAGGTGGTCACTCCGGAATGGACATTCCCCTTGGAAGGGCCAATTCCAATAAGGTATTGTTCCGTTTCCTGATGCAGGCCGAGTGGGATCTTAAAATCAGGCTTGCCTCAGCCGAGGGAGGTGACCTTCGAAACGCCATCCCCAGGGAATCGTTGGCTGTAGTAACGGTCCCTGCAGTCTCTGCCGGTGAATTCGAGAAGATGGTGAAAGATTACCATTCCATCTATCGGGCGGAGTTTAAAGAAACCGAGCCCCATCTTGAATTTACCTGTAAAAAAACCGATCTCCCTGCCACAGTTGTGCCAGGGGAGGATCAGCGAAAATTCATCCGGGCAGTGTATGCATGTCCAAACGGAGTGCAACGGATGAGCCAGTCCATGAAGGGGCTGGTTGAAACCTCCAACAACCTGGCCATTGTCAGGGTGAAGGATGGTGAATTCATCGCTTTGAACCTGACCAGGTCATCGGTGGACACCGCCAAGGATGCCACCGCCTGGAAGATCGCAGCGGTCTTTCACCTGATTGATGCCAGGGTTGAGCTTACGGGGGCTTACCCCGGATGGAAACCAGACATGGACTCTCCCATTCTTAAAGTATGCCAGGAAGTATATCAGAAAGAGTTCGGTAAGATCCCTGAGATCAAAGCCATTCACGCCGGACTGGAGTGTGGACTTCTGGGAGGTGTCTATCCCAACCTGGATATGATCTCATTCGGACCAACCATCCGTTTTCCCCATTCACCCGATGAGAAGGTGGAGATT
>JAWOHR010000097.1:0-25518 GCA_046485075.1 Bacteroidales bacterium
CCGCAATGAAACGTTATTTGTTTCTCTCCGATTTTCTTGGAATGGAATGGACATCTGATCATCAAAGGATGCTTGAAGAAACCGGATCAAGCTTTTCCCTGTTAGATCCCGCAGGGCCAGATCGGGGTATTAAAAACTCCCGTTTTGGCCTGAAGATCAATATCGAGGTTAACACCTTGAAGGACTGCTTACAATCGTAAGGGTAAGCACTGGGTCTGTTCAGGTTTGAGAAGTAGAGGTGATCACGTGCAACTCACCAGGGTGTCCCGATGACGAAAACAAGCCACACCACATCGCCTATCACTCGAACTCCTTCGGTACCCCGCAGATCATCTTGAATGGCTGATCCCCCTTGTTCCGTTACTGGTGCTTCTCATCGGGACTAACCAGGGCAAAATCACTGCGTTATATTGCCACTATTTTTTAGTTGCATAATTAATTGGCATTTGATACCTTTGAATGAACAGTTCAACATTTATGACAAAAGCTATAAAGCTTTTCAACAGATTCCTATCCCGGCCAAAGGATTTCACCTATAATGAGTTGGTCAGGTTACTGAGCAGCATGGTTTACAAGGAACAAAAGGGATCCGGATCCAGGGTTGTTTTTAACAACAAGGAAATAAAGCACAATATTAAGTTGCACAAACCTCATCCAGACAATGTCCTGAAGAGATATCAGATTGATTTGATAATTCAAGAACTTAAAATGAAGAACCTGATATGAAAGATGCATTAAAATACAAGGGATTCATCGGCTCAGTGCATTTCGCAGCAGAGGACCGGGTATTCTATGGGAAAGTGGAAGGAGTGAATGACCTGATTACTTTTGAAGGCGCCACTGTTGATGAGCTTGAAAAAGGATTTCAATGTATGGTGGACGAACATATTAAGGACTGTCTTACGAATAACACACCGGTTGAGAAATCTTACAAAGGGAATCTGAATATCCGCTTATCGCCAGAACTACACAAGAAAGCTGTTTATAGAGCTTCCATCATGGGCATCTCCCTTAATCAGTATATCAATGATGCGATCAAGAAAGAAATAGCGTCCTCTGATCCTGAATAGCAAAAAATGAAAACAAAGGCGCCATGGATTGATATGCATCTGTTTCGTTTCCACAGTCGGCCTGTGGTTATGGGACCAGAAATGCTGGCCTACCTTCCGGATTTGTTTGAAGCAATCAGGCCCGTCCGCCCAGTAGGTGAAGACGAGGTGCGCCAAATATGGATCAGGGCAGAACGTGGTGGCATAGAGGAGTATGGTGATTTCGAAGAATTCAGAGTAGAGGGTATTATTGAGACCAGGGAGGAATTCGAAGAGCATTGGCGATGTGAGTATCCGGATCAGGTAAAATGGTATCATATTGCAACATCAAAATATGAGGATCAACGATTTGTATACATCGACCACAAACTGGCCTTGCACTTTACCCCCGTTACGGAAGGACGCTCTTACCAGAATGAAGATCCTAAGATGTTCACATTCCTCTCCTGGCTATGTGAGGAGGTCCAAAGAGAAATTACCCTGATCAGAAAGGACCCCGTAGCTTACAGAAGGTTCCTGGAGAAACACCTGCCCTATAAGAAACGGACCGGCAAATTGTTAAGATCAACCTTCTGGGAGATTGCCGGGAATGATACTGTCAGGCCAGACAAGGAATTACCTCATGATGTGGTCAATGATCTTGAAAAGTTGCTTGAAAAGGGCATAGAATATGACACAACACCAGGGATACCGGAGATTTCAGCTTCCGGATTTCTGCGCCTATGCGCATTCTGCTACAAGGCGAATGATTATTTCAGCATTGAGCCGATACCTCTCTCACCCATAGAACAGTACATGAGAATGTCTGATATGCGCCATGGGGGATTGACGGAAATTGATCAGGATTCTCCTGAGGCCTTCAGGGAATGGTACCATAGCGGCCAATGGACAGGAGCACATCCCTGGGAAATATGCCGGGGTGGAAATTCCACTCATATCTCACTTATGTTGTCTGCCAGGGAAAAGGATTGGATCTTATTGCTGGCTGGATCCAGTATTACCAGGGTAACTGAGACAGTCAGAATGGCGACAGCCCTTTACAGGAATGGGATTCCATTTTATCTGCGAGACGGGAAAGAGATTATGAACATGGTCCGGGGCCGAGACTTTATAGGTATCGTACCCGACCATATAGTCCCCCGGTATTGTCATGGCCTGTTTCCAAGGGACGAACAAATTATGGACTTCATGAACCTTCCATTCGAATTCCGTGACCAGATCGTTCAGTTTAGCAGCTGGTATCCTCCCGATGATGTACAGTTAGAATAATCAGAATGAGTACGAGTCGCACCTTAAGACAATCGGATATTCCCCGTTAATTGGAAAACAAGAAGAACGGGGGCTTGATTTTCATTCGAAAACTTGATACATTTGTACCAAATTGGTACAAATAATTTGAATATGATGATCGTTAGCAGCAGAGAATTCAGAGACCATCAGAAGAAGTATTTTGACCTGGTGGACCAGAATGAACAGATCATTGTTCAGCGCAGTAAGGATAAGGCCTACGTGATCGTACCACTGAACGATGCCGACCGCTTGTCCGTCAATGATAGCTTAATTCAAACTGTTCTGGAAGCTGAGGCCGAATACTCAAAGCACAAGACTACCAGCATCAAAGATCCCGATAATATATGGGAAAGTATATTATAGAGGTCTCCTCCAATGCCAGAAAGGAATTACAGCTGCATTATAAATCAGGAAATAAATCGGATATCAGGAGAATCGAACAGATTTTCCTGGAATTGTCAGATACACCCTATGAAGGAACAGGAAATCCTGAACCGCTTAAATATCGATTGTCCGGATATTGGTCAAGACGAATAAACAAGAAAGACCGGATCATCTACAAAGTATATGAAGACAAAGTGCTTGTAATGGTAGTATCAGCCATCGGCCACTATGGAGACAAATAAGATATCCGCTTGCTCGCATAAATAATTTAACTTGAGAAAAGCAATGAGTGGCAAGATTATGAATAGGATTCATACCATACTACTCGTCCTCTTTTCGCTTCTACCTCTTCATTCTGCAGGCCAGGGGGCAGAAGAGCATATAGTATTTAATAAACTGACCATCTCAGAGCAAATATTCTGGCCGATTCATACCATATTCCAGGACCAAAAGGGAATGATGTGGTTTTCGGGAAAGAACTACCTGTTGACTTATGATGGGAACCGGATGGATACAATATCCATAAGTAATGTCAAAGGTGAAGTTTTTATTACAGGTATACATGAATCCATTAACGCGGATTTAGCAGTATCGACCACCAGGGGTCTGTATATCATTGATCCCGGATCAAATGGAACAGTTTCTTATGAATCGGTCCTGGACGGTTGTATTAATGTAATGATTGCTCAGGACAAAGACCACCTTTGGCTGGGAACAAACCAGGGTTTGTTATATTACTCATTTTCAAATGGCCTGATCAAAAAATTATCCAGGGAAGATGGCCTGCCCTCTGATGTGGTCCATGGTTTATTTACAGCAGAAGATTCGACACTTTGGATCAGTACCTGGCACGGGATGGCCATTCTGCCTGCTGATGAAGCGCTTCCCGTAAAAATCGAACCTGATAAAGGTAGGTTCCTGTATGGACAGATGGCAGAAGACACCAAAGGCCATATTTGGGCCGGAGGTGAATCGGAGATAATAATTCTCGATGACGATAAGAAACTGATCAGGACCATTCCTTCCGAGATCAATTCAAAAACATTGCCCCCTACTTTTATACCCTGGCAGATTCTGCTCGGTGACAGCAGGGGATCGATCTGGCATGCAATGCCTGACAATATAAATGTCTATGATCCCTCGGGGATTCAACGTTATTGTAATCTTGACTTCAACATACGGACTGAACAACCAACGGTTATGTTTGAAGATAAAGATGGCAGCATCTGGTTGGCTACCACACTCGGAAACATATATCGCTATGATTTGGATCTGTTTTCCTATCAAAATCTTTCTAATTTATCCTGCCCGTTTCCGATTACTTCCATACGTGCTGTGACACCTCTTCAATCAGATTATCTGGCAGTAGCTACTACAGAAGGCCTTTATCTGACAAAGAAAGAATTCGATAACACCCGGCTAATCCTCAGAAATGCTATCACTGCTTTATACATTGATTCAAAGAACAGGATCTGGGTAACAACGAATGATGAATTGGTGGGGTTAGAGATGGATGAGTCCTTGAGAATAAATGAATTCCTAAGGGAGAAGCTTCCAGAGACTAATGTCTCCGGCGTGCTTACCTATGGCTCATCTTGCTGGATCAGCACATTCGATAGAGGAGTTCTCAGGCTGAATTTAGTTAGCCGGGAATTTTCCAGTTTTATGCATCATCCCGGGGATCTGTTTTCCCTTTCATCAAACCACATTACATCCATGACGATGTATGGAGAGAAACTTTGGTTGGGGACTGTGGAAGGGGAGATCAATATCATCAATCCGCTGACAAATGAAATAGAAAAATACAACGCCGGTCCCGAAACAACTCCCTCTGTGCAGGGAATGATCAATCATATGGTCCAGGTAGATGAGGAACTCTGGATCGCAACAAATGCTGGTATTAGCAGGATAAAGGAGAGGGATTTCAGAACACTGGATCATTTTGATCGCAAGGAAGTGAAGCAGATCCTGGCGGATACCAGTGGGTTCCTGTGGATATCCCATGTGAATGGAATTGATGTATACGATTTGGAGAATGACAGATTATACAACGTGGTCGGGCAATCCGGTACAAAGGCCTTCTCGTATCTGTTTCGTGGTCCGGGCCAGGACATTCATCTCTTGATTGACACTGAAATCAGGCGATACAGCCATGTACTTCCAGAATTGAATGAATCCACTACAATCATCTCACAGAGTAAAATAAACGGTGAAACATACGCATTGCTTTCAGGTTCCGAACTGGATCATGACAAAACCAATCTTGAGGTTGTATTGTCCGTCCTGAGTTACAGAAATCCTGAACTGAACAAATATGCGGCTTTTCTGGAGGGTAAGGATACCGGGTGGCAGGAATCAAATTCCCCCTTATTCTATTACCAGAACCTGAAACCCGGCGATTACATTTTTCACTACAGGGGAGCGAATTTCACCGGAAAGTGGGGTCCGGAAAGGGAAATTGCATTTACTATTCTTACCTCCCCCTGGTTCACGAAATGGGCTATTGCAGGATACAGCCTGGCTGCAATCCTGATTGCTGTAACTCTTATCACACTGAGAAAGAGAAATCTGTCTCTTTCCAGGGACCTGCAGGAAAAAACCTTTGAACTGGGACAACTCAAGAAGCAATTTCAGGGTGAATTGCTGAACAGCCTTACCACCGAAAAAATAGAAGGCAGAGCCCTGCAATCTGAAGATATTCAGCTGCTAAAAAAAGTGATGGACTTTATCGATATCCACCTTTCGGATGATAGTTTTTCTGTGGAGAACATCGCACATGAATTGTCTATGAGCAGGACAAAACTGTTTCGTCAGATGAAATTGGTTTCCGGCGTGAGTCCCACCGAATTTATCATCAACTACCGCTTAAAACTTGCTGCAGAGATGCTCAAAAAGAGGACCGGAAACATTTCAGAGATCGCATTCAGCGTTGGCTATAAAAATCCCGCACACTTTTCCAACAGCTTCAGGAAATTTCATGGTTGTACCCCCTCTGAATTCGTAAATAGCGCTGAATGCAACAAAAAGAGAAGCATTTGAAACCTGGTTGGTAGATTCCTGCTACATGGAAATCGTACATTCGGTATATAGTGCTTCAACTATGAAACTAACTGGAAAGAAGTAACCCTAACCTTAAAAATTACGAAAATGAAAAGAGTAATCATTCTATCTTTTGTGTGCATGACCCTGGCCGCAGCTGCCATGGCACAATCTCAACAGGATAAAAACAAAACCATCGTCAAGCGCTTGATGTTAGCTCAAATGAATGGGGATTTAAATGAGGTTGCTGAAGTGGTGGACAAGAACGTAAAGATGTATTTATTCGGTGAGCCCTGGTTGGACTATGACGGATTGATCAATATGTTTAAGGAGAAGGAAGGTACCGGAGAAAAGGTCGACTTTGAGGAATGGGTGGCTGAAGGGAATAAAGTGGTGGTGAAATGGACCGCATACTTTAAAACCGGAGTGTACAAAGGTCTGGTTTTTGCAATAATAGAAGATGAAAAGATCATTGAGTGGTATGCCTATTTTAAAAACCATAGCAATGAAAAATAATGCGCTAATATTCGTCGCACTGGCCTTCATTATGATCACATCCTGCCAGGAAAAGAGGGCCACAACTGAGCTGGAAGAGCTTAAGGCAGAACTGCAGCTTTCTGAGCAGAACAAAAATCAGGCTGAACGCTGGCACAATGACCTTTTCATAGCATGCAACTGGAAGGTGGCTGAGGAGATCCTTGCCCCCGATATAGTAGTACATTTCCCAACAGGGGAAGATTTGAAGGGATTGGATCAGGTGAAGACTCTGGAAGCAATGGCGAAGAACTATATTAATCCTGAGATCAATCATTATGAGATTGTCGCTGAAGGCGGGTATGTCATGATAAGGTGGGACATGGCATTCGATCATACCCGGGATCTGATGGGTATTCCTGCTACCGGGAAGCGAATCACAAATTTGCATGGCATTGACCTGCTCCGTATGGAAAATGGTAAAATAGCAGAGCTCTGGCAATATTATAATGAAATGGGATTCATGCAGCAGTTAGGAGTGATCGCTGCTCAATGATTGTATATCTCAATCATTACTCAAACTCCTTCGGCACCCCGCAGATCATCTTGAATGGAACATCCCCCTTGTTCCGGTACTGATGTTTTTCGTCCGGGTTAACAAGGGCAAAATCACCGGTTTTCAGTGGTGTTTCCTCACCGGCTTCGTTGACCAGTGCACCGCTGCCCTCGATCACGTAGTTCATATGCTCATAGGGATGCTGGTGATAGGGCGTATGACCACCCGTTTCAACAGTGAAAACCCGGTATGAATATACGGGTGCTCCGTCTCTGCTGCCCAGGGGAAGTTGCTTCCAGGCGCCGACGGCGCCTTCCATGTGAACTTCACCTTTCTTAACATCCGATAGGGATATGACCTTCATGGTGTGTTGCTGTTTTGATGCTAATATATGAAATTTGATTATTCAAACGATTCTTTCTTGCTCTTAAGCTGAAGAATCAGAATCCCTAGCCGGGCCACCAGAAAAGCAGTAATTCCGCAAAGCGGTCCGACCAGGGCCATTTTCAGGCCTCCTGCCACATGCATGGGTGTGATCTCTCCGGCTGCAGCAATGTTGTCAAATGCCATAATGAGCCCGAATGTTCTTCCCAGATATCCCCAGGCCAGGGCAAACCATCCCACAGAGGCAACAATGGAGCGGGATTTACTGCTAAAATCTTTTTCGAGAACTGACTTTACAATCAAAACTACGGTGATCAGCAGCAGGACCATAATGGTATAAGTGAAAACCGGTCCGCCATCGTTTAATTTTCCAATAATTGATTTCATGATAATGTTTTTTTAGGGGTTTCAGAGCTAAATTAGCAAGGTTTTCTTCCGGTTTTTTTTATTTGCGACGGCTGACAGGGTTTACAGGACAATGAACAGAAAATGTACTGCAAATTGAAAAATCCCGGCCATAACTGCAAAAAAAGGTGCTAAACATGTTATTGGTCTATTTTTCAATAGATGTAAGGGCTGTTTTTGTAATATTGTCAGAATGAAAAGAACATTTCCAAAAATCATTTCACATGTATTGTTCTGGATTGGTGTCTGGTTCTTTTTCTACTACTTCTTCAGCTATAACTCGACCGACCGGGGCTATGTGATCTGGTTTGCCAGTCTGCTCCTTCCCCTGACCATTGCAATTACCTATTTCCTGGTCTATTATCTCATCCCGAAATTCCTGTTCCCCAAGCAGTACGGGAGATTTGCACTTTTTACCTTCTATACCTTGCTGGCCTCTTCCTATTTCATCGTAGTGCTCATCTATGGAGTTTTGATCATTTACAAGCGATATGATGCCACCAACATTCCTCCCATGGTGAAGAACTTCTTCTTCATCCTGATCCTTGTTTACATGGTGGTTGGACTTGTCAGTTTTGCAAGGATCCTGAACAGGAGCTTAACAACCGAGAAGAAAAACAAGGAACTTCAAAACAAAATGTTGTCTGCACAGCTTCATTTCAAGGAACAGGAGCTCTATTATCTGAAGAAGCAGATCCATCCCCACTTTTTGTTTAACACGCTCAATACCATCTATGGCCTGGCCCTTAAGCAGTCTGAACATACCCCTGAGGTCATTCTCAAATTATCCAACCTCCTGGATTATATCCTCTATCAGGTGGACAACCCAAGGGTCAGCCTGAAAGAAGAGGTGCTGCATATCAAAGAGTACATTGAGCTGGAGAAAATCCGTTTTCAGGATAGCCTGAATGTCGTGTTCAATTCCAACGAAATTGACGGAGACATTCAAATAGCACCCATGCTTTTGATGCCATTTGTTGAAAATGCATTCAAACATGGAGCACGAAAAAACGGTTGCCTGGAAATTCAGATTGATATCAAAGCAGAAAACCGGTCCCTTGCTTTCTGCATCAAAAACTCTGTTCTGCCAACAGAAGCGGAGGAAGGAAGCCCTGGAATCGGGTTGGAGAATTTCAGGAAAAGACTGGATCTGCACTTCAGTGGAAAATATACCCTGGAGACAGAGATTTCGGATGAATGGTACAATGCCAGACTCACCATACCGGATTTAAACGAAGTCAATGAAGGCTGAAACTATAAATTGCATTGTTGTTGATGATGAGCCGGTTGCCAGGGAAGTTCTCGAAACCCACCTGGGAAAAATGGACCACATCCATGTGCTTGCAAGTTGTAAAAATGCTGTAGAGGCATTCCAGGCAATCAATACCCACCCCGTCGATCTTGTATTCCTGGACATCAATATGCCTGAAATATCTGGCCTCGCCTTTGCCAAATCCATCTCCGGGGACCTGAAAATCATATTTACTACAGCTTACAGGGACTATGCGGTTGATGGATTCGACCTCAGGGCAGTTGATTACCTGCTCAAACCCATTTCCTTTGATAGGCTCCTTCAGGGGATCAATAAGTACCGGAAAGAGAACACTCCCGCTTTACCGGAAAAATCCGGGGAAATCCCTGTGGAAAAGGAAGATTCCATTTTTGTACGGTCCGACCGGAAGATGGTCAAGGTCAGCTTCAAAGAGATCCTTTTTATTGAGAGCCTGGGTGACTACATCAGGATTCACCTTGGAGATAACAGGATTTTAACCACCAGGGAAACGCTTTCAAACATTGAAGCCAGGCTTCCTCAACATGACTTCATCCGGACACATCGTTCCTTTATTGTTTCGCTGCATAGAATAGAGAACTTTACCAGTGAAACCATCGGGATCGGGAAATATGAGATCCCCATCAGCAGAAGTTACAGGGACGGGATTTTAAAAAGGCTCAAATAAAAATGAAGCAAGCTTGATCAGTCTGCTCGAAAATAAAAATCCCCTGCCTTCGCTGGGGATTTTTATTGCTTTGCGGAGAGGGGGGGATTCGAACCCCCGGTACCCTAATCGAGTACGTCAGTTTAGCAAACTGGTGGATTAAGCCACTCTCCCACCTCTCCGGTTTTGGCTTAAAGCAGGTCAAAAGTAAATAAATCCATTCACTTGTACAAGCAGGATCCCTACTTCCTCTTCCCCTTGGTTGGTTGCTTCTCAAAGTCTGTTTTTCTTATAATAAAAACGTCCGCCTAAGCGGACGTTAGTTATTGACCGGGGGATGCTTTGATCCCTATAGATTGGAATTAACTCTGGAGCTTTGGAAGATAGGCTGCAATCAGTCCGATGGCCTGGTCCTTCTCAATTTTACGGTCCTTCACCAGGATGCTCTGATCACGATACTCTAAATGGTTGAACTCATCCCTTACGGCTGCACTGTTGAACATGGCCTTGCGAACGCCAAATCCCTCTTTTGTGCAGTTGTACCTGAACCAATATCCGTTGGTATAGGCGATATAGCTCCTGCAATTTTCTCCCTCAACAAAAGCAATCTTCATGTTGTGTTGGGGGTTGTCATAATAAACATTGAATACCTTGTACTCTTCACCCTGGAAGTGGTAAACATCATCGGTTCCTGTAACCACAAAATCTCCTGCAGCAGTATTAGTGGTTCCGCTCAGGAATACTTCATTTGCCTCACCATCGGCAAACAATGCGGTGGAAACGAACATCAGCGAAAGGGTGAAGGCAGCGATTCTCTTAAGTAAATTAGCTTTTGTTTTCATGGTAATTGAGTTTTGTAATATTTTTTCTTGATTCTGCTTACCTATTTTTCAATAGCTGTGCCAAACGATGTATTTCTCTCTTTATGTGATACTTATATACATTTTATTAAAATTGTAAAATTTGTTAAATCCGACCGGAAATGAACACATTTGTTCGAAAACGGATGACTGTAAAAAGGATGTTATAAATTTGACTCCCTGTATGTTAGAACAAATAATGGACCTGCGTAAATCCGCTGGCCCATTTTACGGGTGATCATATTCTGCTAAGACGAAAGGTTGATCAGTTCGGTCAACCTTTCAGTTGTGGGACATAAGCTGCGATCAGTCCTACAGCCTCCTTTTTTTCTACCTTCCGGTCTCTCATCAGTACCGTTTGGTCATGAAACTGTTGGGCATCAAAATCATCTTTTACCCAGGGGTTTGAAAACATCACTTTACGTACACCAAATCCGTCTTTACTGCAGTTGTAAAAAAACATGAACTCGCCATTATAGGCGACAAATGATTTGCACTTGCCATCTGTCGTGTTTACAGCGATTTTCATATTCATATCCGGATTATCATAGTAAACACGAAATACTTCATACTCCTTTCCCTGGTAGTGAAACAAATCATTTGTGGTTTGCACCACGAAATCACCAGCGGAAGAGTTTGAAGTTCCGGTAAGGAACACCTCTGCTGATTCACCATCCGCCAAAGCAAACATAGTGAATACAAACAGACCTAAGGCCATGGCCATCAACCTGTTAATAATACCAACCTTTGTTTTCATTGCGATACCTGTTAATTATTACAAATAAATTTACTGCAATACATCCGGCTTGAAAAAACATATCAATCAACTACCGTTAAAAGAGATTAAAGGGGTCTTCAACAACTGTCAATGACGGTGACAGTGATCAGGCAGCGGACCGCCCGATAATAAGATCAACAGCATAAACATTTCCGATGGGACGGGCCTCTAGGTAGTAGGATTTTCTGAAGGAGCCATCCAGGAGTTTTCTAACAGCTTCAATTCCCAACCCGGTGTGTACCGGAGTTTCACCATCCACTGAATGATCGCAATTCTCAATGGAGTTTCTGATTTTCAGCAAAACTTTATCCTTTTTAACCACCAGGTGAATGGTAATCCAACCCTGGCCATTACACTTTCTGATTCCATGTTTGAAAGCATTCTCAATAAGGGTATAGATGGCCAGAGGTGGTATTGAAACATCGTTGACATCTCCCTTGACCTGGAAATCCAGCAGGAAAGAGTACTCTCCCAGCCAGAATCTCTCCAGCGCGATGTAATCTTCAACCAGAGCCACTTCTTCACCCAGACTGATCAGATCTTTCCTGGAATAGGTCACTACCTTTTCAAGCAGATGCGACAGTCCGGCAATTGCACCAGGGGTCTGATCTGATTGCCTGAGTGAAAGTGCATAGAGATTGTTCAGGGAATTGAACAGGAAATGCGGCTGCAGCAGATTTTTGAATAATTCGAGGTTGTGGCGTTCATCGATGTGCTGCTGATTGTTCCGTGAAATCAGGTATTGATCTAAAATCATCTTCATCTGTTTTTTGTACCTTCCCTGTACATTCACAATATGACTTTTTACATCCATTTATCATGCCAATCGACTTATATGGCTCTTTATCTGATATTTAGATTTTTTAACCGATCTGCTGAATGTGTTAAAATTGTCCGGAATTGTACAAGCCTGTACGCAATGGGAACAATTTCGTAAATCTGACGGAGGATCAACTGGGTGGAAATAGAAAAACTTGCCGTCGGGGAAGTTACCTATTAAACCTAAAACTCTGATGGAAGACTGCTGACGGCAAGTTTATCATTGATATGCATAGAGTCAGTTAAAAGTATGGGTCCTTCCCCGGTTATGAAAACTTATTCAGTCAGCAACGGGTTTATCCCTATCAACAACACGTGTTTCCAAGTGAGTGCCATTTGCCCTCTGCAGCGTATTATTTCGAATTACCATGGAACATCCGTAGTTGTGTTTGGTACAGGAGATCATTACCCTTTCCCTGTAAAGGTTCTCAAGCTGGGTGACCGCCTGCATGCATTCATCCAGGCTCCCGTTGAAATCACTTTTCGTACTGTTAAGGATCTGGATGGTGATCATATTTGAAAATCCGGAAGCCTCTATATTCAATTCCGGCATGTTTTCCTTATGTTCAGACTTCCGGAAAACCAGGTCAACCAGGGAAAAAAGGATCATGGGGGGCAGATCCATCTTCCCGGGATCACCCGAAATAAAGAACTCCACCTCCGGCCTTATACCTTTGAGAAGCGCAAACAGGCTTACCAGCTTTTTTACAAGCTCTATCTCCCTCGAAAACAAGCGACTCTTCCCTTCATGGTACATCATTAACTCACTAAGCAACTCGGATGTAAGGGCGATGGCCCTGGTAGCATCCGATGAGGAATCCTTAACCATCCGGTCAATCTGATCAATGGCATAGAGCAACATCATGGGTTGCACCCTGGTAATGGTATCCTCCATCTGCTGTTTCAGATCTAACTGTAATAACTCCTTTTGCTTCGTTTCTGCCTGGTACCAGTTCCGTACGTTCCTGGAAGCAAGGAACACCAGGACGATATAAAGGTTACCTAGTCCGCTTCGAACCACATTGCCAGGATCAAGGTAATTTTCCATGACCTTCGATCCGGTAGGGTACCATACGAATATGAACTCATTACTCAGAATCAGCTCACATATTGAAAACCCATAGAACAGAAGCGTAAAAAGGGCTATAAAAACAGGCCATTGCCTCTTATTTAGAAAGCGGGGAATCAAAAGGTATGCAACCAGGTATGTTTGCAGCATAAATATGGGCAGTGTCACCACGTAGTAAGTGAACCAGCCAAAATAGATCTCGAAAGGCTCACCAAAACTCTTTATAAAAGTGAACCCCATCACCCAGCAGATCCAGAAGAAAATGTGTCTCCAGCTCCTGATTGTAAACAGGTGTGCCAATCTCTTTTTCATCGCGATAACCTGATATTCAAGTTTACCTCATGCCTCTTTTCCCGATCCAGGATTGTCAGCCGGTGACTATTGGGATACTGGATCTCCAAACGCCTGACACTGTTTTCTGTCCCGCTTCCCCCACCCCAGGATCTGTTTTGTACCCTGTGCGAAACAGAATTGGCTGCATTGAACCGCAGATTATTGTCAATGATGATGATACTGATGCGAATCCAGGAGGTGTCGGGGTCCTCTCCTGCTCCATGGACAAAACAGTTTTCGACAAATGGATAAAGGATCAGGGGGGAAATTTTCAGTCCCTCAGGATTTCCTTCCAAACCATAGCTTATCTTAAGACGTTCACCGTATCTCAATGACTCAAGCCCAATATAGTTTTCGATCATTTCAATCTCCCTGGAGAGTGAAACTTTCTCCAGTTTACTCTCCCTGAAAAGATAGTGCAGCACTGACTTGAGCTTTTTCACAGTTCCGCTTAACAGTTCAGGCCTGTTCAGGGATATGGAGTAGAGACTATTGAAGTTATTGAAAATAACGTGAGGATCCATATGGTGCTCCAGCAGTTTAATCTCAGCTTCAAGCCCCTTTTGCCGGAGTTCCCGGATGTTCGATTCAAGCAGGTAATGGTCCCTTGCGTATTTCACAATGGCAAAAAGAGCCACAATGAAAGTCATATCCTTGGTATTAACCAACAGGGCGGAAATTGAAACAGAACCTGAAACCATGCCACTCTCAGGAGAAATTGCCCGGTAAAACTCGAAATCGGAGAAAAGGTATTTTAAAGCAGACAGAGCAATCCCGGTTACTAAAAAAACAAATATAAAAAGGGCGATTTTTTTTCTCGCCAATAGTTGCGGAATAATCAAATATACGGTCAGATAGGCATACCCGAAGAAAAATACGGCATTGACCAGAACGACCAGCAGACTTTGGAGGTATCTGTTCCCCGAAGCAGATTTGTAATGTGCCACCCAGGAAAAAATGAAAACCAGCAATAGAAATAATAAAATATGGCGAAGAATTCTGAATTTCCATCTCTGATCCGTAAAAAGTCTCATCATGAATTAAATTTAATCATGATGCAGAACAAACCCGCTTCTTATCAATCACTTACCGAAATCAAAAGGTATTACGGATGCAAAGCAAAGTAAAAGCGCTTCACAGATATTTTTGTGTCATTGGCAGCTATTTTTGTGCATTTTACTGAAATGATTTACGAAAAGCTCTTAAATTTACTATGTTCATAAAGATTTCGTAAGGTTTGTTTTCGTGTATTTGATTTTATGAACCAAAAACCGGTGTCCAGGAATCCCGTTTCCTCCATCCGGTTTAAATTGATTTTTCACATGAAAACAAGATGCCTGATCGTGGATGACGAACCGCTCGCCAGAGAGCTGATCCGGGGACATATTCTAAAACTTGAGAATTTTGAAATTGTGGCTGAGTGCGATAACGCTATGAAAGCAATGGCTGCACTTCGGAACCACACAATCGACCTGATGTTCCTGGATATTAAAATGCCTCAGATGACCGGAATTGACTTCCTGAAAACCCTGAAGCGCCCTCCAAAAGTGATTATCACAACCGCATTCAGCCAGTATGCACTGGACGGCTTTGAAATGGATGTTGTGGACTATCTGATGAAGCCGGTTACTTTCGAGAGATTCTTCAAATCAGTAAATAAATATTTCCAAACGGGACCTTCCGATACAGTTGAAGTTGAAGGGGGAAACGGATCATCGCAGGAGCCCTTCATTTATGTGAAGGAGAACAAAAAGATCATCAAGATCTACCTGAAGGAGATCCATTTTATCGAGGGACTTAACGAATACATCCGCATCCATACCGATAACAGGCGGGTTGTGGTTAAAAGCAGCCTTCAGAACATTGAAAGCAAACTCCCCCCGGAACAATTTATCAGGATCCATAAATCCTATATCGTCTCCATACCAAGAATCAGGGCATTCAACGCCACCACCATTGAACTTGATAATGCCAAATTAAGAATCGGTCGCAACTATAAGAACCAGGTCTTCAATGCCCTTCATTATAAACAGGAGATATAAAAAGACAAAATCTGGTTTCGAAAAACACCGTTTCGCCTGTGGAATGTAGTGACACTCTTCCCACTGAAAGCATCATCATTCCGGATCCTGGCTGAATCATTTGGGAAAGGCAATTGAAAATGGGTGCCCCGACAGAGGCACCCATTTTTCTTTTACTATTAAATTTCGATTTTACTGCTTATCCTAATCCTCTGTTCCATCATCCCACCAAACACCATTGTAAGGGGTTACATCGGGCACATTCTCGGCATTTCCGCTAATTTCATTCTGAGGATAGGGGAACCTTCTTGGTGCCTCGAAAGGATTGGTAAGAGTCGGATAACCGGTACGTCTCCATTCGGCAAAGGCCTCAACAGACCCAAATGGCCAGAGGTGTATGTACTTCTGTGTATAGATCATATCCATGGTCAAAGCGGATGCATCGACAGGTAAAACCTCAGGCTGGGCTTTATAGGCTGAAGCTTCAGCTTCTTCAACCCCGGCCTGTGCCAGTGCTGCATTAAGCCCTTCCGTGTAAGCAGCCAGTGCAGCAGCCGCATCCGGAGCAGCTTTCCGCAAATGACATTCGGCTTCGATAAACTTCAATTCCGCATAGGTCATGATCGGTAGCGGTGCAGTGGCATAAAGTACATTTCCAGAGATCTTTGAATAGATGGTACCTGCCTGGTCTTCTTCGGAGGTTCCGTTCTGGCCCGGCACATACTCGCCGTTTACCTGGGAAATGAAAAGTGGTATTCTCGGGTCATTCAATGCATCAAGGATGTCATAAAAAGTCACACTGACCGAGTGATGAGCCCTCTCATTCTCCTCCTGGAACCAGGTGTTCTCATGCCCCAGGTCGTTTGCCCAGTTATCAAAAGTGAAATCATCATCAGGCGAAGCAAATCCGTTGGCAGCTGCCGCCAGGGCGTCGGCTGCCGATCCGGTGGCATCAATTTTACTGAGCCGGTTGGCTGCCCTGGCCTTTAATGAGTAGGCTGCCTTGATCCATGCATCGGGATCGCCTCCGTAGATATAGTCCTCACCTCCGGTGGTACTGATGTTGTCTTTTTGAAGGTCTGCTATGGCAGCATCCAGGAGCTGCAGCAGCGACTCGTAAATCGACTCCTGGGTATCAAAAGATGGCTTCCTTTGCTCAGCCCCCAAAGTGGCCTCGGAAAAAGGAACCCTGCCCCAGGTGTCCGTCAAGACCATATAGGTATAGGCCTGGAGTATTTTGGCAATTCCCACATCAATCCACTTCCCCTCTTCACTTCCCCCTTCAGAGCCCTTTTCAATAATGATTTTAAGGTCCGGAAGAAGACTCGGATATATATAGAATGCCCAGGCGTTCTCACCCAGCTGGGAGTTGATATTGGCACGCCGGTCGGCATCCCTCATCTGGCCGTGCGCCCCGAAAGTCTGTTCAACAAATACAGAACTGTACCAGGCTATGTCAGTACCTGTAACCCAGTATGGAGTTGCTGCAGTACTACCCGACATCAACATGCTGATGGGCACATCTGTGGGGTTATTCGGATCGGTATCGATCTCATCCATGATCTCATCACTGCACGAGAAGGCGAACAGAATGAGCAGGAGTACGCTGAAAATTGAAATATATTTTTTCATCTTATCTTATTTAAAAGGTTAATCTAAGTCCACCACCAAAGGAGCGGGTATTGGGTAAGGAAACATATTCAAATGCACCTATCCCGTTCCCTTCTGCCGTACTGGATTCCGGATCAAAATTGGGATAGTCGGTCCAGAGTGCAAGGTTCCTTCCATTGGCAAAAACAGAGATGCCTGAAATAAAAGTGTTGGCAAACCAGCGTTGAGGCATATCCCATGAAATCAGCAGCTCTTTGAACCTGAGCAGTGTCTTGTCGAAAATTTTGGATTCTTCAATTCCCCACAGAACGGTGCTGTAATATTCCTCGTCTTTCAGCATCTCGATATCATTGTCACCCTCCAGAATCAGTTCCCCGGTATTTGAATCCAGGTAGCCTTTGGAAGTATTTGGCAGTACCACGAGAGTTTCACGGTCCTCACACTCTTTGGCTGCCCCATAGTTCCTGAGAAGCGAGGTTAATCCGCTGGATATATATCCTCCCCTGGAATAATAGAATTGTGCAGTAAAAGTAAAGCCCTTGTAACGCAGCGTATTGATAATACTGGCATCCCAGTCCGGATTTACCTTCCCAAGAATCTTTTCATCACCCCCCTGCAACGGCATTCCGTAGAATGGATTTGGTTCTCCATTAACGGTTGCCCTGGAATCCACGACGATCCTGTCATCGGCATCCCTCACATACGCGCTTCCGAAGATCACCGGGTACGGGCTGCCGGCATAAGCGTATGCTCCAACACTGGTGAAGTTTTGCCAGCCGGTCTGAACCCTTTCCACCCCGGGAGCCAGTGAGAGCACCATATTCTCGTTCTTTGAGAAATTGGTCAGAATCTCCCACTCAAATCCCCCGCTGGTTCTTACGGGAACGATGGAAAGCACGATTTCATGACCCTTGGATTCCAGCTCCCCGGCGTTCCTGTACTCGCCCCGGAAACCTGAGGAAGCGGCCAGTGGAACATTAAAAATCTGGTCTTCTGCATTAACATAGTAGTAGGAATAGTCGATTCCCACCCTGTTCTCATAGAACCTCAGATCAGCTCCTAATTCATAAGTAGTGATGTTCTGGGGTCTCAGGTCGTCGGACAGAAGGGTCTGCTGCATTGTAAATGCGGGATTTCCCTGGTAGGGAAAGTTAAAATCATTGTCAAGGAATCCGTTACCAAGCGCCTCATTGTCCACCCTGGCAGAGAAAAGAGTCCGGGTGGCATAGAGTGCTCCTGCCTGTCCCATTTGGGAATAGGAGGCCCGGATTTTCCCATAGGGAAGCACTTTCTGGTCCTTCAGACCACCAAGTTCCGTAAAGACGAATCCGGCTGAAACAGAAGGGTAAAAATAGGATCTGTTCCCCGAGGGCATGTTGGACACGATGTCGTTCCGCCCTGTAACTGTAAGAAAGATCATGGAGGCATAATCAGCTGTTGCACTTCCATAGAAACCCACAACCCTCTGACGTGTTAACTGCTGGAATACATTCTGGGTGCCTGTATTGGATATATGGTCAAATCCTCCTATGGTGATATTGGTTCCTGTCATTTTCTGGGTATTGGTGTTAATATCGTAGAATTCATTACCCAGAACAACATCCAGTCCGAACTCTCCAAAATCCTTTGTGAAGCTTATGGAAAGGTTGGAGTTGAGCTCCTGCCTCTGGTATGTATAATCATCGATCTGACCGGCTGCTGGCTCCCATCCAAATTCGGGATAACCCCTGCCCTGCCCCCCGGAACCAAGGGAAATTACCTCATGGCCTGTGGTTAAGAACCTGTCGAGACCAATCCTGTAGTTGATATGCATCCATTCGAAAGGCTGGTAACCGATGGCTGTATTCCCGAAGAATCTGTTGGTGATTTCATTATAGGAATTGTGTTTCAATGCCCAGTACGGGTTATCCATTGCAAAGCGATAGTGGTACTGCTGATAGGGATTCTCCTCGCGCTCAAAGGGCTTGTTGGTGAGATCATAAGACCGGGGAGCGAAGTAGACTGTAAACAATGGATTGGCCAGGTTACTCCCGCCGGGGATTTTATCGATATCCACATTGGATACGTTGGCTGAAACAGATGCCGTCCATTTGTCACTCAGGTCGAAAAATCCATTGAATTTGGCATTGTTCCTTACCATCCCGGTGGTCTCAATGATCCCCTTCTGGTCTGTCCTGCCTATCCCCAGGCTGTAATGGGCATTGTCTGAGGATGAAGAGATATCAACTGAGTTGGCAAAGGTGTACCCGGTTTGGAAGAACTCCTCCTGGTTGTTATACACAGCAGGCACCTGTGGCGGCGGACCACCGTCGGAAGTCTGGTAAGGATTGTCGAAGTAGAGGTTATCCTCCTGGCTCTGATAATTTTGCAGGGTATCAATGCGCGGCCCCCATGAACCGGATGACCAGAGATTCAACTGTCCGCCATTTCCCTGGGCATAGGTGGATTGCAGCTCAGGCAAGCGGCTTATTCTATCCGAACTGAAGCTGCTGTTCAGCGTAACCAGCGTTTTCTTGCCTGCTTTTCTTGCCGAAGCACCACTTTTTGTGGTAATAAGGATCACACCATTTGCAGCTCTCAATCCATACAAGGCTGACGCAGTGGCCCCCTTCAGCACCGAAATGGATTCGATATCTTCGGGATTCAGGTCAACGATCCTTGAGGACGGGTTGGTTCCTTCCCCTACATTTTCCGTAAAGGCCTTGTCAGAAGCAATGGGCATCCCGTCCACCACATAAAGGGGCTGGTTGGAGCCCGTCAGGGATACATTTCCACGGATGGTTACGTGTGAGGTTGCACCAGGCATTCCACTGGATTGCTTGACGTTCACCCCTGCAATCTTGCCCTGGAGTGATTTGGAAACATCCATGTTCTTGGCACCTGAAATCTGATTTTCATCCAACTCCTGAACCGAATAACCAAGAGCCTTTTTCTCCTTCCTGATTCCCATGGCGGTAACCACCACTTCATCGATCTCAAGCAGGTCGGATTCCATAACCACATCCACCTGGCTCCTCCCTCCGATACTCACCTCCTGGGTTGCCAGACCCACAAAACTAAAGATAATAACTTCACTCCCCTGGGGGGCATTAACCTGGAAATTCCCATTGGCATCCGTTATGGTACCAACGGTGGTTCCCTTCACGGCTACTGTTACGCCCGGTAGGGGCGAACCGTCATCAGCGCCTGTCACAACACCGGTAATAACCCGGGCCTGACCAAACATGGCCAGGGTACCAAACGCCATGAATAGCAGAAAGCATAATACTTTTTTCATAGAATTAGTTTTAGATTAACATTCGTTTTTCTACCGTTACAAACAGAATTATGAACTGAAGAAAGCAGAAAGTGAAATGTTTATCTAATTATATCAAGCAATGGCGGTTATCCGAAAACATTCGGTTGTTATGATTCCGTTCTATTCCGTTCACCGTGTCCAAACCGTTGTTCACGGGTTTCAAACAGGGCGTATACTGACAGAAGGCAAAGTTTGCGGTCAAATTGAATTCCTGTAAAGGGTAAATGGCAATGAAAATAGGGTAACCAGCGTCCAGCTCCATATCCTGCACCTGATATATTATATATATTTTAATATATTTACATATGTATCCTAAACCTACCCTTTATGCTTATCCTGACTGATTACCTGATCATTATTGCATATTTTCTTGTCATACTTGTGGTTGGCGCACTCACCGGCCGAAAGCAGGAAAAGGAGGATTTCCTGATATCAGGCAGAAAACTCACTGCCTTTCAGGCTACCTCAACCATTTTTTCAAGCCGGATCGGTGCTGCCATCCTGCTTACCTATACAGCACTGGTTTACATGTACGGGATGGGGGCATTGTGGTATTTCGTGGGATCGGTATTCGGGCTGTTTGTCTTCTACTTCTTCGGAATGAAGATGAAAAAGATTGCTGATAAAGAAAAATTCTATACCATGCCCGACTTCTTTTACTTCCTGAAGGGAAGATTTGCCGGGTACCTGGCTACCATCATCACCATCATCATCATGTTTGGCTGGGTGGTGCTGAATTTCACGGCCGGAGCAAAGCTGGTATCAGAGTATACTCCAATCAGCTACAACCTGTCTGTGATTATCGTGGCAGGTATAATTCTTGCTTACCTGATTGCGGGAGGGTTCGACGCTGTGGTTAAGACAGATGTCATCCAGACTTTTGGGATCTTCCTTCTTTTTGTATTAATGATGTACCTGCTCACCACCACCCCCAACAAGCCCGAATTGCGTTTCCTGGACCTGTTCCATATACCTGCCATGAAGATTATAAGCTTCTTCCTGGCTGGATTCTTTATCCCAATGGCCTCTCCCGAGTTGTGGCAGAGGGTATATGCCATTAAGGACAAAAAGAATTTCAGATGGAGCATCATCATGTCATCGCTGTTTTACATCATCGTAGGTTTCATCCTTCTCCTTATCGGATTGGTGATCCGTACCGACATACCCGATATTTCAGCCGACACATCACTGATTGTCGGTTTCTCCAGGCTGCTCCCGGTTGGAATGGCCGGACTTTCGGTGGTTATAATCTACTCCGCGGTCTCCTCCTCGGCCGACACATACTTGTTTACGGCTTCGGCCTCCGTATCGCAGGACTTTTTTGAACAATCCGGTTTAACAAAAACCGAAAATCTGAAAAAAACCATGCGATGGAGCATGCTCGTATTGATGATCCTGGGTGTTTCAATGTCCCTTTTGTTGCGGGATATCGTAGATACAACCTTCTTTTTTGTATCTCTCACCATGTCGCTCGGACTCCTGGTACTGGTCATGTGGATCTATCCAAAAATCAACAGGCTCAGTGTGAACCTCTCCATCCTGTTTTGCCTGATTGGGGTCATCGTACCTGCCATATTCATTGGTATATCGGAGAAACTGGTGATGTGGGCATTTGCATTTTGCATCGGGGGGCTGGTACTTGGTTTGGTCATAAACCCTTTCCTGAGTTCCAAACACAAGTCGTAAGAAAGAGGTTCTCTCACCCTATAGTTATCGCCCATGCCGGGCAAAATACAAAAAGGGAGTAAACTTGTGGTTTACTCCCTTTTCATTGAGTGATACCCATAGCCATCAATCAATGCCGAGCTACAGTTATTATGACCGGTCCGTTTGAAATGATCCGTTAGGATTATTTCCCGCGAACCCTGGTTCTCGGCCCTTGTTCCTTGGAACAAAGACTTGCAACCGTCCTTTCACCCAGCCGAAAAAGCTGGATTTCCGGGACCGGCTCCTTTAGGCCCCTGCAACGGTCAGTTCGTACGACGTGTCCGTGCCAGAGTGAAAAAGCTTAGTGGAACCCCAGGGGATTCTTTTTGGCTCTTCAGCCTATAGGATCAACCTTTTAAAGAGCTTCCAAGAAGATATCTTTCCGGTCAAACAGGCCATGAAACTCTGTTTCACACCCTGTGCCTGGCTCTGGATGAATCTCCGGCCGTGGGGGAATCCCTTTGCCGGCCGGTTCGCTCCCCATGATCCTGTCGGACTGGCTCACTACACCGGACGAAACTTCGAGCGGCCTATTATCTCTTACTCGGTATGATCAAAATTAGGCTCCCAGGTGATTCAAGTCAAGCGGTTTCCCCTGCTCTCTATTAACAAATAATCCACAATACTTATTAACAAATTGTTAATAACATTTAAAGGTTTTCCTGCGTATAACTCATTATCAGGATTTTCTTAAATTTGTATAAACCCATTTAAAGATGACACAAGTAATAAAGCAGTTCACCCTGATTTGCTCCGTACTCTTTATCCTGGTGCTGACAGCATCCGGACAACCAGCCATTGAACTTAATTTCCACGGCTTGCTCACAGACGCAGCCGGAGAGAAGATGGCCGGTGAACCATTCAATTTCACCGTGAAACTGATCTCATCCGAACCCGCAAAGAGTGAGTTGTGGAGCCACTCTGAATCCACATCAACCGATGAAGATGGATGGCTTAGTTTCTCGTTACCCGATATTTCACAATACATAAACATGGATGGTAATGAAAAAAGTTCGGTGGTCGTCAGGTTGGAATTTATTCCCAACAGCAATACCAAATGGTTACGCCAGGGAGAGGACTTCCTGGTAACCTATACGCTGACACCGACCATAAAAGATGATGCCATCTACCTGAAAATGTCACGAATGGAAGGGTCGGAACTTACAGTTCACCTGGAGGATCATCTTTACGCATTTAAGGATGAATATCCCTTCGCCTACCTCACCGGCGGTTTTCTGCTTACAGACGCCCCTCCGCTGAATCAGACCTCCATTGATGATCTCAGGCAATGGATATCACCCGATCCTTCAGAAAACGGAACGGTCACAAGAGGAGTAAAAGGTGGGTTTCCCAAGGGAGGCTACCGCAAGCGGTAATCCATCTCTATTTTTTCTCTTCTTCAGGCCCCTGATTTCGCTGTGGCCGCTGTGTGCCCTTGGAAATTGCATCTCTCATGGAGGTATCCGACTCTATGTTCCTGAATTTGTAATAATCCATGATTCCAAGGTTTCCTGATCTGAAGGCCTCAGCCATCGCGAGGGGTATTTGTACCTCAGCTTCAATCACCTTTGCACGAGCCTCCTGGGCTTTGGCCTTCATCTCCTGTTCTGTAGCAACAGCCATAGCCCGGCGTTCCTCGGCTTTTGCCTGGGCAATGTTCTTATCTGCATTGGCCTGATCCATCTGAAGCACGGCCCCAATATTCTTACCTATATCAATATCGGCCACATCGATGGAGAGGATTTCAAAGGCAGTTCCGGCATCCAGTCCCTTCTCCAGAACCATCCTGGATATGGAATCGGGATTTTCCAAAACCTGTTTATGCGACAAGGATGAACCGATGGAAGAGACAATCCCCTCGCCTACCCTGGCCAGAACGGTCTCTTCACCTGCACCTCCAACGAGTTGTTTTATATTGGCCCGAACCGTTACCCTGGCTTTGGCGATTAACTGGATCCCATCCTTGGCAACTGCTGTTACCGGAGGGGTATTGATCACCTGGGGGTTTACGGACATCTTTACAGCCTCCAGTACATCACGGCCGGCCAGGTCAATGGCTGTTGCCATCTTAAAGGTCAGATCTATGTTAGCCTTGCTTGAAGAAACCAGGGCATGAATAACCTGCTCCACATGACCGCCTGCCAGGTAGTGTGCTTCGAGTTCATCCCGCTTGATATAGGCAAGTCCGGCTTTGGTTGCCTCGATCATCGACCTGACAATGATTGTAGGCGGAACTTTCCTCCAACGCATGAGGATCAGTTGCAAAAGTGAAACCTTCACCCCTGAGAGTAGTGCTGTAAACCACAAACCGATGGGAATAAAATAAAGAATAATCCAGAGGCCAATAATACTGGCCACTACAATGATGATCCACGAGAAGTCAAATTCCATAATATTAATATTTTATATGTAGGTTACTATATTTTACTTTACTCAACTTTCGGCTGTCGGCTTTTGACTGATATTCTTGTTCCCTCGATCGATACAACCTCTATATCCGAATGTTCATTGATATATCCCTCAATGGATTTCGCTTCCCTTACCAGGTTGTTTATACTGACCTTTCCCATGGGAGCCAAACGAGTCACAGTTGTGCCAACATCCCCGACCCTCACCTGCTCCTCGGTCAGATCCTTATCCACTGTCCCCTCCAGGTTGGTCTTAAGCATTAACCTGTTCCAGGTCCTGGCACGGAGCGACATGACAATTACAAACACACTCAGTATGATGGTTCCGAACAGGACCCAAATACCCACGGTGGAGCCAAAGTCATTAAAAGCCTTAAAGATTCCAAATACGGTAAGAATCAATCCACCGATCCCGGCAATGGTAACGCCGGGAATAAGAAAAAATTCAATCACAAATAACAGAATCCCTAAAACGATCAGAAGAATGATAACTGTCATTGCGGGTCAATTATCTACAGTGGCTTTCAATCCTTTTGAGATGAGTTTATACCTCAACTCTTTCATCTCCTTTAGTACGCCGGTTCTCACCTCGCATTTTCCTTTATAGTGAGTGATTGTTGCGCACTGTTCAGCCTGGGTGAGGGAGTGTTTACACACCTCAACCAGTGTCTTCATTACATAGTCGAAAGTATTGATATCATCGTTGTGAAGGACCAGTTTGCCCTGCTGCAGGTCATCTGTATCACCAGAACCTATTTTTTGTGGCCGGCTTGTAAAATTACTGTCCATACTTGAAAAATATCACGTCACTTCAAATATAAGCAATTTATCCAAAAGGAAGCTACTCCAATTGCTTTGCCTTTTGAGTTGAAACAGGAATACCATCATACCACGCAGAGACAAAAGAATCCTCATATCCAAGGGATCTGACCCGGGATAGGGCAGTGGATGCATCCTCATATTTCGTGAATTTCCCCGCATAATACTTGATCAGTCCCCTCTCCTTAAGGGTTTCTGCAGTAATGGGGCTTATACCGCCAAATGTACCGGGATCAACAGCCTTGCCGAAAGCGCCCAGCTGGATTCTGTAAAAAAC
>JAWOHR010000185.1:0-5504 GCA_046485075.1 Bacteroidales bacterium
CAGGGCAACCCTCGACAGGGCAACCCTCTACCGGGCAGACCAGGCCATCGACTGGAGAGGTACGGCCCTCCACAGGGCAACCCTCCACCGGGCAACCCTCTAATACCTATAGCCGCCCCCAAACTAACCCCAGCCAGAATCTGAACCAGGATTTCAATTCACGAAACAGGGGCGCTGAAAGGTCGAATGACTATAATCAGAACAAGGGGAGTTACCAGTACAAAAAACCCTCGCCATCCTCCTCTTCACCGGGGGTGAGACCAACTGGTTCTCCATCAAAGCAATCGGTTTCTCCATCAAGGCAATCGGGCTCTCCTTCTAAGTCAACGGCTACTCCCTCCAGATCATCGGGCGGAAGGTCCACACCAAGCAGAAGATAGTTTTAATTCAGTTCCCTTATTTGCTGAGGTCAAGAAGCTCCACTTTCCTGAAATCAAAGGGATGACTTTCAGCCTGAAGGGCGATGTATCCCGATTTGAGCGGTGTGCCCACGGCCAGTGGGAATCCCTCCGGGAGTTCACCTGGTTCACCGCCGATCTGCGGGCTTGTGTATGTCATCACCGTATCCCCGTTCACCAGGTGGTGAATTATACTGTCGCCATATACCACCAGTTCGAAAGTAACCCACTCCTCGCCATTGAATGTTTGCGAAGTGGATTCAGTGCAGTGCTGGGTGACCAGTTCCCCGTTTATCACCACATGGGTACCCGGAGTGCAAAGGTTTGCAGTTGGCCTTTCCCCTTCACCGGTTCCCCCAAGGAATTGGGCCTCAATGCATACTGGAAACGGCTGATTCAGCCCTATGGACCCGGGCAATTGTGAGTGAAACATTACGCCGCTGTTTTTTACGGCCCATCCCTCTCCGCCTGGAACCTGCTCTCCCACGATCCGGTATTCAACCCTGAGTTTATAGTGGGAGTATGGATTCTTATAGAAGATGTGTCCATACTCTTCATCAAAGGTTGTATACTCGTCGTAGCGGGTCACCATCATCCCGTTCTCCACCCGGAAAGTGTTGTTGAAATTTTCATGAAGGGGATGCTTGTTCATTTTGATGGTCCAGCCCTCAAGGTCCTTCCCGTTGAAAAGCTGGATCCATGTTTCGGGTTGAGGGGTCTCATTTTCAGGGGTACCTGCTTGTTTTGGAGTACCGGTGTTGCATGAAATCAAAAGGGTCATGGCAAGAAAAAGGGGGAGGAGTTGTTTCATCTCTTGGAATTATAAAGGTTATAGGTTTATGGATTCTTTTTTAAGCAACCTGAAGGTGATGAGCCGGCCCAGGTTCTCATCCCAGAGCCTGAACTTCATGGTCTTAAGTCCTTTGGCAATGGTGATCGGTTGAATGGAAGCAAACATCTGGTTCTCCTCGTGGCACCGTGGGAGGTTATAATTGGGGATTTTGGGACTCAGGTGGTGGATATGGTGGAAACCGATATTTCCGGAAAACCACTGGATGATCCGGGGCGTTTTCAGGAATGAGCTCCCACGCAGGGCCATCTCCTGATAGTCCCAGTCGTCGTTGTGACTCCAGATGACCTCCTCAAA
This sequence comes from Bacteroidales bacterium, assembly GCA_046485075.1. Classification (GTDB taxonomy): domain Bacteria; phylum Bacteroidota; class Bacteroidia; order Bacteroidales. The sequence goes on from JAWOHR010000185.1 coordinate 1,546, forward strand.
CTGGTGCTGAACATAGAAAAGCCAGGAGCCGGCCGAAGTGGCAATCAGGATGACAGGGATCTGGATCATCAGGAAGGCTTTCCAACCCATCAGCAGGCTCAGTCCGACGCACCAGGTGAGTATGATCAGGTTTACCAGGTAGGTATTCCAGCGCTCTTTACGGCCGGCCTTTTTGGTATTGAAACGGAACCAGATAGTGAACAGAATGACGGGCCCGATTCCAAACAACAAGATGGGATGCCTGTACAGGCGGTAGATCAGTCTTTCACCTGGTTTCATTGCGAGGTATTCGTCGGTTGTCACCGTCCATACATCCCCGTCCCCCCTTTTATCCAGGTTGCCAACGGTACTGTGATGAGCCGCATGACTGCGGTGCCAGCGATCGTAAGGCGTAAAAACCAGGGCTCCAAGGATGGTCCCCACCACCCGGCTGGTTCGGGATGACTTGAAAAAGGAGCCATGACCGCAGTCGTGAAAAATGATAAAAATCCGGATCAGGAACCCTGCAGCCAGCAGTGAGAGGCCAAGGGTAATCCAGTATGAAATGCCCAGCGTGTAATACATCACCGCCCACAGTACCAGGTATGGCCCCAGGGAATTGATGATCTGCCAGATGCTTTTCCGTTTATCGGGCTGGTTATATTTGCGTATGACGGAAACCCAGGATGGGCCACCCGCTTTTTTATTAGAATCCATGATACAAAGTTATACGATTCCCCGGTAATCAATTCTATTATTTGTTATTACAATAGGGAATAGTGACAGAATCTGCTATTCAGGTATGGATAAATTCGTAATTTCACCGGTCATGGTGGAAAGCGAAACAGATTATGATTAGACCATTCATAGGGATTCCGGGATTGGTGATGGTGATGGTGATGGTGATTTCGGGCCGGTTAACCGCCCAGCCTTACATCATCCAGGGGAGCATTGAGCATTCTGGTCAGGGTATGATCTACCTGGCTTCATTTTATGGAGACAGGTTCGGGATTGCAGACAGCATTGAAACGAGCACCGGTTCTTTTCTATTCCTGCTCGCCGACGATTATCCCCCGGGGGTCTGCCGCCTGATCTTTTCGGATGAATACGAAGGAATCAGGAGTGAAAACAGGTTTGTGGAGTTCATCTACAACCGTGAAAATATTTCGATGGTGGTATCTATAAATGAGAATGGTCCGATTCCCGTTTTTGAAAGCTCCACCGAGAACCGGGTCTACTTTGAGTTTATGACTTTTCAGATTGATTATGAAGAGAAGCTGACCAGGGTATACGGCCAACTCTTTCCGGACAGGCCCGGGGAGGATCATTACGATTCGGCTGTAAAGAGGTACGAGGAGTTGCAATTCGAAAGGAACCGCTTTATGGATTCTCTGACGCTGCTCTATCCGGATTTGTATGCCACCAGGATCATGAATGCATTTCGTGCACCGCTGGTTCGGGGATCCATGACACACCCCGAGCGGATCGATACCCTGAAACAACACTTTTTTGATGTGGCCTCCATCGACGATCCCGACCTGTTGTATGCCCCGGTTTATACCTACAGGATTGTGGATTATCTCTCCCTGTACAGTGTGGATACCTTTACCATGGAGCAACAGGAGGCGCAGTTTGTGGAGGCGGTTGACCAGATCATGATGAATGTATCACCACTCCCCGAACTTCGCAGTTTTGTGGTGGAATTTATGCTGGAAGGATTTGAACTTCTGGGGATGGAGCTGGTCCAGATCCACCTGGCCGATCAATACCTGGATGAGTCGTGTGAATCGGAGGTGGCAGAGCTGGTCCGGTCGCGAATGGAGGGATACAAAAAAATGGTTTTGGGATCAACCGTTCCCGATTTTACAGTGAGGGACAGGGATGGAAAAGAGGTCATCCTTTCGGGAATACCGAATCCCTATACACTGGTGGTTTTCTGGTCCAGTACTTGCGGTTATTGCCGGGAGCTGATCCCTGAGCTGAAGCAATGGTACATGGAGGAGAACACCCTGGATATGGAGGTGGTGGCCATCTCCATCGATAGTTCCGCGGCGCTGTTCGAGCAGTATATTTCCCGGGAGCCGATGCCCTGGATCACCGTGCACGATCCGGCAGGATGGCAGGGCAGGGTTGCCTCACTCTATCAGATTTATGCTACTCCAACGCTGTTCCTGGTCAACCGGGAGCGGACCATCCTGGCCAGGCCGGCTTCGTTCAGGCAGCTGCAGAGAACCCTGAGAAAATTGAACTGATCACTCAACGGGTGACCGGCTGAACCTGCCCCTGCTGGCCATCCAGGCCTCTTCCCAGTCCTCGTACAGTTTCCCGGTGGGATGACTGCCGAAATAGATGGGGAGTCCATGTTCCCTGAAGTAGGGGTCTTCGACCTCACCCACCTTGAGATACTCCCTGAAATAGAGCGGGATCCGGTCTGAATAACCTGTATATATGAGGTATTCCATCTCGGGGTGCCTAGGAATCCACTCCATGAAGGCATCGTTGAAGCTGTAAACTTCAGGGTAGGAGGGGCCGGGACGATAGTAATCCATCGCTCCTGCAGATCCGTAGGATTCTCCGTAAACCAGGGTCCGCTGCTGAATCGAATCGGGCAAACGGTCATAGAAATCCCATACCTTTTTTCCCAGTTCATCCCAGCCCACCATATCGGCATAATCCTGGGGAAGGTCATGTACACTCCCGTCTTCCCATTTCAGCATCACATCAATTCCGCGGCTCAGCAGTTTGCGGTCAAATAAGGCCATGCGGTCAGGTTTATAAATGGGCAGACTGAAAGGCAACACGAAAACCCCCATCAGGATGGTCGTTGCCAGCAGCATATAGAGAAGGAGCGAACGGGGCGGGGCCACCCACCTTTCCCAGGCCACGGCCCCGAAAACCACCAGCATCGTATAGGCTGCAATGGTGTAATAGAACTTACCCCTGAGCAGAATGATCAGCAACAGCGTGAGCAGGAAAGCCCACGCAAATACCCTGAAATCGCGATGCTTCCGGTTGAACAGCAGCCAGATCAAACCTCCCATCCACACGGGCAGGGCCGGCAGGTGCATGAAGATCTGTGCGGAGAGGAAATCTTTGATCAGTACATTTCCAAGCTGCGATTCCTGGAGCTGATTCATATGTGAGATCACCGGCCAGTTATGCTGGTATTGCCAGAGCAGGTTGGGCAGGATCAGCAGGAGTCCGCCTGCCAGGGTGACAGGCAAAGCCCATGACCAGAGCAAACTCCGGTTCCGGCTCATGATCATGGCCGCCAGCAGTGCCACTGCGTAAAAGATGATCGAGTATTTATTGAGCCAGCCCAGTCCAAGGACCGGAATCATCCAGAGAATCTGCCTTGGATCCTGTTTCCGGATCATACGGAAAATTACAATCGCGGCCAGCAGCCAGAAAAAATGGTCGAAGATTACCGGTTGCAGCAGGCTGGCCGGTCGCAGATAAGCCGGAGAGAAAAGGTATGCGGTAAGTCCGATCACCTGTGCCCTGGTTCCTCCCTTTAGTTGCCTGATGAGCGATCCCACGATGAAAATGGAGAGTGCCCCGATCAGCCCGGGCAGCAACCTTACTGCCAGCAGGGAGTCCCCCCAGATCGTGGTATGGATCCTGGTGATGAAGGCCAGCAAGGGGGGTGTACTGAAATAACCCCATGCCAGGTGCCTTGACTGTGCCAGGTAGAGGTATGCGTCGCGCTGAAAGCCGTAATTGGTCGCTGTGATTAGGTGAGCCAGTAATTTGATGACGGCAAACGAGAGAATGATCCCGTTTGTATGTAACCAGCTTTTGAATCTATCCATTCCGGGTTTCTTTTAGTCGGTTGAAGTAATCTTTGGAGGCCCTGATCACCGATGGGGAGAGCAGCAGGGCCGCGATCATGTTGGGAAGGCCATCAGGGCATAGGCTCCGTCGAAGATACCCACCACGGTTCCCAGCGTGGCTGTGGCTCCCAGGGGGATGGTGATGAT
>JAWOHR010000093.1:0-6368 GCA_046485075.1 Bacteroidales bacterium
CGGCTGCCATGGTGGCATTTACAACCATGACAGAGGGCAGGCCGGGATATATTTCCGATCCGGTGATCGATACCTCCAAAGGGCAGATCATCTATGCACATTGTGTGGCCCCCACTAAGGTTTTCGGACCAGAAGGAATGGAGAACCCCTTTTCCATCATGACCCATTCCGAGGACAGACAGGGTGCATCGGTGCGTTCAGTTTTGCCGGCCGGTTACCTGACCACAACTCTTGAAATCGATCCTGAAAAAAAGGAAATCCTGTTGCACCAGGCAAAGAGTGTTGACAATGATTCCGACGACCGTGCCTGCAGGACTAAGTTATGTGCCGAACCGGTTGGAGATATGGAGAAACTCTTTACCATGTGGGACCAGTGGGGATGGCACCGGGTAACCTTTTACGGAGATCTGAAAGAACCGGCCTATGCGCTGGCCGACACCATCGGATGGAAAGTTACAGAGGAGGCTTAATCAATCATTTAAAGGAATAAAGATGCAGCAAAAAACAAATCACACGGACAACAAACTTACCCGCAGACGCTTTGTGAATATGTCTGTGATGGGAAGCACTGCCACCTTACTGCTCCCCGGAGGGCTGGCATTCGGAAAGAACCAGGATACCCTGAAAGTAGGACTGATCGGTTGCGGCGACCGCGGTACGGGGGCAGGAATCATCGATTGTGCAGCCTCATCTGCAGGAATAGAATTGATCGCCATGGGCGATCTGTTTGAGGACCATATGCGGTCCGCTCCGGAAAAGATCAAAGCGAACCTGCAGAAACGTGGCTTATCCGTAAAGGACATCTATAAGGTAACCCCGGAAACGACTTTCACGGGTTTTGATGCCAACAAAAAAGTCCTTGCCTGCGATGTGGACATGGTCATTCTCACAACGCCTCCCAATTTCCGTCCCCAGCACCTGCGTGCAGCAGTTGAAGCAGGGAAACATGTGTTTCTTGAAAAACCGGTGGCAGTGGATCCTGTAGGTGTACGATCGGTTATTGAAAGTGCCGGCATGGCCAAAGAAAAGGGGTTGTCTGTTGTTGCAGGAACACAATTACGGAGAATGCAGGCCTTTCGGGAAGCTGTCAACAGAATTCACAACGGCGACATCGGTGAAATTACAGGTGGACAGGTGGTGCGTACCGGCGGCGGAATGCTTGACTGGATGATCGAGGAAAAAGAACAGAGGCCGGGATGGACGGATATGGAATACCATATTCGCCGCTGGCTGTTCTGGACCTGGCTGTCGGGCGATTTCATAGCCGAACAGCACGTTCACAACCTTGACATCATGAACTGGATCCTGCAATCCCACCCCGTGAAATGTGTGGGGGTTGGTGGCCGGCAGGTGAGAACCGGAAAGCAATACGGAGATATATATGATCATCTTGCGGTGGAATATGAATATCCCAATGAGGTGCGCATTCAGTATATCGGATCTCAGATCGACGGCTATCCCTGGCGTGGCGATGAACGGGTAGCAGGGACCAGGGGATCGGCACACCTTTTCGGCAATAACGGGATCATCAAAGGATCGGCGCCCTGGCAGTTTGAGGGGGACCAGCCGGATCCTTCCGTACTCCAGTTTACTGAAATGATCGACTCCATTCGCAAGGGGAATCCCATTAACGAAGGCCGCCAGATCGCGGAAAGTACCCTGACGGCCCTTATGGGCAGAATGAGCGCCTATGCGGGAAAAGAGGTGGAATGGGACTGGGCCATGAATGATTCCACTCTCGACCTGTCACCCAAAAAAATGGAGTTCGGAGATATGCCGGAAATGCCGGTACAGATGCCGGGTGTAACTGAACTGATATAAAAGATAATCCCATGAAACAGCTACGTTTTTCACTATTCACATTCGCATGCTTATTGCTAATGGGTGCCGGATCTGTCCCGACACAGGAAGAAGAATTTGTACCCCTGTTTAACGGGGAGGATCTGGATAACTGGATCAACGTGAATTGCGCGCCTGAAACCTGGACGATACGCGACCGGATGATCGTATGCAGCGGAATCCCCACGGGCGTGCTGCGTACTGATAAGCAATATGAAAACTTCATCCTGGAACTGGAATGGCGCCATTTGAAAGAAGGGGGAAATGCCGGTTTGTTCGTTCACTCCGGCGCCTTGCCGGTTACCGGAAAACCATTTACCCGGGCCATTGAATGTCAGATCATGGATGGTAACCATGGAGATGTTTTTGCCATACAGGGTGCCACGCTGACTCCGGATAACGCAAATCCTGCGCAGAACTGGATGCGTTCCTATCCCAGGTATGAAAGAACAAAGCCTGCCGGTGAGTGGAACCACTACAGGGTTGAAAGCAGGGACGGGATGGTATCACTGGCAATAAACGGGCAGGTGGTTACAACCGCTTTTCACACAAATCCCCGGAAAGGCTATATCTGCCTGGAATCCGAGGGAAGTGAAATTCATTTTCGGAATATCCGCATCATGGAACTGCCGGGTTCAAATCCGCCTCAGGAGGTGACCGCTGCACTGGATCAGGGATTTCGGTCACTCTACAACGGGATGGATTTACGCGGATGGAAACAGGTTGAAGGCAATAAGGAGCACTGGAACCCAAGCGACTGGGTATTGAAATATGATGGGAAAAGCAGTGCTGAAGGGGAGGATAGACATCTGTGGACCGAAAAAGAATACGGCAATTTCATCCTTATAGTGGACTGGCGACAAGTCCGTGAACCGGTTCCAGAAGAGGTCCCGGTGATTCTTCCGGATGGCAGCCAGGGAAAAGATTCGGCCGGCAATGCCTTAAGCGTTGCTGTTTTGGATGCAGGGGACGGCGGCATATATCTGCGGGGAAGCTCCAAATGCCAGATCAATATATGGAACTGGCCGGTAGGTTCCGGCGAGATCTGGGGTTACCGGACAGATCCCGCCATGCCTGAAGAGGTTCGTCGTGCCGCCACACCCATGTTCCAGGCAGATCTGCAGCCGGGAGAATGGAACCGGTTTATCATTAGCGTGCGCGATGACCAGATCACCGTTGAATTGAACGGAAAAACGGTGATCAGAGAAGCACACCTTCCCGGAATGCCGCTGAGGGGACCCATCGCCCTGCAGCATCATGGTGATCCCATAGAGTTCGCGAATATATATATCAAAGAACTGTAATATGCCTAGAAGCAGGGGCTATTTCTTTGATTTTCAATCAAAATTGTCTTAATTTTATAGTTATTCAGAAAAACAGCAACAATAGTTCGATTCTCACCTCCAAAGGTGAGAGCAGGCCCTGCAAAAGCCAGAGCCTTCTGAAGAAAACAGGTCGTCAACCAGGAGGTCAGAAAGGACATGAAGGCACTTATCTTGAGATGATTGCCCCAATACTGCGAATTATTAAGCCCCTTTTTTGTACAAGATTACTGGAGAAATCTACAACATATGAAACACTTATTTTTAATTCTGACAACTCTTGCTCTGATCGCACTAGGTGCGTGTAACAGCAAGGAAAAAGAAGCTGCCGCAGTTGCCGCAGCTGATGCAGCGAAAGCCAAAGCACTTGAAGATGCGAGTGCAGAATTCTTTACCACTGTTGGATCTTTTGACTATGATATTTTTACCAATATCAAGGAAAATGCCGGTAAAAACTTCATGATGTACCAGCTTCCTGCCAAAACACTTATTGGAGTGGAGTATGGTGAGTATGCATTTGAGGCACAACTGACCAAGCCTGTTGTTGTGAAAAAACTACCTGATGCGAATGCCTTTTTCAAAGGAGATCACAAAATCACCAAATGGAACCCTAAACCCATCGGGTACGGAGTTGAATACTTTGCCTGGCCAGGAAAGGTTGTTTCTGCAGATTTGTTGATCAAATATCCTGATGACAAACTTGTAAAAGGCGGGATATATGATGGATGGCTGCGTGTGGAGTCTATATCTGATTTGAAGAAATCGATGGAGCCCGGAAAAATGGTTGCGCTGGCCGGAATCCTGCCTTTGTATTACGTTCACGTTTATGAGTACGAAGGTGAAACCAAAGGAGCACTAATATCCAAGCATTTGCTGTTTGCCGATGGTGTGAGGTAAGTTAGTGAAAGCTTTAGTTGGCCTTTTAGATTCCCGCTACAAATCCAAATGACAACCTGCCGAATGGAAAATTGATCAATTTAATTGATGAAATATTCCTGCCCGTGTCAAACAATAGTTCGTTAACCTCTTATTATCATTGAATTTATTATCCAATGACTATTGAATTTGCGGCATTGGTTTCAGATTTGTATGTGTAAATCTGGATGGTCTTTGGTGTGAAGTTGGTAGACTTCTTTTGCAAATGAGAAATTAAAATCATTCAACTATGGAACATCTTGGTATTTTAGATCGCAATAATATCCGGCGATTATGGACTCACCATTTGTTTTTGGCAAAATAGCCAGGGGAAAAATGTTTAAATAGGGCAAATCATCACTGGTACTCGCTGCCGCAGCAGCAACTGCAAAAGAAAATAAATCATCTCCATTTCAGCAAACCATCCCTACCATATGCAGCAATTTGCACATCACCTGTGGAGAAATACAGACAAGATTGCCGATGAACAAACAATAAAAACGACAATCGATGAACTTCTTATTAATAATGAGATCCTCTTCAAAAGAGAAATAGAAAACCTTACGCCACTTCAATTGGGATTGCTTAAGGTGATTATAAATAAGGAAAACCATCTCAATTCAATGGTAACCGTAAAAAATTACGGACTAGGATCTCCGGGAAGCGTCGGTACATTGAAAAAAGGACTGGAAACAAAAGAAATCATTGATTTGTATGAATCCGAATACCAATTTATAAATCCATTTTTTTAATATTGGCTGAAGAATGAGTATTTCCTGTCTTAATAAATGATCTGAATATTGTATTGGCCAGACTTATCCAAAAGTTAATGGTACGCCCATTGTTCAGATTGCAGTTGATACAAGCCAAGAGAGGACCGATAATTATCATTCTTATGATGCATATGAACCACATTACCTCGCATGTAGAATTATTTCGTCTGATAAATTGTTGGGATGGCTTAAGCTTGAAAGAACAGATGATACCGAGATGTCAAGATACAAGAATGGCATTAATGCTTATTAATTAGTGATTTATGAAATGCCTGATAAAACAATGGCACTTTTGATCCGATTCTCAAAACAAAACAAGTGTGTTCAAATCATTTTCTGCTTAACTGTATAGGAAGAGGTTTAATTGAATATTTTTGCTATTGGTTTTTCGTATGTGACAAAACCCTGTTCTCCAGTTCCTTGTGCTCTAAATCCGAATAATATGAAAAGGATAATTCTTCTGACAACGTGTATTTTAATGATATCAGCTTCCAAAGCCATAGCTCAGGATGATGATAATGACGGAATAATTAATACGGTTGAAATTAGTATCGGGACAGACCCGTATGACTCAGACACGGATAATGATGGTTTGTTGGATGGAACTGAAGACGTTAATCAGGATGGATTTTTAAGTGCATCTGAATCCGATCCCCGGGATGCAGATACGGATGACGACGGGATTAATGACGGAGAGGAAGTTGCATTTTCATTAAACAAAAGAAATCCTGATACAGACGGTGACGGTCTTACCGATGGATTGGAAATAGGCCGTACTACAGGGATACCCGGGGGTACCAGCGGGGGAACTGGAGTGGCTTATTTAGGCACTTCGGCAACCTGGTCTGGGGATGCCGATGCGGCAACTAAAACCGATCCTCTTGATGCGGATACAGATAATGATGGAATCAGTGATGGTGGTGAGGACAAGGATCGTGATGGTGTTAAGGATGCAGCAGAAACCAACCCCCTGGATGCAGACTCGGATGATGATGGGTTAAAGGACGGGGATGAAGACCATGACGACGATGGTATTCTGGATGCTACCGAAACCAATCCGATGAATGCCGATACGGATGGCGATGGCTTGAAAGATGGTATTGAAAAGGGTGTTGCTGCTGCTGTTCCCGGCGGTACCAGTGAGGGCTCATATACAGTTAACAGAGTAGCCTATCTGGGAACAGCCGCCGGATGGTCGGCCGATGCGGATCCCTCATCCGTTACCGACCCGCGAGACTCAGACACGGATAATGACGGGCTAGCGGATGGAGCAGAAGATACCGACAGGGATGGATTACTGGATGGAACGGAATCCGATCCCCGGGATGCAGATACGGATGACGACGGGATTAATGACGGAGAGGAAGTTGCATTTTCATTAAACAAAAGAAATCCTGATACAGACGGTGACGGTCTTACCGATGGATTGGAAATATGACACGGTCCCCGATCGTCTGGTTGAAGTAGGCGACCGAATTCGGGTCCGAGGGGGAGCCGAGCCCGTCCACGCCGATTCCGC
>JAWOHR010000119.1:0-52807 GCA_046485075.1 Bacteroidales bacterium
GAAAGTTGTTCATCTGGTTACAGAACCGCTTAATCCCAATCACCTGCCCACCATCCACAATATCTTGATGACCACCACCGGGAAGATGCTGGTGGCATCGAATCATGGTCTGTTCCGGATAGAAGAAAAGGGGAAGCAATACGAGGAACACCTCATCCCGGAAACCACAGGCATCCCGATTTTTCACATGCTGATTGATTCAAAGGGATATATCTGGGCTTCATCCAATTCCAATACCAGTATTGCGCACAGCCTTTTCAGACTCTCCCCCGATGCTGCTTCCATAGAGCTGTTTGAGGCAAGTGACAGCGATCCTTACCGGTTTGGAGGAGGGAAGGTGGATGCACTTATCGAGAGCCACACCGGGCTGGTCTGGATAGGCACTGAGAAGAATGGGGTCTACCGGGGTGACCTCAATGCCAGACCTTTCAGAATCATTGATAATTTTCCGGACAGGGGATTGTATATCTCCAACAATGAGGTTTACTCCATTTACGAAGACGATTACCGCCAGTTATACATAGGTACCAAAACCGAACTGAACCGCATTAACCTGGAAGATGGATCAACCACGGGCTTTGGCAATCAGCTGGACCTCAAAAGGAATGTTACCTGGGAGTATTCATCCCAATTTCCGGCAAACCTGGTTGGTGTTTTGGAACCAACTACGGATGGCAGGATCTGGATGGGGGCCTTTGACTATAAAATTGGTCTCTATGATCCTGCAAGGGGACGATTCCTCAATTTTCACCTGAATGAACAGGACAGCACGGCTTTCCCCCTCTGGTCCCTCCGGTCGATCTGTGTGACCCGCGATGGGCATACCTATTTTGGCGGAACCGCGCTGGGTCTCTGTAAACTGAGGGATGACGGACTCTCCTTTGAATTATTTCCTGTTGTGGCAACAGGGAAGAGCAACGGAACCAACGACGGGCATATCCAGTATATCTACGAGGATTCAGAAGGAATCCTGTGGTTGGGAACCCTTAATGGTGGTCTCAACAGATACGATCCCCAAAGCGGTGCGTTCACCCATTTTGAGAATGATCCTTCCAATCCCTCCTCCCTCTCCAATAACAGGGTAAGGTGCATCCTCGAACCCGGGATACAGGGTGAGGATATTCTCTGGATTGCTACCTATAACGGGGGACTGAACCGCTTTGACAAGCAAAGCGGAACCTTCACTGCCTATACCATGGACGACGGACTTCCCAGCAACACCGTTCACGGGATACTGGAAGATAAAGTGGGCGCTCTATGGCTCAGTACAAATAAGGGACTGGCTCAGTTTGATCCGGTGACGGAGGAGTTCAGTATTTACTCAACCCAGGACGGACTGCTGGGGACCGAGTTTAATGAAGGGGCCTTCTTTAAAAATAAGAAGGGGATCATGTATTTTGGAGGAACCAAGGGGTTAAATTACTTTGATCCGGAGGAGATTGGTGAAAAACCTGAATACAACACCCCCGTCATATTCACAGGCTTCAGCATTTCAGGACGTGAGGTTCTGCCCCTGGATACAGTCAATGGCCGGGTGGTCCTGTCCCAGACCATCTCCACGACGAATGAGATTTCCCTGACCCACAGGGAAAGGTTTATTTCCTTCGAATTTGTTTCCCTGGATATGGCTGCAGCCGGGAAAATCCGATACAGGTATATGCTGGATGGTTTCGATGATTCCTGGAACGAGGTAGATGCCAGTCATCGATACATCAGTTATACCAACATCCCGAGCGGTCAATACACCCTTATGGTAATGGGGACCAATAGTGAAGGAACCAAGTTCAGGGAGCCCACCGAGATCCTCCTTAATATCCTTCCCCCATTCTGGCAGAGGCCTTTCTTCAGGCTGCTTATGGCCTTTTTCATCATCCTTGTGTTCCTGCTGATCCTGCAGATCCGGACCAATGTATTGAAAAATCAGAAGAAAAACCTGGAGCGGGAGGTGGAGCAGCGCACCCATGATCTGAAGGAGGCCAACAGGTTGCTGGCCGACCATAGCGATGAGATTCAGCGAATGGCCGAGCTTCTGCATGAATCGGACCAGATGAAGCTGAAATTCTTCACCAACATCTCCCATGAATTCAGGACCCCGCTGACCCTGATCCTAGGTCCGACCGAGAAGCTTTTGAACCAGGAGCACTACTTGGATGTTCCGGCCGTGAAACAGGAACTTGAGCTGATGTACCGCAACGAAAGAAGACTCTTCAAACTGATCAACCAGTTGCTGGAGGTCAGGCGGGTTGAAACAGGTAACCTGAGACTGGCCGTGACTGAAGATGACCTGCTCACCTATCTGAAAAACATCCATCTCTTGTTCATGCCTTATGCGGAGAAAAAGAGTATAAACTTCACTTTCAAATCGAAAGAGGAGCATGTGAGGGTGCTCTTTGACGCAGATAAAATGGAGAGGATTTTTTATAACCTGCTCTCCAACGCATTCAAGTATACCCCTGCCGGGGGAAAGATCGTATTCTCTGTGGAGAGGGTTAAGGAGGCCGGGGAGTGGATTAAGATCACGGTGGAGGATAATGGAACTGGCATTGGCCAGGAGCATCTTCCCTATGTATTTGACAGGTTCTACCAGATTACCAATAAACACCAGTCTGCAAGGATCAGTTCGGGTATCGGTTTATCCCTCTCGCGTGACCTGGTGCTAAAACACCATGGCCTCATTGAGGTGCACAGTGAATTGGGTAAAGGAAGTCGCTTCGAGGTGTTGATTCCCGAAAATCGTGAGGTGTACAAGAAGAATGAAATCCTGGTCGAACCGGAGACCGATCTGAGCATGGAGTATATATCGGCCATGCTGGAGACTTATGAGTATACCAGCAGTGCAGCCAATGACACTCCCCTGGTGGGTGAGGACCTGTTCAGGATCCTGCTGGTGGAGGACAATCTTGATATGCAAAAGTTTCTCTACAACGAGATGAGCAGTTACTACAATGTAATGCTGGCTCAAAACGGGGAGGAGGGTTTGCTGGTTGCCGGTCTGAACCTTCCGGATCTGATCATCAGTGACATTATGATGCCTGTAATGGACGGACTGGAGTTTTGCAAAAAAATCAAGGAGGATGAGGCGACCAGTCACATTCCGGTTATTTTACTAACCGCCAGGAGCGGGACAGAAAGCGAGCTTTCCGGATTTGAATCAGGTGCAGACGATTACATCACCAAGCCTTTTAATCCTGAAATCCTGAAGCTGAAGATCCGGAATATCCTTGAAGCAAGAAAGCTGCTGGCTGATAAATTCTCCGAGTCGGCCAGTTACATCCCCGAGAATATCAAGATCAGCCAGATTGACCAGGGTTTCCTTGAGAAGTTCGTGAAGATTGTAGAGGATAACATTGATGACTCCGAACTTTCGGGCGACAGGCTGGCCTGTGAGCTGGGGATGAGTAAGGGAAATCTTTATAAGAAGCTGAAAACCCTGTCCGGGATGACGGTCAATATATACATACGGACGATCCGGCTTAAGATAGCTGCCAGGTTACTCAAGCAGGGAACATACAATATTTCTGAGGTGGCCTATTCCGTGGGCTTTAATAACCCGAAGTACTTCTCAACCTGTTTCAGTGAGATGTTCAAGGTATCTCCCAAGGAGTATATGAAATAGTTTATTGTACCTTTTTTGCAAGTGAGCAAACCTCTATTGAAAGGTTTGATCGTATTTTTATTTAAAACGGCGATGGTCATGTTCAGTAAAATAGGCAGGCAACAGCGGTTAGAGGCATTTCTCATGGTGGTTCTGGCTGCCCTGATCATCCTTTTTCTCTTCGTGATCCTCTGAACTGAAATGGAGGAATCCAATCGATGAACAGAATAGTTAAAATAGGTGTCCGTGCGGTATGGGGGTTGTCGCTTTTGATGGGAACTGTTCTTTGCGCGCAGGAGTTTCCCAAAAACGGGGAGCAGGGCATTCATGAAAGCTTTACCCGGGATGACCGGGTACGAAGCGGGATTGCCATGGGAGGGATCGGAACAGGTTCCATAGAATTAAGGAAAGACGGTCAGTTCTACAACTGGAGCATCATGAACAACTGGCCGCTGGGGACCGGTGATCCCCTCGAGGTAAAATCCCATCCCCGGAATTTTGCTGATCAGTCCTACTTCTTTTTCCTGGTCAGGTACCAGGTGGAGGGGGAGCAGGCTCGCATGAAGCTGCTCCAGTTGAACAACAGTCTTTCGGAGGGTGGTTTGCAGAGCATTGATTACTACTATCCATGGCTTTCGGCCGTGGAGAATATCAGTTATTCGGCCAGTTTCCCTATGACCCGGATGATCTTTTCTGACAGTGAGATGCCCTTTGAGATTGAGATGAATGCCTTCTCGCCCTTCATTCCCGGTGATGTGAAAAACTCATCCCTGCCGGGAGTCTTTTTTGACTTTAAAATTGTGCCCACGGGCGACCGGCCGGTGAAGGTGTTCCTGGTTGCATCGCTTCGAAACCTGGTCGGGTATGACGAAACTGATAAGTACTTCGTCACTCAGGCTCATCAGGGTGAAGGGTTCAAAGGTTTTACCATGACCTGCGGGGGACTGGACCCGGATCAATCTTCAGCAGGAGAAATGGGAATAATCTCCCTTTCAGGTCAATCCAGTTATTACCTCGGTTGGGAGCATAAACACCCCTATTATGAGAAATTGCTGGTTTACGGCTGTTTTGACAATATCAACGATACGGAGGGCCGGAACCGGGAAGTGGACGGCAAATTAATCGGGCGGAATCAGCATGGAACCAATGATCAGCGCTGTTTCAGTTCCATCGGGGTTGATCATCTGCTGAAACCGGGTGAGCCCTTTGTCCACTCATTTATTCTGTCATGGTATTTCCCCAATGCCTATGGAGGGATCGTTGCAGACACCCCTGAGGTGGGAGATAAGGATTATGTCCTGGATGTGAAACCGGGCCGCAAGGTAGGGCATCAATACAACAATGAGTTTAACTCCTCCGCGCAGGTGGCCGGGTATATGGCTGAGAATATCCTGGATTTACGGTCTGCCACCCTTGGATTCAGGGCTGATTTTTATAACAGTTCACTTCCCGCATTTGTCCTGAATCAGGTGAATTCTCAATTTAATACATTCATTACCAGTTCAATATTAACAGAAAGGGGAACCTTCGCAATCCGGGAGGGCATGACCCCTGAAAAACCATGGGGCCCATTTGGGACCATTGATGTCTCTCTTTACGGCTCATCTTCCATTGTGGCCCTCTTTCCGGAGCTTCAGAAAAGCATGATGCATGCGCACCGAAGACTGCAGAGCGACAATGGAGAGATTCACCATGGATTGCAGGCCGATGTGGATCTGGAACATAACGGGACCTTCGGGGTTTTTCACCGTGTCGACCTGGTGCCCAACTTTATTCAGCTGGTACTCAGGGATTTCTTCTGGACGGGCGATCAGGCATACCTGGAGGACATGTGGCCCTCCGTGCTCAGCGGTATCGATTATATCCTCACCAACCGGGATGCGGATGGTGACAGGATGCCCGATATGGAGGGAATCATGTGCAGCTATGACAACTTCCCCATGTATGGACTTGCCTCCTATATTCAGTCGCAATGGATCGCGGCAATGGCATCGGTGAGTAAAGCGGCAGAGGTGATGGGCGACAAACAGACCAGGAGGCTGTCGGATGAGATTCTGCAAAAAGGGACACGCCTGATGGATGATAAACTCTGGAACGGGAAATATTACATGCTCTCGAACGATTACATGGGTGAGAAAGGAGAAGACCAGGGGGTCCTGACCGACCAGCTTGTGGGACAATGGATGGCCTACCAGAGCGGACTGGGATCCTTGCTGGATCCTGAAAAGGTGCGTTCTGCGCTTCAGCAGGTAATGGCCTACTCCTACATCAGGGATTTCGGCCTGAGGAACTGTACATGGCCGGCAACCCCCGACCTTTTTCCCATTCAGCAGTCGGATCTCTGGGTGGATCAGGCCAATACCTGCTGGACGGGTGTGGAGCTGGCATTTGCCTCTTTGCTGCTTTACGAGGGACTTGTGAAGGAGGCCGAACTGGTGATAAAAGCGGTGGATGAAAGATACCGGAAAGCGGGGCTATACTGGGACCACCAGGAGTTTGGCGGGCACTATTACAGGCCAATGTCGGCCTGGTCGATCCTGCACGGATACCTGGGTCTGGGCATCAATAACGGAAGTTACAGCTTCAGTCCAAAAATGGATCAGCAGGCTTACACCCTTTTCTTTGCGCACGGAAATGGTACAGCACACTATGTAAGGGAAAAGGGAACGATCACTATCCTGGTAAGATCGGGAACCATGGGTATCAAGTCCCTAAGGATAGAGGATCAGCGGGTCGGTTCAAAACCGGAAATTGCCCTGAATGGTATTCCGGTCGAGGCAAAAATCAAGCTGGATGATAAAAACCTTTCCATATCTTTGCCGGTGAAGATTGAGCTTAATCCCGGCGACAGTCTCAGGTTAAGTTTTATTTACCCGCAATGAACTACGGATATTTCGACGACTCCAGCAAAGAGTATGTAATTACCCGTCCCGATACACCCAAATCATGGAGCAACTACCTGGGCGATACCAACTACGGGGCCATTATTACCAATCATGCCGGGGGCTACAGCTTCTACAAGTCCGGTGGCATGGGACGATTCATGCGCATGCGATTTAACAGTATTCCCGGTGACCAGCCCGGGCGGACCATCTATTTTCACGACCTCGATTCCGGGGATTTCTGGTCCAATTCCTGGCAGCCTGTAGGAAAGCCTCTGGAGGCGTTTGAATCAACCTGCCGGCATGGTACCGCATACTCGGTAATCAGCTCAAAATATAACGGAATCCAGTCAGAAACCACCTATTTCGTTCCGCTCGGTGCCACCCTGGAGTTGTGGAAAGTGAAGGTAACCAACCCCGGAGATCAAAGGAGAAACCTCAGGGCGTTTAGTTATGTCGAGTATGCAGGGAGCTGGAACGCCGTAGATGATCTGCTGAACATCCAGTACGTGCAGTATACCGCAAAGATGGAGGTAGTGGACGGAATCATCGATCACGGTACCAATGTGAACATCCCCCCTATGCCCGGAAATTTTAAGGAGAAGGACCAGGGGAGGCACACTTTCCAGGCCATGTGGGGACTCGATGTGGTGGGATTTGATACCGACAGGGAGGCTTTCCTGGGTCCATACAGGACCTATTCAAATCCTTTGACGGTCGCGTTGGGAAAACCCGCCAACAGCCTTGGATATGGCGACAATCCCTGTGGATCGCTTTGCGGATCGCTGCCTCTGGAAGCCGGAGAAACAAAAGAGTTCCTGATTCTGGTGGGGATCGGAAAGGCTGCTGAGGAGGGCAGGGATGCCCTGAAGAAATACTCCGATATGAGTAGGGTTGAGGCTGAGCTGGAGGCATTGAAGCGGCACTGGCATTCCATGATGGCAGGTCTTTCGGCCGAAACACCGGATCCGGAGCTTAACAGTACCATCAACACCTGGGGAATATACAATTCACTGATCACCTTCAACTGGTCAAGGGCAGCAAGCCTGATCTACTCGGGCATTGACAGGGACGGATTTGGCTACCGCGATACGGTCCAGGATATCCTGGGTATTTTGCACGTAATCCCTGATCAGGCGCGAAAGAGGCTGGAGCTGATGATCAGTGGCCAGGTCTCCACCGGCGGAGCCATGCCGGTGGTCTACCCAATCTCCCATAAACCGGGGTCTGAACCAGCCCCCGATCCATCGGAATACCGCAGTGACGACAGCCTCTGGCTGTTTAATGCAGTCCCTGCCTATGTAAAGGAGACCGGCGATTTGGATTTCTACCGTGCAGAGATCCCCTATGCCGACCAGGGGTATGGTTCCGTATTGATGCATCTTCGCAGGGCCATTGAATTCTCAACCGGGCGTTCGGGGAAGCATGGACTGCCCTTTGGCCTGAAGGCCGACTGGAATGATTGTCTCAGATTCGGTAATGATGGTGAATCGGTTTTTGTGGCCATGCAGTTGCGCCTGGCTCTGAAGGAGTATATAGAGATAACGGAGATCATGCATGAAGCAGGGGAGAGGGCCTGGGCCGAAAAGGAACTGCAGAAGCTCGATTCAAATTTGCAGATGCATGCCTGGGACGGTGCCTGGTTTATGAGGGGCTACCGGGCGGACGGAATGAAATTCGGTTCTTCAGAAAGCCCCGAAGGGAAGATCTTCCTGAATCCTCAGGTATGGTCGGTTATAAGTGGTGCAGCATCCCCTCAACAGGCTGAAGAGGCCATGAAACAGGTAAGAGAGCAACTGTTCACCGATTATGGGATCAGGATTTGTGCTCCGGCCTACACCTCCTCCGATTACAACATTGTGCGGGCCATGCTTATGAATCCCGGACAGAAGGAAAATGGTGGAATATTTGTCCACACCCAGGGCTGGGCAGTGATGGCCGAATCCATGCTCGGCCATGGTAACCAGGCCTATGAGTACCTGAGGGCCTATATGCCTGCTGCCTATAACCAGAGGGCCGAAATCAGGGAGATTGAACCCTACGTAGTGTGCCAGAGTACCCATGGACCGGAGAGTCCCCGCTACGGAGCATCCAGGCTTCCATGGCTCAGCGGCTCTGCCACATGGACCTATTATGCCTTGAGCCAGTATATATTGGGGATCAGGCCCGGATATAAGGGAATTCAAATCAATCCATCAATCCCGTCGGATTGGAAGGGTTTTACTGCCTCCAGGCTCTTCAGGGGAAAAACACTGAAGATCACGGTAAGTAATCCAGGTGGTGTTGAATATGGCGTTAAAAGCCTCAGGGTGAATGGCCAGGAACTAAAGGGTAATTTTATCCCCGTGGAATTATTGTCATCCGAAACCCTGGTTGAAGCGGTAATGGGATAAATTTTTAATTATTCTTTGCCGAATTAAAAATTTCATCTATTTTTGCTCCGCATTTGAACGATGCACGTTCCAATAGTGAGAATGTCCATATCCATCAATAATAAGGTCTGGTAGTTCAGTTGGTTAGAATGCTGGCCTGTCACGCCGGAGGTCGCGGGTTCGAGTCCCGTCCAGACCGCAAGTAAAGAGAGAAACCCCTGTAGTCAAAGAGATTACAGGGGTTTCTTCTTTTAGCGGGGTGAATATGGGGATCATTTATACCAAGGGGTTATGCTTTTATTACACGAACTAGGTTTTCGGACTACTAATACTAATTATTTGACAATAAATTTACCATGACTTAGCTTTTTTGATATATGATCAACTAATCTATAGAAATAGCCCCCTGATTTAAATGCAGAAACATCAACTCTGAAATAACCTTGTTCTCCTCCGGATCCTCTGAAGATCAATTTTCCTGTATAATCAAATATTTCAAGTAGGACCGGAAGTATATTGTAATTTTCGAATTCAATAGTTACCATTTGATTGCCTGGATTAGGAAAGATAGTCGAGTTGAATTCACTTCTCTCTAATAATTTCATACCTTCCACTATATCACTGAAAGCGAGATCATCAAACATAAGCCCATCCCGATGGTTGTCAACTTCATCACTTATAAAAGTAAATCTAAATAATACAGTATCTCCAAGTTCGTACTCGAAACCCATATGGGCCAAAATAACATGAAATAAAGTCCAATCACTAATTCCCGTTAGTACTGGCTTTGGCGACCCCCATATCGGAGCATGGATAGTGTCATTAATCAAATCAATCCATAATTTCCCATTATCAGGTGAAAACTCGATCCTGCCAAAATCCTTTAAGGAATCGGAATCTACTCTATACCAACCATACATATCTGCAGTATGTCCTTGAACATACCCAGAAGATACATAGTGGGTAAAAATAAAAACAGAGGAATCATTCGTTGGATATGAGTTTATGGTATCGGTAACTATTACATTTGGTAAGGAAAAAGCTTCTGTAAAATAGGTTTTATTGGGCTTTCCTATCCGCCATGAGTTGTTAGGATTGGAAATACTATCAATTGTCAGATGATGCTGTGTTGTAAGCTCATCCTCAAAATTTAATAGATAATAGCCTTCCTGGGCATTTGCGAATTCTGCAATTAGAGCGAATATTATAAAAATACTTGTACCTCTCATAATAATTTTCGTATAAGTAAAACTTACTGTATTTCTCCGGAAATCAGATCTAAAACTCCTCCTGGATTAATTTCAAGATGATCATAAGCATATAAGTCAATCACTCCTCCGTCAGAAATTTCCAGCCGTCCACCTTTTTCAACGATTATTTTTCCTTTAATAAGCTCGCCACCGTCAATCTTTAATATGCCCTTTGAGCAGTTTTTTGAATTCCTCGCGAACCATTCCTAAAGTGGGCTCAAATCCCGCAGCTTTAATCTTGGTAGTTGCCCGGCATCCATAATGCTGTCCACAATCCTCTGGGCTTTCGAACAGGTGGCCATAAAGAAACCAAACGGACAAATCAAAGCTTTCACAAAGATATCCACATGAATAGTTTTTTAGTTTGAAAATCTTGTCTAATTTCTGAGTTTATTTCCATAATTGTTAATCAAAGGAGGTTATTATGCCAGGTCCAGGTGCTTATTGGTTCGGAAATAAAGGCGGAAGTTGGATGATCGCCGGAATCATTTACCTGGCTGTCGGTACCCATGGATTCCGGTAAAAGACCATCATAATGGACTTCACTGATTTGTAACGTTAATGCGATAAATAGAAATATAACCTAAGGGCTCATGAAAACATTTAAAGCGCGAATTATCTCCATATTGATCATGACCTTTGGTCTTTCGGTCAACTTCAGCCTGGCGCAATCTTATGAGTCGGGCGTAATGAAGGAAGGAACCGATTTTCAATGGCCTGAGGGAAAGAAGATGGGCTTAAGTCTCGCTTTTGATGATGCCCGGTTGTCCCAGGTTGACCTTGGCATTCCATTGCTGGATCGATATGGAGTAAAGGCAACCTTTTATCTATCTCCGGAAAATATAATTCAGAGACTGGAAGGCTGGAAGGAAGCCGTTGGAAACGGTCACGACATCGGAAACCATTCACTTGTGCATCCCTGCACAGGTAATTTTGCCTGGTCAAGAGATAAAGCTTTGGAGGATTATACCATGGATGCCATGAGAATGGAGCTTGATTCAGCGAGTAAATTCATTATGGAGAAACTGACTGTCAATCCGGTGTCCTTTGCCTATCCATGTGGTCAGACCTTTGTCGGGAAAGGGGTTGAAACAAAAAGCTATATCCCACTAGTTGCATCGTTGTTTGAAAGCGGGCGCGGCTGGCTTGATGAAGGGCCTAATGATCCTGCCTATTGCGATTTGTCGCAGCTCACCGGTATGGAGCTGGATGGAAAAACCTTCGAGCAGATCATCAGCCTGATCGAGTCGGCAAAAACCAACGGGCAATGGTTGGTACTTGCAGGCCATGAGATGAATACCGGAGGCCCCCAGACATCCCTGCTATCAACCATCGAAGCCATCTGCCAGTACGCTTCAGATCCATCCAACGGAATCTGGGTCGATCATGTTCACAATATTGCCTCCTATATCAGGGAAAGGAGAGGGGAGAAGCCATTTGAAGTATTGCCCGTTTACAAAAACCCTCAATTTTCTATCAGCCAAAGAGTTGAGGACCTTCTTTCTCGCATGACACTGGAGGAGAAAATCGGTCAGATGAACATGCCCTGTGTCTATGAACAGAGTTTGGGAGAAGGCATCGCTGTGAAAACCGAGTCCTGCAGGAAACTGGCAGAGGGAACATTTATGGAGAGCCTGGGACCTGCCGGGGGATTTTTCACTCTGGCAAATACAATCCTGCATGATGGAACCCTGCAGCAGGCCAATTATTTCAACGAACTTCAGAAAATTGCCATCGGGAAAACCCGTCTTGGAATTCCATTGTTACAGACCGAGGAGGGGACACACGGACTCATGTGTTCGGGCGGTACCGTTTTCCCGGAGGGCCCGGCTATAGGCAGTACCTGGAATATGGATCTTGTGGAGGATATGTATACCGTTGCAGCAAAGGAGGGGCGCGCTGTGGGAATTCACCAGCTGTTTACCCTGGTTATTGAGCCAAACAGGGATCCGCGACTGGGAAGAAACCAGGAGGGATATAGCGAAGATCCCTATTTCTGTGCACGCATGGCTGAGACCATTGTCAATGCAATACAGGGTGATGATTTATCTGCCAGGGACAAAACCGTAGCCGGACTATGTCACTATCCGGGTCAGAGCCAGCCTGCCGGTGGGCTGGAGAGAGGGTCCATGGAAATTTCAGAACGAACGCTCAGGGAGGTTTTCCTGCCGCCCTGGGAAGCCGGAATAAGAAAAAGCGGAGCACTGGGCGTGATGGCCACTTACCCGGCTATCGACAGGATTCCCACACATGGATCGGAATTTCTTCTTACTAAGATACTCAGGCAGGAATTGGGTTTTAAAGGATTGGTACTCAGCGAGGGTGGAGGTTTGGGAACACTGATGTATTTGGGGCTTGCAAAAAATCATGAGGAAACAGGAGAACTGGCACTCAAAGCAGGACTTGATGTGGGAATCTCGTTCGAAGATGGATACCTGCTACCGATGATAGAGAATATGAAGAAGGGAAAAGTTTCCATGGAACTGATCGACAGGGCAGTTGGTCGAATCCTGGAACAGAAATTCCGACTTGGATTATTTGAACATCCTTTTGTGGATCCGGAATACGCGCTCAAAGTAACCCATACAACAGAAAGTCAGGCGATCGCCCTGGAGGTGGCCCGTGAAGGAATCGTGCTGTTGAAAAATGAGAATAATATTTTGCCTTTGCGCGGGGATTTAAAAAGAATCGCCATCATTGGTCCCAATGCCAATGACCAGACGAATCAGCTGGGAGACTATATTGCAAATGTTGTGTTACAGGATGTGGTTACAGTACTGGACGGTTTTAAAGCCAGGGTCTTACCGGGAACAGTCGTCGATTATGTTCAGGGGTGTAATGTGACCGGGTTTGAACGCAATGAAATCTCCAATGCCCAAAAGATTGCAAAAAAGGCTGATGTAGCAATTGTTGTCTTGGGCGAATCCTCAAAACGTCCCGGTACCAATGGCGAAGGGTATGACGTGGCCAGCCTGGATCTGACAGGCCTCCAGGAGGAACTGCTGCAGGCTGTTTATGAAACCGGCACACCCACCATTCTTGTGTTAATCAACGGCAGGTCCCTTTCCATTCGCTGGGCTGCTGAAAATATTCCGGCAATCCTCGAAGCATGGCTTCCCGGAGAAAAGGGAGGTCAGGCAGTGGCCGAGATTGTGTTTGGGGATTATAATCCGTGTGGCAAAATGCCTGTCACTGTACCCCGGCATGTGGGTCAACTGCCTGTTTATTATAATCACATGCCGGAAAAGCAATATTGGATAGAACATGGGTGGGGAACTGCCTATGCAGATATGCCTCCGACACCATTGTGGGAATTCGGGTTCGGACTCAGTTATACTTCATTTGACTACAGCAATCTTCAGATCACGCCAGGCGCTGTTGGTCCTTATGGCGAACTCCTTGTCAGTGCAGATGTAAAGAATGTTGGTGAGAGAAAGGGGAATGAAGTCGTGCAGTTGTACATCAGAGATGAGATATCCTCTGTAACACGCCCCGTCAAATCGCTCCGGGGATTTGAAAAGATATTGCTTGATCCGGGTGAACAGAATACCATCCGGTTCAGGTTAACTCACGATGATCTCTCCTTTTATAACCAAAATATGGAGCAGGTTGTGGAGCCGGGGACTTTCAAAGTAATGATCGGCAGTTCCTCAGAGGATATCCGGCTTCAGGGAACATTTGAGGTGAAATAGGAATTTTATTAATTTGCACAAGATAAATGCAGTAAACAAAAAAATATTTTCATATGATTTCATTGACAGACCGGTTACTGGAATTCGATCCTGTGTTGCTGGCGCTCATTGCCACATCATTTACCTGGTTGGTTACAGCTTTGGGATCATCGATGGTTTTTTTCTTTAAGACCATTAATAAAAAGATACTTAATTCAATGCTTGGCTTTGCTGCAGGTGTGATGATTGCTGCAAGTTTTTGGTCGCTTCTCAAACCTGCCATCGAAATGTCTGAAGGAAGAGACACACCCTCCTGGGTACCGGCAGTGGTTGGTTTTTTATCGGGTGGTGCATTTCTATACCTGGTTGACAGGCTCCTGCCTCATTTGCATTTGGGACTTTCCAGAGATAAAGCGGAGGGTATAAAAACCACCTGGCAACGTAGCATTTTGCTTGTTCTTGCCATCACACTTCATAATATTCCCGAGGGATTGGCAGTGGGTGTTGCATTCGGAGCATTGGCAAATAATCCGGATGTTGGAATGCTTTCGGGGGCAATTGCTCTGGCCATTGGAATCGGATTGCAGAATTTCCCTGAGGGTGCAGCAGTCTCCATTCCATTGAGAAGAGAGGGTTTTTCCAGGCTAAAAGCATTTAACTATGGACAAATATCAGGAGTGGTTGAACCCATTGCCGGAGTAACCGGGGCCTTTTTGGTATTGACAATAACCCCTTTACTTCCCTATGCCCTGTCCTTCGCTGCCGGAGCAATGATATTTGTTGTGGTTGAAGAGTTAATCCCCGAATCCCAGACAGGAAACGAAACAGATCTTTCCACCATTGGTGCCATGATAGGATTTGCTGTAATGATGCTGCTTGATGTTGCACTGGGTTAAATGAACTATAAAAATGAAAAATCTTCAAAAACTTTGATATATGAAAAATTTACTCCTTCTCCTTATTCTCACGCTCCTCATTTTCACACTCCCCGTTCCCATCCATTCCCAGAGCATTGAAAAAGCAGATGCATTGGTCTCTCCTAAAATCGCCAAGCGTGAAATAAGCGTTGGGGGGGCAAATGCAGATGTTTCCGGATTTAATAATCAATCCATTCAATATGCAATTGATGCCATTGAAAAATCAGGAGGAACCGTTTCCCTGAATCCTGGATTATATGAAATCATTGCACCGGTACGCCTGAAATCAAATGTAAGACTCGTGGGTTCGGGAAAGGAAACTGTGCTGAAAAGAGGAAAAGGTGTACAGACAAAATATCTCATCGACGCTGATTATGGTGAATTGAAACTGACGGTTGAAAACACAGATGGTTTTGGAATTGGTATGAAAGTGCAGGTGACAGATGAGGAGAATAGCAGCTGCTGGAATGTTTCAACCGCTTATATCACAGATATTACCGATAACGTGATTTATATAGATAAAGGATTGATCCGCGATTACCGGTCAGATTTAAATGGGTTAATATCCAATGCCTCCTCTGTCATAGAGGTATTCGATGCCGAAAATTCCTCGGTTTCAAATTTAGTTATAGACGGGAACCGGAATGAAAACTTTTTTGCAGATGGTTGTAACAGTGCAGGAGTACTGATCCTCAGATCCAGGGAGATAAGTATTGACAGTGTTCATGTAAAGGATTTTAACGGGGAAGGTATCAGCTGGCAGATCACGGAGCATGTAAGCGTGACAAATAGCGAGATTTCGGGGAGTGGCAATAATGGTCTTCACCCGGGTACGGGTTCACCCTTCTCGCTTATTAAAAACAATGATGTTCATCATAATGATCTTGACGGATTATTCATTTGCTGGCGGGTTTATCAAAGCAAAGTAACGGGAAATGAGTTTCATCATAATGGGCGTTACGGATTATGTACAGGACATAAGGATACCGATGTGGTTTTTGAAAGTAACTATATCTATAACAATAAGAGTGATGGAGTGAATCTGCGTGAAGAACGGGAAATGAATGCTCCTCACAGAAATACATTCATTAAGAATATCATTGAAAATAATGGAACCGATGGAGGTGCGTATGGTTTTTCCATTCATTCCCCTGCCAGAGACCTGGTGCTGACAGAAAATGTTTTCAGGAACTCATTAAAGTCACAAAAGGCTGCCATATATATTTATGAAGGTAGTCCGAAACCGAAATTGGAAAACAACCAATTTGATAAACATCCATTGGGTGAAGTAGTTTTAGAAACAAAATAATCTCAAATGTCAGAGCTGGAAACACTTAAGAACCTGGTTCTTGCACCCTACATCATGAAAGCCACTGCTTTGATCTCGGTACAACGCAGGGTGGGGGGAAATCAGTTCAGGCATTGTTTCTCCACTTTGGGGATTCTGTTCGACTATAAGTATTATTCAGAAAGCATCCTGCTGAAGGCTGCCCTTTTGCACGATCTTCTGGAAGACCTGCCGGATACACAGTTGGAGGAATTACGAAGGATCGATTTTGAAGGGAATAAGGTGGTTGAACTGGTGCTTGAAGTGACAAAACGAAGGGATGAACAAAAATCAGCCTATCTGCAGCGGATTTTGAACAATGGGTCCACCTATGCCCTGATTCTCAAGTGTGCCGACCGGATCAGCAATCTTACCGATCTTCACACCGATACCCACAGCAATAAAATGATATCTGAATACCTCAATCAAACCGAAGCGTTTGTGATCCCCATGGCAATGAGGGTCAATGAGGATATGGTCATTGAACTGACTGACCTCATTAAAAAAAGGAGGAGAATATTGAGAATGGAAGATTACAATTAGTCACGGGAAAGTGAAACATTATAGTGGTATTCCTCATGGACAGGGACGCCTTTATCGGTGATCCCTTCCAGGATACATTTGACGTTGGTATAACGGTCGCCGTTATAGAACTCCACCATGACATTTCCCTCTTTACCGATCTGAAGGTCAGGATCCCAGTGAATGGTTTTGCGCAGATCTGGAATCATGACGCCTCTTCGCTCCTCCGTATTGTAAAGGGGCTTGTAAAACTCCTTTGAAACCTCGAATGGGGCAATGTTAAACTTGCTCTGAAATGGATCGTAATCCTGGTCGTCGGGGTCAAATCTCTTCAACTTGATGGAGACCACCACCTCGGGCATATTTGGACCATAGTACTGGGTTTCGAACCCTTTGACCAGGTAAAGCTTCTCAATACTGCGCGGGACGAAATTCTGAACAAAACTATAATTGGTTCCATAGTAGGAATCATCAACCACCCAACCGATGGTTGATTGAGGGTATCCCAGGTGCTTCAGGACGTCATTTACCGGATCATAGTCCACCGGAACCCCCATGTTGTAAAGAATACCAATTAAATCAATGGCCCCTTCAACATCCTCTGGTCCGGACTCTCGTTTGTTGTACAGGATGAAATCCTCAAGGACCGCATCATAGGCATCATCATCAAAATGGCTCCTTTCTCTTACAATCTCAACCTCTTCGATCCATTGAAAATAGGTGAGGCCAAGTGAAAACTGATCGGTGACTGTCCTGTAAGGCAACAGGGGTATATTTGTAGATCTGCTTACACTATCGGTCAGAACCTTCAGGTATCCGCTGAGGTTCCTGTGAAATTCAGGTTCATCGACCCGGAGAATGGCATAGGAGGAAGGCGGGTTTGTCTGAGCTGAAATCAATATCCCGGAATTGTATTTCATCTCGTACTCCGGTGTAAAAGTAAACCGGCCGTTTTGATTTACCGGTATTTTAAAAGAATTTCCCCCGAAAAACACATTGATATTCCCTGCAGAAGTTACGGCCTCTTTCCCGAATGGCTGCCTCAGCAGCGTTCCTGAAATCGTCTCCTGGTTTTTTGGCCCCTGTACCTGGTTCCAGTCACTCTCCTTCACATAGGAGTAGTTTCTCCAACCCTGGGTCATCAGAAGAAGATCAAGATGATAGGGGACCCCGGGCCTGGTCAGATCCATGTAATAATCGGGATGATGTATGCTCCCTTTGATTTCGGGTGTTAAAAGAAAAGTTGAACGGATATTGGGCTCCCTGATAAAATCTGTAAAACCCAGCTGCTCATCCACTACCGAAAGTGAATAACTTCCGTTACACCGGAGGGTCTGATTGGTGGATCTGATCTCCAGGGTGACCTTATCCCTGGGAACATAGGTTTGGTGGTCACTCTTCATACTGAATCCAACCTCCCCGGCAGGGTTCAGGTAGAAGAGCCTTTCGGCCCTGGGGTTCATGTTTTGGTCAAAAAGTGTTACAACTCCGATTCCGGCAGGCAGCTCTTTCAGGGGGATATGTACCCTTTCGCTTTTTTTAACCCGGATTTGCTGATAGTGGGAAAGGTGACCCCTGATCATCAGGGTAATGAGCGCGACATCGCCGGGAGTATCCTTCCGCTGTACCTCAAGAATGATTTCATCACCTGCCGATGTCCCGCTCAGTTGCCAGCCCTGGTCCAGACCCGCCGGGAGGGAATAAAGCGTATCGAATCCGGGGGGATCGGTCAACTTCATAAAAAGGGGCTGATCGCGCCCGGTTGAGATTGTGAATGCACCCATTCCATCGTGTTCGGTTGATACGCTTTTAATCAGCCTGCCCTCACGATCCACAATTTCACCCTTTATATGGATGGGATCCCCCTGAAGTGTTTGTGCCTTAAAGGCTATGGTTGATTTCAATCCGTTGATGTAATTACCTCCTTCGGGAAAGAAATCAACATGAATGTCCCCGATCACCGGAATCCTGAAAAGGGTATCAAAAACCTGCCTTTTGTGGGTGCCTTGTATTGTAAAGAGGGGGCTCCCGGAGGCCTGGACTGGTATAATAAATTTAAGGGTATCCTGATGCTCCCTGGAGGTACTTGCCCGGCCACCGGCTATTTTGTTCCTTTTACCGGCCTCCACACTGTAAAGGTATTTTATATCCTCCACATCCCTGTTTTGCTCATCAAAACAATGCACCACAGCCTTTACGGTATCCCCACTGAAATATACAGATCTGTCAAGTACCAGTTCCATCTGCAGTCCGGGTCTCCGCTCCTTTCTGATCAGGATCTGTTTGACAGGCAGTTGATCTGTATCAAAGTTCTGCATCCAGGAAGTATATGCGGTGATGTAGTAGACACCTTCCTTTATTTTCTGATCCAGGATAAATTGTCCCCGGGCATTGGAATCCTCGATCAGATAGCGTGCCTCATCCACGGATCCTCCTCTCTCATTTAAGATCTTTACGAAAAGGGTCTGGCTGAGCGAACTGGTATCCAGCCTCTCCATATCCCTGATATAGGCTTTGAACCAGATTGTATCGGCAGGGGCATAAACTTCGCGGTCGGTATGCAGATATACCATTTCATTGACGATTTTTTCATTCCTGCTTAAAAGGTTCTCTACTCCCGACCGGAGTACCGGGTTATCAAGTCCGACCAGGTTCGTATTGAAATCTTCTTCAATGAGGGGTGTATTGATCCACGAGGTATCTGCTGTCATTTCACCAAATATCCTGGTCTCAAAGACGGGCTTTAACAGGTCGACCAGATTATTGGAGATCAATGTATTTTTTGTTTGAAAATCCCTGACAAAGAGTTCGCGATACTGGTAATACTCCCTGAATCCTGCTTTCTCCAACGGATTACAGTTCAGATCTGTCAGGTTCGTGATCTCAAATCCAAGGTGCTCTGACTGGATATCTTCTGAACTGTGGACAGCCAGCCGGATTAAATTTGAATCCGGAATCACCTCCATATTGCGGATATCCAACTCCCCGTCCTTCTCGAAAACCCTGAAATTTTCCATGTTCAGGCCTGAGGTGTCGAATGCCATGTTGAAGGTCAAATCAACCCTTCCTTCGTGAACGTAAGCATCCGAGATGGCGAAATTCCTGGTCATGAACAGGTTGTTAAAGGAGAGATAATGCAGGTAATAAAGCGCCCGGTGCCGTTTGTATTCAAGATTCAGACCGAATATCTTCTTCCGTTCAATCCCTTCCTGCGCAAATGCCGCATAGGAGAGTTTCTTTATACCATAATCATTTGCATCGATGAAGATTGTGCCTTCCGTTACGATGGTTTTATCACCTCTTTTTAAGGGCTTTTTATCCATAAAGGAGATGGCGTAATAGGCAGTGTCATCCAGGTAGGTAAGCCGGGGTGGATAGAACTCGTGATTTTTAACAAATTCCGATTTCAGGTTGTCGATGTGGTAGAGCGTGGCCTGGTCGAAATTCCTGACAGGATCATGGGAACGAAGCAGGACGAGTTCGTTGGCAGTGATCTGTGGAGCCCACAAATAGGGAACGAACTTATTCACATTATCATAGGCCCTCATCAATGCCGGATCCGTTTCAAAATCGGGACTGGATCGTTTGAAAAGGAGGCCGGCTGCAAAATGGTCACGGGTGTTTATCCCCGAATCGCTAAGCTCAATGATGCTTTCAATGAGGTTAATGTGATCCTCGTTGTGCTTGACATATTCCCGGTAATACCCATTGTACTTGACCGGGAAATCGGGATGGTTTAACGGGATGGCTGCAATGGCCTCTTTGATGATTTGTTTTGATTGGGGCGTTTTGCGATTTTTTGATTCCACCTGCACCTCATCCAGTATGAACAACCGGGGAGACAGAATAATGGTATCCAAAGCATCCTTTTGGATATCATTTAATGCCACGCTGGCTGAAAGATAGCCGATGCATGAGAAATGAAGGGAGTCAAAGGCTTGATCCTCATTAAAATGAAACCTGAAAAACCCTGTTTCATCAGAGATTACACCCTCACTGGAATGGGAATACACAGTTACAAATGAGACGGGCTTCCAGCTGGATCCATCCACAATCCTTGCCTGGATCTCATGATCCTGTGAAAATGCCTGAAATGAGGAAATTAAAAGAGTGCCGGCAATAAGGGTGATAATTGTTTTCATTCAAATTCAAAAGCCTATTGCAGATAAAACAATATTATCACGAACTTGTTCCGGAATTGCTAGAGTCCCCGGATCTTAATATTTCTGAACCATACCTTATATCCATGGTCCTGGAGCCCGATGTAGCCCTCTTTTGAGATTCCCTCGGTGAAGCCGGGGAAATCCCTGAACTTGCTGTTGGCAACCAGATCATCCCATTCGGGGGTCCACAATGTATACTCTACTACCTTCACACCGTTCTGGGTATGGGTGACTTTCCCATCCTGAACTTTTATAACAATGTTGTTCCACTCTCCGGCAGGATTCACGGTTTTCGGATCAGCCGCAATCATATCATAGAGGGAGCCGGCCAGGTGACTGTCAACTTTGTTATCGGTTGCATCCACATTGTCAAGAACCTGAATTTCGGGTGCGGCATAATAGATGGGTTGGCCCGGGACCTCCCGGATGTTAAAGAAGATTCCTGAATTGGCCATCTTGCCGGCTTTCCAGTCAATGGATAACTCAAAATTCTTAAAAATCTGATCATAAAGGATATCTCCGTTGGCGCCCGAGCCGGGGGCCTTCCCTTCACCGGTAAAGACCTTCATTGCATCCTCTTCGATAATCCAGTTTTTGGGCATTTCAGTCCCGTTACATTGTCTCCATCCGTCGAAGTCTTTGCCGTTGAACAACAGGACCCATCCCTCTTTTTTCTCTTTTTTGCTGAGTTGGTTAACGGACTGACCGGAGACAGGAATCATAAGGAACATCCCTGCTGCAACGGCTAAGGACAAAATAATATTTCTTTTCATTGGACTGTTTTTTAGTGAGAATCTGAAAATTAGTCAAATATTTAGATTTATGGAATTGGTCTATTCATTAATTGTCTTCTTTAGATTTGATTTTATAACTTTATGAACAAACAAATTCCTGAAGATGAATAAGAAAATAGTATTTTATATGGTGCCTTTTACAATCTTGCTTTTAAGTGCATGCAACCGTGTATCCGATCTGGGAATTTTCCAGGACCATGGCGATATTGGAAATGTGGGGTATGCCGGTTCGGTTCGGTTCGATCCTGCTGACAGTTCATATACCGTATCAGGTGGCGGGACCAATATGTGGCTCGATCATGATGAATTTCACTATGTATGGAAACAGGTATCGGGTGATATCTCCATTGCTGCTGATATCGAGTGGGTGGGCGGGGGAGTGGATCCCCACCGGAAGGCGTGCCTGATCATCCGGCAGAGTCTGGATTCCGGCTCGGTATATGTGGATGCTGCTGTTCATGGAGATGGCTTAACATCTATTCAATACAGGGAGTTGCAGGGGGGAGTCACCAGGGAGGTACAGTCCAATACTTCATCACCGCAAAGGGTCCGGATTGAGAAAAATGGAGATTATTTTTCCATGTCGGTGGCAAAGGAGGGTGAAACACTGAAATCATCAGGGGGAACCTTTAAACTGCCCTTCTCAGGGCCATTCTACATCGGACTTGGCGTATGTGCACACAACAACGACACCATTGAAACCGCCATTTTTTCAAATGTCCGGATTGAGGCACTGGAGGAGAAGCCCGATTCATTGAAGAGGCTGGAAAGCACCCTTGAAACCATAGCCATTTCATCCTTCGACCGGCGGGTGGTCCTCCACACCGACAGCCATATCGAAGCCCCTAACTGGTCGGCTGATGGAAGTACCCTGATTTATAACAGTGGAGGAAAGCTCTATTCCATCCCGGTATCAGGGGGTGAGCCGCAGCTGATTCCCACAGGTTTTGCCAGCCGGATCAACAATGATCATGGTATATCACCCGATGGAAATCAACTGGTCATCAGCGACCAGACAGAAACCGGCAGTTCGATGATCTACACCCTGCCCATCGGGGGCGGCGATCCGAAAAAAGTCACCCCCCTCGGCCCTTCCTACTGGCATGGCTGGTCGCCCGATGGCAAGACCCTTGCCTACTGTGCTGAAAGAGATGGAAATTATGATGTCTATACCATTCCTGTTACCGGCGGCAGGGAAAAGCGATTAACCACCTCTGAAGGATTGGATGATGGTCCGGAATATTCACCTGACGGAGCGTATATTTATTTCAATTCAGAGCGGACCGGTGTGATGCAGATCTGGCGAATGAAGACCGATGGGAGCGATCAGGAGCAGGTCACCACCGATGCGTACAATGACTGGTTTGCACATCCTTCACCGGATGGGCTCTGGATTGTCTACGTGACCTTCGGAACCGATGTTCCGGCCGGCTCCCATCCGCCCAATAAAGATGTAATGCTTCGTATCATGAACCTGGAAACCAGGGAAGTACGGGTTATGGCCAAGCTTTTCGGCGGACAGGGTACCATCAATGTACCCTCCTGGTCGCCCGACAGCAAGCATGTGGCCTTTGTGAGTTATCGCCTGATTTAGGAGCCTATTTTTTATAAAGGTTCAGGGTAAGGTCATCTTCAAAGAGAATCAGGTCACTCTCCCTGAATTTTTTAAAATCAGCCACCTGCTCGTGCCCTTCATAGGGAACAAAGAAGTGGTCCACCTGGCGCTCTTCATTCCGCCAGACCAGCACATAGGCAATACCACGGGTTTTTTCATTGGCGTTAATGACCGGGAGCAGGTGAGCAGTATACCAATTGGCGGTTTTGAGTCCGAAATCGCCGGTTTCAGTGAAGGCATATAGTTTATTTCTTTCCCTTGCCAGATCAGCCAGGACTTCCATGCTCCGGATGGCCGATTCCCCGCTGTTTTCACCGGATTTAATCCGGTACTGGTCGAAGCCAAGGACGTCCACATATTCATCACCGGGATACCTGACCAGGTATTCTTCTCCGGAGCTGAATCCACCGGATGGAGAGTAGCAGTAAAGCGCATGATGAACTCCGCGTACCTCTTTGAGATAATCAACCGTAAATTGGAACAGGGTCTTGTACTGGTCGGGGGTGCAGTGTTTTTCGCCCCACCAGAACCAGCTGCCTGTATTCTCATGAAGAGGTCTGAATAGTACCGGGACCAGGGTACCGTCGGGCGTTACCAGGGAAAGAAGGAATTCAGCCACCTTGTCCAGGTGCTCTTTATAGACACCGTGGTGTGAACCCCCGGGAATAATGGAAGCTACCGTCTGATTCACCGTATCATTGGTGTCTGCCCATGAATCCTTACCCGACAGGGGACTGTATTCGTGCCAGCTGATGGTGGTTACACCTCCCCGCAGGTAGCTCTCGATGATCAGTTTGCGCATGGTATCAAAGGGTACATCGTCCAGGTTCTTCTGGTTCCCCAGCTCCAGCCCTCCCAGTTCCCAGCCATACACGGCAGGATAGGAGCCTGCGGTAATTTTGCAGTCCGATTTACCCTCCTCATAGGCCCAGCCGATGCCGTAAGCCGGATCATCCTGGTGCCCGAACAGGGTGTGACTCTTTGACAATTCCATGAGATGATTGAACAGATGGATGGTTTCTGTGGTGGCCTTTGGATCGGTGGTTTGATTGTTCAGTGGGATTGACCTGGATGTTTTCATGTTGAAGGACTTCCAGGTAAGATTTAATTTCTCAGGCAGGTTATCTGTGTCAATGCTTACTTCTACAGTTTTCTGCTCACCGGGGAGAAGGGAGAGGTAGTTATCACTCCAGAAGGAAGGCAGAACCTCCAGGCCGGAAACCGGATCAACCATTTTCAGATTTGTCATCAGGGCCAGACTTTCACCTTCGTTGGAAACGATCACGGTGTAACCAGTGGACCCTTCAGAGGGATTGATTTTCCCTGTTTTAATTTCAAGTTCAGGTTCCGGAAGCTGGCTGAAGGCTTTGAAATCATTTTTTGCACTGAGCCAGTAGAAGTTGTCAGCGATGGTTTCTCCTGAAGGGTTTTGCAGACTGAGCTTCAGGTAGCAGACCTCCTGGGTGACAGGTACGGACTGGTCCAGTTCATAAACTGCGTTTTCATCCAGATCGAGGGTTTCGGAGGCAGCCCAGATCTCTTTTAAATTCCCATCATACAAAACCGCTGAAACCAGCGTTTGTTCCAATTCTTCGGGGATTGCATTGATCACCTCAATTTTTTGACTTCCCCTGTTGAACTGTACACTCCGGGGGGCCGCCGATCTTTTTATGCTGTAGTATCCTCCGTGGGCCTGAAGGTACCAGTCGTAAATCTGCCAGACCATGCTGGGCCAGCTTGAATTGGATTTCCAAAATAGAATGCCGCTGGAATTTTGCCATAATTGCGAATTGACCGATTCCATACAGGCACCATAGACGTCATGATTTAAAAGCTGACATTTATCCAGGTAGTTTTCAATCCCCTCCAGGGTGGAGTCGGAGGCACCGTAGGAATTCCGGATGATGTCGTCATAGTGGGAGAACTTGCGTTGATCGGTTCCGCTGAAATTAATCGCATCATGGTAGGCCCATACACCGTCCAGGGGAAACCGGCCCGGCATCCAGCTCTCTCCCCGATGGGGCATGAATCTTTTTACCGATTCAAATTCAGGCACTCCGCTGGCACCAATTTCACTGCTGAATCCGCTTAGTTTGGGTTCGCTGAAATATAATTCAGGAAGGATGGTATGGTATGGGCCTCCTCCGTGCAGGCCATCGCCGTTGGATATTTTCAGGTAGTGCCTGGAATCCCTTCCATCGTTCTGAGGCAGAACCTTATTCATCAGCAGTTCTTCGCGAGGATTGGGGCCTTCGTTGCCGCCACACCAGATGATCAGTGAGGGATGGTTCCGGTAGCGCTTCACAATCTCGGTGGAAGCCTTTTCAAACAAAGAAACTTCCGGGCGCATTCCCGGGCTGTTCCGGAAGGTTCCCCAGTAGTCGTTGAGGAAGTCCTGCCACAACAAGATTCCGTTCCGGTCAGCCTCCTCATAGAATATTTCTGCAGGAGCACCGGTAGGGCCCCAGACACGAAGCATGTTCAGATTGGCATGTTTGGTGAGGAGGATCTCTTTTTTGTACCGATCCGATGTCCAGTTAAGCATCATATCGTGAACCCAGTTCCCCCCTTTGCAAAAAATCTCCTCTCCATTGACCTTGTAGACCCGTTCGTTGGGACCCATATAGGTTTCAATTTCACGGATTCCGAACTGAATCTGTTTAAGGGCCTTGTTGTTGGAGCTGACAGCCTCTATGGACAAATCGTACAGTGCCGGTTCTCCATATCCAAGGGGCCACCAAAGTTCCGGGTTTTTAATCCTCAGTTGGGGCATGTTTGACCGGTTCCAGAGGAACTCCAGGGTATCATTTGCTTCTGCATGGTAGGCTTGCTCCCATTCAATCACCCGGTTCCCCCCCGACAGGGTGACCTTCAGGATACCCTCCAGGGTATGTGAAGCGTGATTGACCAGGTTAGCGGAGATGGTCACATCGGCAAAGTTAGTCGCGGGCAGGGGCAGATCGGAAGTCACATACAGGTTTTCCAGTTCAATCTGATCGGTGGCACTGATAAATACATCCTCGGTAATTCCCATGTCACGGTCGCGAATGGCCGGGATCCAGTCCCACCCAATAACATCCCATTTGGTGTAATCCTTACTGATCATGCCGTCTGCCATGTTTAATCCGGGATCTGCAAGCGGGGTGATTGGGGCATCGGCAGGAACTCCCGGGTGGTCGGGAGGGTAGATGGCAATGGCCAGGGTATTTATACCTTTCATTTCAGCCCAGGCGGTGATATCGAACCTGAATTGACGTTCCATTCCAACCACCTCGGAGGTGTCGGCCAGTAACTGACCATTGAGCCAGACCTCGGCCCGGTAATTGATCTCTCCCAGGGTCAGCCATATTTTTTTTCCTGAGTAGTCCTCCGGTACATTGAATGTGGTACGATACCAGTAAGGCGACTGCCAGGGATTTTTCCCCTTGATATGGCTGAAACGGATAAGGTCGTATTTGTCATTGAACTCGTCGCTCAAATCGGGTATTTTCATATTGTTGAGATCCAGGTATGGATTGGGATAGAGCCCGTTTCGGACCATCACCGTGAGTACGGTGGCCGGCAGGGATGTTTTTTTCCACTCCCGGAGGTCTGCCTTTTTCTTTGAAATCAATGCCCCGTTATTACCGGCCAGCAGGGAGGAAATGACCATCCAGTCGTTTCGAAGCAGAACCGCATCCTCCGGAAGAGGGGAGAGGGGCTCTCCCTGGATGGTAAAGGAGGCTGTTTTACTTGAGACTTCTCCCTGTCCGTCAAATGCAACCACCTTCCACCGGTGTTCGCCGTAGGAGAGCGGGAAAGGAATAAACCAGTTTTCAGTGAGGCCCGAATCCATTTTTATACCATCTATCCATACCTCGTAATGATGATCTTCAAGCGGGATCCAGGTAAGCTCAGGCATGTTGTTCGCAATGACTGCATCCTGCGACGGACGGGTTAATTCAACTCCAGGGGTGTTTGTGTTTTGCGCAAAAGCGAGGCTAAAAATGAGAAGTCCGGATCCAACAAAAAGCAGATGTTTCATGGGAATTTTTTTGAGGAGTGTTTTAATCATCGACGGGTCTATTTTTGCAGGATCATTTTATTTTGCTGTTGATGGTTCCCGGCTTTAATCTGGCAGAAGTAGATACCATCAGATAATCCGGTTGCATGGAAGGA
The DNA here is from genome assembly GCA_046485075.1 of Bacteroidales bacterium. Lineage (GTDB taxonomy): Bacteria > Bacteroidota > Bacteroidia > Bacteroidales. Next base: position 27,267 of record JAWOHR010000119.1, read on the forward strand.
GATTTTATGGATTCCGGCCCCCTGAAATTCATTCACCAGGTTCTCCACGAGCTGGCCTGTGACATTATATACATCTAACTCAGCATGAACCCCATCCGGTAAATTGTACTCAATTACGGTTTCAGAGCTAAACGGATTCGGGAAATTTTTCAATTCTATTTTGGAGGAAGGGACTGTTGCACGATCATCATATCCTGTTTGGATCCGGTTATAGGCCTGCTTCACAGCAGTCAGGGATGCTGCTCCATCAAAAGTCTCATTGTTCCAGTGCAGGGCCCCGATGCGCAGGCCGTCACTTTTTGAAATCAGATTTGCACTGTATGAAAAATCTTCGGGCAAATCGGAGATCCTGGTAATACCTCCGGATTGGGAATCTTCCGTGTTTACCCCGGGTATGGTAATTGGATCATAGTCACCAAACTGATACTCCAGGAAATCAACAGGTGATTCAACACCGGGGACAGCCCATTGCGATCTGTTCCATTGAATAAAGAGATCCGCAGCTTGCTGTGGTAACGGATCTGTTCCCAGTCCCAGATCACCGGTCCTTATCTGGTAAATGCTGTTGTTTTCATCCTTCAAATTGTCATAGGCTTCAATCCAGGCCTGTGACCGTGAATTTAACCACATCCCGGGTACGTTTAATACCCTGAATGGCCCCTCTGTACCGCTCCAGTTCAGGTAGGAAGCAGGGGCATCATCCCAGACACCATCGATGGATCCATTATAATACTGATCGAGCGTTGCACTGTAAGTCACCACGTTATCGGCCGAATAGTAAATGACATCATCCAGTCCGTCCACGTCCGATGTAAGTGCGGTGGAATCTTCATTCAGGTATTTACCCTGAATCCGGATGGCCGGATGAATGGAATCGAGACCGGAGATTCCATGTAATGTTACATCGGGATCCGATCCTCCGGAGGCAACGTTTTCCAGATCCTCACCAACCATATGGGTATTTACAAAGAGGTTATTGGTAAAATAGACCTCTTTCCAGTATTGATTCAGAAACGGAAATTTATGGTTATTGATGAATGTGTTGTGATTGATTACCGAATAATCAAACAGGCAGTTTTGTCCCAGAATGGTGAGCCCTCCCCCTGAAACCGTATTGTTTTCGAAAATAAAAACATCCACCGGAACCCTGCATTCCACAATCCTCGAACCCCACCATTGATCGAAACCATTCAGATCACGGAAATAACTGTTATTGATCTCAATTTCAGCTCCCTGAGGAACATGATTCATATTGAAAATACTCAAGTTGCAGTGCTCAATCAGGCAATCTTCCACCAATAAATGATGGTCTGCACCCTGAATATTCCAACACGAGGCCGGCCGGACCCCATCCGTTTGCCGGGCGTGGTACTGGATATTCCGGATGGTCAGATTGCTGTTGATCTCGTTGGCCCCGATTTCTGCTCCGTCCAGGGGCACCTTCAGGATCACCGGTTTTGACCCGCCTTCCACTCCCATGATGGTAAGGGTGCCCCCGGGATTATTTACCCTGATGGGTCCGTGCTGCAGGTAGGTCTCCCCGGCTTCCAGTTCATAGATCCGGTTTGGATGGATTCTTTCACCCGTGAGGGTTGTATCCCCGTTGATGGTGTTTTCCAGTATTCCCCCATTTTCCGAACCACCCCGTACGACCATGATCTGTTCCTCTGCCGCCCGGATACTTCCAATATCCAGTTTGATGCTTCGTCCGGGATCCATTCCATACTCTTCAATTCTGATCGTATCATTGATCAGTGAGACTGAGGCAACACCACTGTAACCGGAAGGGACTTCGGACAGGAAGGTGTAATAAGATTTAGTGATGGTTTCATCCCTGTCCAGCTCCTCATACAGTTTCTTGCCGAAAATGGTATTCATCTCCAACAAAACCGGCCAGGTCTGATGCAAACCGGTGGATCCCATCTCCAGGCCCCGTGCGAATGGTGCTCCTTTTTGAATCTGCATCCACAGGTTCAGCCAGGGGTAATCGGAAGTGGGCCACATATATCCGATCATCAGGTTCAGAGTTGGATTGACTGCGGTTACCCATCCGTATTCTTCCTTCTCATCCAGAATGAATGTGACCACCGATGATGACCAGGAATGACCGGTGGTAAGGAACCTGAGATCGGTGCTATCTCCGTCCACCATCGCTTCCGGCCAGTTGAAAACATCCCCGGGAGCCGGGGGAAGGGTCCCTTTCTGTGAAAACCCGCTGTCCACCCTGGTGTCCACAAGGGTCGTTTCATCCAGGAACGGCGCCCCTATGGTGGGATGCTGGACCAGGTTGAAAACCTTTGGATTCCCGGCGTGATTGGTGATCTTCTCCACAATCTTGAATACCGGAGCGTTGGCACCCTGATAGATCTTCCGGTTCATTCCCAGTTTCACAACCGGTAAAAGACACGACATTTCAACGATGTTTGGCTGGTCATCCTGACCGGGACCATGGATAAGGGTCCATGGAATTTTTGATCCGTTTCCGTGGAATGGAATGCCCAGGGCCTCCTCTTCAGGGGTGGAGGGTCCCCAGTGGTCGAAACAGATAAAATGTCCGTATGCGTGAATGGGATTTATATCAATGGAATGAAGACTGATCTCTTTAATGATCCCTCCGTACAGCGAGACATCCATTTTTGCGATTCCATTGTCAAGGGTTATGGTCTGGGCATAAAGGGTTTGACCCAAAAAAAGTGCAGTGAGGATATGGATATGAGGTTTAAACATGATTCCTTCAGATTTTTCTGCCTTATCGTTGCTCACCGGATTTAATGATCCTGGCAACAAAGCTCACGGTTAATGCATCCAGTTTTACAAAATAGATCCCGTTTTCGAGATCGGTGATATCCACGACAGTGTTCCTGTTATTCTCTGAAAAAGATTGGGTTAATATGACCTGTCCCAGAGTATTTGTTACCGTTAAATTCACGGCCACGATGTGTTCAGGAATGTTTACCACCAGGAGGTTGCCCGCAGGATTGGGGTATACCTCCAGTGGGTTTGCAATCACTGAGGTTGAACCCACCGTACTCTGTTTTACCGTAATTCTGACCATATCCGAGGTGACCTCTAAACCATCTGAAACCTCCAGTCTGAAATAATAGGATCCCGGGGCCAGGCCGATGATATTCGTTACCGGGGTATGGGGCGATTCGATGGTACATTCGGCGCCGCTGACCTTGCTCCATTTATAGACCAGCGGGTCATCATCCGGGTCCGATCCCTGTCCAGCCAGCAGAAGTGTGCTCTCAGGGGAGGTAATCACCTGGTCTTCCCCTGCAGTGCAAAGCGGGCTCCTGTTTTCCTGGGTGGATATGGCCAGCCAGTTTATATTAAAACCTCCCTTCGGGGTATGGAGCCTGAGTTTAACAAGCCCTGTGTCCAGCGATACCTGGCTCTTCAATGTTTTCCAGTTCTGCCAGCCTCCGGTGGAGGTGATATTCACCACTGTTTCCAGGGTGTCGTTGGCCAGGACCTGGATGCTTGAAGATGTTGTTGAGGCAATTCTCAGATAGAGGTAGTAGTCGCCGGAATCGGGTATGTTAAGGTTATACTCAAGCCAGTCGCCCGCATCGATCCAGCCCACATTGGCAATGCCGTCGAAGTCGGAGGTACCCTCCAGGGCGATTCCGGACATGGAGGAGTAGTTTTCGGCTTCAATCCGGCCGGGAACAGCCCTGTAAAATGAAGTGTCATGAATAGGATTGTAATTCAGGTACAACTCACCAAGTTCGCTCAGTTTTCCCGGCTCACTTTCGAACAAATCGAGATGGGGCGTTCCCGGACCCGACCGTCCTGTAAACCAGGAATACCGGTAGATCATGGTATCGTTATCCAGGTAATCAAGTGCCCCGATCACCAGGTTTTTCTGCATATCCAGGGTGATGGTCGCCTGGTCCCAGCAGGCAAATTCAGTTAGCCATATTTTCCTGCCGTATTTCCTGAAACCCTCCAGGTAGTCGATCAGGGGCCCGGAATAACACATGTAGTTATGCACTCCGATATAATCGACCCTGCAGTCGGGACAAGCCGCGAAAAAGGCGTCCAGGTAATCATAGGGATTGGTATAGGTGATGCCTCCTTCACTGACACAGTTCCCGCACCAGTTCACAGCCGGTCCCACCAGTTCAAGTCCGAACTCATCGGCAATGGCCTCAAGTCCGGGCCATGCTGCTGCAGCTGCCGAGGGGGTCATATTTGCCTGCTCACGAAAGTTTGGTTCATTGAATCCCAGAAGGAATTTTGCCTCCGGGTGGCTGGTATAAAATTCTTTCAGTTTCGATACATTGTAGGATGCATTCCATGCCATGGGTACAAAATCCATATCATAGGCTTCAAAAACTCCGGCCACTCCCGGTTCAGGCGTATTGGCCCAGTTGTACCACCATGAAAGCGACCCCGAGATGACCTGAAAATCGGCTTCCGAATGGTAACCGAATGCAATTCCCCGCTTTGGATGCTTTACCTGTCCGATGGAGCAGAGGGTAATCCCCAGGACCATAATAATCAGAAGGGTTCTCTTTATCGGCAAAACAGCTTCAATCATAGGTTTTCTAATAGAGGTACCTGTGGCAATCCGAACAGGCCATCTCTTTCCAGGCTTCATCAATATCCACGGGATGTTTAAATTCCAGTGGATGATCAATGGTTGTGGTTTCATAATTTTCAGTACTACCCTGTGCCAGTATGGTATGACACAAATTACAATCCCGGGATATGATTTTTCCATCCTCACTTTCATGATTTCCGTTGTGGCACCTGAAACATCCATTGAATTCACTGTGACCGATATGGTTTGGGTATGCATCCCAGTTTGCTTTCATTTCGGGGAAAATATTCTTGTTATAACCTGCTAGGAGACCATTGATAGCCGAATCAATCAGTTCAGGTTTTTCAGTCACCATTTCCGGGTAGCCGGAATTGTAAAAATCGTGAACACTTTCCCTGATGACCGCGCTGCCTGAATCACGGTCAATAAATGTTGTATTAAAAATCTGCATGGCCAGCGCCTTCACTTCCGGTAACTCGACCGGGATCCTGCCGGAGGCAATCAAATCATCCACAAACTTCTGGGGCGGCAAAAACTGGTGGGAAGGCCGGTTATGGCAATCCAGGCAATCCATCACCCTTCGTTCCAGGGTATCCATTGCTGCCTGGTCCAGTGTTTCATAATTATCCATATAAACAATGGTATCCCCGGTGGTTTTATTGATATACCTTACCCATGGAAGGGACTCTCTCTTTTCCGATGATGAGATGTATTCTACCTGAACATTCGGGTTAATATGCCAGTGGACACCCTGAACCAGTCCCAGGGCACTGTTTTCCGATCCAATCTTCATTTTAAGAAGGATATTCCATTCGGTATTGGCCGTATCGGCCAGAAAGTATTTTTGATTATGCAGATTATAGGAATAGAATTTTTCGGGCCAGTGACACTCCTCGCAGGTTTCACGGGCAGGCCTTAGGCTGTGAATCGGGGTTTCAATGGGGGTGGGGTATTTATGGAACAGTACAGAGTAAACCTGGTATAATCCCGAAAGCTTGCTTTTTACATACCAGCCGGCTCCGTCACCCACGTGACACTCCACACAGGTCACCCTCGAATGAGATGAACCCTGGTAAGCGACATATTCAGGTTCCATTACCTTGTGACAGAGTGTACCGCAAAATTCAATGGATTCGGTATAGTGAAAAGCCTTATAGCTGCCAATGGCAGTTAACAGAAGGAACAGGACCGATCCGGCAATGAAAAGACCCATGGCATTCCAGTGCCTCTGGTTGCCCAGGTCAAGAACGATATTGGATACCGGGCTTCCTTCACCCTCTTTTTTAATTCTCCGGGACCTTCTCGACATTCCGATGGGGATCAGAATCAGCCCGATAATCAGGAACACAGGAAGCACGATGTAGATGAAAAGTCCGATATAGGAGCCGGATTCGCCATGCTCAAAGAAAATCATGGCAATCATAAAAAAGAATATGATCAGGGCCGATACACTGGAGAGTATACTTCCAAAAAGTGAGATTGGATTGTAGTAGGTTCTTGGTAGTTTCACTGGATCAGGTTTTTTTCTATAATTGAATATCTGTCTCTATCCACAGTCAGTGGAAATTCATTTTAGTCAAAGGAAATTCAAAATGCAGATAAATTTACAAATATCCCTCTCAATTTATACTAATTAGATTAAATCTGCCTAATTTGCCCGACATGAAATTAAAGCGATTTTTCTTCCTGCTGGGAGCCGTTCTATCCGCCCTGGTAAACGCCCAAACCGATTTTGAAGTTGTAAAAAAGCGCGTGATCTCTGAAATTCTGGAGTCTGAGGCAGATGATGCTTCCGTGGCAAGGCTCATTCAAACCATAAGGGACGATGGGAGCTGGCCTGGGATCAATTATGAAGATCTCTCCAATACGGGATTTGAGAATCGCAATCACGCAAACAATATGGTGGAGATGGGCCTGGCATTTAACCAGGAGGTTTCACAATTCTATCAAAGCGACCGGTTGGCTGAACTGATGAACCGGGCACTCAGGTTCTGGTGCGACAACGATTTCATCGCTGAAAACTGGTGGTACAATCAGATTGGCACGCCCTCCTCCCTGGTGACGCTCCTGCTGTTGATGGACGGTCATCTGGACCCGGATCTTAAGGAAAAGGCGCTTCTGATCATCGGGCGAGCAAATCTTGATGCTCCGGGAGCACGGCAGGGTGGGGATCGCATCAAAATTGGCGGAATTGCTGCAAAAAAGGGATTGGCGGCAGGTGATGAGGATCCCTTTGGGGAGATCATGAGGGTGATCAACAGCGAGATCAAATTTGCCACGGGTGACAGGGGAATGCAACAGGATTATAGTTTTCATCACCGGATCGACCGGGTGAATACCACCTATTCATACGGGGGGAGCTATGCCGATGTATTTGCCGAATGGGCTGCATATGTGGCAGGTACTGAATATGCTTTTACAAGGGAAAGGATCGAGCAATTCGTAGACTATTACCTGGATGGTATTTGCAAACAGGCCGTTTACGGTATCTACCTGGAGAAAGGGGCTATGAACAGGGATATTTCAAGAAAAGAGCGGTTTCATCCCATCAGTACCCTTGCCCCGGAGCGATTGATCACTGCTTCGGATTATCGAAAAGATGAACTGGAGGAGATCATCCGTTTGCGGAAGGGCGAATCTGAGCCAAAATTAGCATTCTCACGATTTTACTGGCAAAGTGAACATTTTGTTTGTCAGCGTCCCGGGTTCTTCACCTCTGTCAGGATGTTTTCAGTCAGAAACCGGAATATGGAATCTCCTTACAATTCCGAAGGACTTTTGAATCACCACAGGGGAGACGGAACAAACCATCTTTCCGTGAAAGGCAGTGAGTATCTGAATATCTGGCCTGTTTACGACTGGCAGAAGATTCCGGGTACTACGGTATTGCAGAAACCTGCGCTTCCCCCGGCCAGCGAAATCCAGAAACCCGGACTGACCGAATTTGTGGGGGCCGTTACCGATGGATATTATGGTGCTGCAGCCTTTGATTTCATCAGTCCGCACGATCTGATCAAAGCCAGGAAATCCTGGTTTTTCTTCGATGATCTCTATGTTTGCCTGGGTGCCGGGATTGAATCTGAGTCCTATGAACTACCGGTAGTGACCACGCTGGATCAGTCCCTTTTGCAGGGTAGTGTAATGGTGGACAGGGGTCAGGGTACAGAGACCCTCGATACAGGTACACATGAAATTGAGAATGCGAAATGGGTTTTCCATCGTGGTACGGGATACATCTTCCCTGAACCAATGAATATTTCGTTGTCAAACCAGGAACAGAGCGGGAGATGGACCAGTATTTCCCTGCAGTCCAGCACTTCAAAAGAGCTGGTCAGGGAGGATGTGTTTAAGTTGTGGATCGATCACGGGGTGCGGCCGCAGGGCCGCATGGGCGGACTGGTTAACACCCCTATGATTGCCAAAGATGTCAAATACCAGTACATTGTGTTGCCCACCACAGAAGTGAGCCGGCTGACTGATGATCCGGGAATAGAAATCCTTGTCAATAACCGGCAGGTTCAGGCGGTGAAAAGTGAGGAGCTGGGGTTGGTTCAGGCGGTTTTCTACCAGGCCGGCGAGCTCCCAGTTTCTGAAAATCTGACGCTTGTTATAGACAGTCCGGGCGCCATTATCTTGAAAATATCCGATGGGGTGGTGAAAGAGATCTCTGCTGCGGATCCTTCCCGAAACCTCAGCCATTTGCACATGAGAATTTCTGATGTATCCGGAGTGAGCGAACTCTCCATTGAGCTTCCTTCCGGCTTTTATGCAGGCCAGAGCACCAGCCTGGTATTATAGCCGATTTTTAGATTCCAGGTGCGAAGTCAATGTTATAATTTTGCGATTATCATTCAAATTTATATTTACTTTATGGGTGAAAACCCTGAAAGAAATGTCGAAGCCTGCCTGCAATTCCAGATTGATACTCTTCTTACTCCTGGGGGCATTCTTATTATCCCGGCCCTGTGAAGCGGCAAAAGGCAGGGAGCTGGTGGTCAGTTACCAGGTACTAAAAAAAGAGAATGTCAATCCATCCTACTGCATGGCCATCTGGCTGGAAGCCCCGGACGGCAGCTATGTAAAGACACTCTATGCCAGTGACTGGCTGGCATATGGAGGATACACCATGGATGGGATTTGCCGTAAATGGGTGGAAAAATCGGACTGGGCCAATAATGCTGATGAACTGCCGGATGCCATCAGTGGTGCCACGCCGAAGATTGGCTCCGCGGAAATGAGATTTGGATGGAATAAAAAGGAGATTCCGGCCGGACGGTATACCTATAAAATCGAAGTGCACCTGACGGCAGATTATAATGAGATCTACTCCGGGGAAATTAAAATTGGGAAGGAGACAAGTGTGAGCAGGGCCAAAGTGGATTATTTCCCGAAAATGCACGAAGAGATTGCGGGCCTGTTGACCGGTGTGGAGGTAGTATTCAAATAATAGAAATTATGAAAGGTATATCACGTCGAAAGTTTATCGGAGACTCCGTAAAAGGTGCAGCAATCGTATCAGCTTCCGGAGCATTGACCTCTTTTTCTTTGTATTCAGGCATGGAGGCGAAAGGCAGGATGCCACTGCGGATCCTGGGAAAGACGGGTTTGGAGGTATCGGTTCTTGCCTTTGGAGGAGGCTCCCAATTTCAGAAGAACGAGAATGGAATGTGGGAAAAGATGTTGGAGGAGGCCGTTGAAAATGGCATAAACCTGTACGATACATCTCCCAATTACAGCGACTTCAAAATGAGCAAGGATGCGGTGGGTCCCGATGAAAGGTTTGCAAGGATTCTCTCCCCGGTAAGGGATAAGGTGCTTATTTCCACCAAAGTGGAAACCCGAAATCCCAAAGAGGTCAGGGAGGAACTGGAAGGCAGTTTATCCCGGCTCAATACCGATTATATCGATATCCTGATGATCCACTCCTTAAATGACCAGGACAATGTGGACGAGATCGGAAAGGGCATATACAAGGAGATGCAGGATATTAAGAAGGCAGGAATTGCAAGGTTCATAGGATTTTCAAGTATGTCCAGCGCCGAGCGCTCCAGGGAAATGCTTGAAAAATTTGAGGTGGATGTGGCTCTTCTGGCTTTTAATCCTACCCAGTTTGGGAAATATGCAGAGATCGCACTGCCTGCTGCCAGGAAACAGAATACCGGGGTGCTTGGCATGAAAGTGATGCGTGACCTGGCAGGAGAGGTGGCAACCCCCCGGGAGCTTTACAATTATGCCCTCTCCCTGGAAGGAGTATCTTCGATCATTGTGGGACATATCGGGAACAAACAACTGAAAGAGAATATTCACCTGGCACAGGAATTTGAGACCACCGAAATCAACCCGTTTGATCAACAGGCCCTGGAGGCCCGGCTGGCTCCCTATGCCGGACCTCACCGGTTGTGCTGGGCCCGTCCCGGTTATACAGATGGTTTAGTCATGTCATGAGGTGTATGAAGCATGAAAATTGACTTTGAGTTACATCCCCGGCAGTTCTCACAAAAGCTGGATAGGTTCTGGACACTTTCCGGTGAAAAAATCAGGTTGATTCACAAGGAATCTGACCCGGTGAAAGGTTCTCCTGTTTTTACAGTAAAGGGGAAATATACCACGCGGGGCTGGACGGAATGGACGCAGGGCTTTCAGTTCGGATCTGCCCTCCTCCAGTTTGATGCGTCGGGTGATCCATGGTTTTTGAATTACGGGAAGGAGCATACCATCCAATTAATGGCCCCTCATTTAACCCATACGGGCGTCCACGACCATGGGTTTAATAATGTCAGCACCTATGGAAACCTGCTTCGGCTCATGAGGGAGGAGAAAATGGCTGAGAACGACTGGGAGAGGCAATCCTATGAACTGGCACTGAAAGTGAGCGGGGCAGTACAGGCAGGCCGTTGGACAAATATCAAAGGGGGAGGGTTCATCTACTCCTTTAACGGTCCCCATTCCCTGTTCGTGGATACGATTCGTACCATCCGGGTGCTCATGTTAAGTCACCTGCTGGGGCATCTATACCAGGTGGAAGGGGACGTGAGCATTGATCTTCTGGAAAGGGCCATTCAGCATGCCAAAGCCACTGCAGATTATTCTGTTTATTACGGAATGGGCCGGGACGGATATGATCTGCGGGGACGGACCGCCCACGAAAGTATCTTTAACACCAATGATGGCAGCTACCGCTGTCCAAATGCGCAACAGGGGTTCAGTGGCTATACCACCTGGACCAGGGGTCTGGCCTGGGCCATGTGCGGATTTGCCGAGGAACTGGAACTTGTGGAGAAACTCCCGGCTGCCCTATGGTTTCCCGATGGCGGGAAAGAGGCGGTTGAAGGCTTTATGCTTGAGGCAGCCAGGGCCACCTGTGATTTTTATATAGAGCATACTCCTTTGGATGGGGTCCCTTACTGGGACACCGGTGCCCCGGCCCTTTATAAAATCGACAACGTGCTGGGAAAAGCGGCCGATCCATTCAATGCATATGAACCGGTTGACAGTTCCGCAGCAGCCATCGGGGCACAGGGACTTCTTCGCCTGGGCATGTACCTGGAGAGAAGGGACCCCGGGCAGGGTAAAAAGTACTGGCAGGCGGGATTGACAGTGATGCAAACGCTATTGGAGGAACCCTACCTGAGTTCCGATCCTACCCACCAGGGTATTCTTTTGCATTCCATTTATCATGAACCCAATGGATGGGATCACAAACCGGTAAAGGGAGTTGCTGCCCATGGTGAATCGGGCATGTGGGGGGATTACCACATGCGGGAGCTGGCTTTGTATTTGACAAGAATAGTAAAGCGTGAGCCCTATTACACCTTTTTCGGCTGCCTGGACCCCAGCCTGATCAAATCAAAATAGGATGGCATCAGAGATTAAAAACCTGGAGAATTTGTGTATTCACACCATTACAACCAAACCCCTGAAGTTTGGAGTTGCCTGTGAAAAATATGCAGCCCTGGGTATAAAGGGGATCTCCATTTGGAGGGATGCGGTGGATGGACTGGACCATAGGAGTGTGGTCAGCTGTTTGAAAGAACACAATCTGACTCCGGTCTCTTATGTAAGGGGAGGTTTCTTTCCGGCCATCGAAAAGCGCAAGCGGGATTCGGCCATTGAGGATAATATTTTAATGTTGCAGGAAGCAGCAGCCATGGAGATTCCCATGCTGGTACTGGTTGGCGGGGCGGAACCCCGGCAATCGCTTCAGCAATCGAGGGATCAGATCAGGCAGGGGATTGAAACCCTTCTGCCAAAGGCCAGGGAGCTGAATGTTAAACTGGCCATCGAACCCCTGCACCCCATGTATGCTGATACGCGTTCAGCAGTTACTTCGCTGGAACAGGCCAATGAAATAGCCGAGTATTTTGGAGATGATTTCCTGGGGATAGCTGTGGATGTGTACCACCTTTGGTTTGATGGTGATCTGGAGAACCAGATTAAAAGATGCGGATCAAACCACAACCTTTTTGCATACCATATTTGTGACTGGAATGTCCCCACGGTGGATATGCTTCTGGACCGGGGAGTGATGGGAGAGGGGTGTATCCCCCTGAAACAGATCCGGGGGTGGGTGGAAGAGGCCGGATTCAGAGGATTTCATGAAGTGGAGATCTTTTCAACCAGGTTCTGGGAGGGTGATCAGGATCTTTTCCTGGATAAGATTGTAAATGCCTACCGGCAAAATAGTTAAAAACATCAGACATGAAGATACACAGGGTAGGAATAATCATGAACGGCGTCACCGGCAGAATGGGGAAGAACCAGCACCTGATGCGTTCCATTGCTGCGATCATCAAACAGGGAGGGGTTAAGATCTCGGACAGTGAATACATTATGCCCGACCCCATCCTGGTGGGAAGAAACGAGGCCAGGCTGAAGGCCCTGAGCGAACTGTCGGGGGTTGAAAAATACACCACCGACCTGGAGGGCGTCATCACCGACCCTGCCTATGAGATATATTTTGATGCGCAGGTAACCGGAAGGAGGTCAGAGGCTGTCAAACTTGCTGCATCCAATGGGAAACATGTCTATTGCGAAAAGCCGACCGCCTCTGATTTTAAAACGGCCTATGAGCTTTATGAATTTTGCCAAAGGGCCGGAGTGAAGCATGGTGTGGTTCAGGATAAGCTATGGCTGCCCGGCATGGTGAAGCTGAAACGGCTGATTCAAAAGGGCTTTTTCGGGAAGATCCTGTCGGTACGGGGAGAGTTTGGATACTGGGTATTTGAGGGTGATACAGTTCCGGCCCAGCGACCCTCATGGAATTACAGGAAGGAGGATGATGGCGGAATTATTGTGGATATGCTGTGCCACTGGAGGTATGTGCTGGACAATATATTCGGAAAGGTGAAAGCGGTATCGTGCCTGGGAGCCACCCACATCAAAGAGAGGGTGGATGAGCAGGGCAATGCCTACAGGTGCACGGCCGACGATGCTGCGTATGCCACCTTTCAACTGGAGGATGGGATTGTGGCGCATTTCAATTCATCCTGGTGCGTGCGGGTGAGGCGGGACGATTTACTGACCATCCAGGTGGATGGTACCCTGGGTTCAGCTGTGGCCGGATTACGGGAGTGCTATACCCAGCATTATGGCAATACACCCAAGCCGGTCTGGAATCCCGATATTGAGCAACCCATTCCATTCTATGAAGGCTGGTCAAAGGTACCTGAACAGGAGCAATATGAAAATGCATTCAAAGTGCAGTGGGAACTGTTCCTGAAGCATGTGGTGAAAGATGAACCTTTCCCATGGGATCTGAAGGAGGGGGCAAAAGGGGTTCAGCTGGCAGAGAAAGGACTTGAAAGCTGGGCCAAAAAAGCATGGGTAGACCTGCCTGAAATTTAGAGACTCAGATAAGATGAAACAAACTGCCTTAATTACCGGAGGAACGAGGGGTATAGGCCTTGGGATAGCCAGGGAGCTGGCCAAAGAGGGAATTCATCTGGCCCTCAATGGAGTCCGACCCGAAGAGCAGGTCACCGATGTCCTGGTTCAGCTCAGGGGAGAAGGTATTCAGGTGATCTATTGCCAGGGAGACATCAGTCAGAAGGCGCACCGGGAATCGATCCTGGAGAAGATCCGCAGGGAGATGGGACCGCTCAACTTCCTGGTCAACAATGCCGGGGTTGCCCCGAAACAGCGGAACGACATCCTGGAAGCCAGCGAGGAGAGTTTTGAGTATGTGATGAGAACCAACCTGCAGGGGCCCTACTTCCTGAGCCAGGCAGTAGCCAACTGGTTGGTGGAACAGAAAAAGGCAGATGCGGATTTCTTTGGGTCGATCATCAACATCTCCTCCATTTCAGCGACTGTGGCCTCTGTAAACCGGGGAGAGTACTGTATCAGCAAAGCCGGTATGGGTATGATGACCAAGCTTTTTGCAGTGCGGCTGGGTGAATATGATATCCCGGTCTATGAAGTACGGCCCGGTGTGATTGAGACAGATATGACGGCAGGGGTCAAAGCGAAATATGATAAGCTTTTTGAGGAGGGACTGAGCGTTCAGCCCCGTTGGGGGCAACCTTCCGATATCGGAAAAATTGTTTTAGCCCTGGTAAAGGGACTTTTGCCATACTCCACAGGAGCAGTGATCATGGCCGACGGCGGATTAACCATTCCACGATTATGAATAGAAAAAAGAGATACTGGATCATCTGCATGATCCTGGTTGTTGTGCTGATTGTTACAGCCTATACACCGTTGATGATCCCTCACGGGGTTTATAAACCGATGATCCTGGGAATACCCTATTCTCTATGGACAAGTTTTCTAATCACGGTTGCACTCGTGGTGATCACCTATATAGGGGGAAAGGTGCACCCGGGAAGCGATGAAGAGGAGGGAGAATCATGAAAACCTGGCTCTATATTTTCTTTGGCATCTTCTTCGCCTTACTTGCTTTTGCCTCCTGGAAATCTTACCGGCGCAACCGTTCAGCTGAAGAGTTTATGCTTGCGGGAAAGAGCATTGGTCCCATCCTCGGCTTTTTAACCTTCTCAGCAGCATTGTTCAGCGCCTTTACCTTTATGGGAATGCCCGATTTCTTCCGGAACCATGGCATTGGTGCCTGGATATTCCTCGCCTTTTCAGACGGGGTCATGGTCTTTTTTATTCTCTGGTTTGGTTACCTGCTCAGGAAAAAAGCCAAGGAGCACAATTTCCAGGGTGTTGCCGGTTTGATGGTCTCCTCCTATGAAACGAAATGGGCGGGTGCGGCCATGTTTACCAGTGCCTTTATTTTCCTGATCCCCTACGTAGCCATCCAGATCCGGGGGATCTCTATTTTCCTCGAAGCCGTCTTCCCCGGCATGTTGCCCTCCTGGGCCTGGGCACTGATCATGGTGGTGATCATGCTGGTGTACGCTGAAATAGGCGGACTGAAAGCCATCGTCTACTCAGATGCCATACAGGGGCTCCTTCTGCTCATGGTGATATGGCTGATCGGGGGATCCTGCATTGCAGCCTTCGGAAATGTTCCCGATCTTTTTAAGGCTGTTGAACAGGTAAATGCTGAATTGTTATCCACTCCGGGTCCCAAAGGCCTGTTTTCCTGGCAATTCCTTCTGGGATCCATGATTGCCGTGGTGATGATTCCGGTTACACAACCCCAGCTTACCACAAGGCTGGTGGTAATCAAGGACCTTGCATCCATGAAAAAGATGGCCTATGCGGTAGGTATCTTTGCGATCCTGGTGATTGCGCCCACAATTTTTATCGGGATGTATGGTGCGGCAAAGTATCCGGGAGTCCCTGCCTCCGAGTTTTTGTCCCAGGCCCTTCTGTTCGACCAGGCTGCTCCCGTGGCTGCCCTGGCCGTCGTGGGTCTGTTTGCGGCCTGTCTCTCCACCACCAATGCTCAGATTTTTGCCCTGGGCAATGAACTGCGTTCATTGCTCCCGGGTGAAGAGAAGAGGTCGATGCGCATCACCCGTATTTCCTTGTTTTTCTTTGCAGCTGTGGTGATGGTCTTCTCCACCTTCATGAGCGATGAGCTGGCACTTCTGGCCCGTGTCAGTTTTACGGGTACAGCCATGATGGCTCCCATTGTACTGATGGCGGTAATTAAAAAGAGAAAGCCTGCAAAAGAGGTAATTCTGATCTCCTTTTTAGCCCTGATCATCTATTTGTTGTCCCTGGCGGGTGTGGTTCCTGATCACATTGGCGCCCTGAGCCTCGATCTCTCTCTTTTCCTCTTCCTGGCTGTTTCAGTGATCACATTGTCACTGATCAGGAAAACCCTATAATTCAGAGTAATCTGCCGGATGCAAAAGAATTTTATCAATTTTGGAAACATTGTTTTGATATCGCTCATCTGTCTTGAGTTTTTCCCAATCCGATGAGTTCTGGAATGCCTTCCAGTGTTCCTCCTGTGATGCTTTATCCTTAAATGTGGTTAGATACATCAGGTTTGGCATCGCAGAACCGGAAATGACCTCTCCGAAAAATACCGGTTGAAATCCGAGTTCCATGAAAATTTTGGTTTCGCCACCTTCATTAAACATCTCCACCTTGTTTCTAAAAAGTTTTTCGGTGGCTCCCTGGTAACTTCTGAGTTCATAAATCTGTTCGGACTCAGTGGTGGCATGCGTTGGGATTCCATACCGGGGCATGGTTGAAAATGCCCTTAAAAGGATACTCTCCATTCTTAAATAGGGTGGATGGTCAAAGGCAGCATTGATATAATCAGAACCCTTTTTCAGAAATTCCCCATCCTTATTTAATAAGGCGCCAAGTTGCTCGAACTGTCCAATGGATTCGAAAGGGATCAGGACATAGATCAATTTGCCGGCCATCTCCTCCTCTTCCACCGGAGAGAAGACTCCTACATTTTTGATCCCCGTGCGGTGCAATGCAGGGATATAAGCATCCTTCAGAAAATGGTTCACTTGCTGTTCCTGCTGTTCATTTTCGATGCTGTAAATTTTCAATTGATAAATATCCCTTGTCTGGGAAAATGAAATCCCTGCGGCCAGAACCGAAAAGGCAAGCATGAGAAAAATTCTAGGTAAATGCGTTTTCATAGATGAATAGATTTAATATAAAAATGTTAAGATAATGCAAATTGAATAAATTTCTATTTTTGACCATGGATCAAAAGTCATTACGGATATTATCGAATGGGATCACCGGTCTTTACCTGACCCTTGCCTTTCTGTACATCACCTTTGTGGTCAGGCCGGTTCTCTGTTTCCATCATGTTCAGCCTCCTTTTCTGCTGACTTCCGATTTTCTGATCAGCCATCTCAAATCTCCCGGAGGGTTTTCCCAGTGGGTTGCCCTTGTATTGATGCAGTCGTTTCATTCGAAGGTTTTGGGACCCTTGATTTTTTTCGGGTTGGCACTGGTTATCTGGGTAGTGACGCGCCGATTGCTGAACGGCATGAACCGCAGTCTGTCAAACGGACTGATGGCATTCCTACCCTTTACCTTCAGCATTGTGCTGGTCAACAATTACAACTTCCCCTTCTCGGTGATCCTGTCCCACCTGTTCGTAATCCTTGCCTTGTGGCTGCTCTCGGCCCCTTGGAAAACGCTTACCGGAAGGTTGCTTTGCTTCACGGCAGAGGCTCTGCTGATCTGGTATATTTCGGGAAGCGGGTTCCTGCTTCTCTTTTCCATGATGGCACTCTTTTTTACCATCAAACGGGGAGACCGGAAAAGCTTGCTAAGTCTGGTTTGGGTTTCAGGATCTGCTTTCCTGATCCCGCTCCTGGTGGAGGGCGAATACCTGTGGTTTTTCCCTGAGAAACCCTATTTCATGGCGTATGAACCTTCATCTGCCTTTTTCATCTTTATTTTCTCTGTTCCCCTGTTATTATTGGTTGCATCCGTTGTGTCGCTTTTACCTCGAAAGCTTTCGGCCATAAAGGCTCGTCCTGAAATTCCGGTGGCCCTGGGTTTTGTGCTCCTCATTGGAATGGCCCTTTTTGCTCACCTGGTCACCTTCCGCCCGGATGCAAAAAAAATAGTGGCCAGCGACTATTACTGTTACCACCATGATGCCAGGCGGACGGCCCGGGCGGCGACGTCCCTGGAAAACTACAGTTTCTCAGCCAATGTAAATTATAACCTGGCCATCACCCGGAACGGGACACTCACCAGAGACTTCTTCAATTTCTTCCAGATCTCGGGAACCGATGCCCTCTACCCCGATGTGGATTTCTCTCCCGAGATGCTTCTTATTGCTGCGGATTTTTACTACGAACTGGGGTATATCAGCGAGGCCAGGCACCAGGCTTATGAAGCCCTGGTATTTTATCCATACAGTCCACGGGCACTGCAACTCCTGGTTAAGGTTCACCTGGTTACCGGTGAATATAAAGCAGCCGACCGGTGCCTGAGAATTCTGGATATGGGCCTGGTGAGCCGGGAAGCTGTAAAGGCATACCTGCCTTACATCGGGGATACTTCACGGATACGATCCAATAAAGAGCTGATGGAAAAGAGGAGCTTTATACCTGCGGAAATGGAGCTGAGCCCCCATATTGACCAGCGTTTCAGGGATCTGCTCGAGGCAAACAGGGGAAACAAACTGGCTTATGAGTATCTGATGCTCTACTACCTGCTGGATGGACAATTGGATCCTTTTATGGAGTTGTACACGGAGGTGGGGAGCTATTTTGATGAGCCGGTTGGAATTTATGAGGAGGCGATCCTGATGTATGGATTGATGAACCGGTCCGATCTCCTTTCCCGGTATCAGATCAGCCAGGCCACCCTCGACAGGTTCGGTGATTTCGGCCGCACCCGGAAGAAGTATGAGGGAGACCGGACCATGGCCCGGAATGTTCTCTACTCAGAAATGGGCCAGAGCTACATGTATTACCTTGGGTACCTCTATCCCCGTATTGTTAAACCTGAAATGACAAAGGATGATGATGATGAGGCTCCCCTGTAAATATTCAAGTGTTCTTCAGGTGCCCCTGGCTCTAGCCCTTGCATGCATGAGCATGGCCTGCGGAAGGAACCCTGAAGGTGCCATGGAAACTGAAACCCGGGCCGCCATCTTCCCGGAATATTATGATCTGACCATTCCTCCCAATATTGCACCACTCAATTTTGTAATCGGTGAACCGGGTACCAGGTTCCGTGTTGAATTTCGTGCCGGAGATAGTGAGCCCATTGTGATCCGGCAGCGTTCATCGACCATAAAAATCCCTGCAGACGATTGGCAAAAACTGCTCTCCGCACATGCCGGGGAAATGCTTCGGGTGGATATATGGTCGTACAACGACCGGGTGTGGCATAAATTCAACAGCATCCATCATTTTATTGCCCCGGAGGCCATCGATCCATGGCTGGTTTACAGGCTGGTCCATGCGGTTTACCTCAAGTGGAGCGACATGGGGATCTACCAGCGCAACCTGACCAATTTTGATGAGATTCCCGTTATCGGGAACTCCTCAACCGGGCACGGTTGTATGAACTGTCACTCTTTTGCCAACCACGACCCCTCGAAAATGCTGATCCATTTTCGGATTGTCCATCCGGGAACGATACTCTGGAACGATGGGAAACTCTCAAAGGTCGATACCCGAACGCCCGATGCACTTTCGGCCGGCATCTATCCGGCCTGGCACCCGGACGGAAGGCACATCGCATTCTCGACAGGTCAGATCAGTCCCCACCTGACCACGCGTTTAAACAAGGCAGTGGATGTCGCCGACAGGAAATCGGACCTGGTGGTATATGATCTGGAAAGCAATACAGTATCCTCTTCTCCGGTGGTTTCAACCGGGCGCCGGGAAAATATGCCGGTCTGGTCACCCGGCGGAAGAAATCTCTACTATCTCAGTGCCCCCGAAGCCTCAGCGGGCGATGATGAAAGCCTCCTGCACTCAAGGTACAGTCTCATGTGTGTGCCATACAGCGTAAATCTCAATAAATGGGGTGATCCGGAGATAGTTCTCAATGCCGACTCTATAGGCATGAGCATCTCCATGCCCTCCATATCTCCCGATGGCAGGTATATGATCTGCTCCATGTCTGACTATGGATATTTCACCATTTTTCACAGGGAGAGCGATCTCTATTGTATCGATCTCGAAACCAGGCATTATAAAAAGCTTGAACTGAACAGCGGGAGTGCCGAAAGTTTTTCTTCATGGTCATCCAATGGCCGTTGGCTTGTCTTTAGCAGCAAACGGATGGATGATGTGTTTTCCCGGACCTTTATCGCCTATTTTGATAAAGACGGGGTGGCACACCAACCCTTTGTGCTGCCGCAAAAAGATCCTCAGATATACTACAGCCTGCTGGCCAACTATAACCTTCCAAAACTGATCAAAGCAAAAATTGAGCTTTCTCCCCGGCAGATACAGGAAATGGTCCTGGAAAAACCGGTGCCGGTGAAACCGGGCCACTGACAGATCTTGTTAATAGCCGATCACAAAATCACCGTGTGACAGGGTCCTGGGATATTGATACAATGCTTTTACTTTTTCCGGGGTATTGTGGGTCTCCACCCACCTGCTCCAGATCATAAACCAGGTCCACATGGGTTGGGCATCAAGAATTTCCGTGGCGGGGACTTCGCCCACCTCACCCAGTGAAATGACCTTACCTTCTGCCAGTTCAACCAGCTGATCGTGGTGCTCCTGCCTGTAATCGTTGTGGTAGACATCTGCTGCAAGCACATCGACATAACCGAGTCCGGGGAAATAGAGCTCATAGGCATAAGCTTCATCGTTTTCCCTGTCGCGCGGAGCATTGGTGTTCCAGACCCAGATCAGGTTGTTCAGGTGGTGGTAGTTCACATAGCGGTCGTACATCATTCTCCAGAGCGCGGCAAACCCCTCTTCACCTTTCTTGTCACCCCACCAGAACCAGATTCCATTCATTTCGTGGTAAGGACGCCACAGCACCGGGATATTCAAATCCTGCAGTTGTTTCAGGTAGGAGGCAATGGTATCGACCCTCTCTGTCCATTTGCGATGAATATCCGTTCCCGGTGTGATAAGATCCTTCCACTCCTGGTCGCTCATTTCGCCCTGTGTACTTGTCTCCCAAATAAACGGAGGATCATCCTGGGGCCGGCCGGTGTGCCACATCAATGTGACAATGTAGCCGTCCCGGTGCCTCTGGGCAGCTTCCCTGACAATTTCTTCCGGGTTCCCCCGGGTGTAATAATTTCCGAAGTCACTCCCCCATACAGCGGGGGAGCTACCGGTAAGATCCTCCACATATTTGTGCCACTGATCCATATCTCTGCTGCCATTGTGGTGACCGGATAGAATCTTCCTGCCCTGGATGGAATAGAGAAAATCGAGTAGTGCTTTTGCTTCGGGTGTGGCGTTTTTATTGACCGGTTCAATGCTTTGCTGACCGGAAACCTGGGACGCAATCAAAATGCTGATGAGCGCCAGTGGAATCATTTTTTTCATAAGAAGTTTTAGTTTTTTGATATCATCCCTTAAAATTATTTCATTTTTTCGAATACCAACAGACGAAGGTCCATCACAGTCCGGCCCGGTACCTCCAGTGCCCGGATGGTCAATTTTCCCGGACCCTGGTCGAGGTGTATGATGCCCAGGTTCAATGGTTTGAAATCCTTCACATAGGATTCCCCACGCTGACCGGTCCGGTCGTTTTCCATACCCCTCAGGGGTGGGTCAAAAGGTACAGTAATTCTGCCTTTGAGCTTGCGATCACCCAGGGTCAGGAGAAATGTGGCTCCTTCATCCCCGACAGGGCAGGTATAGTAAAGCGTTACCTGGAAATCTCCCTCCTGAAGGACCTCAACCTCCCAGGTAATGCTGTCATCCGGACTCATCCAGTTTGTGAAAAAGGAGCAGTTGGGATATGGGTTCGAACGGCTGATATTTCCATGGGCGATCCCGTCACGGGCCGGCATGTGTGTATAGGTTGCCTGGGGGTACCCGATGGTAAATGCCCGCAGATCCTCCCCGGGTCGTTCCGCCGCCACCTTATTTATATAGGTGGCCTTCGCTTCCAGATGGGCTTTGTATATATCCGGAAACTGTTGTGCCACATCGACCTTCTGACCCCTGTCATTTTCGATATCATAGAGGGCACCCCCAGAGTCGAGCCGGTATTTCTGACTTCGTACACTGATCTTCTCATTCCACTGGTTGAAAATGTACCTTTCACCCCATGGCGGTTTCTTTTCCAGCAAAAGCGGTTTCAGGCTTACTCCGTCCAGGGGTTTTTCTACCAGGAGATCAATCCCTGCCAGAGATGTTAATGTGGGCAGCAGGTCGATCACCGATGCAACCTGTTCAACAACCACTCCCCCCTCAATTTTGAGGGGCCATTTCACAAACAGGGGGGTACGGACCCCACCTTCGTCGGTGGACCCCTTGCGCCCCTTCATGCCGCCATTCCAGCGCCAGCTGTTGGGACCGTTGTCACTGAAGTAGATCATAATGGTGTTCTCCTCAAGGCCCAGTTCCTCCAACTTCTTCATCACGCGTCCCACGTTCCAGTCGATGTTCTCACACATGGCCCAAGCTGCTTTTGTGAAAACGGGATCCTCCTCATGGTGGAAGTCGGCACGCATTTCGGGTTCCATATTTTCATACTTTTCAAACCACCGGTCGGGAACCTGCATGGGACTGTGTGGAGTGTTGTAAGGCAGATAGAGCAGGAATGGTTTATCCCTGTGGGCCTCGATAAATTGGATGCCATGGTTGGTCAGATCATCCGCCAGGAACCCCTCGCCCCGGACCACTGCTCCATTGTGTTCCAGCACCGGGCTGAAGTAATCTCCCCAGTGACCCGAACAGAATCCGTAAAAATCATCAAACCCGCGTGAGTTAGGGTGGTAGGGTGGCTGCATCCCGTTATGCCATTTTCCGTATGCAGCAGTCACATATCCGGCCTGCTTAAATACCTGGGCCAGGGTGGTTTCATCCAGGTCGAGCCTTTCGCCCCCGGCAGAGGTGCTGTATACGCCCCCCCGCTGATGATACCTGCCGGTTAAGAGCTCTGCCCTTGTGGGAGAGCATACCGCCTCCACGTAAAAATTATTAAAGAGGGCACCCTCCACCGCCAGGCTATGGATATGGGGTGTTTCGATGTTCCTGTTCCCCGTTGTACTAAAATCACCCCAACCCTGGTCGTCGGACAAAATGATCACGATGTTGGGTTTCTGCTGATCCCCGGGCGCTGCAGGGTGACAGCCCATGACCACACCAAAAAAAACGATGGCGATCGATTTACTGATTTGTTCTGTTTTCCTTATTCTCATGATCATTCTTTGGTTCAGGACATCCCGGCTATTGACTTATTTGACCGTTTGAGCCATCTATACCCGATCTGGAATTGCAATTTAAGAAAACCTTTTATTTTTTTTATTCTGACAGGAATAATGAAAATATCAGATTAAGAACACTTTACATTTTGCACAGAAAAAACGGGGAAAGAAAAAGGAAGATTTTGAATTTATTGTTTAAGAAAAAAAATTAACTTTATGCAACTGATTGCATTCGCAAAATGCAAAACCTGATGACTAAACTAACTAAACGAACCTGAACTACTATGAACAACTTTACCAGAAAGCTAACGCTCTTTGTTTTATTGTTTGCTCTTATTCCTGGTGTGCTCTTTGCATCGGGAACCATTAAAGGGTTGGTAAAAGATGCCCAGACAGGAGATCCCCTGCCCGGTGCCAACGTTATCATTAAAACCATCTATCACGGGACCTCCACCGACCTTGGAGGATCTTTCATTCTAACCGCTGTGCCGGATGGTCAGCAGATCGTGACCATCAGTTACCTGGGATATGTGGAACAGGAGATGACCCTGGATATTACCGATGGTGAAACCGAGACCATAGAGGTTGCTCTTCAGGTACTGACCATCCAGGGAGAGGAGGTCGTAATCACTGCCCAGGCTTACGGACAACGTGCAGCCATCAACCAGCAGATGGCTGCCAACACGGTGACAAACGTTGTATCATCTGAAAAAATCGCAGAATTACCCGATGCCAACGCTGCCGAAGCACTTGGACGTCTGCCCGGCGTTTCCCTTAAAAGAGGATCGGGGGAAGCCAACCAGGTTGTAATCCGGGGATTATCTCCAAAATACAACAATGTGACCATCGAGGGTGTAAAGATGGCTTCCACCAGTGATTTTGACAGGAGCGTGGACCTTAGCCTGGTTCAGAGTGAAATGCTTTCCGGTATTGAAGTTTCCAAATCGCTACGTCCCGACATGGATGCAGATGCACTTGGAGGAACTGTCAACCTTCGCCTGCAGGAGGCTCCCATGACCAGGAAGATCAACCTTGCCGCAGAAGGGGGATATGCCCACCTGGGGAATGAGTTTGCCAATTATAAGTTTACAGGTGGTATTAGTGACCGGTTTTTTGACAAGAAATTCGGGGTGAGCCTGAGAATTGCCACCGAACAAAAGCAATTGCCATCTCACCGTTTTTCTGCCGGGTACTCGGGTGCCTATAATGACTTTGTCCTGGATGAGAACAATGCGGTGGTGGACACCGTCCTGCTCACCAGGACACAAAGCATCTCTCTGGTCGACCAGAAACAGACACGTCACCGGACCAACGGGAGCCTGATCCTGGATTACCATAACGAATGGTGGGAGGTGAAATTCTTTAACCTGCTCAGTATTAAAAATGACGATGTGCTTACCAGGACCAACGGACGTGAATTTCTTACCCAGACCATGGCCGCCAGCTACACCCAGGATGTGAATGAAGCGTTCTGGAAAACCATGACACGAACCCACTCCCTGCAGAACACCTTCCGTTTCGGAGCTTCCAAAGTGGACCTGGCACTCTCCACCACCTATTCCGATGTGAATATGGAGAACCAGAGTTTCCCGTTCGTGGAGAATACCAGGTTGAATATTGACCAGGATTGGCTGATCTACAGGGATCCCCAGGAGGTTTTTGAATCCATCGGGGGGTTTGATTCCCTGAGTATTGCAGATACCTATTTACAGGAGATGCGTAGGAGTTCACAGCAACTGATTGATGAAAGCTATGATGCCAGGCTCGACTACGAACTGGCCTTCAATATTGCAGGAAGTGTCTCCGGGAAACTGAAGCTGGGTGGAAAATTTCACCAGCTGACCCGCACCAGTAATGGCATTGCGAGCTACTATGATCTGCAATGGGGGGGGTCTGTGGCCAGGCGACAGAGATTACTCCAGGTATTCCCATGGGTCGAAACCGACCTTGGAGTCCAGCGCGGGATCAACGCTGAGAATTTTGTGGATCCCGGCTATGATCCCGGCAAATTCCTCAATGGACGGTATGACCTTACGTGGGGGGGAGATATTGACCTGCTCACCGATATGCAGGCCATATTGCTCGATTCGGCAGGAGACTCTTATTATGTAAGGGGGGTTGAGGATTACCAGAGGGATTACGAGGCCACGGAAAGACTGATGGCCGGATATACCATGGTCGAACTGAATATAGGGAGCAGACTGATGATTCTTCCGGGCGTCAGGTATGAGCAGGAGGAAACGGAATATTTTGCATACCACATCAAACAGGCCGACAACGTGGTGGGTATTGAACCCAATCCCGATTCTGTAACCACCAATCGGAAAAATCAACAGTGGTTTCCATCGGTAAACCTGAAGTTCAAGGCAACCGATTTTCTCACCATCCAGGCGGCAGCTTATAAAAGTACCTCCCGGCCCAGTTTCCGACAGATCTCACCCCTGGTTATCTACCCGCAAACAGGTCAGGGGATTACCTCCAATAATCCATGGCTTGAACCTTCAAGCGCGTGGAACTATGACCTGGGTATTTCGATCATGAAAAACAAGTTGGGATTGTTTACTGTCTATGGATTTTACAAGGAGATCAGCGACCTGATATTCGTGATGCGCGGATACAAACCCAGTAAAAAAGGTTTGATTGTAGGCGGACCGGATGACCTGGATGACCGCATCCTAGGTGCTGAGTATTACGATGACCGCTATTTGCAACTGGAAGGTACGACCGATCTGCCTTTCAACAACCCGGAGAAGGCTCAGGTGTTCGGACTTGAGATTT
>JAWOHR010000121.1:0-15644 GCA_046485075.1 Bacteroidales bacterium
TATCTCAACAGGTTGTGGTATGAAGCTTCCTGGAACAGGCTCATATCTGATACGGTCTTGCATATATTTGGTTTCAGACCATACGTGGGTATAGTTTACATTTAATACAATACCATTAAATGGTGCTCGCAACCAGCTGAAATTCGATTGCCATTCTACCTCCAGACCCCTAACATATGCAGTATATGGACTATTTACATAAAAATCAATAGAATTTGTTAAAAGCGTGGGATACGTTTCTAAAGGAAATTCGGCAATAATGGATGTATCTGGTACATTCTTCAAAAGAGTAGGCTGCATATAAAAGATATCATTGAGTCTTTTTAAATACCCGCCAAGCGTGATCAGACCCATTCTGCGAGAATAAAAAGTGAAATTAGCATCAAAATTCTCTGATAGGGCAGGTTTTATATAAGGATTGCCTGCTGTGGCAGAAAGTTGAATTTCATGATAATATATTTTTGGAACTGCATGGTTGTAATCGGGCCGGCTTAACGTATGGTTGTAAGAAAAACGAAAATCCCACCAGTCGGTTATCCGGTAGCGTAAGTGTAAATGGGGCAACAGGTTATTTTGATCAACCGGTTTCGTCAGTGTATCCTCAATGGCATAGAAATTCATTGTGTTTTGACTGACATTATACGCAGAATATTCATTGTGCAATTGCTCGAAACGTACACCAGGGATGATTGTTAACCTTTGACCTAGATTAATCTCAGCCATCGCGTAACCTGCAGCCAGTCTTTCCCATCCCCAATAATCTTCTCTGGCATCGCGGGAATCTGAAACCAAAAGTGTAGTTTCAGGATTTTGGTCTACATGCTCAAGCCAGAATTCGTCCATTAAATCTGCATTAACAACCCATGGCATATAGTATTTTCCATTACTATTCATGAAATTATCACCGTGCTGATAATCGTTATCACGAAACTTGTAGAAATATAAATTTGTATTTTCCTCATCGAGAATTAAATCATTAGAAAGCAACCAGTCCAGCATGTCCTGTTTCACTCCTTCCACTACACCCGGATAATAATCTTGCAATAATTGTTCGTCATAATTACGGTCTTTTCTTAAGTATTTACCACCCAACTTAAAATTAATATCAATATGATCCGATAAACGCAGGGGTATTTGCAAATTTAGGTCTGCCATCCATTGCTTTTCATCATAATTCGTTGGAATTGAAGTGGTCTCGTAATATCCCGTAGTTAAGTCAGCCTCGGGATTCATAGTACTGTAAATCTCCCAGGGTTCCATTACCAGTTTTCTCTTCTCTGTAATGGAATCTACATTAAAAGGCGATGGGTCACTTGATTTCCTCCACCTGTTGCTATATCTAAAATCATATTCCTTGTCCAAAGAAACGCGTGAAATACTGGCATCCAGTTTAACAATTCCCAGTTGCTGCTCCAGGCGCAGTGAATTGTTTAGAAGAAAGGAAGTATACTTATTCCTTTCTAAATGAACGGTGTGATAATTAGCGTCTATTGACAAATCATCCCTGTACAATGTTTCTTCCGGTGTAGTATGGCTGAACATATTTGTAAATACTATTTGCCCGTTTGGTAAATCATAATCAATAATCAATGATCCGCCTATATTCCTGGTTGTTTTTACCTGATCGAACACACTAAGTGAACCTAACATATATACAGCTTCTCCAATCGCTCCGGAGTTTTGCTCATTATATCCTATTTGGATCCAATCATCACCCCCGTTACGTGTTTCGTAGTTCAAATTTAAAAGTGCACCCAAACGATTGTTTAAAAACCGGTTACTGACATCTCCCCATAATTTCGCTCCTCCAAACATCTGATTCAGCTGATTATAGGAGCCCTGTGCTGTAATGCTGGAATGAAAACCGCTTGAGGCTTCACGTAACCTCAGGTTCACAATACCACCAATGGCATCGGCATCCATATCGGGAGTAAGGGTTTTGTATACCTCAATCCCCGAGAGCATATTGGCTGAAATAATACTTAAATCCGATGACCGGGTATTTTGTTCGGTAGATGGCATTTCAATGCCGTTGATCATGATCTTGTTCATCTTCGATTCAATACCTCTGATCACTACCTTGGAACCATCGAGATGTACCCCGGGTAAACGGCTAATAGCCTGCGCCGCGTTTTCGTCGGGTAATTCACGTATGCGTTCCGCGGAGACTACATTTATGATCTGGTTCGAACGCAATTGCTGGTTTACCGCTGAAAGTTGTCCCCTTGCCTGCATTGTAATGACTACCTCTTCACCCATAATAGCAATGGCTGTAAGCTCCTTATTAAGTTCAATGGTCTGATTATCCCCGATCGTTATGGTTTCCTCAACGGTTTCATATCCAATATAGGATAACTGGAGGGTATAAGTGCCCGCTTTTAATGGAAAAACAAATTCTCCATTATAATCTGTAACAGTACCAATAGTTGTACCCTTTATAACAATATTAACAGAAATTAAAGGGGTTTTGTCAGACTTATCAGAGATGACGCCTTTAATTGTTCCCTGTCCGAATACAGTCATTGTACTTAATGAGAGCAGCAGCAAGAAACAGTTAAATTTGGGAAATAATCGGAAAATCTTTCCTCCGCAGATTAATATTGTTTTCATAGGTTTAAAGTATACTTGATGGTTCAAATATATGGCCAGACCATAGTGCCTGCCAGAATCCTGCAGATCTGCAAAGATTTGGATTGTGAGCTTGCTGACAGGCAACCTGCCGGAAGAAATATGGAAGTCAGGGTTTTCATCGTCCTATATTTTTCATTTCAATTCTGTTAGCTATATGATCCTGAACCATTGGTTAGATAACATCATTGAAAAAAAAGAAGTCACCCCATTCGGCCAACAAGATGACTTCTCATTTTAACTACTAAAAACTACTACGCTGTACTATGAGAAAACCTCCTGTTATAAATTTACGTTTATCTTGGTTAGTCCATGGACACTATCTTCCCAAAAGAGATACACATAAGTCCCATATCTGACCGCAGGGTTATTTTGAAATACCCATCTTATTGAGGAACCACCGTTACAATGATCCGCTTATATCTTGATAAGGCCGGAGTCCCTTTGTCAGTCACTTTCAGGATCACATGGAAGGTCATTTCTTTTTCTGCTTCAGGAGCGTTCATATACAGCCCATGTGCATTCTCTGCACCATCAATTTTTACCGGTGTTTTTTGGGAACCAGCTTCCGGATAATCAAACCACAGAAAACTGAGGTGATCGCCATCCGGATCGGCAGAGTTGCTGGCATCCAGACCAAAGCCCTCTCCCGATTTTACAGTGATGTGATCGGGACCTGCCAGTATGGGTAGGGGTGGGTGATTGGATTCCTCATAGGATAACAAACACCAGTCCATCCGGGCAGCAAAATCATTTTGAAAGTCATCCCGCCAGCGCCACTGGGTCACTTTGTAGCCGGTAAAAACTACAGTATCCTTCCGTACAGTTCGTCCGTATTCGCTGTGAATGAATGGGGTGTAGGTGTCATCTGCATTGGTCCAGATTTCCCTGGTCTCGGGTGCTATTTGTACCACAGATCCTCCTTCCTTCGTCTTTGAAAAATCCGGCTTGTACAGTTCGTATCGGCCGCCCCAGCCTCCCCATTCGGGATGCTCCGGCGCATTCAGCCCGTTGGGTATTAAGGATAAAAAGGAGGGTGTATCGCCCTCAACTCCCCAGGCTACATCCGGATATTCAGCCCCGAGAGGGCCATGACCCTGCTGAATGTTCCCGGCTATCCAGCTGTTACTGATCGTTTCATTGTTGATCCCTTTCACGAAGCTGTTTATACCGGTCCATGTGGCACTGCCGTAATCATCCCCCGGACTCACAATATAAAATAGCTCAGGGAAGTTGTTCCTGATCCATATACCGGCATCGTCCTGATCAGAAATGGTATACACCCTGAGTTTCGCAATGAGTCTTTCAGCCTCCTTCTTGGATTTAGTATGTTGAATCTTATGCAAAGTCTGTGCAAGCGTGTTCACGCCCCCCCATACAGAGATCCACAGGGGACGATCATCCTCCTCTTCGAGAACTTTCAAAATCCAGTCAGAACCCTCTGAATATTTCCCTTTGCCGACGCCCAGCATGCCATATACAGGCGGACCCTCTTTTACCAGCTTCAGAAGCTCTTCTTCACCGGGATACGCGGGATCATGTTGGATAAGATTAGCATGAACCTTACCGTAGGCCTGAATTACTTTTACTATGGAGTGTGGTTCCACACTGTATTGATGCCAGCAGGAGGTGGTGGCAACCATTCCCTTTATATCAATTTCATTGGCATACAATAGCAGACGAACAAAAGACTGCGTATCATCGGGATCGGCTTCTATGTCGCTCAGGATAATGACTCTGTTTTTTTGAGATGTCTGGGCATAAACAGTTTGAGAAAGAAACAGCAATAAAAGTGCAATCAGAGAAAATATATATGTTTTAGTTGGCATGGCATCAGGTTTGTTTTATAAAGTTTCTGGATTTTTCAGGGTTTAATGGCAATAATTACCCGTTTATAACGGGTGAGGGCTGGTGTACCCCGATCTGTGACAGCCAGGATGATATGCATGGCACCTAATCTGGTGCTTCTGGGAACAGTAAACCATGCCCTGGCCTTATCTGCTTCTTCTATCTGAAGAGGATCACCGGTTCTCGCTGTGGAAATGGTAAATTCACCTGCTTCGCCATAATAGAACCAACGATAAGACAGACTGTCTCCGTCAGGATCAGTCGACTCTTCTGCATTTAATTCAACCCGTTCTCCCACTTTTGCGCTGAACTTCTGTTCATGGTTGATCTTGGGAACCGGAGGATGGTTTGCTTCTTCGTAAGGTTTGATGGTCCAGTCCATGCGGGCAACAAAATCATTTTGATAGGCAGTTCGCCAACGCCATATGGTCGCGTGGTTGCTTGTATGCCAGCTTCCGTCAGCACCAAATACTTCATCCATAGCATTGGTCCAGAGTGGACGGGTTTCCGGTTCCAGAAACCATTTCTCTGTTCGGGGCTGGTAGAATTCGTAACGGCCTCCCCAGCTTCCCCAATCTGGATGTTCAGGGTCTCCCAGTCCATTGTTGATGAGATACATGAAACTTGGAGAATCCCCTTCCATTAAGAATTTCATATATGGATACTGTGCTCCCAGTGGTCCCTTGTTACGGATGTGTTCATCAAGCCAGGGATTGTCAACGATGTTGTAATCCGCACCGGCAAAACGACCATGAAAGCGATCCCCGCTTATTCCGGACCATGTCGCATGATGATAACCTCCCACGTCATTAAATCCGGGAGTTGCAATATAGAAAAGGCCGGGGAATGTGCGCCTTATCCATGGCCCGCTATCATCCTGGTCGGAAATGGTATAAACCCTGAGTTTGGAAACAAAATTTTCCAGGTCACCTGTCGAACGCGTTTCACTTACTTTCCAAAGCGCCTGAGCAAGACAATTGGGTCCGCCCCAAACCAGAACCCAAACAGGACGGCTATCCTGACGATCAACTGCCTCTATAATTAACTCAGAACCCGGTGAATCCATTCCCGCTCCAACCGCATTCATTCCGTAATCCTTTCGCCCTTCCCGGACGATGGAATTTAAGTAATCCACCCCCGGATATCCCTGTTCATGCTTCAAAAGATTGTCCCTCACCTTTCCATACGCTTCAAGGATTTCATGGATGCGCCAGGCAGCGATCTCCTTTTGTTGATGTATAGAGGTGGTCGCAACCAGACCTTCTACATCCCATTGATTGGAATAGGTCAGAAATCTGACCAGCGACATGGCATCATCAGGTTCATTCTCGATATCTGTAAGTATAATGATTCTTGGTTTTTCATAGCTAGTCTGTGCCAATAGATCTGCAAAAAAGGTAAAAAGAAGGGTGATGAACAGGATTCCGGCTTGATTTGTGAGTTTCATTTCAATAGTTTTGTTGGGTTACAGGTATTTAAAAATGCCAACTTGCATATACGCAAAGATAATTAATTTCGTTTATTTACTATTTATTACGTTTACTTACTTTGTAATGAAAACATGGAAGCAATGAAATATTCGAAAAAGATAGGAATACTTTGTTTGTCCGGAGTAATAACCATAAGCGCATTGAGCCAGTGCCAAATTAAAGGTGAGGGAAATTCCAAACCCCGGATATTAATCAGTTCCGACATTGGAGGAACCGATCCTGATGATTTTCAATCCATGATCCACTTGTTGATGTATGCCGATCTTTTCCAGATAGAAGGACTGGTATCCTCCCCTTTTGAGAAGGGTCGGAAAAAGGACTTCCTGGATATGATTGATCTCTATGAGCAGGATCTGAGTCGTTTGAGACAGCATTCGAAGGGATTTCCCGATCCCGATTCACTCCGTAGCATATGTATGCAGGGTTCAATCGCAGAAGCTCCGTTTAAGGGATTTGATCAAGCCACCGAAGGTTCAGAATGGATCATCAGATGTGCCGGAAAAGCAAGTGATCAAACTTTATGGGTGCTGGTTTGGGGTGGGCTTGAAGATCTGGCCCAGGCCCTGCATGATGCCCCTGAAATCAAGGAGAGGATAAAGGTATACTGGATAGGCGGACCAAACAAGAAGTGGAGTGTCAATGCATACGCCTACATTGCTGAACACCATCCCGACCTGTGGATGATTGAAGCCAATGCTACTTACAGGGGCTGGTTCATGGATGCGGAATCTCCCCAAAACATCACCGGTGAAGCCTATTACGGCAACTATATCCGGGAACGTGGTGCCATGGGCAAGGCTTTTAAAGATTATTACGGGGGAAAAATAAAAATGGGTGACACTCCGTCACTGGCCTATTTGATGGATGGCAACCCTGATGATCCTTACAGCGAAAGCTGGGGGGGGAGTTTTACCCGAATTGAGCGCAGTTCAAGGTATGTTTTTGATCGGAATACCAGCACAGCTGATACGCTGGTTGCTTATGGCATTCTTGAATGGAGATTTAAGGGACCTGAACTTGACCTTCCACCTGATTCTGTCTGTTTTACCCTGGAAATATCAGATCAAATATGGCCGGGATATTATCTTGGGGATGGCAAGTATGGAGTTCGTTATTCAGCTAAAACACCGGAAATCTGCACTTACCTTACTGCCAGCGATATTGCTGAATTAGATGGTCATGCAGGTCAATTTGTAACCACCGCACCATGGCCGGACAGCCCTGCTCCCGACGATTTCATACTTGGGGATCACTGGTTTACCGACAGACCGGAACCGGAATTCTTCATAGACATACAACAGGGAGCTGGAACCGTTTCGAAGCATAGGGAGGAGTTCCTGTCAGACTGGGCGAAACGGTGGGAATGGCTTAAATAGGGATCAGGCTCTTCAGATACCTGCTAACAGAGAACATGCATGTTGATAAATGCCTGACATATCCAGCCCATAATAAGCGAAGATCTCCAATGGTTTGCCATGTACGGCGTTTTCATCAGGAATACCCAGTATCTTAACCTTTGTTGGATAATAAAAGGAAGTAACCTCGGTGATGGCTGCTCCCAATCCGCCGAATATGCTGTGTTCCTCAACCGAGAGGATGCACTTTGTATTTTTTGCAGCTTCAATGACGGTGTCCTTATCGAAGGGTTTTAAGGTAAACATATCAATGACTGTGGCGCTTATGCCATCCTTTTCAAGTTTTTCAGCGGCCTTGAGTGCATGGTAGACAGTTTCGCCGGTGGCAATAATCGCAATGTCCTTTCCTGTTCTTAAGATTTTTGCTTGTCCTGGCTCAAAAGGATCTGATTCAGAATAGATATCGGGAACTGCGTTTCTGCCCACCCTCACATAGGCACTTTCTTCGCTGCCACTCAGATATTTGGTCAGCCATACAGATTGAAAACGATCCGACGGAAGATATACATTCATTCCGGGAAAGGTTCGCATAACCGCTATGTCGTGCAGGCTGTGGTGGGTTGAACCAAGCGCTCCGTAGCTTACACCCCCGCTGACTCCGATGATTTTCACATTGGTTTTGGAGTAGGCCACATCGACCTTTACCTGTTCGAGAGCTCTTGCCGAATAGAAGCATGCCGGACCGCAAACAAATACATTTTTTCCCGACAATGCCAGTCCGGCACTTAAGCCCACGGCATTCTGCTCTGCAATACCCACTTCAACAAACTGTTCCGGCAGCTCATTGGCAAACTTATCAAGGGTTACACTGCCACGGGCATCCGACGTGACCACAAACAGATCTTTATTCTTCTTGCCCTCCTCCACCAGGGTATCTGTAATGGCTGTTCTGCAAGGAATTGTTCCCATCCTATATCTTTTCCAATATTAAATTCAACTCTTCCATAGCCTGCTGAAATTGTTCTGAAGTAGGTACTTTGTGATGCCAGGCCGGAATGTTCTCCATAAAAGAAACTCCTTTTCCCTTGATGGTATGAGCAATAAGAAAAGAGGGTTTTCCTTTTTCAAAAGGAGTCTCCCTGAGAATGGAGGTCAGTTCCTCCAGGTCATGCCCGTTGCAGGAACGCACACTCCATCCATATGCCTGGTATTTTGCTTCAAGGTTTTCAATGGCAAGAACCTCCTCGGTTCTCCCGCTGATCTGGAGTCCGTTCCTGTCAATGATGGCAATCAGGTTATCCAGGTGGTAGTGGCCGGCGGTGGCAACTGCTTCCATGACGGAACCCTCTCCATGTTCTCCATCGCCCATCAGGACAAAGGTCCGGCAAGCGGTACCGGAGCGTTTTGCTGCCAACGCCATCCCTGCACCTACAGACAATCCATGGCCCAATGCTCCTGAATTCACTTCAACACCAGGAACTTTCCGGGTGGGGTGCCCGGCCAGGATGGAAGAGAATTCCCCGTAGGAGTCAAGAATCTCTTCACTGAAGAAGCCCCTTTTTGAAAGTACTGCATGATAGCTTTCCACCGAATGCCCTTTGCTCATGATAAATCTGTCGCGGTCCTTCATATCCGGATGATCCGGATCAATGTTCATCACCTCGAAATAAAGGGCAACCAGGATATCCACGGAGGACAATGATCCCCCCGTATGTCCTCCGCCTGCCTTCACAATATTCTGAAGCAGTTTCTTCCTGACTTCAACCGCTATCTGGTCAAGTGCCTTCATGAATTCGACATGGTAATGAGCACCAGGGCAATCAGAAACAGGACAAACATGGCGGCCAGGATGCCATTGGTGCCTTTTGGGGCACCTTTGAATTCCTTCCATATGAAAACACCCCACAGGATGGCTACTACAGGAGCCGCGTTGCTTAAGGCGTAGGCAATGGTAGTTCCCTCACCTGATGACATAAAACTAACAACCATCCCCAGCATCCAGATGGAACCACCCAAAATTCCCCACCAGTGGGTTTTGAAGGAGCCCTTGAAATACGCACTCATTTTTACTGGTTCACCTTCAACGGGCCTTGCCATGAAGAATGGATTAAAAATAAATGTGCTCAGGAAGGCTCCAAGTGCAAACATTACTGTACCTGTATACGGGGTGAGTGAACCAGCCCCGCTTAATCCGAATACCGGGTCCATTCCATACATGGTGATCGTATAAAACGGAGCGATGAACAGACCCGCCAGGACCGAAAGAATAATCCCTTTGGCACTGGCTTTTTTCTGGTAAGCAGCGAGTCGCTTGTAAGAAACCATACTCAAATAAATGGCCGCTATTGCAAGGCCCATACCTATGAAAAGCAAATATGGATTGCTGCTGCTTTCGCCCTGGGTGGAAATCTCGATCATATAACCCAGTATGGTTCCTCCCAACCAGGCGATTCCACCGCCTATTGGAAAACCAACTGCCAGGCCGGCCACTGCAATTGCAGCAACAAGCAGGAGGTTACCCAAATTCCATATAACCCCTCCCAACATTCCAAATGCAATGCTGCGGGCAT
Organism: Bacteroidales bacterium; assembly: GCA_046485075.1. Lineage (GTDB taxonomy): Bacteria > Bacteroidota > Bacteroidia > Bacteroidales. Next base: position 9,892 of record JAWOHR010000121.1, read on the forward strand.
CAGCCTGGGCCAGATCCTGCATAAATGTCCGGCCACCCGGTTCATTTCCAAGGCTACCCAGTGTAAAGGCGGCTAATAAAGAAAACACCAACAAACCTATAACGACATCCCAGTAGAATAATTCAAACCGCCAGTTTTTAGCAGCTAATTTTTGTGTATTTGCCCAGGACCCCCAACAGGTCATGGCTACAAGGAAAAAAAATACGGCTAAGCCATAATGATGAACGAGTACCATAGTCTTGTTTTATTTATGTTTTATATTAGCTGTGTTTGTAAATTTCCCAGCCCAGGTAATTTCCAATGGCCTCTTCAAGGATATCTGCTACGTGGCCCCTGACCATTCCCACATGGTGTTCGAAACCGTTTTTACACATGTATTTCATTAAGCCCTGCAGGTTGGGGATCTTACAAATGGCAATACCACCATCCATTCCATAGGGGTCATCTGTGATCATGCCTTCTCCCAGGTAGGACTTAACAATTCCCTTTGGATCATCGGTGGAGATTCGGAAGTAGGTCATGTCACCCGGGGCAACTTTCCCTTTTACAGCTCCGAAAGTATCCTCCTGTCCAAGTACGGTACCCAGGATATCCAGGCTTCCGATCTCGATCTCATTCTCGAAGAATGATTTGGGGTAATTGCTGCAATGGGTGCAGACCACCTTGTCGCGGTCCTCGGCAAAGTTGTTGTTCCAGTCAAGCAGGGCAGAGGGTCTCTGGGAGGCCAGCGCGAGGGCATACATGCCTATGGTTCCTGCAATATCCACCTCACAGGCCGATGGCATCAGCTTTTCCCCCATCATGCTCATGGTCACGCAGGCAGCACAACCATAATTTTTTTCAATGGATTCCCAGCATTGAAGAGCTGAAATATCACAGTTATTCTCTTCAATCCATTGCTCTACCGCCAGTCCGAACCTGGCCTGTTTTGTGATCTGCCCCTTATGGAGAACACGGCAGGTGCCATAGTTCTCTATGGCTTTTACCTTTTCCAGTACATCGGCACTTTTCTCATCGATTTTATTGGCAGCAGCCAGAATCTCAGACATGTCCACTGGCACTACGGTAATCCCGGTCTTCTGAAGAATCTTTTCACTCACCCGCATGGTCTGGAATCCAATGGGCCTGGTCCCGATGGCACCCACCCGAAGCCCTTTCATCCCTTTAACCACCCTGCATACGCCGGCAAACTTATAGAGATCAGCCGTGAATTCCTTGCTGTCCAATGAGTAGGTATGGTAGGTTGTATCGGTAAATTTAATTCCGTACTGATATAAATTGTTGCATACGGAAAGCTTGCCACAGAAGGCATCCCGGCGTTCCTTTACACCTACTTTGTCGTTATCGTCGTCACAGGCCATAACGAGCACCGGGACATTCAGGCCGGCCATTTGTATGGTATTGACCACTCCCAGTTCATCTCCGAAATTGGCCAGCACCACTACAATACCATCAATTTGATCAGCATGCTGCTTGAAGTACTTTGCACATTTCACGGCATCTTCGTATCCTTCGACGTTACCCGTTGGTGTGGCATTGGTTGGAATAATGACCGAGCCGTAGCCCATCTTATCCAGTTTTTCCAGTACAGTTTTCCTGGCACTGACAGCCAGTTCGAAATTAAAAATATTCCGGGTTGCAATAATGACTCCGAATGATTGTTTTTGCTTTGCCATGATCTTTTGGTATTTGATGGTTTTAAGTAAGTTGCACGCGTTTCACCGCAGTAAGCCAGCCTGCATAAAGTTCTTTAACCTGGCCAGCCTCCATGTCAGGTATAAAGGTCCGGTCAACCAGCCGCAGATTTGAGATTTCATCCATACTGTTCCAGAATCCAGTGGCCAGGCCAGCCATGAAGGCTGAACCCAGGGCAGATATCTCCTCAATATGGGTTCTGACAATGGAGTTGCCCAGCATGTCGGCCTGGAACTGCATCAGAAAGTTATTACGGGTGGGACCTCCATCCACCCTGAGCTCTTTCAGGCTGATTTGTGCACCAGATCCCATCAGGTCCACAAGGTCCTTGACCTGGTAGGCAATGCTTTCCAGCGCTGCCCTGACGACATGGGCCTTTTTAGTATCCCTCGGCATACCGGAGATGGCAGCCCTTGCATTGTTGTCCCAGTAAGGAGCTCCCAGACCCACAAAAGCGGGAACCAGGTAAACCCCGTTGTTTCCATCCACCGATGTGGCCAGAGATTCAGTTTCCGCCGCAGAACCGATGAGCTGCAGGTCATTCACAAGCCAGTTGATGGTATCCCCTGTGCAGTGGATGTTTCCTTCAAAAACATAATCAACTGCTTTTCCCCGTCCCCAGGCAACAGAGGTAACCAGACCGTCGGGTGGAGGCAAAGGTTTGTTCCCGATGTTCATCATGATGGAAGAACCGGTCCCGTAAGTGGCCTTGGCCATACCGGGGCTGAAACAATTTTGCCCAAACAGGGCTGCATGTGAATCACCCATCAATCCTGCAATCGGGATGGAATTTTCAAATATTACAGAGGGATCGGTAGTCCCGGCAATCTCGTCGCTGTATACCAGTAGGGGAAGCATCTGCCTGTCCAGTGAAAACAGTTCAATCAACTCATCATCCCAATCCCGGGTCTCCAGGTTCAGCAGCATGGTGCGGGAGGCATTGGAATAGTCCGTTGCATGAACACGTCCGCCGGTTAGTTTCCATAAAAGCCAGCTGTCCATCGTTCCTGCCAGCAGGACTCCCTCTTTCATTTTTTCCCTGACCCCCTCCACATGATCGACCATCCATTTAAGCTTGCTGGCTGAGAAATAGGGGTCAATGATCAGGCCTGTTTTATCCTGAATGAGTGGTCCTTTATTTGCTTTCTTCAGCAGATTGCAGTATTCCACTCCCCGCTGGCACTGCCAGACTGCTGCATTACAGACGGGAATACCGGTAGTATGGTCCCAGATCATAGCTGTTTCCCGCTGATTGGTAATGGCAATGCAGACAATCTCTGATTCGTCAATACCGGAAAGCTGAATAACCTGTCCGATCCCGGAAAGGGTGTTGCTGAATATTTCTTCCGGGTCATGCTCGACAAATCCGGATTGAGGGTAATATTGTTTATGGGGTAAAGATACCCGGTTGGTTAATTCAGCATTGCGGTCAAACAGCATGACTTTCGTTGCCGAAGTACTTTGGTCTATGGTCAGCAGATAGCTCATTGCATACGATAATAAATTACGAATTATTACGATAATTGTCGAAACATACAATTATACGAAAATAAACACAAACTTATAAGGAATTTATCAGTCGAATTTCACTTTAATTTTTAACGATGCAATTTAATGTCCGGCCACACTCTTATGCAAGGATAAAATCAATATCGTGGGTCTTGAAAAGCTTCTTGTGCTCTTCACTGAGATAAGAATCTGTAATGATGTAATTGATCAGGGAGAGGGCTCCAAGGCTGGCAAATGAAGTTTTTCGGATCTTTGTGGAATCAGCTACCAGGTAAACTGTATCGGCCGCATCGATCATGGCTTTTTTCACCACCAGGTCACTGATGCTCGGGTAGGTGAGCCCTGCTTTTAAAGAAATACCAGCGGTAGCCAGGAAAAGTTTATCCACATGGATATCAGCAAGGAAATCCGCTGCTTTCTGGCCGGTCAATGAAAGTGTGGGAGGTTTGAATTCCCCACCCGTCATCATTACCTCAATTCCCGGGCAGGAACCCAGGATTATGGCTATGTTCAGGGAGTTGGTGATCACGGTGAGATTTTTCCTGTCCACAAGGTTTTTAGCGATTTCAGTGGTTGTAGAACCTGAATCCAGGATAATCACATCACCGTTATCGATGAACTCAACCGCCTTTTTCCCGATGAGCATTTTTTTATCCATGTTATCCTTGTTCATCAAAGATAAGCTGCCCACCTGGGCCTCTATATTTTTTAGATATGCGCCCCCATGCTCACGAATAATCAGGTCATCCAATTCAAGTTTTTCGAAATCCTGCCGAATCGTAACTTCTGACACTTTAAATATTTTTGCAAGATCGATCACTTTTGCAGAACCATCTTCTGTAAGAAGCTTCATGATTTGCTCCCTTCGCTGATTAGCCATTAGTCTCATAAAGCAAAAATATGAATCTTTATTTATTCTTTTGAATTATTGCGAATAATTTCGACGAATCGGATTCAATTCAATTTCTGCTTTTTGGAATACTCAGTGGGAGTGACTCCGTACATCTCTTTAAAACACTTTCTGAAGTAAGCAACCTGCAGGAATCCTACAGCGTATGCCGCTTCCGAAATATTTACATGATCCTGTAGAATCAATTGAGCCGCTCTTTGTAATCGGATACTCCTGATGAATTCTTTGACTGTCATTTCCGTTAATGCAGCCATCTTTCTATAAAGCTGGGTTCGGCTGACTCCAACCTCTCTGGATATTTTAACAGTTCCAAATTCAGGATCGGAAATGTTTTCATCAATAACAGAAATAAGTTTTGCCAGGAATTTATCTTCCGGAGTACTTTTGGCGTCAGCTGTAGGCCTTGATTCAAGGAGATTTTCACGGCTGTATTTCTCTCTCAACAGGCGTCTGGTAGCCAACAAATGATCCACCTTAATTTTTAGCAATGATGGATCAAAGGGTTTGGTGATGTACTCATCTGCTCCCTCCAGAATCCCTTCCTTTTCATGTTGTTTGGAGGAAAGTGCAGTCAGGAGCACGACCGGTATATGCGAAGTACGGAAATCCTGTTTCAGTTTTTTACACAGTCTTATTCCGTCCATCCTGGGCATCATTATATCGCTGATGACCAGGTCGGGAATGGTTTCCCTGGCCAGTTCAAGTCCTGTTTCACCGTCTTCGCCAATAAGTACCACATAATCTTCCTGGAAGATGGATTTAATAAATTCGAGCAGGTCTTTGTTATCCTCCAGGATCAGTATGACCGGATTTTTGCAATCTGCCAGCTGCATAAGTGAATTCGCATTGATGGTTTCGACGGGAAGAGGAGTGAGTCCTTCATTTGAAATTTGAGCATCCGGCAGCTCTTTTTTATTCGGATCACTTTTGATTACAGGAAAAAGTACGGAAATTTCAGTCCCGATTCCAACCTGGCTCTTAAGCAATATCCTTCCATTATGAATTTTAATCAGCTCTTTTGAGAGCGAAAGCCCGATCCCACGCCCACTTCGGCAGGTACCGCACCGCCGGCGCCCGCATCAGGTCGACGAGGGCGTAAGCCGCGAGCGCCACGGCCAGCACGAAGAGTGGAGCGAGGGCGCGCAGGTCGATGTCCATATGGGAACCATCGTAGGCACTGGGGCGCGTTCGCGCGAGGGACACCGCTTGCGCGGTCGGGCCCGGATGCCGGACGACGGTCCGCATGATGATGCACGGCACCGAGGATCGACTCGGGTACCATGCCTTCATGCCTCGACCCGTGCTCATCACCGGCGTCAGCTCCGGCATCGGCCTCCACGCGGCGCGCTATCTGGCGGAGCACGGGGTCCCGGTCTATGGGACCGTCCGCAAGGAGGCCGACGCGGCCCGCGTCGCCCAGATCGAGGGCGTCGAGCCGCTGATCTGCGACGTGGCCGACGACGCGCAGGTCGCCCAGCTCCGCGACGCGATCGTCGCTCGGGGCACCGGCTTGTGGGGGCTCGTGAACAATGCAGGGGTTGCGCACATGGGCGACCTGGTCGACGTCCCGATGCACGAGATGCTCGGCCTCTTCGAGGTCAATGTCTTCGGCGTGCAGCGCGTCACCCAAGCCGTCGCC
>JAWOHR010000202.1:0-12159 GCA_046485075.1 Bacteroidales bacterium
GCTGAGCTTCCACTCGACGCCGGCGACGGCGAAGATCAGCCATTGACCGGTGAGGTACGGCTCGCCCTGGAGCAGGGCGAAGATAAACGAGGATCAGAAGCCTCTGTGAAATAACTTTCAATATAGCCTATGGCACTGTTTCTGGCCTTTTCCCCCAGGTAGGGAAATCCCTGAATCAGTTCTAGTATCTCTTCCCTGTGATCTTCCATGTACTGTATGGCAGACAGGTACTCGGCATCCTCCCGGCATGGACCAAGGTAATAGCGCTGGGTAACCGAACTGATACCAAGATTTTCACCCGGTACTGCATAGGAAGCGTTCACAAAACCGGCATAATCAAAATCGTAAGGAACAGGTGTATAACCTTGGGTACCAAATCCGGGAAGCCCCAGTAACTTCATATTATGCCTTCCGGCAATGGAATAATCACAATTCCCGATCATGAACTGAAACAGGGCAGCACGCAGCATCTCCTCGCGCCTCATGTGAACCATTCCAAGCCCATCATTTTCGATCACAAGTCCCCCGCTCCTCCCGGCCAGCATCTCTTCAGGCTCAATCAGAAATGCCCAACTCTCTGTGACCTTGTTATTCCGGCCCGTATCCACATATTTCATGAGAATCAGCCGCACCCTGAAACTGACCGGTGAAAGGAGGTTGTAGATTTTATAGGCCAGGAACTCCAGTAAAACATAATCCTCATATGCATCGCCGGCCCGGCAGTGGGTCACCACTTTCATTTTGGTAACCTCCTTCAGGTATTTGTTCTCAACGTCGGCCTTACGGATGTTGAGCCAGAAGGGTACGAAATAGCAGGTGTTTTTCCTGAACTCTCCCCTCGATTTGATCCTGACGCTTTTCTCGATATCGATGGTGTCATTAAAATGAAGTAACAGGTCCACCGGGAGATACTCATCCGAATTTTTTTCCCGCAAATACCTTTTCACATCAAAAGTGAGGGTCATCTCAAGAGGTTCTGGTCCTTCGAACAAATCGGCATTGATGCGGATTGTATCTCCAAGGTCAGCCACTTCTGGCTCCTCCTGGGCAAGGAGGATGAACTGGCAAAAGAGCGGCAGACAGACAAGGATAAAATAGCGCTTCATATACGTATACAGGTTGCTTATCCAAATGTATAAAAATAATACCACTGCTACCTGAAGCCCCCGATTAATTGTTATCCTTCTAACGCAAAACGTAACAATTTAACAGGTTCACGCCTCCTTTTTTGATCAAAATGATACATAAGTTTGTTAACTTTGCGGATTCATTAAACAAAATAAGTTTTGGCTGGAAAAACACTATTTGACAAGATATGGGATGCCCATGTGGTAGATGAGATTAAAGGAGGACCCTCGGTACTCTATATTGACAAACACCTGATCCACGAAGTCACAAGCCCGCAGGCATTTGCGGGGATCGACCAGAGGGGGATAAAGGTCTTTCGTCCGCAAAATACAGTTGCCACGCCCGACCACAATGTGCCCACGGTGGATCAGCACCTGGCCATCAGGGATGAACTATCCCGGTTCCAGGTTGATAAACTGACTGAAAACTGCAAAAAACACGGGATCACCCTCTATGGCCTGAATCACCCCTACCAGGGGATTGTTCACGTCATCGGACCGGAACTGGGAATCACCCAGCCAGGAATGACCATGGTCTGCGGGGACAGTCACACCTCCACCCACGGTGCATTTGGCAGTGTGGCATTTGGCATCGGGACCTCGGAGGTGGAAATGGTTCTGGCCACCCAATGCATCCTTCAGCCCAAACCGAAGAAAATGCGCATCACTGTGGATGGGGAGCTGGGCCGGGGTGTTACCGCAAAAGATGTTGTACTTTATATCATTTCCCGGATCTCGGCCAGCGGCGGCACCGGGTACTTTATTGAATTCGCCGGTTCGGCCATCCGGGGCCTCTCGATGGAGGGAAGAATGACCGTCTGCAACATGAGCATTGAGAGTGGTGCTAGGGGCGGATTGATCGCGCCCGATGAGACTACTTTCGAGTATATACGGGGAAGGGAATTTGCTCCCAGGGGAGCTGAATTTGACAGGATGGTCGGGAAGTGGAAGCAGCTGAAAAGTGACCACAATGCAAAATTCGACAAGGAGCTCTTTTTCGATGCTGCCGACATCGAGCCCATGATTACCTATGGTACCAACCCGGGGATGGGAACAAAAATCAGCGGTCGAATACCCAACTTAGAAGAGATTGAGGAGAATACCCGGGATTCATTTAAAAAATCTCTTGCATATATGGGTTTTGAAGCCGGTTCGCCCATTGCAGGAACCAGTGTGGATTATGTTTTCGTGGGAAGCTGCACAAATGGAAGAATTGAAGATCTCCGGGAGGTAGCTGAATTTGTGAAAGGCAGGCAAAAAGCGAAACATGTGACAGCCTGGATCGTTCCAGGTTCCAAACAGGTTGAAAAACAGGCCATATCAGAGGGAATTACAAAGATCCTGGAAGCAGCCGGATTCAGGCTCAGGCAACCGGGTTGCTCAGCCTGCCTGGCCATGAACGACGATAAGGTACCCGAAGGGAAACTGGCCGTTTCCACTTCTAACCGGAATTTTGAGGGACGTCAGGGTCCCGGATCACGCACCATGCTGGCCAGTCCGCTCGCAGCGGCAGCAGCAGCAGTATCCGGCGTGGTAACCGATCCCCGTACCATGCTTTAACGGTTCATGAAATAACTTAAAAAGATTTCCATTATGTCGATCGATAAATTTATAACCATTCAATCCACCGCTATACCGCTTCCCATCGAAAACATCGATACGGACCAGATCATTCCTGCACGCTTTTTGAAGGCCACCACCAGGGAAGGCTTCGGGGAGAACCTTTTCAGGGACTGGCGGTTTGACAAAAACGGTCAGCCCAGGGCCGGTTTCATACTAAACAACCCCGTATATAGCGGAACGATCCTGGTAGGTGGAAAGAATTTTGGAAGCGGATCGAGCCGCGAACATGCAGCATGGGCCCTCCATGATTACGGTTTCAAAGTGGTGGTTTCCAGTTTTTTTGCAGATATTTTCAAGAACAATGCACTGAACAATGGTTTGCTGCCGGTACAGGTCTCCGGCCAATTCCTTGTACAGATATTCAACTCCATTGAACGTGATCCCTCCACCATCCTCAGGGTTGACCTGGCAAAACAGGAAATAATCATTGAGGCAACCGGCGAAAAAGAGTCCTTTGACATCAACCCGTATAAGAAGGAGTGCCTCCTGAACGGGTATGATGACATCGATTACCTTTTAAGCATCAAAGAGAAGATAGCCGAATTCGAGCAGTCACAAATTTAATTCTGCAACATCATGCAAATTACTATCATGGATACCACCCTGAGGGATGGGGAACAGACCTCCGGGGTAACTTTCACAGCAACCGAAAAACTCAATATAGCCAAAATTCTGCTGACCGACCTGAATGTGGACCGGATTGAAGTGGCCTCAGCCAGGGTATCGGAGGGTGAATTCCAGGGTGCCAAACTGATCTTTGACTGGGCCAGGAAAAATGGATATATTGAAAAAATTGAGGTCCTGGGTTTCATTGACGGTGACATATCCCTAAAATGGATCAGTGATGCAGGCGGAAAGGTGAACAACCTGCTCATGAAAGGATCACTGAAACACTGTACGAACCAGCTCAGGAAAACGCCGGAGGAGCACATCGCAGATGTGAAAGAAGTGCTTGCCCTTGCCAGGAATATGGGCATCCGGATGAATATCTATTTCGAAGACTGGTCCAATGGCATGCGCAACTCACCCGGGTATATGTACCAGGTACTTGATGCATTGAAAGATGAGAGCATCGACCGTTTTATGCTGCCCGATACGCTGGGAATTCTGAACCAACAGGAGGCCTATGATTTTTGCCTGGATATGATCACCCGTTATCCCGGACTGAAATTCGATTTTCATGCCCATAATGATTACGACCTGGCCACCGCCAACACTTTCTCTGCCATCAAAGCCGGAATCACAGGGATTCATACCACGGTAAACGGATTGGGGGAAAGAGCCGGAAACGTTCCTCTCTCAAGTGTCATTGGCATCGTGAAAGATCATTTCAGGTATCAAATGAATGTGCGTGAAGATCGGCTTTACAATGCCAGTAAGATGATCGAATCATTTTCAGGGATCAGGATTCCGCTCAATAAACCGCTTATTGGTGAGAATGTTTTCACGCAAACCAGCGGGATCCATGCAGACGGGGATCAGAAAGATGACCTCTATTTCAACGAGCTGCTTCCCGAAAGATTCGGAAGAAAAAGGACTTATGCCCTTGGAAAAATGTCGGGCAAGGCCAGCATCCAGAAAAACCTGGAGGAGCTGGGTATTGAGCTTTCCAAAGAGGATATGAAGCTTGTCACCGAACGGGTTATTGCACTGGGCGATAAGAAGGAGATCATCACAAAGGAGGACCTTCCCTATATCATCTCCGATGTGCTTCGGAGCAAGCGTGTTCAGGAGACCATAAAAATCAGAAATTACCAGCTCTCAGTGGCACGCGGACTAAGATCGGTGGCTACCGTTTCCATCGAGATTGAATGTGTCATCCACGAGGAGACCGCATCGGGTGACGGGCAGTATGATGCCTTCATGAAGGCGATCCGGAAAATCTACACCAGGCTGAAGAAGAAGTTGCCCACCCTCGCCGATTACGTAGTTTCCATACCCCCGGGTGGAAAAACCGATGCACTCGTGGAGTGTATGATCACCTGGAATTATGAGGGCAACCTGATTAAAACCAGGGCACTGGATCCCGACCAGACGGTGGCAGCCATTGAATGCACACGCAGAATGTTAAACATAATCGAATCATATGGATTTTAAAATTGCAGTATTGAAAGGTGACGGGATCGGTCCCGAGATTGTCGACCAGGCCATAAAAGTATTAAAGGCGGTAGGAGAAAAATTTAACCACAACTTCGCCTTTACAGAAGCACTGGTGGGAGCAACAGCCATCGACAGGGTGGGAAACCCTTTTCCCGAAGAGACCTTTCAACTCTGCATGGCCTCCGATGCAGTACTTTTCGGGGCCATTGGCGATCCGAAATATGACAACGACCCCAAGGCAAAGGTAAGACCAGAGCAGGGACTGCTGGCCATGCGGAAGAAACTCGGGCTTTATGCCAACATCCGCCCTGTTACCACCTTCCCCTCCCTGATTCACAAATCACCGCTTCGACGCGACCTGGTGGAGGGTGCCGATTTTGTCGTGATACGCGAACTCACCGGAGGCATTTACTTTGGAGAAAAAGGGCGGTCCGAGGACCTGAATATGGCCTTCGATAACTGCGTATATACAAGGCCGGAGGTGGAGCGAATCCTGGAACTGGGATTTGAATATGCAGCCAAAAGGGACAAGCGTCTCACCGTGGTGGACAAAGCCAATGTGCTGGCCACTTCCAGGTTATGGCGGGAAATTGCCCAGGAGATGGCCCCGGCACACCCCGATATCGAGGTGGATTACATGTTCGTGGATAACGCGGCTATGCAGATTATTCAATGGCCCAGGAAATTCGATGTGATGGTAACCGAGAATATGTTCGGGGATATCCTTTCGGACGAGGCCAGTGTAATCACCGGTTCACTCGGACTGCTTCCTTCGGCATCTGTTGGAATTCACACCTCTGTTTTTGAACCCATTCACGGCTCTTACCCCCAGGCAGCCGGAAAAGACATTGCCAACCCCCTGGCCACCGTACTTTCAGCTGCCATGTTGTTGGAACTTGCCCTGGACCTTCCCGACGAGGCGAAAGCCATCCGAAGGGTGGTCGAAAAATCGATGACAGAAGGGGTGGTAACCGAGGATATCGCTGATAAGAAGGCCTACAAAACCTCCGAAGTGGGCGACTGGCTGGCCCGGAATCTTTAACAGAGTGCTGTCAGGACCGGATCCCCAGGCAGGCTTAGATTCTCTGGACAGACTTCTTTGCTTCCCTGGACTTTTTCACCTTGTCCAGTTCCCGCTGCAGGAACCAGACGTTGATACCTGCCTTCTGATCGTGCCATTGATGATAGATCTCAAAACCAACGTAATTGTATAGTTTGAGAAGCTTCTCAATCGTGGTTTCAATGAGGATGGGAAGCTGAAGCCTTTCAGACATCTGGAATAGGTGATCGCGTATATCGGCAAGCCCCCTGATGCTCGTCCGCCCGGAGATGCTTCCCAGGATCCACACATAGATGTAATCCTCGTAGGCAGGCCTGAGACCTGCAATGTACTTCTCCCTCCTGAGTGTGGGGATCAGCTGTGAGGGCCTGATGGCCCTCAGAAACATTTTTGCATATTTCAAGGTATCAGACAGCGTACGGTGATACTGGCTTTTCCGGTAATAGAACAATACCGTGGTTTTATCCTCCGAAAGGTATATCCCGTCAAATTTCTCCACCAGCTGATAGGCGTATTCGGTCATTAAACGTAAACTTCGGGCCGGGTTCTTCTTTTTCATCATCGCCATGGCCCGCGGATTCTGCTCGAAAGCTTCCGTTACCATTTTGATGACGAGTTCACGATCTTCCTTATTCATTATCTGTCATCTAACAAGGCGGTAATTTTCCTGAAAATTTCGGTATTTTCAAAGACACCTGTGAATTTCTCCGCACCGGGCCCAAATGAGAAAACGGGCACCATGGTTGCAGAATGGTTTGTAGTGGCAAAGGTGGGTTTGATTATGGAATAGTCTGCATCATATCCGTTTGTTCCGGAAGCCCCAAGGGTAAAACCACCGGTTTCATGATCGGCTGTAACAATGACCAGGGTCTCACCATCCCTTTCAGCCATATCAAGCACCCAATTGACCACCTGGTTAAAATCATTCATTTCGGCGATCATGTACTGGACCTGGTTCCCATGACCAGCCCAGTCAATTTGAGAACCTTCCACCATTAAAAAGTAACCGTCACTACCCGTGGAGAGGAACTCGGTTCCGATGGCTGTTGCATCCCTTAAAAATGTTTTCCGGCCCTCCAGCATGGTGGGCATCCGGTCGGCACCAAGTAAAAATCCGTACCTGCTTCCAGGCTGGGGATTCCTTATTTTTTTCAGCCTTGTAAAATTAACCTCTATGCCTTGTTCCGCAAAATGATCTATTCCGGTAGTGTCCACGAAATATTTAATTCCCCCGCCGGCAAAAAAGTCGATCTCCGACCGGACCAGGTCCATGGCAATCTCGTATTGCATGTAACGATCCTCCTGGTGGGCATAGAATCCTGCCGGAGTGGCATCCGTAATCGAAGAGGTAGCAATGACACCGGTCATCAATCCCCTTTTTGATAAGATCTCCACGATATTCTCCCTCGGAACCGTATCGGCGTCAACACCAATGGCAAAATTGTAGGTTTTGTAACCCGTAGCCATGGCAGTGGCTGCTGCAGGCGACTGGGTGATGGGTGCCTCCGCAGAAGAGGTCCTGGACAAACCAATAATCTTAAACCTGTTGAATGCGGGAGGTTCATCACTGAAAAAATAGGGTGATGAGACCTGCGATAACCCCATACCGTCGCCAATCATCAGAATCACGTTCTTTGGCCGCTCCACTAAGACCTCTTCCTCCACAGATTGTGCCTGAATACCCGCTCCTGTCAACAGGATCAACAGGGCAATCTCCATGCTTTTAGCCATTCTTTTTATCATCATACACATTTTATTACAATTACCGCGCCAGCTAATCAATTAGATAACCAAGCCAGACCCCATTTGGTTCATCCTGAAGCTTCACCTGCAGGTTCTGGATATCTCCCGGTCGATAAATCTTTCATTCCTGGCGGTATTGAAAAAGCTTTCGATGAATCCGATCATATCAAACCTGTTCTCCTCATCCAGGTAATCAAATGCCCATATGGTGGCTTCAATTTCATCCCTGACCGTCTCAAGCGCACCGATGGCAGCCTCGTAACCCGGTTTGTCCCTGCAGGGACCCACAAAATATCTTTCCCTGACCGAATGGATCTCCAGGTTCTCATTGGGAGTGGCATAATGGGCATTCACAAATCCAGTGAAATCAAAATCATAGGGTATTGGGATATAACCGGAAGGGTCCGAGGTTTGCATGTCGAAAATCCTCAGGTTGTGCCTGCCGGTAACCGAATAATCCGGATTTCCGATCATGTACTGGAACATGGCAAGCCTGTCCATCGCCCCGGGGTTAACAGTTCGCATGGAGAGCTGATCGTTCTTGGTCTCCAGGGCTCCAAGCCGGGAGGCCAGCATCTCGTCAGGTTCGACCAGGAAGGCCCAGCCATGTGATTCCCGGTTATCCCTGCCCGTGTCCACCATTTTCAAATGGATCAGTCTGACCCTGTAGCTATGGGGCGTCACCAGGTTGTAAATCTTATAAACCAGGTATTCCCGAAGCAAATAATCCGAATAGTGCTCTCCGGATCTGCAGCAGATTACCATCTTCATTCGCCGTACCAATGAAAGCTCGTCAGTTTCAATTCCCGAGTAACGGATGTTCAGCCATAAGGGGGGGGTGGAGCAATTTTCTTTGCGATATATACCCCTGGCCTTCAACCGGACAGGATGGCTCACCTGAACCGAGTCGGTTAAATGGCAGGTCATTTGGGCCGGAATATAAATATCCTTGCTCCGGGTTTTCCGGAGGGTTCGAAAATCTGATACCAGGGTAAGGCTTAGTGGTTCCTCCAGTTCAAAAAGATCGTCATACACTGCCAGGGTACCTTCATAAGCAAGGGCATCCCCCACCCCCTGAGCATCAAGGGTGATTGTATTGAAGAGCAAGAATCCCTTACAGATCAAAGTGATCCTGAATGTATTCATCCTATTTTTTTAATGAGGTTGCAGTCCCGTTCAAATATAATAAGAAATCCCTTGGGGATTCATTAAGGATAATGGGCAATCTTTTTTAATTTAGCGAAATACTACTTGAAAAAATTACCTGTAACACACATGAGAAAATCAATCAGCTTTTTGCTTCTCTCCTCCCTGTTTATCACTCTGAATGCCCAAAAGCCCGAAGAGACCGAAGACTGGTCGAGAAAACCCGAGGTGGTCACCCCGGGAAAAGGGACCCTGCCCCCTTCTGATGCCATTGTATTATATGCCCATTCAGGCGATGCATCCCTTTGGGAGAGTGATGATGGCAGCCCAATCCAATGGCTGGCTGATGAAAACCTCACCGTAGTACCGAAAGTCCCGGGGATTCGTACAAAGCAGACCTTCGGCGATGTGCAGCTTCACATAGAGTGGAGAACACCCATAGAGGTTGTTGGCGATGGCCAGGGCCGTGGCAACAGCGGTATTTTCCTCATGGGTTTATATGAGCTCCAGGTATTGGACTCATATGAAAATGAGACCTACTACAATGGACAGGCCGGGAGTATCTATAAACAACATATTCCGCTGGTCAATGCCTGTCGCCCTCCGGGAACCTGGCAATCCTATGATGTGATTTTCACCGCTCCCGAATTCAATGAGGAAGGATTGCTTGAAAGTCCTGCCTATATGACTGTACTTCACAACGGTGTGCTGATCCAGAATCATGTGGCGCTGAAAGGCCCCACCGAGTTTATCGGCAAACCTTTGTACAAGGCGCATCCCGATAAGATGCCCCTATCCCTGCAGGTTCATGGAAACCCAGTCTCCTATCGCAACATCTGGATCAGGGAGATATAGTGCTCAGTACTCAGTACTCAGTGCTCAGTACTCAGTACTCAGTGCTCAGTACTCAGTGCTCAGGGGATAGTGCTCAGGGGACAGGGCGAAGGGCTCAAATTTTGACAAAGAAAACTAACTTAATAACCCATTATACCAATAACCTATAAACTTTTTCAACATGACTCGTCCTGTTACACTGTTTACCGGCCAGTGGGCCGACCTGCCCCTGGAAACCCTTTGTAAAAAAGCAAAATCCTTTGGATATGATGGCCTTGAACTGGCATGCTGGGGCGACCACTTTGAAGTGGATAAAGCAGACGAAAACTATTGCAAAGAGAAGCTGGCCCTGCTGGGGCGGTATGGATTGAAAGTATATTCCATCTCCAACCACCTGGTCGGACAGGCCGTTTCGGACCGGATCGATGAACGTCACAAAAGCATTCTGCCCGGTTATGTCTGGGGCGATGGCAACCCTGATGAGGTGAATAAGCGTGCTGCCCGGGAGATCATTAAAACAGGGGAAGCCGCGGCAAGACTGGGAGTTTCGGTGGTAAACGGTTTTACAGGAAGCCCTATCTGGCATATGCTTTACAGCTTTCCACCCACCCCCTCAACCCTGATCGAAGATGGATTCAGGAAGTTTGCCTCACAATGGAAGCCGATCCTGGATGCATACCAGAAATTGGGTGTACGATATGCCCTGGAGGTTCATCCCACCGAGATTGCTTTCGATATTGCATCCGCAAGGAGGGCCCTGAAGGCCCTTGACCATCATCCCGCCTTTGGATTCAATTTCGACCCCTCTCATTTTGGTTACCAGGGGGTGGATTATGTCGCTTTCATCAACACCTTCAGTGATAAAATTTTCCATGTGCACATGAAGGATGTGGGGTGGTCAGATGTACCCACCGAGGCAGGGGTATTCGGGGGACACACAGAATTCGGATCTCCCGGACGGTTCTGGGATTTCAGATCCCTTGGCAGGGGAAAGATCGACTTTGAGGAGATCATCCGTGCGCTGAACCGCATCGGATACCGGGGTCCGCTTTCCGTAGAGTGGGAGGACAGCGGGATGGACCGGGAGCATGGGGCTGCCGAAGCTGCCGATTTCGTAAAGATGATCGATTTTCCACCGTCAGAAATCAATTTCGATGCCGCTTTTGAAGAGTAGATTAAAACCCGACAGCCCTGTTCATATGCAAAAGTTCCGACTGGTTATCTTTTCTTTTTTTATCTTTTTTACTGCTATTCATTCACTCTCCGCACAGAAACCGGATCCTTCCTGGACCCATTTCAGGGGCGATCGCCTCGATGGGATCTCCGGCGAAAAGGGTCTTCCTGTCAGCTGGAATGACTCTGTAAATATTGCCTGGAAAACTCCCATTGACGGAAAGGGATGGTCCTCTCCAATTGTGCTGGATGACCAGGTTTGGCTCACCACCGCTACCGGTGGCGGAAAAGAGATGAGGGCTGTCTGTCTGGATTTTTATAGTGGAGAGATCATACACAACCGGATGGTGTTCAACCCCGACAGTCTCTACAGGATCCATGCCGTTAACTCTTACGCCACCCCCACAGGCGCCATTGAACCGGGAAGGGTATACCTGCACTTTGGCCGTTACGGCACGGCCTGTCTGGATACCCGCAGCGGTGAGACACTCTGGGAAAGAAGAGACATGCAGGTGGAACATATCCAGGGACCAGGCTCCTCCCTGATCATTTATAAGGACAAACTGATCGTACACATGGAGGGATCCGATATCCAGTACATTGTGGCCCTTGATAAAAAAACGGGTGAAACCCTGTGGAAAACAGAACGTCCGAAGGAACTTTACGACCCGCTTGAATACATCGGTAAAAAAGCATACATCACCCCCATCATCATCCATGTGGAAGGTCGCGATCTGATGATCAGCAACGGATCGGCTGCCTGTATCGCCTATGATCCTGAAACCGGGGAGGAGGTCTGGCGGATCGTATACGGGGAGGACTCCACCATTGCCATGCCTACAGAAAGTGATGGCGTTATATATTTCTACACAAGTTTCGAAACCGATTCCACGGGTGAAAAGCGTACGAAACTGCTGGCTGTGGATCCCCGTGGTGCCGGTGATATTCAAAAAAATATCCTTTGGAGTGTCGAAACGCCTGTGCTTCAGCTGCTGTCACCCCTGGTGAAAGATGGACTGCTCTATACAGTTGATTCCGGCGGAGATATGTTTTGCCTGGATGCTTCTGACGGCACAACCGTATGGTCAGAGGGAATGAAAGGCAAGTTCCACTCCTCGCCCGTCTATGCCGATGGAAATCTTTACTTCAGCTCAACCAGGGGATACACCTATGTGGTTGAAGCGGGCAGAACACTGCATGTTTTATCCGAAAATAAACTGGATGGTGAAATATGGGCTACTCCGGCCATAGCCGGTGGTGCGATCATCATTCGCACCAGCAATTTCCTTTATAAAGTCGCCAGTCGCTGAGATCACAAACCCATGAACTGCATCCCGGCTCCCGCCAATAGGA
>JAWOHR010000026.1:0-16373 GCA_046485075.1 Bacteroidales bacterium
TACGCAGAGAACTTGAGGCATTAATAAATCTGCTGGATGACCCGGATAACCTGGTCTTCAAATCAGTTACTGACCGTCTTGTGGAACTGGGTGAAGAGGCTGTATCGCCACTGGAAAAAAGGTGGGAAATTACACTAAGACCTGATCTCCAGGAGAAGATCGAAAATGTAATCAAGGAGATTCATTTCAACAAACTCTCTCATGACCTCCAGGGATGGAGATCAAATGGTGGCCAGAACCTTCTGCAGGGAGCTTTTCTTACCGCCAGGTTTCAATACCCGGAACTTGAGTTTGGAGCGCTGGATGCGCTGATCGAAAAGATCCGAAAAGATATTTGGCTTGAGATGAACAATCAGCTGACTGCCATTGAAAAGGTAAGAGTGATCAACTATTTTTTCTATGAGATCCATAAGTTTGAGAAGAGCATTAAAAAGGCTCATACCCCGCAGCTTTACCTGATTAACCATGTTCTTGATACCCGAAAAGGCAGCCCTGTGTTATTGGGACTCATTTATGCTGAGCTGGCGCGAAGACTGAACCTGCCCATATATGGAGTGAACCTGCCAAGAAATTTTGTATTGTGCTATCTTGATCCCGATTTCCTGGAAGACCAAAATGGTATCATGTTCTATATCAACCCTTCCGACAAGGGTACTGTTCTCGGCCTGAAGGAGCTTAAATCTTTTCTGAAACATTTGAACATTGAGGAGAGTGAACTCTATTATACTCCCTGCTCAAACATCGATATCATCGAACGGCTGCTGATCAACCTCCGGTATGCCTATGAACAATCGGGCCAGGAGGAAAAAGCAAATCAGATCAAAAGCCTGATGAAAAACCCACCTTCATAGTGCTCAGGGGACAGTGGACAGTGCTCGGGAGACAGTGCTCAGGGGACAGTGCTCAGGGGACAGTAATTTGCACTATGCACCGTAGTAAGAGTTGTACCACTCAATGAATTTACCGATGCCATATTCCACCGAAGTGCCGGGATGATAGCCATAATCCCTGACCAGTGCTGAAACATCAGCCCAGGTCTTCTCCACATCCCCTGGCTGGAGAGGCATCATCTCCCTGATTGCCTTCTTGCCCAGCGATTTCTCGATGGTTTCGATAAAGTATGCAAGCTTTACAGGATGGCTGTTTCCGATGTTGTAAATCCGATAGGGTGCTGACGAGCAGGATGGATCCGGATTCCGGGGATCCCAATCCTCCCCGGCAACCGGCGGTTTTGGCACCATCTTCTCAATCCCTCCCACAATATCGTCTATATAGGTAAAATCGCGTTCCATTTTACCATGGTTGAAAACCTGGATGGGATTACCCTCCTTGATCGCTTTAGTGAAAATAAACAGGGCCATATCGGGCCTTCCCCAGGGTCCATACACCGTAAAAAAACGGAGTCCAATGGTAGGAATACCAAACAGGTGACTATAAGTATGCGCCATCAATTCATTGCTCTTTTTGCTGGTGGCATACAGGCTGACCGGATGGTCGACGTTTGAATCAACCTGGAACGGCATGGCCTTATTCAGGCCATACACACTGGAGCTGCTGGCATAGATCAGGTTCTCCACCGGATGATGTCGACACGCTTCCAGAATATTCAGAAACCCGGTAATATTGCTATCCAGATATACCTGCGGATGAGAAAGGCTGTACCTGACCCCTGCCTGGGCTGCCAGATTGACAACCACATCAAACGCACCGGTTTTAAACAATTCAAAGATTGCCTCCTTATCCTCCAACCTCATCTGAATGAAATGATAATTGGAATGCGCTGCGCTGGATACCAACTTATTGTAGGAGATCTTATCCCTGGCAATCCCTGAGAGTTCCAACCGGGAATACTTCAACTCCACATCGTAATAATCATTGATGATGTCCAATCCGGTAACCTGGTATCCAATCTCAACAAGCCTGCGTGCCAGGTGAAAACCGATAAAACCTGCTGTTCCGGTAATAAGAACCTTTTTCATCATAAGGCCTTTCTCCTATTTGGCATAACTGATTGCCCTGGTCTCCCTGATCACCGTAATCTTTACCTGCCCGGGATAGGTCATCTCATCCTGAATTTTCCTGGCTATATCGTAGGAGAGACTTTCGGCTTCCTTGTCGGAAACTTTTTCGCTTCCGACAATCACCCTTAATTCTCTTCCTGCCTGGATAGCATAGGTTTTTAAGACACCCGGATAGGATAGAGCCATGGCCTCCAGCTCTTTCAAACGCTTGATATAGGACTCAACCACTTCTCTCCTGGCGCCTGGCCTTGCGCCGGAAATAGCATCACAAACCTGTACGATAGGGGCCAGTAATGTGGTCATCTCCACCTCATCGTGGTGGGAGCCAATTGCATTACATACTTCTGCCTTCTCCTTATATTTTTCAGCCAGCTTCATCCCAAATACGGCATGGGGAATCTCCGGCTCATCATCGGGCACTTTCCCGATATCGTGAAGCAGTCCGGCTCGCCGGGCAAGCTTGGCATTCAGGCCAAGTTCGGTGGCCATTATGGCACACAGGTTGGCAACCTCTCTTGAATGTTGTAAAAGATTTTGACCGTACGACGAGCGATACTTCATTCTTCCGACCATCCTGGTCAGTTCGGGATGCAGTCCATGAATCCCCAGATCGATGGCGGTTCGTTTACCCACTTCGATGATCTCCTCCTCGATCTGCTTCCTGGTTTTTTCAACCACCTCTTCAATCCTGGCCGGGTGTATACGGCCATCGGTCACCAACTGGTGCAGCGAGAGCCTGGCGACTTCACGCCGTACAGGATCAAATGCAGAGAGAATAATGGCTTCGGGAGTATCATCCACGATTACCTCCACACCCGTGGCTGCCTCCAGTGCACGAATGTTCCGTCCTTCGCGTCCAATGATCCTGCCTTTAAGTTCATCCGATTCAATATGAAAAACAGTCACCGCATTTTCGATGGCTGTTTCTGCAGCCACCCGCTGAATGGATTTGATTACAATGTTTTTTGCTTCTTTGCCGGCAGTCATTTTAGCTTCGTCCACGATCTCGTTGATCAGCGACATGGCTTCTGTTTTGGCCTCTTCCTTCAAAGAATCGATCAGTTGGGATTTGGCATCCTCTGCCGATAGCCCGGATATGGACTCGAGTTGTTCCACCTGCATGCGGTGGGCCCTTTCCAATTCCTCTTGTTTCTTCTCTACAACGGAAAGTTGTAAATTGAGGTTTTCCCTGATCGCATCCACTTCACTCCTTTTTCGCTGGAGATCTTCAAGCTTTTGTGAAATGGAAAACTCCTTCTGTTTTACCTCATTCTCCCGTTGATTTAACTTACTATTTTTCTCATTGATGATTTTCTCATGCTCCTCTTTCAGCTGAAGAAATTTCTCCTTTGCCTGAAGTATCTTCTGCTGTTTGATCATCTCGGCTTCTCCCTCTGCCTCTTTCACAAGGTTGTTGCTCTTTTTCTTCATAATGGTATTCACCAGAAGAAATGCAATACCTGTTCCCGCCAGTAACGAAACTCCTCCGATCAGAAAGTAAGGAACCATGGGTGCTTGTAACACCAATGATTGCATTAACAGTTCCATAGGTATCTCATTTTAGACAATAAAAAAACCCGCATATTTCCTCAAAATTTTATTAAAACCCCACTCATACATGGGAGGAACCGCCAGACTATTTCGAGTTTCCAATGACCGACGTATCAGTATTCCGGCGAACCGAAATCTTGGCCTGCTCTAAATAACCCAAGCTTTGTTCCAATTTAATAAATGTTGAGTTTCATAAATAATTGAAGAAACAATGCGGGCAAAATCTTAATATGTTAAAGAACGCTATTACTCTTATTTCAATAACTGATCCAACTCACTACTCAAATCAACCAACTCCTTTTCCAAAGATACAACATTTTGTTGTTGTTCGCAATCCAAAAAGTTAATTACGAACTGAAGTGCTGCCATGGCTACAAAATCCTGAGTGTCCTTATCTGTATATCTCTGTTTGTACTGCAGGACCTTGTCATTGATGAGCCTGGCTGCCTTTCTAATCTTTTCCTCGTCCGTCCGCTTTATTTTCAGGGGATAAAAACGTTCTGCAATCTGTACTTTAATTGAAAGCTGTTCGTCCATTATCTCCTCATGATCTGTTTAAAAGAGCAATACACTTGTCAATCTCCCGCACAATTCTGTTTATTTGCATCCTGGCATCATCACTATTTCCACTCTCAGCCATGATACCCTTGACCAGCGCCAATTTCTGGTTTCTTTCCTCTAATTCATTTATCCGAGACTGCTTTTGTTGAACTTCCAGCTGAAGTGCTTCATTTAGAACACTCAACTCCCGGTTCCGGTCCCTTTGCTCCTTTAGCAACACCTTCACCGAAAGAATCTTTCCCTTAATCCCTTCCAGTATTTCAACCTGTTCAATACTCATTTAACAGAGATATTATTATTACAAATATAAAATTATTTTGATAATATTGAAGGGGAGCCTGATTCAAATCAGCCATAAAAATTTAGCTTTGAGCTTCTTAAAATATGAAACCTTGAAATGTATAGAATATCGATTATCCTCTTTTTTCAATTAGCAGTAGTACAGTCTTTTGGTCAAGATTCACCTCCATTCCAGGCTCCCCTTAAAATTCCCCTGTTTCTCTCCGGAAACTTCGGAGAGATCCGTCCTGACCATTTCCACTCAGGGATTGATTTCAAAACCCAGGGCACCATCGGGCATCATGTATTCGCTGTAGAATCGGGATATATTTCCAGAATAAAGGTGCAGGCCAATGGATATGGTAAGTCGATCTATCTGGCACATCCGGATGGACACACATCGGTATACGGACATCTGGACCGGTACAGGGAGGATCTGGAAAAATATGTGAAAACGTTTCAATATAAAAGGCAGTCCCACCAGGTAGACATCTACCTGAAACCCGAAGAGATCCCTGTTCTGAAGGGCGACTTTATAGCCTATTCAGGAAATTCAGGAGGTTCAATGGGCCCTCACCTGCATTTTGAAATCAGGAATTCCGGAACCCAGAATCCCTTGAATGTACTGCAGTATGGGTTTGACATAAAGGACAAAATTGAGCCCAGGTTCGTTAAGCTTTTCATCTATCCTTTGGAGAAAGAGGCCCGGGTAAATGGATCAGGTGAAAAACAATCCTTCGACCTGGTACTGGATCAGGGAGTTTACACCATCCCGTGGGGAACCCTTATTGAGGTAAGCGGCACCATTGGCATAGGTGTAGAGGTATACGATCTCCTTGACGGTTCATCAAACCGTTGCGGGATATACTCCCTTGAAGGATGGATAGATGAGAGACTCTTCTACCAGCATGTAATGGATGAATTCTCCTTTTCAGAATCCAGGTATGTCAATGCTCACATGGACTATGGAGAGAATATGGCCTCGGGTAAGAAAATTCACCGGCTCTTCCGTCTGCCCAATGATCATCTGAGTATATACCGTCAAATGGAAAATAACGGTCTCCTGAACCTGACTGAGCCAGGGATACATACCATAGGGGTAGTCGCTGCCGATGTGGCAGGGAACCTCTCCCGGTTGTCCTTTAACATGAAGAGCGCAGTGATCCAGCACAATGCATCCGCCAAACAGGCCGTTCATTCCAAACTGATGAGATACAATGAAATCTCTCTTTTTGAAAATGAGAATGTGAAAATTGAAATCCCTGCCAACGCGTTGTATGAGAATATTGAATTTAAATTCTCGGAAACGCCAACAACCAGAGGAATTCACTCGGTAAACTATCAGATCCATTCTCCCCAAACACCTTTACACAGGGCTTTTACTCTCTCAGTTACTGCACCTGATGTTGCACCCGGACTTCAGGATCATCTGATTTTTGTGACCTACGACCCTGAGAAGAAGAGGATGATCTCAGCAGGAGGATCCTATCATAACGGGAGAGTGGTTGCCAACCTGATGAGTTTCGGAGAATATGCAGTTTCTCTCGATACCCTCGCCCCGGAGATCATACCCTTGAACGGTTCCGACCGGTCTGATCAGACGGGCCGGACTTCAATTCGTTTCACGGTTCGGGATGACCTTTCGCGAATAGAAAAATATGAAGGTTACATTGACAACCGGTGGGCACTTTTTGAGTACGATCCCAAAAACGATCTTCTGATCTATAACTTTGATCAGGACAGGATTTCCCGAAATCAGGAGCATGAACTTGAACTTTATATATCCGATTCAAAGGGAAATGTAAATTTGTACCACACCACTTTCACCTGGTAAGAAAGACATGCTGGATCAATATAGGGTAACAGGTCTGATGTCGGGATCCTCCCTCGACGGGGTGGACCTGGCCTTTTGTGAATTCAGCGGGGATCATGATCGTTGGAATTACAGGATTGTTTATGCTGAAACCATCCCCTATCCCCATCCTATAAAAAGCCGGCTTGAGAATCCTGTCCATAGGGCGGATGATGAGATCATGCAACTGGATATTTTGCTTGGGGAACATTTTGCCAGACTGATTAATGATTTCCATTTAAGGCACAACGTGGTCCCTGAATTAATCGCTTCTCACGGACACACGCTACTCCATGAGCCCGAAAAGGGAATCACATTCCAGGCCGGGCACGGCGGTATCATGGCTGATCGCACCGGTATCACGGTTATCAATGATTTCAGGCGGGAGGATGTGGCCCAGGGCGGCCAGGGGGCTCCCCTGGTGCCCATTGGAGACCTGCTGCTTTTCGGAAAATATGAAGCATGTCTCAACCTGGGGGGATTTGCCAATATCTCCTTTAATAATCAAAAAGGCAAAAGGATTGCCTTTGACATTGGACCTGTAAACCTGGCTCTGAACCAGATTGCAACCCTGGTGGGTCAGGATTACGACAAAGACGGGATGATTGCAGCCCGGGGGGTGATCAGCCGGGAGCTGCTACAACATTTGAATACTTTGGAGTATTACAGGAGGAAACCTCCTAAATCGCTTGGGAAAGAGTGGTTCCGGGAGGTATTTGTTCCTTATTCAAATGTTCCCGGTTTATCCGTTGAGGACCGGATGGCAACCATGGTGGAGCACATTGCCATTCAGCTTGGATCCTCGGTGTCACTTGCCTGTGCAAAGAACATACTGGTTACAGGCGGGGGTACACTGAATAAAACCCTTATAGAGCGGTTTAGTTACCATACCGGGGCAACCATCCATATTCCCTCTATGGATCTGATATTATTCAAAGAGGCGTTAATATTTGCATTTTTAGGACTCCTGAGGTATCTTGGAAAGGTGAACTGCCTGGCCAGTGTAACAGGTGGAGCATGTGACCTTTCAGCGGGCACCATCCACAAACCAATGATAAATCCAATATGATCAACTTCACAGCTTTCAATCCGACGAGACTGCACTTTGGGAAGGGTTCGACCAGCGAACTTGGAATCGCCGCCTCCCGACTGGGGAAACATGCCCTGCTTGTATATGGGGGAGGTTCGGTAAAACGAAATGGCAGTTATTCAGACACCCTTGAACAATTAGAAAAACATCATATCAGGGTCACTGAATATGCCGGTATTAAACCCAACCCCCGGGTTGAGGATGTAACATCAGCTGCAAAATTGGGACGGGCGGCTGGAGTCGACATGGTTATAGCAGTTGGGGGTGGAAGTGCCATCGATTCGGCAAAAATTATCGCGATTTGCATTGCAGAGGATTGTGATGCATGGGAGGTAATGACCAGAAGCCATAAACCGGTCTCCGCACTGCCGCTTATCACTGTTTTAACACTTGCAGCTACCGGAACCGAGATGAATGGAACGGCGGTTTTGCAAAACAGTGAAACAAGGCAGAAAATCGGTTTTAACAATGAACTGATCTACCCGGTACACTCTTTCCTTGATCCCTCTTACACCCTTTCGGTTCCGCCCACCCAAACCGCTTATGGTATCGTAGACCTTGTGGCGCATTGCCTGGAAGCCTGGTTTGGGGAGGGAAACGCATCTCTGTCAGACCGATTTGTCATTGCAATCATCCGGGAGGCAATGGAATACGGTCCGCAACTGATTCAGGAGCCGGATAGTTATATCCTGCGTGCCAAAATCATGTGGGCCGCTACAAACGCTTTGAACAACATGACCCTGTATGCCAGAAAATCGGGTGACTGGGGCATCCATGCACTGGGCCATACGCTCTCTTTCCTTTATGACACCCCCCATGGAGCATCCCTTTCTATTTTCTACCCTGCATGGATTAAGACAATGCGAATCAGGGCACATGCACGGATTGAATCCCTGGGGAAGGAATTATTCGGGAGCAGGGACCCGGACCAGATCAGCCAGGATTTAATGGAATTTTTCTCCGCTCTGGGCAGCCCGGTAAAATGCCAGGAAGCCGGAATTGATCCTTCCAGAGAAGACGAAATACTTCAATTGCTGAATCAAAACAAAGCGGGAGGCCTCCATTTCCCGCTTTCAGACCGGGAACGGGAAGAAATTCTGAGCTATACCTGGATCGGGCGGGCAAACTAAAAAAAGAAAAGGGAGCCTGGCGGCTACCCTTTTCTACTACACTAACTAAACTACCAACTAAACTACTTATGAAAAAACATCTTCTATATGAACATCAAATAATATGCCACAAAGATAATTAGGGTTTTATTTCCCTGCAAACTTTTCTATATTAAATTTATGTTAATTCAAAATAATTTTACTTTCTTCCATATTGATTTGATATTTTAGGGGGTATTAGTCAAAATATTCCTATTTATTGAAGAATTTCTTTAATTTTTTGGGGGTATATTTTTTATTATAATAGTAGTATTTTATTCATTTTCTCACCCCCGAATACCCCAACCTGATGTTATTCAATAGAATCAGTTGGTAGTTTATTTAAAAAGTGAAATCTTTGCCGATTCGATAGCGTACACGTTCATTGTAAACATTGCCCGGTGCTCCGATATTATAAGTAACACATCTATAAATGAAATTTCCTATGAAAAGAATCATGGTTGCAGCTGTTTTGGGATTAGCCCTTTGGGGTGGAACAGTATTTGGTTGTACAAATTTTCTGGTTACTCCGGGTGCTTCTGTCAACGGTAATGCCATGATCACCTATGCGGCCGATGCCCATGTATTGTATGGTGAACTATATTTCAGACCAGCAGCAGACTATCCTCCCGGGGCCATGCAGGATATTATTGAATGGGACACAAATAGATTACTGGGACAAATCCCACAGCTATCCCATACCTACTCAGTGATAGGGAATATGAACGAACATCAGGTTGCCATTGGCGAAACCACCTATGGGGGACGGAGCGAGCTGATGGATTCAACCGGCCTGATTGATTATGGGAGCCTCATCTATATTACCCTGCAGAGAGCGCGGACTGCAAGGGAGGCAATCAAGATCATGGGAGAACTGGTTGCTGAATATGGCTACGCCAGTTCCGGAGAGTCTTTCTCAATAGCCGATCCCCATGAAGTATGGATTATGGAACTGATCGGAAAAGGGACTGAAATGGTCAACAAGGGTGGAAAAACATTCAATAAATATAAGGGTGCAGTATGGGTTGCAGTCAGGATACCCGATGGTTATGTAAGCGGACATGCCAACCAGGCCCGGATCCGTCAATTCCCTTTGGAGGACCCGGAAAATTGTCTCTATGCACCTGATGTGATTGAATTTGCAAAAGAGAAAGGTTATTATAGCGGTCCGGATGTGGATTTCAGCTTTTCCGACACCTATGCCCCGGTTGAATTTGGTGGAGCCCGTTTTTGTGACTTGAGGGTATGGTCATTCTTCAAAGACATAAACGATGATATGGAGCAATATTTCAGTTATGTTAAAGGCGAAGATCTGGAAAACAGGATGCCCCTGTATATCAAACCCAACCGGAAATTATCCAATAAGGATTTGATGAATTTCATGCGTGATCACCTGGAGGGGACTGAGCTTGACATGAGCAAGGATGCTGGTGCCGGACCATTTGGACTCCCCTACCGCTGGCGCCCGCTTTCCTGGGAATACGATGGAAAGATGTACTTAAATGAAAGAGCCACAGCCACTCAGCAGACCGGATTCTCTTTCATTGCTGAGTGCCGCCCCATGAAACCTGACTGGTTGGGAGGCATTCTATGGTTTGGAATAGACGATGCAGCTGCGACCACTTATGTTCCCATGTATTGTGGCATGACCCGTGTTCCGCAGTCCTATGCGGTAGGGAACGGCGATCTGCTCACCTATTCGGAAACCTCTGCCTTCTGGGCATTCAGTTTCGTCTCCAATTTCAGCTACCTGCGTTATAATGTAATGATCGAAGATGTCAGAAAAGTTCAGAGCGAGCTTGAAGAGAAATTTATTACCGAGGTGGCCGCCATCGATGCCGCGGCCGCAGTCCTTTATAAAACCAATCCGGATATGGCCAGGGAATTCATCACCAATTACTCGGTAAATATGGGTGACTATACCGTAGAGCGTTATAAGAAACTTGGTCAGTTCCTTTTGGTGAAATATATCGACGGAAATATTAAATTAGAGCAAAACGGAGTGTTCCTGCGAAGCGAAGATGGATATCCCCTTAACCCTGATCAACCAGGTTATTCAGAGCAATGGAAGGAAATTGTTGTGAAGGATGCAGGAAAAAAACTGAATATGCCTAAGGGAGAGTCACATTAATAAACAGTGTTTTGTTAATAAATCACATTCCCTATTAGTCAAATACGAAATTAATTTGTACTTTTGCGACCTGTTAAATCAGGCTTACATTATAATAAATACAGAATCATGGATTTGATGAAAGTTGTTGAGCAGGAATATGCTACCCAGAATGAGATGCCCAAATTCAGCGCAGGGGATACCATTACTGTTCATTACAAAATTGTTGAGGGTAATAAAGAACGTATCCAGCAGTACAGAGGAGTCGTAATCCAGCGCCGGGGCAAGGGTAATACTGAAACATTTACTGTGAGGAAGATGTCTGGAAACATTGGTGTTGAAAGGATTTTCCCCACTTCTTCACCTTTTATTGATAAAGTGGAAGTGAACAAATACGGACGCGTTAGAAGAGCCCGCATCTTCTATTTCCGCGAACTTACCGGTAAGAAAGCACGGATCAGGGAGAAGCGTTTCTAACATTCGCCATCATCTATTTTTAAGGAGGGCATCCACAACGGGTGCCCTTTTTTAATGAAAATACCAGCTTATATTCCTGCGGCCTCGGCCCTGGCTTTCACTAAAACTTCATCGGCTTTAACCTGGGCATCCCTGATCAGGTTGCCCGATTGCTTTTCTGCCTGACGAACCAGTTCATCTGCAGCCTGCCTGGCTGCAATCTTCTTCACTGGATTGTTCCCGGCCTCCTTCACCAACTTTTCACCCTGCAACCCAGCTTCACGTACCAGCTGATCGCCTGCTTTCCGGGCCTCATCCATGATTCGTGCTGCCTCATCCTCTGCCTGCTTCAGAATTTCCTCTGCCTTTTGGGAGGCCTCCTCCCTTACCTCCTCCTCCACCTTCTTAACCTCTTCGGCAACACGTTCTTCAATTATTTTTTTCACTTCTGCCTTTCCCGAAGCCAGGTTACCGCTCAGGTCGGTGGTAATTTTCGGATCCTCAAAAGTTCCCTTGATCATCGCCCTGATTTTGATATAATCTGACTGGGGGATGGTAATTCCGGAAGATAAGGCCAGGGCTGATAACCCATCCATTATTTCACCCGCACCCTTTCCCAGGTCGGATTTGGCGATTTTTATATCCATGAGATAGTCGAGCGACATATCAATCCCGTGCAACCCTGAAACCGTGATTATCGAGTTTTCATACGAAATATCAAACGGATCCACAATGACCTTTCCCCCCTCAATCCGGAACTTTATATTCATATCATCAGGTGTCATTTCACGGAATTTTTCACTTTTCAAAAGCTCGCTGAGACGCACAAAAGTGTTTGTATTATAAATCTGCAGATCCCTTGTGAAGAGCCGGCCACTGGCATTGATCGTTTCGTAAAGTGGTGAAAAGGACGCATCGAGCAGTGAGTTGTATTCCAGTTTTAGATTGGCAGAGCCTTTACAATATCTGGCCATGGGAGCCAACTTCTCAACCGTAACAAATTTGGAATAGGCGGTGGGGATATCCACATCAAGCATATCCAGGAACAGGTCTGCAACCGCAAATTCTTTCCGGGTATCCACACTTCCCGTTAAGTTCACCCTGCCCCCGATCATATCCAACTTTAAACCATCCAGGTTGGCTACACCCTCGCTGACAATCACTTTGCCTGAAACATTTTCCATGAGGATATCGTCATAAATCAATTTCCGTAAATCCAGATCCATGACAAAATCTATATTCTCAGGAATCTTAACCTGCGAAGGGTTATAAATGGAGTCTGGAACCGTCTCTGCTGCAATCTCTGCACTATCAGCAGTCACCTCCTCAGTTTCAGTCATCAATTCATCAGCATCCAGCATCACTGAAGTAACCTTCAGTACTGCCGAGACGGTCTCTCCTTTAAAAACATAGGGAATGAAATTGACCATTGTTCCCTCAAGGTGCAGGTCCGAAAGACCCATTTGCAGGTCCGCACCGGTGAGAATCACCTGACGTGGGTTAAAATTCATCTCAAGCTTCTTCAGCTCCACCGGAACCGGAATTTCGGGAGTCTCGACCTGCACTCCTTCCACCATCAGCAGTCCATCCAGGTTGACATCCTCATATTTCTCCTGTTCGATATATGACATGCGGGTATCTATCCTCAAATCGGCCGTCATCCGTCCATCAAGGTTCAGATCTTCCATGGGAACCAGATCCTTCAGGGAGCTGAAATCGATGACCCCTTTCATTTCACCGGCTACCCGCATATCACTGATGGGATGATCCACATGAAGTTTCACGTCAAATGGATTTCCCCCCAGTGAAAGATGAAATTTTTCCAGGTCAACAGTTGTCAGATCCATATCCTTCCCATCATAATTGACCGACAGTTCCAGCTGGACATCAGAAACATCTTTGGGCAGGTCGGGGTAGGAGAAAAAACCATCCGACACCTGAAGTTTCAGATAGCCGTCGGGCAGGAGGGAATCGCGCATAACCCCTTTCACGGATCCTTCAAGTACCAGGGAACCTCTGGTTTCCAGTGACTCAAAGTCATTCAGATAGATCGCCGGAACCAACGAGAGCAGGGTCTGGAAAGATGTCTTTTTGCTAAAGAACCGGATATCCAGATCCATGCCGTCATCCTCCATCAGAACAACCTCCCCTTCGGTCCCCAACACCAGGTCGTTGATCCTGATCTCATTTTCCAGAATGGTATAGCGATTCTCCACCATGTTTGCAGCAGCAACCAGGTCCAGCCTAAGACTCCCGCGTCTCATATAACGAATTCCTTCATACCGTGCATCAATGCCATCCGCCACTACATTCATTTTAAGTTCAGTATCCTCCTCGGAAAAATTCCCCGAGAGCTCCAGGTTGAAGGATTCCATTCCTACCTCTGCCCCTATCACTGCATCATGATAATAAATACGTCCGCTCTTGATTGAAAATCTCTCCAGGGATACGCCCATGCTACCCTCGCCTTCATCCTCCTGCTCACCCTCATCAATGGACCCTTCCTTTGCAATATCCCAGTTTGCCTTCCCGTCTTCCAGGACAATCCCGTTAATGAGCGGTTGATCCAGCAGGATCGAGGTGACCTGTATATCTTCCCGGAAAGCACTGAATGGATTAACCCGGAGTTCAAAACGTTTCAATCCCAGGAGAGTATCTCCTTCAAAAGCCTCCACCCCGACCACCGAAACCTGGTGAAGATTGATGCTCAGGTCAGGAAATCCGCGAAACAGGGAAAGGGAAAACCGCGACCAGTCGACCCTGGCATAAATACTCTCATTTATCTTCTCTTTTACAACCGTTTCTATCTTTGATCTAAACAACAGGGGGATCAGGATAAGCAGGAGCAGGATCACACCGAAAGTGATTGACAGAATCCGGAAAAACTTTTTCATGGTGCAGATTTTTATCAAATATATGAAAGGAAGCTGAAAGTTTTATAAATTTGCACCCTGTTACCGGACGAGTAGCTCAACTGGATAGAGCACCTGACTACGGATCAGGAGGTTGGGGGTTCGACTCCTCTCTCGTTCACGGTGAAAATAAAGCAGTTACACAGTTTTAAAGTGTAGCTGCTTTTTCATTTGACTAACAATTGGACCTACATACATATCACTTTCACCCTGAACCAGATTGAACCATGCATTAGAAAGCCTTTGATACTGGGGTTTTTTGCCACCATTATTTCAGATTTTCCGTATATTTAGTGTGCCTTGGACCCCAATTAATTTCTGGATACTTATTACTCGCCAGTAAGGTTATATTACGGAAAGAAAATAGAATAGCCAGAGGGCGTATTTACACCTGCGATATTGGATTATTTAATCCTAATCAGTAATTTTAGATAAAAGCTAAACCAGTAATATCATGATTTACCTCAGCCGTCGTAAATTTATTGAACAATCCGTATGGATTGCCGGGGGCCTTACACTGGGCATAAATGGATGCACTAAAGGAGCACCGGATGTACTTAAGGGAGTTCGGGAATTTATCAGCCAGGTTGCCAATCCGGACGGATCTTTCCGCCCTGGTATCGATCCGCTATACAAAGGCACTTCTGATACCGGTCTTTCCGGTATAGCAGCCCCGGCCTATGCTACAATCATTTCTTCAACTTTTGGCTGGTCACTCCCCTATCAGGAGCAAACCACTGCTTTTCTGCTCTCCTGCCAGAAGCCTGATGGTGCATTTTATGCACCCACCGGCAGCATGGATCAGAATTCTCCACTCGCCAAATTGTATAATACCGTTCAGGGAGTCCTTACGCTCCGGCTGCTTGGAAAAACGCCGGAATATGATCCGATGCCGGTGATTGATTATTTCTTTCAAAACGGACAGTTCAAGGATCTTCCGCTTTATACGACCAGCTTCTTTCCGCTTTTCTTCACTGTTATGGAACAAAAGATGCCCGGTTATATTGATGAAATAATGCTTGAATATATTCTGAACGAGCAAAAAGAAGATGGTTATTTGCAAAATCACGTGGCTTCAACCTTTCATGCTGCACACTATTGCCGGCTGACCGGACGGCCTACACCCAAAACTGCAGAAATGACCGAGCGTACCCTCTCAGACCAGAAGGATGATGGTTCATGGCATCTGATGGAGCCCTCCTGGGATGTTCATGCCTGTTTCGATGCGCTATTCATCTTAAAACAACTGGGAGACCAGAATGATCCCCGGATTAAAAATGCCCATCAAAAGGCAGCAGACTGGATACTGCGGTGCCGGAAACCTGACGGTGGATTCACGCATTTTCCGGAAGAATCCATATCAGATATGGATGCTGTGTATTTCCAAGTAGGCGGGCTGGTGGAAGCCGGTTACCTGGAGATAAAGGAAAACCTGCAGAACGAAGCGATCCTGGGCTGGGGACACGCCATGGACCCTGAGAAGACATATTCCTGTCTTGCCTGATCTTGTGTCCGGGAAGACTATTTTTCAATATTCCCAAGCCACGCTACTTTTATTTCTGAAAGATGGCTTTGTCCGATGATATCCCTGTACAATTCAGGGCGCCTGGCTTTTTTATACCGGTATCCGCCAGCCTGGACAAGTTTTTCAGCTATTACAGCGGTTGTAACATAGCTATCCTCAAAGGAACGGCATTCGGCAAGAATCTCTCCAAAGGGATCAATGATCATGGAGCATCCGTTTTTCAGCTGATCATCATCCATACCAATGGGATTTGAAAAAACAGCATAAACGGCATTGTCGTAAGCTCTTGCCGGTAACCATTTCATCAGCCACTCTCTCCCCTTCATTCCATCAAATTCCAATCGCAATGAATTGGGATCAGATTTACGGTTTTGCCACAGCAACGGGTCAACAAAGCCTGCTCCCGGCCGGGTAGAAGGTGTACACATGGTGACGTGTGGCATAAAAATGATATCTGCGCCTAAAAGCGCAGTTGCCCTCACATTTTCAATAATGTTATTGTCGTAACAGGTTAAAATCCCGCACTTCCACCCGGATATTTCAAAAACAGAGTAACTCTCCCCTGCTGACAGGTACTTATTGATAAAAGGGTGCAGTTTCCTGTGCCTGGCTACCAATCCATTTTTATTAACACAGATGTATGTGTTGAACAGATGATCATACTGGTCCTTCTCAAAAAGTCCTGCCAGGATCACAATATCATTCTGTTCCGCGATTCTTGTCAGGTTCTGGAGGGTTTCTCCGCCAGGAATTAATTCTGCCAGTCCGAGCATCTGATCTTTTGAAAGATGCCTGGCAAAAGTGTACCCGGTTACTGAACATTCATGAAAGGCGATGATATCAGAACCTTCCCGGGATGCTTTTTGTG
>JAWOHR010000150.1:0-86175 GCA_046485075.1 Bacteroidales bacterium
TGTGGTGATGGATCCTATCCGTAATCAAAAAGTAGCCCTCGTACTTTCGGGCGGAGGGGCAAGGGGAATCGCTCACATCGGTGTCATTGAGGAGCTGGAGAGACGCGGTTTTAAAATCTCCTCCATTGCAGGGACCTCCATGGGTTCACTGATTGGCGGAGTTTATGCCGCGGGGAAACTGAATGCGCTTAAGGAGTGGATCTATACCCTGGACAAGGGCAAGATTTTCCGGATGGTGGATTTTACACTGAGCAAGCAGGGCCTGATCAAAGGGGATAAGGTGCTAAAGAAGATGAAAGATTATATACCCGACACCAACATCGAGGAGCTGCCTTTGCCTTTCGCGGCTGTGGCAGTGGATTTGATTAGCAGGAGGGAGGTGGTATTCAGGGAGGGGAGCCTGTATCATGCCATCCGCGCCTCCATTGCGATTCCGTCGGTTTTCACCCCGGTTAAGGATGACCACCGCCTGTTGGTGGACGGTGGAGTTCTGAACAACATCCCTTTGGAGTACGTGGAGCGTATCGATGGTGACAAGCTGATTGCTGTGAATGTGAACGCCGATATACCCGCCCGTAAAGTTCAGGTCCTGGACGGGGAGGGGGAGGCAAAACACTCCTCATACCTGCATAAAACAAGGGAATTCTATAGTCATCTCCGGAAAAGTAATCCAGGCGCCGGGGAGGAGAACCTCGGCTACTTTTCACTTCTTACACGGACACTTGATCTGATGACCGCCCGTATGGCCGAAACCGCCCTGCAACTGCACACTCCCGACATCCTGATGAATATCTCCAGGGATTCCTGCACCATGTATGATTTCTACAAGGCAGAAGAGATGGTGGAGACCGGACGCCGGGTTGCTTCAGAAAGCCTGGATCAGATCCACTAATACATGGTCTCGATATTCCAGACAAATGCCCTGATCCCCACATCCTTGTTCTCTTCATCCAGGCGGCGGACCACATTCAGGACTTCATCCACTTTATCCTTTTCCATCACCGCCATACTGGCCGTATTCTGTTCCGGCCAGGTGTGGGTATTCATGTGGGGGGGGCCCTCCACGCTGCCCCGGCCCGTAAGGCCGGTCCAGCGTGTAAATCCCCTGATATTCAGCTTTTCAAACAGGTACTCTACCTTTTCGGTGTGAGCCTGGTTATATACTATAAATACTGCTTTCATGCTTGTTCATTCATAAATTCATACTGCACCTTTTTAGTCCGTTTCTCGCCTCTCCGGAGCATCATGTGGTAAACCACCGGTACCAGGACAAGTGTAACAATGGTGGAGAAGACCAGGCCACCGATCACGGC
This sequence comes from Bacteroidales bacterium, assembly GCA_046485075.1. Classification (GTDB taxonomy): domain Bacteria; phylum Bacteroidota; class Bacteroidia; order Bacteroidales. The sequence continues at coordinate 1,314 of JAWOHR010000150.1, forward strand.
AATTCCCATGGGACTCCAGATCTCCGATCCGGATCCCTTACTCAGGGCCAGCGGGAGCATTCCAAGGATGGTGGTCAGGGAGGTCATTAATACCGGGCGGAGCCTTGATTTTCCTGAAACAACGATGGCTTCAGTCAGTTTCAGTCCGCGTTCTCTCATCAGGTTGATGTAATCAACCAGCACGATGGCATTTTTCACTACGATTCCGACCAGCATGACCCCCCCCACCATGGAGATCACGCTCATGGTGGTTCCCGTAATCAGGTGAGCCAGGATCACGCCCGTGAAGGCAAAGGGAATGGAGAACATGATGATAAAGGGCATTTTCATGGATTCAAACTGACTGGCCATTACCAGGTAAGTGAGGATCAGGCTGAGGAGCAACAACAGCATCAGGTCATTCATGGAGTCCTCCAGGTCCTGCACAGCCCCCCCCATCTGGACATTCACCTCCGGCGGGATCTCCATGGAATCAATTTTGGCCTGAACCTGATCAGCCAGTTTGTTCAAAGGCACCTTGTCGGGAGTAATGGATACAGTCACGATCCTCTCCCTGTTTTTGCGTTCGATGTTGGGCGGGGACCAGTTCTCCTCAATTTTAGCCACCTCACCCAGCCTGATCACCTGGTTGTTCATATTCACCAGCGCGAAGTCATTTAAGTTGGAAAGGGAGTTACGCTCATCCTCCTGGAAACGAAGAACGATGTCGTATTCATCACCCTCCTCCCGGTACCGGCTCAGGTATGGCCCCTCAACCCGGTTACGCACTGCATTGGCCATGGCATAGGTACTGAGCCCGTGCTGGGCCATCTTTTCCCTGTCCGGGACGATCTGGAGCTGGGGTTTGGAAGGATCCCGGCTCACATTGATGTTGGTGGCACCCCTGATCGATTTTACGCTGTCGGCCAGTGCATCGGCAATCATTGAGGTCGAGACGAAATCGTACCCGTAGATTTCAACCACCACGTTGTTTTGAGTGGTACCTCCCATGCCTCCGTTGGGGACCACATCCATACTGACAATCTCGGGAATGGTTCCCAGGAATTCCCTGAGCACATTGGAGAGCTCCCATACGTCACGGTCCCTTTCAAGCAGATCGACGAGTGTGAAGTTGATGTTGATCCGGTGTGATCCTGATTCCATAAAGAGAGACATGATGCCTCCCTGGTCATCCGACCCGGAGGAGGTATAATAGAACTTGGCTTCCGGCATGTTCTCCTTAATGAATTCGTCAATCTTGCGTGCCACCTTGGTGGTTTCATCCACCCGCAAACCGGTTTGCAGCTCAATGGCTGCGGTCATGGATCCCTGATCAGCCTCGGGCATAAATTCAAAGCCCATCTTTCCAGCCATCATCAGGGATACAATGAAGATAACGAAGGCGATAATCAGTGTACCCCACCTGAATCGCAGGGCCACCTTAAGGGAGCGCTCATAAAAACCGTCCATCCAATCGAGAAATCGCCCGATGGTGTTGTCGTAACTGGCTTTGCGGACCTTTTTGGGTTTCTTCCTGAGCCTCATCATCTTGGAGGCAAGCATAGGGGTCAGTGTGATGGCGCTGACCGTGGAGGTAACCACGGTGATGGAGACAATGTAACCCAGGGGGCGGAACAGCTCACCGGTCATCCCTCCCACCAGGGTAAGCGGCAGGAATACGGCCACTACCGTGAGGGTAGTCACAATCACAGCCAGCCAGACTTCGTTGGTGGCGTATATAGCCGCTTCTCTGGGGCGGCTTCCCCGCTCCACATGTTTGGTGATATTCTCCAGCACCACGATGGCATCATCCACGACCATACCAATGGCAATGGAAAGTGACGAAAGTGCAATGATGTTGATGGAGCTACCGGAAATGTAGAGGTAGATAAAGGCTACGATCAGGGAGATGGGGATGGTGAGGATGATGATGAAGGTGGCCCTCCATCTTCCGAGGAAGACCAGTACGACCATGATCACTGCAAAAGCGGCATACATCAGAGTGGAAGAGAGGTTGTTAATGGAATCCACAATGAATTGCGATGAATCAAAAAAGGTGATAATATCCACATCCTCCGGGAGTGATTTCTTCAGTTCCGGCATCAGGGCCTGGATATCCTGGCATACCTTAACCGTATTGGCACCCGATTGTTTCTGGATGATGATCCGCATACCGGTTTTACCGTTCAGCCTTTCATCCAGGGAGATATCCCGGAGGGTATCACTAATGGTAGCCACGTCCTTCAGGTAAACGGTCTGCCCGTTAAAGCTGGCAAGCACAATGTCATCCAGGACATCGCTGGAGGGAAATTCACCTTTAATCCTCAGGGGATAATCCATCAATCCCATTTCAATGTTCCCTGCCGGCAGGTTCAGATTCTCGGAATTCAGCACCCCGGCGATCATCTCAACGGAGAGATTGTAGGATTCCATTTTCCGGGCGTCAATATCAACCTGGATCTCCCTGCCAGGGGCTCCCATCAGGCCCACTGAACCCACCCCGTCGATCCGGTTCAGGGGGTTTACTATTTTTTCGTCCAGTATCTTGGCGATGGCGGGGAAGCTCTCCTCGGCGGTTACCCCGTAAAAAAGCACCGGCATTGCACTTGAACTGAATTTGAAAAGTGTAGGCTTATCCACCTCATCCGGTAAAAATTGTTCGGCGAAGCTGAGGGCATCCCGCATTTCGTTGGATGCCTCATCCAGGTTGGTACCCCACTCGAACTCACACACCACGATGGACATATTGTCACGTGAGGTGGATGAAATGTTTTTCAGGTTCCCCACTGAATTCAGATTGTCTTCTATTCTCCGGGTCACATTCGTCTCAATATCAGCGGCACTGGCCCCTGCGTAAGTGGTGATTACCGAGATGGCCGGGAAATCAATATCGGGGTAAAAATCGATGGGCAGCTTGTTCAGGGAGTATACTCCCATGACAATCAATGCCACAAAGATCATGATTGTTGTAATCGGTCGTCGGACCGCGTTTCCGTAGATGCTCATTTTTCCTTGCTTTAAATAATTAATCCGCTACCACCTTTACGGGAGCCCCATTTTCCAGGTGGCTGTGGCCGGCAATGATCAGCTGTTCACCTCCCTTAATTTCGGGAGAGGCGATCTCCAGCTGGTCGTCGATCCGGCTTGCGATTTGGATGACTGCCTTTCGGGCTGTCCCGTTCTCATGAAGCATTACGTATCGCTCATTGGTTCCGGATTGCTGTAATACCGCGATGGCCGGCACAACAAGAGCCTCCTTTTTGCCCAGTTTCAGGGTTACACGTGCAAACATGCCCGGTGCAAGATTCTCCTTATTGTTTGGAACTTTCACCTCAACGGCGAAGGTCCGGGTTGCGGCACTGATGGTCGGGTGAATCCTGAAAACGGTTCCATTGAAGGTTTCACCGGGGTAAACATCTGTGGTGATGGTGGCAGTCATTCCCTCTTTGATCAGGGGAAGATCCTTTTCACTCAGGTTGACCATCAGTTTGACGGGATCAATCTGGATCATCGAAACCAGCGCCGCCTTTCCCGCAGGAGTATTGGGTGCAGGGGAGAAGAGCTCCCCGTCGTTGTAATATTTGGCGGTGATGATCCCGGAATAAGGGGCCCTGAGCAGGGTGTTCTCTTTCAGGTTTTCCAGAATCAGTTCAGTGGTTTCCACCTGTGACTTCATCTGGTCATAGGATTGCTGGGTTACCGATCCGTATTTCAGAAGGGTGTCCATGCGGGCCAGGTCGGTCTTCAGGGTATGGTACTGGAGCTGGGTCTGGTCCAGCTGGGTCCTGTCCATCTCCACCAGCAGGTCCCCCTTATTAACATGGTCGTTCACATCAACCTTCACCGAGCGGATCCGTCCCGACAGGGCAGGGGAGAGATGAGTCTCCTCGAAGGCGACAATGGTCGAAGTAATGTTTTGCGTGATGGCCGTCTCACGATAGGTCAGATCCATTACCTTCACCGGTTGTATCTTTTTTTCAGGTGAAGCAGCCAATGTTTCAGCTTCGGGAGGTTGCATTTTGCAGGATGAAAGTGCAGCACCTGCGATCAGGGTGAGCAGGAAGATCTTTATATTTTTCATGTTTGGAAAGGTTTTCATGTTCGGCATTGTTTCAATATATTGGGTTGGACTATAGATTGTTCATTAATTTGTCAAGCTGCAGTTTGGCATTCAGGACCTCCATCAATGAGGTCATGTAATTGCTCTCAGCCTCCAGGTAGTTGCCGTTGGCCTGGGTAATGTCCAGGCTGTTGGCCATACCCTGCTCAAACTTCCGGGTAAAGCTTTCATATACCCGAAGGGCTACCTCCCGGTTCTCCTTTTGGGTTGCAAAGTTCTCAAGTGAACTCTGAAGGTTGTAACGGTACTGCTTCTCCTGCAGGTTCAGCTGGTCCTCCATGATGCTCAGGTTGTTCTGGGCCATGTCGTAATTGATCCTGGCCTGGTCGACCCGTGCCTTTCTCATCCCGCTGGAAAAGATGGGCACAGCCATGGATAATCCGGCCAGGTGGTTGGGATTCATATCGAAATTGGTCCTTCGGATCTTTGCATTGTAATTATAGAATCCGGCCACAGTGGGGGCGTAGTTCCATTTTTCCATCGACAACAGTTTCCCGTTGATCTCCTCCTGCGATTTCATCAGCTGGTATCCAATATTGTTTTCCAGAATAAAAGGGGCCACCAGCACAGATTCAGGCTCTTCGCTCTGAAAAAGAGCTTCCAGCTCGTCGGTGAGCCGAACCTCTGTCCGGGCATCAACCCCCAGTTGAAAGCGCATCATATTGTTGTTGAGCTCCAGGTTCCGGTTTAGTGAGTTCACCGAATTCTGAAGCTGGTTGACGGTGATCCGGATCTGGTCCACATCGGTCTGCTCGGCCATGCCGGTTTTATACATGGTTTCGGTCATCAGGAGGGTCTCCTCAAGGTTTTCCAGGTTTCGTTTAAGGATATCCAGCGACTCCTCGGTAATCAGCACCAGGTAATAAGAGGTAATCACCGACTCCTTGATTCCCAACTCATTGAACTGGTAATTCTGCTCGGAAATAAGATTGGCCAGTTTGGCCGTCTGGATTCCGATGATGTACTGTCCGCTGAAGATCAGCTGCGACACCTGCAGCTTGGCTGTGGATGCATCATTGAGCAGAATGGTGGAGGGGGGCAGCATGCCCTGAAGTATGCCTTCATAGTATGAACCTGCACTGTAGTTGTAAATATCCTGCTGGGTAACCCCTGGAAAAAGGGCGGAAGTCTGGTTCCAGGCTTCCTGTAACTGGTCGGGTGTAAATGAGGGGGCCTCCCCGCCCATTCCAAAGTTGAACTCCATTTCGTAATTGAAATAGGTCATATAGTCGACGGCCCCATCCACCTGAGGCAGTCCCTGTGAAATGGATTCCCAAACGCTGGCTTTGGATCGCAGCACCTCCATCCTCGCATTTTGAAGATTTTTGTTATAGGTGATGGCATGGTCGATGGCCCCCTGCAGGCTCAGGATAAGCGCTTCTGCAGGTTCCGGCGGAATTCCGGCAGAGGATTCCTGACTCATTACCGGGGCAATTGCTGTGCCCGCCAGGATCAGGGTTAAAATAATTTGTTTCATCTTGTTTCTCATATCTGTGATTTTACTGCTTGCTTATTAATCCAGAATGGTTTTACAATCCTCCAGGAGTTTCTGGCCCTTCACTGTGGAGATACCCCTGAAAAAAGGGATAATGATGTGGTTGAACATATCTTTCCGGTTATACCCGGCCTCCACAAGGTTGCTGTCCTGACCAAACAGGTCAAAGAGTGCATGCAGGGCACGGTTGACGATCCCGATGTTGAGATCATCCCTGAATACCTTCTGCTGAACCCCCGTTTCAATCAGTTTCCCGGTAAGGGCGAAATCGCGGATATTGCCAGGCTGGAAAATCTCCTTGAAGACCTTTGGGTGGTATTTTTTGAAATCAATGTAGAAGCTGGGATTCATTTGCATCATCTGACCGATGGTCATCTTCATAATCCGGAAGAGCGCTTCAATGGCATTGTCAGATTGATCAATCAGTCTGTGTGCCTCCTCTTCTGTCTGGGTTTTGTAATACCTGATCACCTCCAGAAGCAGCGTATCCTTATCTTTGAACCGTTCATAAATGGTGCGCTTTGAAATCCCCATCTCCTCGGCAAGGGCATCCATGGTCATGCTGCGTATGCCGTACTTTCCAAAAAGTTGTCCCGATTCAATTAAAATACGCTCTCTGACTTCCACAGGTTTCCAAATTTTCGGCAAGTATATGAAAACTTTTTTAGTTTTATTAGTTTTCAATGTTAATTTATGGTAAAATTCGGTGAATGGGATTTCCGGACCGGTGAAACCATTCTGCCGTCCCTTTTTTTACTATTTTTGCGGGACTTAAAATAGAGTTCAAAATGAACATTCCCCCGAAATATGATCCGGCCAGCGTGGAGGACAAGTGGTATGCCTACTGGATGGAGCATCAGTTTTTTAAAAGCACTCCTGATGACCGGGAACCTTACTGTATCGTAATCCCCCCACCCAATGTTACTGGTGTGCTGCACATGGGTCATATGCTCAACAATACCCTCCAGGATGTTCTGATCAGGCGCGCCCGCATGATGGGTAAAAATGCGCTCTGGGTTCCGGGTACCGACCATGCTTCCATTGCCACTGAGGCCAGGGTGGTCAATAAACTGGCTGAACAGGGGATCAAAAAATCAGATCTGACCAGGGAGGAGTTCCTGGAGCATGCCTGGGACTGGACCCATAAACATGGCGGGATCATACTGGAACAGTTGAAGAAGCTGGGGGCCTCCTGCGACTGGGACCGCACCTGCTTCACCATGGATGAGGGGCTTTCGGAAAGTGTAATAAAAGTATTCGTGGATCTCTACAGAAAGGGATTGATATACAGGGGTGTGAGGATGGTCAACTGGGATCCTCAGGCACTCACAGCCGTTTCGGATGAGGAGGTGAACTACAGGGAGGTACAATCGAAGTTATATTATATAAAATACAGGGTTGAGGGGGAAAAGGAGTTTATCACCATCGCCACCACGCGTCCGGAGACGATCCTGGGAGATACGGCGGTTTGTGTCCATCCCGAAGATGAAAGGTTTACAAGATTCCATGGGAAGAGGGTGCTGGTTCCACTGATAAACCGTCCGGTACCCGTTATTGTGGATGAGTATGTGGATCGCGAGTTTGGTACAGGGGCGCTGAAGATCACCCCGGCGCACGATATTAATGACTATGAGCTGGGCATCAAGCACAACCTTGACTCGATCGATATTTTCAGTGATCATGGAACCCTTAATGAAGCCGCGCAAATAATGGTGGGTGTGGATCGGTTTGAGGCAAGAAAGCAAATTATCCCTGAGCTTGAATCTGCAGGAAACCTGGTGAAGGTGGAGGATTACATGAACAAGGTGGGTTTCAGCGAGCGAACCGAAGCTGTGATTGAACCCAAGCTGAGCCTGCAATGGTTCCTGGAGATGAGGAAGCTTGGCAATCCGGCACTGGACCATGTCATGAATGACGACATCATGCTGCATCCTTCCAAATTCAAGAATACCTACCGTCACTGGATGGAAAATGTGAAGGATTGGTGCATCTCACGGCAACTCTGGTGGGGGCATCGCATTCCTGCCTACTTTTATGGCGACGGGCATAACGATTATGTGGTGGCAGAAACCCTGGAGGAGGCGTTGAAACTTGCAGTGGAGAAAACAGGGAATCTTTCACTGAAGGTTACCGGACTGAGACAGGATGAAGATGTCCTGGATACATGGTTTTCTTCTTGGCTCTGGCCCATCTCGGTGTTCGACGGAATCAGGTATCCTGATAATGAAGACATTAAATACTACTACCCCACCAATGACCTGGTAACAGCCCCTGAGATTCTGTTTTTCTGGGTGGCAAGGATGATCATTGCCGGGTATGAATACAGGGGTGATAAGCCGTTTAATTCGGTCTATCTCACAGGAATTGTAAGGGATAGCAAGCGCAGGAAAATGTCCAAATCCCTGGGCAACTCACCCGATCCCATTGAGCTGATTAAAAAATACAGTGCCGACGGTGTAAGGGTAGGAATGCTCTTCTGTTCTCCGGCCGGTAACGACCTCTTATTCGATGAGAGCCTGACCGAGCAGGGGAGAAATTTCAGCAATAAAATATGGAACGCTTTCAGGCTGATCAAAAGCTGGGAGGTGGATTCAGCCATTGGGCAGCCCGCTCATTCGGAAGTTGCTGTCCAATGGTTTAATGCGCAACTCGACCGCGCCTTTGAAGAGGTGGACCGCCAGTTCGGGAAGTACAGGATCTCGGATGCACTGATGATCATTTACCGGCTCTTCTGGGAGGAGTTCAGCGGTTGGTATCTGGAGATCATTAAACCGGCCTACCAGGCACCCATCGACGGGGTTACCTATGGGCAGACGCTGGTTTTTGTGGACCGCCTTCTTCACCTGCTTCATCCTTTCATGCCCTTTATTACCGAGGAGTTATGGCAACTTCTGGAAGAGAGGCGAAAGGGTGAGAGCCTGATGGTTTCACCCATGCCAGCCCTGTCTGGTGCGGACAGGATGGTGATCGGACGCTTCGAGGATGTGAAGGAGGTGATCACCCAGATCAGAAGCATCCGGAAGGAGAAGAGTATTGCACCAAGGGAGAGTGTTGCATTGCTGGTAAGGCCCTCCGAAAATTCGGTCTATCACCACGATCTGGAGCCGGTAGTGCTTAAACTTGCCAACCTGTCGTCAGTCAATCAGGTTGAGGAGGTTCCCGGCGATACCGTCACTTTTATCGTGAAAAATGTGGAGTACTTTGTGCCCATGGGGTTGAATGTGAACCCCCTGGAGGAGCTGGTAAAACTCGAGGAAGAGCTTTCCTATACCAGGGGGTTTCGGGCCAGTGTACAGAAGAAGCTGGCCAACGAAAAGTTTGTGCAAAGCGCACCACGGCAGATTGTAGAGAAAGAGAGGCAGAAGATGGCCGATGCAGAAGGGAAGATCGAGATGCTGGAGGCACAGATTCAAAAACTAAAAACTTAAAGCATAGATTTTCACGCGGCTATGGGGCTAATCTGACTGAATTCCAACGTTCCTCTTTTTTTGTATACTCGATGCGGTCGTGGAGCCGGTTGCGACCACCCTGCCAGAACTCCATGCGGTAGGGAATGATGGCGTAACCTCCCCAGTAAGCGGGACGGGGAATTTCGTCGGGGTCGTTGTATTTCTTCCGGTATTTCTCAAACTCCTTTTCCAGGTACTCCCTGTTCGGAATTACCTCACTTTGAGGTGAGGCCCAGGCAGAAATTTTATTCTCGTAGGGTCTGGATCTGAAGTAGTGATCCGAATCTTCATCTTTGACAGGCATGGCATGGCCGGTAATTTTCACCTGACGTTCCAGTTCAGGCCAGAAAAAGTGGGCTGCAACCCTGTTGTTTGCTCTGATTTCCCTGGACTTTCGACTTTGATAATTGGTATAAAACACCAGGCTATCCTCCACAACCTTTTTTAGTAAAACGATCCGGGAGGAGGGCACCCCATTTGATTCCACCGTTGACAGGGTCATCGCGGTGGGATCGGAATGATTGGATTGAAGAGCCTGGTCCAGCCATTCAGAAAAAAGCACCATGGGATCATCAGGCAGGTCAGATCTTTCCAGCCTTTTCCAGCCAAATTCACGACGTTCATCTCCAAGATCCCTGTTCATGGTATGATTCTTTTCAGAAATCTGCCTTCAGGCTCAAATCGAGGCTCTTTACCTGGTGGGTAAGCGCCCCCACCGAGATGTAATCTACTCCACATTCGGCATAATCCCGGATGGTATCACGGGTAATGCCTCCCGATGATTCGGTTTCGAGGCGCCCGTCAATCAGGGTCACAGCCTCACGGGTCATCCGGGTGGTGAAGTTGTCCAGCATCATCCGGTTGACATTCCCGATCCGGAGGACCTCCTCCACATCGCGGATGTTGCGGGCCTCTATTACAATCTGAAGGTTGAGTTTGTTTTTCTCAAGGTATTGGAGCGTTCCCCGGATGGCCTGCTCAATTCCTCCTGCAAAGTCGATGTGATTGTCTTTGATCAGGATCATATCAAAGAGTCCGAACCGGTGGTTTACACCCCCACCCAACCTGACCGCCTCTTTTTCCAAAAGGCGGAATCCAGGGGTGGTTTTCCTCGTATCCAGGATTCTGGTTCCTGTTCCTTCCACCAGATGCACAAACTCCCTGGTGGATGTGGCAATCCCGCTCATTCGCTGCATGATGTTCAGAACAAGCCTTTCACATTGCAATATCGTTTGGACTCTCCCTGCCACTTCAAACACCTTGTCACCCACCGATATGGAATTCCCGTCGTCCATAAAAGCGATCATTTTTACCTGTGGGTCAAAACGGTTGAAAACCCTTTCGGCAACTGCAATTCCGGCGATAATTCCCTCCTGTTTTACATGCAAAACCGCCCTGCCTGTGGCCTCTGCCGGAATGGTGCTAAGGGTGGTGTGGTCACCCTCCCGGATATCTTCCTCAAACCACAGGTCGATGGACCGGTCAAGGTCTTGGAGAGAGTTCATATTGTGACTCTTTTTCGATACTCATGTAATAAACAAGGCGTTTATCATTCATATTCATAAAAAAAATATTAACCCTGAAATTTCCTTTAGAAGTGGTTAGATTGCCAATCGCATACTTGGATTTCTCCTTCGTTCCCTCGAATGAAATGACAAATCCGGTGGGAGGATGTTCCCTGAAGAAATTTTCCATGATCCGGGTAGCCTGGTTTTTACTGGCCCTGTAATCCTTCTCCAGGATGGTCAGTTCGAGGCTTTCGTGGAAAAACAGTGCAACTTTTGCCGCATTACCGGCTTTCATGGCACTGGTAAGTTCAGCGGGAACGGTTTGCGCTCTTACCGGCAGCAAGCAGTTTACACTGATCAAAATAATAGTTATGAACCTGTACTTTGCGGCCATTCTCCAATAATGAATTATGTTTGTATTTCACTACAATAATCAGGCCAAGGGTCTGGTGGTTGCAAGATACAAAAAACCTCTATAATCGGTAGTTATGCGCATTACCCTTCTGCAGACAGGAAAGACCAGGGACTCCTTCATCCTTGAGGGTGTGGAGGAGTTCCGGAAAAGAGTGGTCCGGTATGTCCCTTTTGTGATTGAAACGGTACCGGATTTGAAAAACAGCCGTAACATGAGTATGAAGGAGGTTCAGGAGAAGGAGGGTGCGATGATCCTGAAAAGAGTCAAAGCCGGTGACCATGTGATCCTGCTGGATGAGAGGGGAAAAGAGTACCATTCCATTGGCTTTGCCGAACATCTGAATCTGCTGGAGGGGAGGGTAAATCACCTGCTCTTTGTGATCGGCGGGCCATACGGATTTTCGGAGGAGGTATATAGGCGCTCCGACGAAAAGTTTTCTCTTTCGAGGCTTACATTTTCCCACCAGTTGATCAGGCTGCTGTTTTTGGAGCAGATTTACCGGTCATTTACCATTCTCAAGGGAGAGCCCTATCATCACGAATAAACCGAAACTATGGAGCAGTCGGACAAAATAAAACAGCGTGATGGGAATCTTCAGAGGAATCTTCTTTTCCTTGCAACCCTGGGTTGCCTTGTCATCTGGATGGTCTCCGCAGTAGGTCCTGCAAAACAGCACGACTACGCCCGGGAGAAGGCTGATTTCGAGAGGGTTTTGCATAAAAAGGAGCAGTTTCTGAAGGAGGAGATTTCAAGACTGGAAATTGAATTTGAAAAGGATGATCCCCTGGAGGTGCTTGGCAGAAGGTCAATGCAATACCAGAAACTCTCAGGCAGCAAGGATATCGCCATCTTTTTTTATGATGGGGGAGAACTTAAATACTGGTCTGATCACTCCATCCCCATCCAGGAGAGGTGGAGTCCCAGATTGAAAAAACCGTTTCTTTCGCTCCGGAATGCAGATTATGTTACAGTGACCAGTCACCTGGAAGAAAAAATTATACTGGGACTGATCGAGGTCCGAAAACACTATCCTTTTCAGAACGAATTCCTGATCAACGGGTTTCAGAAAGATTTTAACCTGGATCCGGAGGTTACCATCGAGTTTCTGGAGGAGGAGGGCTGTCTCCCGGTATTAAACAGAGAGGGAGAATATCTCTTCTCACTGGATTTCAAAATGGTTCAACAAGATAAGCAGGTACCCGGCCATGTGACCAGGATCGCATTCATAGGGTTCATGATACTTTTTTGGGCCGCATTGTTCATCATGGCCGACCGGGCTACCGGTACCCGGAGATGGTTATGGGTTGCTGCAATAACACTTTTGATTCCCTCGGGGACACTCCTTTTCCTTCGTTTCGGTATTGCCTGTCTCTTTGAAAATGAAACATTGTTCCAGCCCGATATTTTTGCAAATCGATTATTTGCCTCCCTTGGACATCTGCTTGTGATCTCTGTTTCGGTTTTGGCTCTTGTAGCCCTCTTTTACAGGCAGAGAACAGTTACAAAAACAGGCAACCGCATATCCTGCAGGGTTTTGTCCATTTTGATCTTTATGATGGGGGCGCTCATGTTCCTGCTGGTGGAGCAGCTTCTGCGCAGCCTTGTTCTCGATTCGATGATCTCCCTGGAGCCCCAAAGGGTTATAACCCTGTCGACTTACAGCTTTGTGGCCCTCGCTGTGATCATGATGTGGTTTACATCCATTGGAATGGTAATGGACCGGGCCATTACCTGCGCCCAAACCAAAACCTGGAGGGTCGCCCTGTACGGTATCGGAGCCATTTCAGTCACTTTCCTGCTGGCATACCTGCTGCCATGGGAAAATGGTTCATGGAGTGGCTGGGCCGGGCTCACGCTGATGCTCCTGGGGCAACTTTATATCCGCCATGGACATCCGGACCGTATCCCTTTTTCAAGGTACATTTTCCTTTTGTTCTTTGTCTCCTTCTTCCTTGTGATTCGTTTTCAGGAGTACAACCGGATCAAAGTGGACCGGCAGAAGGAGGTGGAACTGGTAAAACTCTCCACCGAGCACGATCCGGTGGCAGAGATGCTTTTCAGTGACCTCAGCCAGGCCATCCGGAATGATTCTCTGCTGGCCCAATACATGGATCCTTTCATAGAGATCGAACCGCTGGTGGGTCACCTTAATCGTAACTATTTTTCCGGTTACCTTACAAAATATGAACTTCAGTTTACCGTTTGTCGTCCCGGTGACCGGGTCTACCTGGCTCCACCCGATGACGAATGGTATCACTGTTATACCTTTTTTGAAGAGATGATTCAGACCAAAGGAATTGAGGTGCCGGGCAGCGATTTTTATTTTCTGGATAACCTGAATGGCAGAATCTCTTACCTTGCAGTGATCCCTTACCTTCTGGCCGGGGAGGAACACCGCATATTTATTGAACTGGATTCAAGAATCATCTCTGAGGAACTGGGTTATCCGGAACTGCTGCTGGATGAGCGGTACAGCGACCTTACCAATCTGGATTTCTCTTATGCCCGCTATAACAAGGGGATATTGATTACCCGAAACGGCGATTTTTCTTACCGGAGATTGTCGGCTTTCTACACCAGTGGGGAGGAGACTTTCGAGAGGGTAACCATGGGGGGATGGGACCACAAAATTTACAATGTGGATAAGGATAATACAATCATTGTGGGCAGTCCCTCGGTAACCCTGGTCGACAACCTGATCTCCTTCTCCTACATCTTTGCCCTGAACTTCCTGATGCTGGGGATGATTTTTCTCCTGGTGGATGCCGGGAAAAAGAGACCTGGTTTCGACTGGAGCTTTAAAAACAGGATCCAGTACTCGATGGTGGGGACCCTCTTTCTCACCTTTGTCCTGATCTGTTCGGGAACGATCTTTTTCATTGTTCAACAGTACAGGGATAAAAACAACGACAGCCTTCGGAATACCATGCGATCGGTTTATATCGAACTTATTCACAAGGTGGAGTATGAGAAGGACCTCAGGAACTGGTCCTCCGACAGCTATTATAACCTGGATGAACTGTTGAGGAAATTCTCCAATGTATTCTATACGGACATTAACCTGTATGACGAAAACGGGGAGTTGCTGGCCACCTCCAGGGGGGAGATCTTCGAAAGCCAGCTGCTCAGCATGAGAATGAACCGGCTTGTCTATGAGGACCTCTCGGGGGGCAGGGCATCTGAAATCATTCATCAGGAGCACATCGGAGGGTTGAATTACATTTCGGCCTATGTACCCCTTTTAAATGGCGAGAACCATTTTCTGGCCTATCTGAATCTGCCATACTTTACCCAGTCGGGTGCCCTTACAAGAGATGTAACCAATATGGTAGTGGCTGTGATCAATATATACCTGATCCTTCTGCTGGTCATACTGGGGTTGAGTGTATTTCTGGCCGACCGGATCACCCAGCCTCTGAGGATGTTACAAAGCCGTATTGCCCGGATCAGTCTCAGCGCCAAGAATGAAACGATCGTCTATCACCGGAGTGATGAAATCAGGGGATTGGTGGAGGAGTATAACTATATGGTGCAGGAGCTGGAAAAAAGCGCCGGACTGCTGGCACAGAGTGAGCGGGAATCAGCCTGGCGTGAAATGGCCAAACAGATTGCCCATGAAATAAAGAACCCGCTGACGCCTATGAAACTGAATGTGCAGCACCTCCAACGTGCCCTGGGGGAAGGGGTAGCCGACGCGGCAATGGTAGAGCGGATCTCTTCCACCCTTGTTGAGCAGATCGATTCCCTGAGTGCCATCGCCAACGAGTTTTCCGATTTTGCAAAAATGCCCAAAGCCAAAAGCAGCCGTTTGGAGCTTGTTTATAAGCTGCACAACCTGTTGCAGCTTTTTGAGGCAACCGAGAGGACTGAGATGATTCTTGATACCGGCCCCCAGAGGGAAGTCTATGTTTTCGCAGATAAAGAGCAGCTGATGCGTGTCTTTATCAACCTGGTGAAAAATGGGCTCCAATCCATCCCAAGAAACCGAAAGGGAATCATCCGCATCGGGCTGGCGGTGGACGATCTGAGTGCGGTGGTGAGCATCACCGATAACGGAAACGGAATCCCGGAGGAAATCAGGGACAAACTGTTTCAGCCCAACTTTACCACCAAATCGGGTGGAATGGGAATGGGTCTTGCCATAAGCAGCAGCATCGTTAGATCACTGGGTGGAAAAATCTGGTACGATACGGTGCACGGCAAGGGGACCACCTTTTACGTTTCCCTTCCGTTGATGGTTGAAAAAGCAGAACAAACCGGTTGAAAAGTGACGGGATTAGATTTCTTCTCCGGGAGAGAATAATGATTTTTATTATTATATTGGCTTGCAATCAAAAAGCTAAATCCCAACTTGCTCCCTAGAAGGAAAATATACCTGACACTCATCCTATTGGGCTTATTTCTCGGCCCGGGACATGCGCAGACTGAATCAGTATCTGGCATTATCAACCACTACGCAGCCATTGAAACCATTCTTGCCTGGGAAAGCAATAATGTGGATTCGGTCCTGCTGACCGATGCCACCGGTTTTAACCCGGGCGATACAGTGATGATTTATTGTGTTCAGGGCGCAGAGATCGAGCTGACAAATATATTCGGGGAGGGTGATATTGGCAGGGATGCCCAGAATCCGCGTAATACAGGCAAGTATGCCTTCCTGATCATCGATAAGATCGATGGGAACACCGTTGTTTTCAATACCTCCGTAAGACCTGAGATCGGACCCATGGGGCCTGGTGAGGTAGCCCAGCTGATCAGGGTGCCTTCATACCACAGTGCCCTTGTGATGCCCTCAGGAGTTACGGCGCAGGACTGGAATGGAAGTACAGGCGGGGTAGTGGCCCTGTTTGTACGAACGGTCCTGGAGCTCAATGGAGATATTAATGTTTCCGGGAAAGGATTCAGGGGGGCGGTCGCTTCAACCCCCTATTATAATGGTGACTGCTCCTCCGTTAATCCTGTCCTTTACGATAGTAATTTTTACCACATCGACCACATCAGGGCCGGGATAAAAGGGGAAGGAACCACCGATACCCGTTTTGATCTGATGCGTGGAAAAGCCAGGAACATCAACGGGGGAGGTGGGGGAAACGCCAGGTTTTCGGGAGGTGGAGGAGGATCAAATTTCTCCAGCGGAGGTAAAGGCGGGAATGAATCTGCACTGTGTGCTCCGGGTGCTTTGAATTTAGGGGGTGCCGGAGGATTCGACCTGGGACGCAATGATGCATATTACATCAACGTAGCCTCTTTGAATCGTCATAACAGGATTTTCTTTGGAGGGGGAGGCGGAACAGGGACCGTGATCAGCGGTCGAACCACAACCGGGGGCGGTGACGGCGGAGGGTTGGTGATCATCATAGCCGATACCATCAGGGGAAACGGGAACTGGATCAGGGCTAACGGATCTTCGGTAACAGCAAATGCCACCGGGGCCGGAGGTGGTGGCGGCGGTGGCGGAGCCATCCTTCTTGATGTGAGTGGTTACAAAGACAATCCGCGGCTCTCTGCCGCTGGCGGTTCGGGCGGCAACACCAATCACCTCACTGATGCAACCGGTCCGGGTGGCGGAGGTGGAGGGGGAATCTTCTGGCTTGCAGGAACTGATGAGCCCGGGGTCAGCCCTGATGAGACTGGTTTTGGGGCGAGTGGTATGTACCTGACCTCAGGCATAAAGAATGGAGCTGCAGACGGAGCTCCACCTAAAAGGAAAGACGGGCTTGATGCACCCCTTCGCGGATTCCTCTTCAATTCAGTTCCCAGCGAATTCTGGGTCTGCTCCGACCAGGTACCGGATCCAATCCTTGCATCGAAACCAAAGGGGGGTAGCGGAAGCTATTCCTATAGCTGGATCGATAGTTCCAGCACTCAGAATCAGTGGCAGGTTGTTCCCGGAGCAACCGGGCAATCCCTGACATTTAACACTCCGCTTGCGGATACAACTTACTTCAGGAGGATCGTGAAAGAGGTTCCCCAGATTTTACCCCCCGACACAAGCTTCCGCATTGCAGTATATGTGCACCAGGCCATCACCAACAACACCATATCGGCGCCCGATACCGTGTGCCAGGGAAATATCCCGGTTCCATTTGTTCCGGTGGGATCACCAGGCGCCGGCATTGGTACCTATACATACAGCTGGCAGAAAGATGAAGGAAGCGGGATTTATTCCCCCGCCGACGGTACCAATACCCAACCCGGCTATGTCCCTCCGGCGGGTCTGAATGTTTCCACCCATTTTGCAAGGGTTACCACCTCGGGTGCCTGTGTGGATACCTCTGCGGCACTGAGGATCACAGTATTTGCTCCGATCTCCGGTAATATTATCGCCGATTATGATACCATTTGTGTGAATACTGCACCAGAACGGATTATACAAAATCCGGAATTTACCCTCGGAGGAGGTGATCCCGATCCGACCAACTGGCGGTATCGCTGGCAGAGCGGACCTTTAATCACAGGCCCCTGGGCGGAGGTCGCCGGGGCTACTGTTTCCGCTTACCAGCCCGGAAACCTTACGGCCACCATCTGGTATCGCAGGGAGGTGCTTTCAGGGAATGGAGATGCATGCGTGGATTTCAGCACCCCGGTAGAGATCCTGAATGTACCGGTCATTACCAATAACCTCATCACCTCGGCCGATCAGACGGTCTGTACCGGTGACCAGCCCGAGCTGATGCAGGGTTCTGTTCCGGGTGGGGGACACCCGGCTCAGATTTATTACAAATGGGAGTCCAGTACTGCAGAAACGGGTTGGGTGGAGGCCGACAATACCAACGGGAACAACTTGCAGAGTTATACCCCGCCGGTGATGACCGGCGATACCACTTTTTACCGGAGGGTAGTAAGCTCGGGCGGCCAGGAAGGGGTCTGTAAGAATACCAGTGCTGCCAAAACCATCCAGGTGCTTCCCGCCATCAGCGGCAATAGGATTTTAACAGATGTTACCGTCAATTGTCAGTTTGATTTTCTGGCCGGTTTGATGCAAAACCCTGCATCGGGAGCAGAGCCGGGTGGCGGGGCCACACAGGGTGGGAATGATCCTACCAGGAATTACAGGTGGGAACAGGCAACGGGAACGGTTACTCCCGGCCCCTGGAGCCAGGTTTCTTATGGTCCGGCTGAATTGAACTATACAGATCATCCCCAGCTTGGTTTATCGGAGGACTACTGGTACCGAAGGGTTGTATTGAGTGGTCCCAGTCTGGGAGGACAGAACCAGGTGTGTTCTCAAGTTTCGGATACGATCCATATTGTGATCCATACGGCCATATCCGGCAATGAAATTGACCCGGCTGATTCAGCCTGCTTGAATACCGAAAAGGTGCTTCACGGTGAGATGCCAACCGGAGACAGCGAGGAGGCCACTTTGTATTCATGGAGGGATTTCGCCACAGGAGCCGAGATGGGTACAGGAAAAGATCTGCCCTACACCTTTACCGCCCTGGATTCACGACAGTTCAACCGGATTGTGGTGATTGGTGAGTGTGAGGATACCTCCGGGAATATGTCCATTACAATGATGGAGCTTCCTGGAGGAACACTGGCAGGGGATCTGCCAAAGGCATGTGAGAAGGATGTTCTGCTGGAGGTGGATCTGAACATAGAGGATCTGGTGCAGTATCTTACCCCATGGGAGATCTCACTCTCCGACGGGGTTCATGCGGAACTGCTCGATCCACAGCTGCTGGACGGTGACGGAACGGTGGAGGTGAAACTGAGTACCGATGCGTTGAGTACACAGTACCATTATACCATCGGGAAGTTACTCTATAGACTGACCGACGGAACAGAGTGTGTAGCTCCGGCCCAAAACCTGGTTGGAAATGTGCCCATCGAGGTGTTCATGACCCCCGACCCGGTGATTACAGTCACCACCGAGCTTACCGACAGTTCAGTGTGTGATAATGAAGTGTCGCTGGTGGTTGATCCCGATCACGGTACCGGATCCTGGGCAAGCGATTTTCCCGGTAAACTGGGCTTCCTGCCCGATCCCCTGGCTCTTTCAGTCCGGGCATCCATCGATCCAACGGATCCTGATGCATGGGCACACCTGCCCTATACCCTCTACTTTACCAGTGAAGCGGGTGATTGCAGCGGAACGGATACGGTGAAAATCAGCTTTTTTGAACAGCCCGAACCACCCTACGCCGGTGAGGATGATACCATATACCTGACCAACACCGTCAAGCTCAATGCGGATCCTCCTACTGCCGGAGTGGGTACATGGACAGTGACTGTGGGAAGTGGAGATTTTGAAGATGAGCATGATCCGAAGACCCTTGTCTACGGCCTGGATAAGGGCGAGAGAAACGAATTCAAATGGGAGATCGTGAATGGAGTTTGTGTGTTTGACGACGACTTCACCGTAATCACCCAGGATGAAGCTCAGCCTTACGAGGGAATCTCCCCCAACGGGGATCAGGTGAACGACTATTTCATCATCAGGGGACTGGCAGAGGCGACTGAATTTTCCATCTCGATTTTCAATGCACTTGGGAATTCCGTCAGAACCATTACCCGGGAGAATATAGGGGAGATTGATTACGATGCCGAGGTGATCGAGGGTGGGCTCAGGGAGGATGAAATGGTGGTATGGGATGGAAAGGCCGACAACGGGAATTTGGTTCCTGCCGGCACCTATTATTACGTATTGAATGTAAAGATCGACCAGAAGGATGGATCGACCGATAAACTGGAGAAGAAACACTACATTATCGTAAGGGAATAAACAGATGATCCGCAAATTATTCATAGGAATCTGCCTTTTTGCAGCGATCAGCGTTTCTGCACAGAACACGCTGATCCCATCTGTGAGTAATTACCACCTGGCATGGACCACATACAACCCGGCCTTTTCAGGGTTCCGGGATGCAATCAGCCTGAGTGCAATCTACCGCTCACCGCTCTATGGTGGGGTAGGTCCCATGGACATGCAAATGAATGTGCATACACCTGTGGGGAACTCCAAGGTGGCTCTGGGCGCTGTAGTGGCATACAACAGCTCTCCCCCCGACCAGAGTCTTTATTCATTTATGACCACCTATGCCTATCGCCTCTACCTGGGAACGGGCAGGTTGTCCTTCGGACTCTCGGCCGGGATCTACGGGGTTAACAGCAATACGGATGGTGTCTGGATCAGGGATCCAAACGATCCTTTATACCCGGTTGGGGATGTTTATCAACGCTGGTTCCCCAACTTCGGGGCAGGGGTGCTTTACTACACAGATCGCTTTTTCGTGGGTCTGTCGGTACCCGAGCTCCTGGCCATTCCAGGTCCCGACCAGAAGCTGACTGCCAATCCAAAGGATTACCGGATGATCGTTACAGGGTCTTATCTTTTCGATATCAGCAGGGCTTTTCGTCTGAAGCCCTCATTCATTGTGGATTACAGTAAATCTATGACCGGATTCAAGGCCAGCATGAATGTGGGGTTGATGGATTCACGTGTATTCATCGGGGGAGCGTACGATTATCCCAACTATGTGATTGCCCTGCTGAATTTCCAGATCAATTCACAGTGGATGGTGGGGTATGCTTATACCATTGGAACAGGTGCGGTGAGAACTGCCCTGGGAGGAAGCCATGAAATCGTTTTGCGTTGGGAGCTGAGACCGGTGATCAAGACCATTCCCGATGATCCGTTCTATTTTTAGGCCATGAAAAGGAGATTATTGACCATAGGAGCCCTGATTATTTTGCTGACATCATTATCGGCACAGGAGTACTACAAGGTCACCAAGCAGGCCCGTATCTCCACCGGGCTGGCTGAGGCTGCAGCTGTACCCTATGAGGATGGCGTGGTATACATTACCGAATCTACCAGTGTGGGTGCCAGCAGTCCCACCGATGGCCAGGGCCGAAGGCTTTTTACCATGTTCTGGTACCAGCCGGGCACCGGGCAGAAGAGACCGTTCGTCGATGCACTGGTTACACAGATGCACGAGGGACCGGTCTCATTCACCGGTGATTTCAAAACCATGGTCTTTGCGCAGCAGAGGCCCTCTGCCGATAACCGGGATTTTGATCCGCTGGGGCTCTATTTTTCTGAAAATGTAGATGGAAACTGGGTGAATATAAGACCATACGAATATAACGATCCCCAGTCCTGGCTTTTCTCTCCTGCATTAAGTGGAGATGGCCACACCCTCTTTTTTTCAGCCAACTTCCCGGGTGGTGAAGGCGGATTTGACCTTTACGTTTCGCACCTTAACGGTGAACATTGGAGCAAACCCGAAAACCTGGGCCCAGGCGTAAACTCACCGGGGAATGAGATCTATCCATCCTTTCATGAATCGGGCAGACTGGTATTTTCCTCGAATGGGCATGACAACGATAAGGCCGGGTATGACCTGTTCGAAACCATAAACACCCATGGGAAGTGGATCGCAGCCATCAAACTTCTGCCACCATTTAATTCCCTCTCCAACGATTATCATGCCTGGTTCAATGCCGATATGAAAAGCGGGTACCTCACCAGCGATCGCCTGGGCGGATCCAAAGATATTTTTGAATTTGCAACCGATATTCCGGTATTTGAATCGGTTGCACCCATCAAAAAGACCTTCTACAAATACAGGATCTATGACCGGAAACTGGATACGGTGGATACAAACCTCTTCAACTATTCCTGGACCATCAACGATACATTAACCATCCCCGGCCACGACATTATCTATAAGTTTCCCGGACCGGGCACCTATGTATGCAAACTGAATGTTTATGATATTCAGCTGGATACCCTTGTGGAGGGGCAGACTGTGAAGAACCTGGACATCGAGCTCAATGAACAGGCTGTGATCGTTTGCCCTGACACGATCCGGGCGGGAACGGTTGTAAATTTTGACGGAAGCCAATCCTATCTGCCCGGGTTTGATGTGGGCCGGTATGTATGGGATTTTGGAGATGGAAGGTTCGGACAGGGCATTTCTGTTCCGCACACGTACAACTATCCGGGAAAATTCAAAGTCATACTTGGAGTGGAGGAACGAAAGCAGGGCAGGAGGCATGAGCCCCAGGTACGTGCCAATTTCAAGGAGGTGGTGGTAACCTCTGAATAGTTTCATTTCTCACATTTACAGTTAGTTACACGTTCGTTTATAACTCGTGTTTTTTTTTGCACGAATTTTGTATACTTTTAGTCCTAATAGAAAAAAGGAACAAATGATCAGACAAATATATATAGTTATCTTATTGACAGTTAGCGTCTTAGGATTTTCTCAGCCGGTACCCAACGTGGAGGAGAACATTCCTTACCTGATGACCTTCGGACCCTCAGCAGAAACCAGCTGGGGCGATGATGATTTCTCCCAGGCTTTTTTCTTCCTTATACCCGAGGAGTACACCCAACCCTTTTTCATCCGGGTATTTGATCCCGATACGGGAGGCGAGATTGATGAAATAGCCGGTGTTTTTAACACCAGGCAGGTGTATGAAGTCTATGGCGGGGAGACCGCCTGGTCTGAACCCTTTGCGCGTGAGACTTCTCCCATAGGAAACTACAAGAGCGGGACCCTGCTGGCTTCACGTGCTTTTGCTGAGAATCCCAGGTATGATAACAGCTGGTACACCTTTGGGCCCTTTAACCCGGTTCAGGGTGAATATGTGGAGCAGTATCACGGCCGGGTATTCAAGATTATTTGCGAAGGAGTCGAGGGTGATGACGGAAATATGTATCGTTATTTCCTGAGCACCAATGCCGAGGAGAACAGACCCATTGAGGGAGCCAATGCTTTTGCATACGAATACTCGTTCAGGATGCATAACACCACCCAGGAGGTTGCTCATATCTATCCATACGTGGAGGTGGGTACCAAATCTGTAAAAGTGTCCAATTTCGACTGGGATAATGACGGGAGTATCGTGGTGATCTCAGTGGCCAGGCAGGGTCAGGAGGTGAATATATCGAAAGAGGACAACTGGGCTTTCGATGATCTTGTGGTTCAGCCTGAGGAGATCGGGACCTCTTATGATTTTCGTTTTGTGAAAGCAGTACCGCTGGTGAAAAATAATAATGTGGTTGTAAATGTTCGCAACCAGTTTGACGAAGCGTTGCCGTTCTACACCATCCCCATCGGCGGTGTTCCCAAGTACAGGGGTGAGGTGGAGTTTGAACCCATAGAATAGTATAAAATCATTTGCTCGCGTGAAAAGGTTACCGCTCCTGTTTACCCTGATGCTGATCTCTTTTGGAGGGTCAGCCCAGACCTATCAGTTTTTCAATTTTGGTTTAGCCGAGGGACTGTGCGACAAATTTGCCTATACCATAAACCAGGATCCCGACGGATTCCTGTGGGTAGGTACCGGCCAGGGCCTTTGCCGGTTCGACGGCAAAGTATTTGACCAGGAGTTTCAGGGAGATTCGGTTCCCTCCAGCATTGCTTTTTGCAGCCTGCTCGACTCCAGGGGAAGGTTATGGTTCGGCCACGACAATGGAATGATTTCCATGCTGGAAGAGGGACGTTTCAGGCAAATCACACCTTTGGAGGGTCCGCGTTCATCCATACATGCCATCCGGGAAGATGCAGGCGGAAACATCATTGCGCTTCTGCAGCAGAGTGGCCTGATGATTATTTCTCCCAATCTTGAGGTTCGCTATGTGGGCGGAGTTCCGGGAGACCAGAACAATCCCTTTGCAGGCAAGTTTCTCAATAATTTTCAGATCACCCCCGAGGGTGTCTTGTTGGTGGGATCAAACGACGGGCTGAGCATCTTCCGCTTTGATGAATCGCTGGATACCTATGTTCATACAGGAGATATCGCCGAACTGCGTTACATGGTGGTTCAGGAGATCGTGCCTGCCATCCATCCGGGTGAATTCTGGGTAGGTACAGAAGATGAAGGGATCTACTCAATCATAGGAAGCGGGTATGACCCCTTGCAGTTTGAAGTCCACAAGATCGGTGAGCAGGCGGGACTGGGATATGCCCGTGTTACATCGATCCGGTTTGATGGCAGGCGAAGGGTCTGGATAACCGACTATGGCAAAGGGATTCACCGGATTGAGCTTGACGAAAATGGTGAGATTGGAAACTCCGTTCTTTTCAGCCAGGAGAACGGCATTCCGGATGAGTACATCAACCAGGTTTTTATCGATGAGGAGGGTAACCAGTGGTTTTCCTCCCAGGGGAACGGAATTGCCGTATTACGCGACCAGGCATTCACTTTTATTGATATCTGGGATGATGTGCAGTTCCCCGGGGTGAGTGCCATATGTAACAGGGGGACCGATTACTGGTTCGGAGGCAATTCCAGGCTTGCTTATTACTCAGAGGTGTCTGGGCGATATTCCTTCATGGGAACTGGCGACGGATTACCGGCAGACGATATCACCGCTCTATACCTTGATTCAGGTAATGATCTCTATATCGGAACCAGGGAGAGTGGCCTGTATATGAAGGAGGATGGGAGCCTTCGGATCCGTCCCCTGCTTGTTTCAGGGAATTCACTGGACAATATCGTAAACGCCATTGACGGGAACGGGGATAGTATCTTCGTGGCCACCAATAATGGAGTCTACACTTACAATCCGGCCAACGGACATCGCACCTACTTTTCAACCACCAATGGTCTCCCCCATAACAAAGTGAATGATATCCTGGTAGATCGCGAGGGTATTGCATGGGTGGCAACGCTCACCAGCGGCTTGTTTGGGATCAGGCCCAATCAGGAGATAGAGGAGGTAATTATAGAAGGAAAACCCAAGCTTGAGTTCATCTCTCTTGCGGAGGATAAGAACGGGGCTATATGGGCAGGTACCTATGGAGATGGTGTCTTTATGTTTGCAGATGACACCCTGTCGTGGTTCAACGCAGAAACAGGCCTGAAAAATGAATATATCTATTCGATCGGTCTCGATCCCAGGGGTTATGTATGGATCGGTCACAGGGAGGGATTTAGCCGCATCGATCCTCAACGAGATATAATCCGAACCTTTGGGAAAGAGGCAGGTTTTACATCCGACATATCACGCAATGCATCCATCAGCACTCCATCCGGAGGCCTGCTGTTTGGTTCCACCCTTGGTGTGATCAGGTATGATGCCTTTCAGGCGAAAGAGGATACCGTCCCGCCAAGATTAAGTCTTAAATCGGTGGTTATCTCAGACATACCCTATGATCCCACCCAGCCCATAAAGCTTAAGTATGACAGGTATCGTATCCGGATCGATTTTGTGGGAATCAACCTGAGTAATCCCGAGCAGGTTACCTACCAGTATAAACTTGAGGGCTATGAAGATGAGTGGTCCGATGTTTCCGGGGTACCCTACGCCTTTTACGGAAGGGTGGAGGATGGGAATTACCAATTCCTCCTCAGGGCGTGCGACAGCAACGGGAATTGTACAATGGAGCCCATCAGTCTCGAGATCATTGTTAAAATACCCATCTGGAAAGCCTGGTGGTTTATCACCACTGCCATTTTACTGGTTCTGGCCACCATCTTTATTATTTTCAAAATAAGGGAGAGAAACCAGAAGGCGATTCAGGAATATCTTCAGCGCCAGTTGGATGAACGTACCAGGGAGGTGATTATGCAGAAGGAGGAGATCGAGGTGAAAAACCGGGATATTACCGACTCCATTAACTATGCCCAGCGGATTCAGGCCAGCATCCTGCCACCTATCAAAAAACTCCATGATGCATTTTCGGGCAGCTTCGTTTTTTACCAGCCCAGGGATATTGTGAGCGGGGACTTTTACTGGTATGAGAGGGTAGCAGAGGACCGGTTTATGGTGGTTTGCGCCGACTCCACCGGGCATGGGGTGCCGGGAGCCTTTATGTCCATGATCGGTACCACATTGATCAAAGATATTTGTCTCAGGGCCGGTATCCAGAAACCTTCACAGGTACTCACTACCCTTGATAATGAGGTGCGGGAGTCCCTTAATCAGAATAAGGAGGCCAGCGGTTCCAATGACGGAATGGATATTATTGTGGCCGAGATAGATACGAAAAGTTATAAACTGACGGTGAGTTCGGCCATGCGACCTGTGATTGTTTACGCTGGAGATGAGCAGATCTATATCAAAGGGAGTCGCAGCTCCATTGGAGGTCAAATGGACGAGGACCGGTCGGAGAAAGATTTCATAGACCAGGTGTTCCAGCTTAAGAAGGGAGATATTATATACATGTTTTCGGATGGTTATCCCGATCAGTTTGGCGGACCGCTGGGCAGAAAATTCAAGATGGTGAGACTCAAGAACCTGTTGAGGGATATCCATGAAAAGCCCATGGAGGAGCAGTATAACTATATCAAAAGCAACTTTTTCCTCTGGAAGGAGGATCTTGAACAGGTGGATGATGTACTCTTTATGGGGATCAAGTTGTAGGCAGGGGAGCCATTCCTAATACTGATCCAGGTCAATTCCGCTTAATACAATCACATCGGTGGTGTCTGTATTACTCCTGTTAAAACTCCTGTCCATGATATAGAAGGTATAGAAAATGGTATCGTGGACGATAACCGGGTATGAAATATCAAGATCCATGGTGCCCTTCGTTGGATGTTTATTCAAATAGGGAATCCTGTATTTCAGAATCCCGCCTTTCGATTCGGGTATCTTTACAAACTCATATCCCTCGAGGTCATATAACTGCAGGAAGAAATTGTACTTTAAGCTGTCTGGAAGGAGCGGATTTGAGTTTTCCTCAAACGGTTGCAATCCCAGGTTTCCGTCCCCATCGGTAAAATCGAAGGTAATCCTGCCAATCACCACTTTATTGCCAAGTTCATCCTCGGAAATATAGATTCCAAATCCCTGGTAGTCCACCACCGGTTCGTCGGGGTAAACCTCAGTGACCTCATTGCAGGAGACCAGCAGCATCAACCCCATCCAAAAGGCAAAGTGTGCAAGTTTCATCATACTCTTTAACTACAAAAATCCTGCCTATTTTTTCCGCATGAATATTTTTATAGGAACACCCGTGAAAGAAAAATGTTCCCTGATCTTATTTTCAAGGTATCGCTTGTAGGACTCGCGTACATATTGAGGGAGGTTGCAGTAAAATGCGAAAGAGGGGGCGTGGGTGGGAAGCTGGGTCACATATTTTATTTGAATAAATTTTCCTTTTACCGATGGGGGATGATTTACTTCAATGGCTTCCTGCATCACCTCGTTAAGCCTGGAGGTGGGAATTCGTTGTATTCGATTCTCATATACCTGAACGGCCACTTCCAACGCCTTATGGATTCTCTGTTTGGTGAGCGCCGATACAAACAGAATGGGTACATCATCGAAGGGTTCCAGCCGAAGCTTGATCTGTTTTTCAAACTCCTTCATGGTTTGGGTCTCCTTCTCCACCAGGTCCCATTTGTTCACCAGTAAAACCACACCTTTCCAGTTTCTTTCGATCAGGCGAAAGACATTCACATCCTGTGCCTCGATCCCGATGGTAGCATCGATCATCAGGAGGCACACATCCGAATTTTCAATAGCCCTTACCGACCGCATCACCGAGTAAAATTCCAGGTCCTCTTTCACCTTGCTCTTTTTTCTCAGACCGGCGGTATCCACCAGGATAAAGTCATGGTTGAATTTGGTATACCTGGTATGGATGGAGTCCCTGGTGGTTCCGGAAATGGGAGTTACAATGTTTCTCTCTTCTCCCACCAGAGCATTCACAAATGAGGATTTCCCAACATTGGGACGCCCCACCACAGCAATTTTAGGAATCTCTTCCTCCACAACCTCCTCTTTCTTGTCCCCGAAGAGCGAAGTGAGGTGGTCGAGTAACTCACCTGTTCCACTTCCGTTAATGGAAGAGAGGGGGTAGTAATCTCCAAGTCCCAGACCGTAAAAAGTGGTGGCTTCAAAGAGCCGCTGGGAGTTATCCACCTTATTGACCACCAGGACCACCGGTTTTTTGATTTTTCTCAGCATCTCCGCAACGGTCGCATCCAGGTCTGTGATGCCGGAAATTACATCTACCAGGAAGACCACTACATCGGCCTCATCGATGGCCAGAATCACCTGTTTACGGATCTCTTCCTCAAACACGTCATCGGAGTTGACTACATATCCGCCGGTGTCGATGATGCTGAATTCGTGGCCATTCCAGATTACCTTCCCATAGTGACGATCACGGGTTACACCGCTCTCCTCGTCCACGATCGCCTGCCTGGATTCCGTGAGACGATTGAAAAAGGTTGATTTACCTACGTTTGGTCTTCCGACAATGGCCACTATTTTCCCCATATGCAAATTGATTTAGAGGTATCCGAATTTCCTGATCTGTTTCTCGTTGTTTCGCCAATCCTTATTCACTTTGACCTTCATCTCCAGGAAAACCTTCTTATTAAAAAAAGCTTCCATATCAAGTCGTGAATCCCGGCCTACCCTTTTCAGGGCTTTGCCACCGTTCCCGATCAGGATGCCCTTCTGACTCTCTCTCTCCACATAAATGACCGCATAAATCCTGATCAGATTTGCCTCCTCTTTGAAGGATTCAATCTCAACCTCCACAGCATAGGGGATCTCCTGTTTATACTGAAGCAGGATTTTTTCCCTGATCATTTCGCCGGTGAGGAATCTTTCGGATTTATCAGTGAGTGCATCTTTGGGGTAGTAGGGAGGCGATTCGGGAAGGTAGTGGAGAATCCGGCGGAAAACCAGGTCAACATTGAATTTCACCAGGGCACTGATGGGTATCTTTTCCGCTTTGGGGAGGATCCCATCCCACATCTCCATGGCTTCGGTAACCTGTTCCTGGTTACTAAGATCGATTTTATTGATGACCAGAAGAACCGGTGTTTTGAACTTCACCAGTTTTCTCAGGAAAGTCTCCTCAGGATCCGGTTTCTCACCGATCTCGGTCATGTAAACAATTACATCGGCATCCACAAGGGCCGACCGGGCAGCCTTGAGCATGGCTTCCTGCAGTTTGTAGTTGGGCTCCAGAATTCCGGGTGTGTCAGAAAAGATAACCTGGTAATTTGGATCATTCACAATCCCAAGGATCCGGTGACGTGTAGTCTGGGCCTTGGCAGTGATAATGGAGAGTTTTTCACCTACCATGGCATTCATCAGCGTGGATTTCCCAACATTGGGTTTTCCGAGGATGTTTACATATCCTGCTTTGTGCTCCATGGACCTATTCGTATGCGTTCATTTTTAAGCGACTCACCTCCTGATCGGTAAGGAAACGCCATTTGCCCCTGGGCAGGTTCTTTTTTGTAAGACCTGCAAAGTAGACCCGGTCGAGGCGGGTCACGCGGTATTCCAGGTGTTCAAACATCCTCCTTACAACCCGGTTGCGACCCGAATGGATCTCAAGTCCGACCTCCTTTTTGCTGTCGGCAGTCACATAGCTGATCCCATCGGCCTGAATAAATCCATCTTCAAGGGTTACCCCTTCGGATAGTTGCTTCATATGGGCAGCAGTGATCCCTTTGTCCAGGTAAACATGGTAAATCTTCTTCTTGTTATAGCCTGGATGGGTTAATTTCTTAGCGAGTTCACCATCGTTGGTAAAAAGCAGCACCCCGGTGGTTTGCCGGTCGAGCCGTCCGACCGGGTAGATCCTTTCGGGACATGCCCCCTCCACCAGCATCATCACGGTTTTTCTTTCCCTGGGATCGTCGGTGGTAGTAACATAATCTTTTGGTTTATTCAAAAGCAGGTATACTTTCCGCTCGGTTTGCATCCGTTTCCCGTTGTAACGCACATCATCACCAGGAGATATCTTTGTCCCCAACTCGGTGATACTCTTGCCGTTCACGGTGATGACCCCAGCCGAGATCAACTGGTCAGCCTCCCGCCTGGAACAGATCCCCGATGAGGCAATGAATTTATTGAGCCTGATGGAGTCATCTCCTGCAGCCTTAACAGGTTTTCCACCCTTTTTGGGGCTCTCTTTGGAAAAGCTGCCGCCTTTGCCCTCTTTTGAGAAGCTGCCCTTTTTGGAAAAGCTTCTGCCCTTTGGGGAAGTTCCGGGTCCTTTGGATGGGTCCTCCTTTAAATCACCGCTCTGCCTGCTCTTGCCAAATGTGACGGATTCGTGTCGCATTTTCCCTTCCTGCCTGCTTTTACTGAACTTGTTTTTATCTGGTCCGGTTTTGTCCAATTCCCTGATTATTAGTTGTTGTTAAAAGCTACAAAGATACAGCTAATTGGGAAACATTGTTGACATAATAGTTTTAACTTTAGGGTCGTTTTAAAAAATGGATTTCTTACATATTTAATTATTAGGGAAATGAGTCTGGTTATTTCAATTTCGGGAATCAGAGGTACCATTGGGGGTCGCCCCGGTGAAGGTTTAACTCCAATGGATACCGTTCGTTTTGCCTCCTCCTACGGTGCCTGGCTGAGGGAGCAAACCGGGAAAGAGCGTCCGCTTGTTGTCATGGGCCGGGATGCCCGCATATCCGGCCCCCTGGTCGAGCAGCTTGTGGCTGCAACTCTTTCCTTCATGGGGATCGATGTGTTGAACGCAGGACTTGCTACCACGCCGACCGTTGAGCTGGCGGTTACCCGGGCCAAGGCCGATGGTGGAATCATCCTTACAGCCAGTCACAATCCGGCCCAGTGGAATGCGCTGAAACTGCTCAATGGAAAGGGTGAGTTTCTCTCAGCAAAGGAGGGTGAATCCATTCTGAGGAGAGCC
This sequence comes from Bacteroidales bacterium, assembly GCA_046485075.1. Taxonomy (GTDB): domain Bacteria; phylum Bacteroidota; class Bacteroidia; order Bacteroidales. Next base: position 31,878 of record JAWOHR010000150.1, read on the forward strand.
CTTGAAGACGATTTTAATTACGCAGAGATAAATAATCTGGGGTCGGTTAAACCTTTGGAAGGAATAGATATCCAACATATCAATGAAGTAGTAGGGTTGAAGCTGGTGGATGTTGAAAAGATCAAAGCAAAAAAGTTCCGTGTGGCCATCGATTGTGTAAATTCTGTAGGGGGAATCATCCTGCCAGAGCTGCTGAAAGCTTTGGGGGTGGATGATATTGTGGAACTCTACTGTGAACCCCATGGCAGATTTCCTCACAATCCCGAGCCCCTTCCTGAGAATCTCACGGAAATTTCTGCCGTGATGATCAGGGAGGGTGCCGATGTGGGTTTCGTTGTGGATCCCGATGTCGACCGGCTGGCCATAGTTTGTGAAGACGGTTCCATGTTTGGCGAAGAATACACACTGGTGGCTGTGGCTGATTATGTGTTGCAACACACACCGGGAAACACTGCATCGAATCTTTCATCCACCAGGGCACTCAGGGACGTAACAGAAGGATATGGATATACCTATGTACCTTCCGCAGTGGGAGAAGTGAATGTGGTGGAGGCGATGAAGGCAAATCATTGTGTCATCGGGGGTGAAGGTAACGGTGGGGTTATTTATCCCGGGCTTCATTATGGCCGGGATGCCCTGGTTGGGATTGCACTGTTCCTCACTCACCTTGCGGAAAGCGGACTTTCCTGCAGTCACCTGAGGCAGAAATATCCCGATTATACCATCTCAAAAAACAAAATGGTACTTCCCGACGGAACCGATCCCGACCGCGTACTGGCTGCCTTTAAGAAGGAGTATGCCCATCACCAGGTAAACACGGTGGATGGTGTAAAGGTGGATATGCCCGAGGGGTGGGTACACCTGCGCAAATCCAATACGGAACCCATCATCAGATTGTATGCCGAGGCTCAAAGCAGTCAGGAGGCTGACAGACTGGCCGGTGAGGCAATGGAGACCATACGCAGATTGTTGAATGAAAAAGAATCAAAGTAAGTATTAAACATCATGAAGAGAAAAACTTTATTGGCCATTGTTATCCCGGTTGCGCTGATCACTGCACTGATCCTATACTCGGTACTTTCAGGCAAGGAGAAGGAGGTCGTACTGGAAACGGAACCCCAATTGGGAAGGTTTGAGATTTCGGTTATGATTACCGGGGAACTGCAGGCCATACGGGAGACCGAAATCGAGGCTCCTTCCTCACTGCGCAGCAGGAACATCCGGCTACGCAGCGTGAAGATCCAGGAGCTGATCCCGGAAGGAACCGTTGTTGATTCGGGCGACTGGATCGCCACGCTGGACCGCTCGGAGGCCGATAACTCGCTGAAGGACATCATGGACAACCTCGAAAAGTCTGAGTCAGAATACATGCGTACCAAGCTGGATACCACCATGCAGTTAAGGCAGTTAAGGGATGACCTGATCAACCTGAATTTTGCCAGGGAAGAAGCCGGGATCGCCCTGGAGCAGTCCAAATTCGAACCCCCTGCCACCATTCGCCAGGCGGAGATCGAACTTGAAAAAGCCTCACGGGCCTATGATCAGGCCAGGCAGAACTACTCCCTGAAAGTCAGGCAGGCTGCAGCCGATATGCGTGAAGCAGAGATCAACCTGGCGAGGGAAAAGCGAAGCCAGCAGGAGATGGTTACCGTCCTTACACAATTTGATATTTACGCCCCGGGTTCCGGAATGGTGATTTATAAAAGGGACTGGGACGGAACAAAACGTACTGCCGGTACCGAGATCAATACATGGGACCTTGCCGTTGCCACCCTGCCGGATATGTCCACAATGATTTCCCAGACCTATGCCAATGAAATTGATATCAGCAAGATCAAAGTAGGACAGATGGTGAGGGTGGGAGTGGATGCCTTTCCGGATAAAAAGTATACCGGTCAGGTGATGGAGGTGGCCAATATAGGTCAGCAGCTTCCCAATACCGACGCAAAGGTTTTCGAGGTCCGCATCGAATTGAATGAGCGGGATACCATCCTGAGACCCTCCATGACCACCAGCAACCAGATTATTACCCAGGTTCTTGACAGTGTAATCTTTGTTCCCATGGAGGCGGTGCATGCCAACGACAGCCTAACATTTGTCTATACCCGTGCAGGGGAAAAGCAGGTCGTTGTGCTGGGTGAATCCAATGAGAATTTCATTGTGGTGGAAATGGGGCTCAGGGCAGGAGAGAAACTCTTCCTTTCCATGCCGGAGGAACCCGAGTCGTTCAAATATTCCGGGCTGGAACTCATGGAGATGATCAAGGCACGGAAAGCTGAAGATTTGGAGCGGATGCAGAACCAGCAGCCGGTGAAGAAGAGAACCACCCCTCCCCGGCAATCCCCGAACGTACGTAATTCCAACGGGCAAAAGCCCGCTGTAGAACAGGTCGCAAGACCACAAGGATAAGCTTATGAGCAGGTACTTTCACGATATTGTTATTGCCATTGAATCGATCATGGCGAACCAGTTAAGGAGCCTTCTGACTGCACTGGGTATTATATTCGGCGTGGCTGCGGTGATCACGATGCTGGCCATTGGCCGGGGGGCTCAGAAAGAGATCCTGGAACAGATCAAAATGGTAGGCGTTAACAATATTATGATCACCCCCATTGTGGAGGCAGCTTCTGGCGATGATTCGGAATCGAGCGGGGAGAGCAAGCAGGCAAAGAAATTCTCCCCCGGCCTCACCCTGGAAGATGTGAAAGCCATTCAGGATGTGCTTCCTTCGGTCAAAAGGGTTTCTCCCGAAATCGCTCTCAACAGTTATGTGATACAGGGTGGAAAACGCGCAACCGCAAAATTGCTTGGGGTATCCAATGAATATTTCGAAATCTTCAACCTGCAGCTTTCAGAGGGCACATTCTTCAACAGTTACCAGGAGGAGAACGGAATTCCGGTCTGCGTGATAGGCGATAACATCAAGAGCAAATTCTTCAGCAAAGAGAATCCCATAGGGAACTACATCAAGTTTGACAAAGTCTGGCTAAAGGTGGTGGGGGTGCTGGAAAAATCCGATGTCAGCCTGACCCGTTTCGAGAACATCGGTGTCAATGTCATGAACGATAACATCTATATACCGGTAGGGACCATGCTGCTCAGGTACCAGAACCGGGCCCTGGTGGGGTCACGCATCAAGGGAAGCGCAGGGACCAGCATGATGGGGGGTCGTTTTCATTCCATCGCCATCAGTGTAAGCCCCACCCAGAACTCCTCATCCAATTACCACCAGCTGGACCGGATCGTAGTACAGGTGAATGAATCATTCGAACTTTCTCCCTCCACCGAACTCCTGGCCCGTTTGATGCTCAGGCGGCATGAAGAGGTGAAGGACTTCGAGATTACTGTTCCCGAACTGCTGCTGAAACAGGAGCAGCGTACCAAGGATGTTTTCAATATAGTACTTGGGGCTATAGCCAGCATTTCACTTCTGGTGGGAGGGATTGGGATCATGAACATCATGTTTGCCTCTGTGATGGAGCGTATTAAGGAGATCGGGACCCGGCTGGCCATTGGGGCTCAGAAGAGGGATATCGTGGTCCAGTTCCTGGCCGAGGCTGTACTGATCAGTGTAAGCGGCGGTCTGGTGGGGGTTATCATCGGGATTGTATCTTCCTTCCTGATTACCAAATTTGCCGATATCATGACCGTAGTAACACCCATCAGCGTGGTCATTTCATTTGCAGTATCTGCTTCAGTGGGAGTGATATTTGGATACTCCCCGGCTAAACGGGCATCCGAAAGGGATCCCATAGAATCATTAAGGTATGAATAATATGTATCGCATCGCAATTTTCTTAGTCGTTCTTCTTTTTTCCAGGGATATGAAGGCTCAGAGTGAATCGGAAGCCGGGGATATCATACTTACTCTTCCTGAGGTGATCGAGCTGGCCCGGGACCAGTCGCTGATGGGACTGATGGCACGGCACCAGTTTCGCAGCAGCTATTGGGAGTACCGAACCCACATCGCAAGGTTCAGGCCCGGGTTGAGTCTCGAAGCAACCATCCCCTCGCTGAATAACGTTATGAGGAGTGTGACCCAGCCCGACGGATCGGAAAAATTCGTCACTACCTCCAACATGCAGACGGGCCTGGATCTGCAGCTCAACCAAAATATAGGGTTAACAGGGGGACAGGTGTTTGTGACCTCCCAGATTCAGCGAAACGATAATTTTACTGAGGATCCTCCCACCACCTATCTTGCCTATCCTGTCACAATCGGGTTCATACAACCCATTAACGGATATAACTCACTGCGATGGGACCGGAAAATTGAGCCCATGAAATATGAGGAGGCGAAACTGGCCTATATCAACACCATGGAGCGGGTAAGCCAGCGTGCAGTAGGTTACTTTTTTGACCTGGCGCTGGCCCAGATAAATCTTGAGATTGCTAAAAAAAATTATGCCAATACTGATACACTTTACCAGATTGCCGTTGGTCGCTACCAGCTGGGTACCATTGCTGAGAATGAGCTATTGCAAATGGAGTTAAGTTCCCTCAATTCGGGTGCAGCGCTGAATGAAGCCAACATCGACCTGGCATTGCGCAAATCAAGACTCAGATCCTTCCTTGGTTTCAACGACCGGGTGAACGTGGAGTTAATCCTTCCCAGGGACGTGCCCGATATGACCCTCGATTTCAGCAGGACCTTATCAGAGGCAAAAGCCAACAACCCGGAGATCCTGAGTATGCAAAGGCAGCTGCTCGAAGCGGAACGTCAGGTAGATGAGGCCAAGTCCCAGAAAGGAATCAGGGCCGATCTGTTTGCACAGGTGGGATTGAGCCAGAATGCAGAGACCATCAGTGGAGCCTACCAGAACCCCATTAACCAACAGCGTGTTCAGGTGGGTGTGCAGGTGCCCTTACTTGACTGGGGACTGGGACGCGGACAATACCGGATGGCCCAGTCGGCCCAGGAGGTAACCCGGACAGATGTGAGGCAGTCACAGATTGATTTTGATGAAAATATCTTTCTCCAGGTGATGCAGTTTAACCTTCAGGATGACCAGGTGGTCATTGCCTCAAAGGCAGATACCATTGCCAACCTCCGGTACGAGGTGACCAAGCAGCGGTTCCTCATCGGGAAGATCGATGTACTGGATCTGAACGTGGCCCTTGAAGAGAAGGATGTGGCCAGGCGGGGATTTGTACAGGCACTCAGGAACTACTGGAATTACTACTACGATCTGAGGGGCTTAACCCTGTATGACTGGCAGAAGGATATAAAGCTTTTGGAGGATTTCGACGAACTCCTGGTGCAATAACCTCCTATTTCCTGAACTTTTCAGAATAGTTAAAAACCCAATTCAGGATCGACTCATCCATTTTGGTTAATTGCTGACCCCTGCGCGCCATAACCAGCGAAGCAGTCTCCAGCACCTTATTCATTTGATTGGTGGTCATCCCGGCGGCTCCTCCCCAGGAAAATGAGGGGATGAAAGTGCGGGGGAATCCCGAACCGAATATATTGGCAGCAACCCCGACCACCGTTCCCGTATTGAACATGGTATTGATTCCGCACTTGGAGTGATCACCCATGATCAGTCCGCAGAATTGCAATCCCGATTTAATAAATCTTTCCTTCGGGTAGTTCCAGACTTTTACCTCTGCATAGTTGTTCTTGAGGTTGGAGTTGTTGGTGTCTGCACCCAGGTTGCACCATTCTCCGAGAACCGAGTTTCCCAGGAACCCGTCATGTCCCTTGTTGGAGTTGGAATGAATCACACAATTGTTTACCTCACCACCTATTTTACTGTAGGGTCCGATGGTGGTGGGACCATAAACCTTTGCCGCCAGTTTCACCGTTGATCCTTCACAGAGTGCAAAGGGTCCCCTGATCACGCTCCCCTCCATAATCTCACTGTTTGGTCCAAGGTAGATGGGACCCGTTGAGGCATTGAGTGTGATGTGTTCTCCCCTGAATCCCGGCTCAATAAAAATATTTTCCGGCGAAATGACCCTCACCGTATCACTCAATCGACCGCTCTTCCTGCCAGCTGTAATCAACTCCAGATCAGCCCCAATCTCCTGCCCGTTCAATTGGAATATTTTCCAGGGGAAATCGATCATAAAAACCTCCCCGGAGAATTCGTCGGCCGAATCCATCCACTTTTGAAGGTTGAACTTTTTCGCTTCGGAAGCTCCGGTACGAAAACCCAGCAAGAGATCCCCTTTTTTCAGGGAATCTCCCTTCTGAAGAGTCCGCAGGACGTTTACGAGCGCTTCACCGGGAAGGAGTGAGCCGTTTATCAGCAGGTTATCCGTTCCTGCAATGAATGGAAACTTTCCCGACAGATGTTTTTGAGTCAGGTAAGCGGGAGTTGTTGATTCAAGGTGTTTTGCCCACTTCTCTGCAATGGTCAGAATCCCTACCCTGAGGTCGGCAACCGGGCGGGTAAAGGTAAGGGGAAGCAGGTTTTCCCAGGAGTGGTCATCGAAGAGGATGAGCTGCATTTTTTGTTTTAAATGTACAAAAAAAAGCCACCCTGCGAGGGATGGCTTTTTCCACAAAGGTTATGAATACCTTCTATTTTTTCTTCTTGTCCAGGTGTGTCTTGTAGCGGTTCATGAATTTGTCCACTCGACCGGCGGTATCAACCAGTTTCATCTTACCTGTATAGAAAGGGTGAGAAGAGCTGGAAATTTCCAGTTTGATCAGCGGGTATTCAATCCCGTCATCCAATTTAACAGTCTCCCTGGAATTTGCAGTTGACTTGGTTATGAAGGTTTCCCCGTTGGACATGTCCCTGAAAGCAACAAGTCTGTAATTCTTTGGATGTATATCTTTTTTCATGGTACGATTACTTTCATTTTTTCAAAACGGAATGCAAAGATAAAAATGTTTGTCAGAACTTCAAAATATTTTGTCATAAATAGATGCCTGTCAGCTGGATATTAATGCGCCGGGAGGCAACTTGTCCAGATTAACCACCTCTCCCATAAACCGCTCAAAGGGTTTCTCCCTGTCGAACAGGTACCTGTAGGTAATATGTGTTTTTGTATGTTGGGCGCCGGTGTTCAGGTAGAGATCAATCATTTTAGGATTGAAATCGCCCACCCATGACAATTCAATGTGTTTAAAATAGGGTTTGTTTTTCACAGCCTCATTGAGCTGCCATATGATTCCGGACTCAACGCCAGAATTTTGAAATTTCGGGACGACGCCTGCAACAGTACCCCTGAAACGGGTAATGGTATTCTTTTTTTTATAATAGAGGAAGCGTAATTTGTTGACCAGGTGTAATTTCCCGTTCAGGTGTCTGAATATCTGGTTGGCATCGGGAAGAAACATAAAGAAAGAGATGGGCTTGCCCTCATAATATGCATACCAGATCAGCTCGGGATCCATGATGTCCCTGATCTTTCGCAGCTCATCGTTAAGAGAATCCGGATCCATGGGGGTAAAATCCTTCCTGAGGGGCCGCCAGGCATCGTTATAGATGGAGATGGTATCCTCAATAAACTTTGATTTAAGTTTAGGATCAAAATGCTTGTAGGAGTATCCCTTGCGTTTATTGATCCACTCTGCAATTTTCCAGAAACGCTCCGGGAACGGTTTATCCAGGTCAATCTGAAAACTCAGTTGCCTGTAATATAGTTTAAAGCCGTAATTTTCGAAAAGCGCCTGGTAATAGGGGTGGTTGTAGGTCATCCCCAGGACCGGTGGTGTAAAGCCTTGAACCAGGCAACCCCAGTTGGTGTCGTTCTCCCCGAAATTGATTGGGCCTGTCATGGCTTCATACCCCTGCCCGGTAAGCCACTGTTTTGCAGTATCGAAAAGCAGGTTTGCCACCGCGGGGTCATTGACCGTTTCAAAAAATCCGCAACCCCCGCTTTTCACCTCTTCAGACCCGTCCTTATCGCGGTCATAGAACGCTGCGATACGACCTGCCACATGGTTCTTTTCATCCAATGCGATCCAACGTACCGCATCCCCGTGCTTGTAGTAGGGATTCACTTTCCGGTTGAAGGCCTTCCGGATCTCGCTGTCGAACGGGATGACGTAGTTGGGATCATCCCTGTAGAGTTCACGGGGAAACATAAGAAATGCTCTTTCACTGCTTCTGTTGTTTACCGGAACAATCTTTATCATAGTTTAAACCAGTCTTCCATGATCTTATCTTCAATGGGATGCCCGACCTGCGAGTGGTGAATGTACTCATTCTTCCTGGGTATATAAACATACTCTTCCGCCCACTTGTGGTGGTGAAGGGTGATCTCCCGGATGGCCTGAAGGATCAGCCTCACCTCCTCATCGGTCATGGTGGGGTGAAGCGACCATCTCACCCATCCCGGCTTTTCAGTGAGGTCGCCGTGATTTATTTTCTCAGTGATCTCCTGCGACTGGTCGTAGGAAACTTCCAGGAGAAAATGACCATAGGTTCCGGCACAGGCACAGCCTCCGCGGGTCTGGATGCCAAACCGGTCATTCAGCAACTTAACGAAAAGGTTGAAATGAATGTCAGGATGAAAAAAGGAGATTACACCCAGCCTTTTGTCGACATCCCTGGCAAGTATTTCAATCCCCTGGATTTTTCGCAGTCCGGGTAGAGCGATCTCCAGGAGCTCCTCCTCCCTTGCCAGGATCTTATCCACACCCATCTGCTCCTTCAGCTTAATGGCCAGGGAGGCTTTGATGGACTGCAGAAAACCGGGTGTGCCCCCGTCTTCCCTTACCTCTATGTCATCCACATATTTATACTTTCCCCATGGATTGGTCCAATCGACAGTCCCCCCGCCAGGGTTATCCGGCACCTCGGCTGCATACATGGCTTTATCAAAAATAAGCACTCCCGAGGAACCGGGCCCGCCAAGAAATTTATGGGGAGAGAAAAAGATGGCATCCAGTTTCTCCATAGGATCTTCGGGGTGCATATCCATTTTCATATAGGGAGCGCTGGCTGCAAAATCGATGAAAACCACCCCCCCGTATTCATGCATGATCCGGGCCATTTCGTGGTAGGGAGTATTGACTCCTGTCACATTGGAACAAGCCGTAAATGAACCGATCTTAAATTTACGGTTCCTGTAAAGCTCCAGCTTCCTTCTCAGGTCATCCAAATCCACACGCAAGTCGCCGGTGGGTTCAATCATTACCACATCGGCCAGGGTTTCGAACCATGAGGTGTGATTGGAGTGGTGTTCCATGTGGGTGAGAAAGACCACCGGACGGTCGGCCTGTTTCACACAATCATTGCTGCCACCGCAACCCTTCAGACTGAGGATCCTCATGAGCTTGTTGATTACCGCTGTCATACCGTAACCGGCAGTGATAATTACATCGTTTGGACCTGCATTCACATGCTCCTTGATCAGCTTATGTGAACGTTGGTAGGCCCTGGTCATCAACGTACCGGTCAGGGTGGTCTCACTATGCGTGTTGGCTACGAATGGACCGAACTGATGCTGTAATTTATTCTCAATGGGTTCATAGAGTCTCCCGCTTGCGATCCAGTCCGCATAGATAATACGCCTCGTGCCGTATGGCGATTCAAAGGTGGTTTCGTTCCCGATGATCTTCTCCCTGAAAGGTTCGAAATATTTTTCTAAATCACTCACTTCGTTTTTTTTTAATCCCTTCCGGCAAACCTGGATAGCAGCCTCAGGAATTCTATATAAAGCCATATCAGTGTTACCATCAATCCGAATGCCCCATACCATTCCATGTATTTGGGAGCACTCATCTGAGATCCTTTCTCTATGAAATCGAAGTCCATGATCAGGTTCAGGGCTGCTACCACGATAATCACCAGGCTGATGACGATTCCCAGGGGACCTGAAGAATGCATGAAACCCATGGGAATTCCCAGCAGGCTCAGGATCCAGCTGATCAGGTATGCAAAGAAAACCGCACCCGTGGCCATCATCACACCCCTTCTGAATTTTGGCGTAGCCCTGATATGGCCCGACCGGTAAAGAAACAACATGGTAAAGAGTGTCCCGATGGTCAGGAGTACAGCCTGGAATGCCACTCCGGGGTATTGTGCATTGATCACAGCACTGATGGCTCCCAGGAACATGCCTTCCAGGATGGCGTAGACTGGAGCCGTATATGGTGAGGATTTGGGACTGAAAATGGTGATCATTGCCAAAATGAAACCGCCTATTCCACCGATGATTGCCAGGGTGCCCACCCTGCCCGGATCATCACCCAGAACCAATTTCCATGTGTAGGATGCCGAAGCGATCAACAGCAGAAGCATCAATCCTATTTTATTGAGTGTACCGCTGATGGTCATGACACTTTCCGAAGCAGAACGGCCTGCTTTTTCATATATACTTCCTGTCATCACAGGATTTGATGATCTTAATGCTCTCATGGTTCAAAAATTAGTTTCAAATATATATTATTTACATCGATTGGGTGATCAAAGGGCATGCCAATCAACAGGCCGGCCTGAAGCATGACACAATTGCAGTATAATTCTTACTTTTGGAGATGTTTCAGGCCCTTCGCAAAATCTGGTACAACGAATTTTTCAAAAATGTGGCCACCCTGATCTCCGGGACTACATTTGCCCAGGCCTTTTCTGTGGTGATTTATGTGGTCCTGAGTCGAATCTATACGGAGGAGGACTTTGGCGTTTTCGGCCTCTATATGAACATCCTCAGTATCGCACTGATCTTCTCAACAGCCAAGTATGAACTGGCCATCCTGTTGCCCAGGAGTGATCATGAATCGGTTAACCTCCTGGGCCTTTCGGGAGTGATCAGTATAACGGTCAGCCTTACCTTGCTGTTCATTATTATCCTGTTTAACAGCCTGATTTGCAGATGGCTGGGAAGTGATGAGATCTCACCATGGTTATATTTTATTCCCTTCTCCACGTTGCTTGTTGGCCTCTTTACATCTTTCCGGAACTACTCAAACCGCCAGAAGCGCTACAAACTTATTGCCTGGGCCAACATTGCCCAGAGCCTTGGGAACTCGCTGTTGAAACTTGGCCTGGGCCTGGCTATGGCAGGAGCAGCAGGTCTGATCTTCGGAGTGGTTTTTGGTCAGCTGGTGGGATTACTCTTGCTTTTGGTGGTTTTTATCCGGACCAACCGGCAAAAATGGTCCTGGTTAAAACTTTCTGAAATGAAAAGATTGGGAAAAGAGTACAATCTTTTTCCAAGGTATAACATGTGGCAGGGTCTTGTGAATAATCTTTCAGGCGCCCTCCCGGTATTTATTTTAAGCTCGTGGTTCTCCACCGGCATTGCAGGTATATTCACCTTCGGTTACATGGTCCTCTACCGGCCGGTAAACCTGGTGGCCACTGCGTTTTACCAGGTTTTCTTTCAACGGTTTTCGGAAAGGCAAAGAGCGGGGCAGCCCATTCTGTCCGAGATAAGGCTTTTTCTTACCAGGACCATCCAATGGCTGATTGTACCGTTTGTGGCCTTTGGTATTTTCGCCCCTGGAATTTTCGGGTTTTTGTTTGGAGAGAGATGGATTGAAGCGGGAAAATATGCCCAGATCATGTTGCCATGGATCTTTGCGGTGAGTCTGACCATGCCCCTCTCCTTCATCCCCGATTTGTATAAAAAACAGAGGACCGCCTTATTCATTGACTCGATCCGGTTGGTGGGAAGGGGGCTGGCCCTGGCTGCAGGGGTTATGATGGAAAGTGTTTACCTTGGCCTGGCACTTTATAGCGGAGTGAGTGCCCTGATGATCCTCTACAGCCTGGTCTGGTATATCAGGGTGGTAAAAAAAGAATCAAAAAAGTGATGATGCCTAAGATTGGAAAAGCACTCAAAGCCCTCTGGTGGATTGCACGTAAACCCATATTGCTGAATCGTGTTCTGAGCGACGAGGATACATGGAAGGGCTATGTGGATAAAACTTTTGCATTACCCGGTGGATTGCCCGTGATTACCATGGATCAGCTGGGTATCAATCCTGTGGTCAACCTGGGGCCCATGACCTTCCTGGATGGCGGATCCCTGCCCACCGATATGATGTTGCTGGCCGGAATGGCAGAGAGGATAGAGGGATGCCGGTATTTTGAGATCGGAACCTGGCGTGGAGAGAGCGTCGCCAATGTTTCATCCAGGTGCAGGGATTGTTACACCCTGTCTCTTACCGATGAAGAGATGAGATCCATGGGCATGCATGAAAAAACGATCTCCTCCCATCGGCTTTTTTCCAAAGAGATTAAAAATGTAACTCATCTGAGGGGCAATTCCAGGAGTTACAATTTTGCAGCGCTGGATCAAAAATTTGATCTGATCTTTATTGATGGGGACCACCACTATGATACCATCGTAAGTGATACCCGGAATATCTTCCGTCACCTGGTTCACGACCAGAGTATCGTGGTCTGGCACGACTATGGATTCCACCCCGACAAAGTGCGTTTCGAGGTGATGGCTGCCATCCTGGACGGAGCGGGTCCCGGCCGGGCAGACAAAATCTATCATGTGGCCCATACCAAGTGTGCCATCTTTTCAGGCAGGGTGATCCATTCAAAACCCGCTGAATTTCCTTCGGACCCCGTAGAGTCCTATACATTTAAACTCACCCGCAAAGCACCCTGATGGATACACCGCGCCGCATATTGGTCATTCCTTCCTGGTACCCGCCCGATGGGGGTTATTTTTTCAAGGAGCACAGTGAATCGATCTCCCGTATGGGTTACCAGGTGGATGTACTGGTGAACCGGGTGATCGGAGTCCGCAAGCTGATGCAGGCCGGAGTATCTGCCCTTCAGACTTTCAGGGTAGGGGATGAAAACCCTCTTCGGGTGGTCCGTTCTGTTTACCTGAAAATTCCGGGAAACGAGAAACGGAATATCAAAGGTTGGTCGCATCAGGTAGTGAAGCTTTACGCACGTTACCAGAGAAGGTTTGGTAAACCTGACCTGATCCTGGCCCACAGTGTTACCTGGGCCGGATATGCTGCCGGTCTGATTCATCTGAAATACGATGTTCCCTACCTGGTGGTAGAGCACAGGAGCTTTTTTGTCTGGAGTACCCCCGAGGCCAGGAACATGGTAAGGCCGTTCTACCTGCCCTTTTTTGAGGAAGCATTCAGGAACTGCCATACAGTGGTGCCTGTTTCGGGCAGTTTGATGAAGGGACTCACCCAGCTGATGCCATGGGTCGAAAAGAAAGCAGTCATCATACCCAACCTGATCAGGGAGGATATGTTTGTTCCCCCCGGGAGCACCAGGAAAACAGATCCATTTGTTTTTTTCTGGGCGGGAAGACTTGAACATGTAAAAGGCATCGATGTTTTGCTGAAGGCTGTTGATATTCTGAAAAAGAAAAAGATCACGGGGTTCAGGGTCAGACTGGCTGGCAGGGGGAGTCTTCGGGAAGGGCTGGAGTTCCAGTCGGAAGAGCTGGGACTCTCCCAGGTGGTGGAATTCCTGGGCAGGATCTCAAGGGAAGAGATGCAAAAGGAGATGCAGGGTGCCAATTGTTTTGTCCTGCCCTCACGTTATGAAGCATTCGGGGCCGTACTGATCGAAGCCATGGCCTCGGGACTACCGGTAATCGCAACCCGTTCGGGTGGTCCCGATGATATTGTGAATAAGGAGAATGGATTACTGATCGGGACGGAAGATGCCCAACAGCTGGCATCGGCCATGGAGCAGATCATGACCTCCTATGGCTCATATTCAGCCGGAAAAATAAGGGAAAGCACCCTGAAACAATATGGGGAGAAAGCGGTGATGAAAAAGTATCATGAACTCTTTCAGCACATATTGAATCAATAAATATTCACCAAACAAATTCGCTGACAGAAATTTTTTATAAATTTGCACTCCCAAACGGTGGATGTAGCTCAGCTGGTTAGAGCGCTGGATTGTGGTTCCAGAGGTCGCCGGTTCGAACCCGGTCTTCCACCCCACACTAAAAACCGACAGGCAAACCCTGGCGGTTTTTTTTTAGAAAATTGTTAACTTGGTTTTCATGAAAAGAACAATCGGGCTGTTATTTCTCCTGATCACCCTGCATATGGTCTCTGGCTGCACAGGAGACAAGGAAATATTTGTGGCTTATTCTGATCCCCGGATCACCTATGAAGGCAGAATCGACACCTTACAAATGGAGGCGGCAGCGTTGTACTGGTCGGGTTCATCCATCCGTATCAATTTCCAGGGGGGGTCCATTTCGGCATTGATGAGCGAGAGCAGGGGCGATAACTATTACAATGTCATCATAGACCAGGACTCGTTTTTTATATTGAGGCCGGGTACCATGAAGAAATATTATACCCTGGCTTCCAATTTATCTGCCGGCGATCACACCGTAGAGCTATTTAAGCGAACCGAATGGGACAGGGGCAGAAGTGCGTTTTATGGATTTAAAATCGGGGGAAGAGCGAAAGTACTGGCAAAATCGCCCGCGAAAAAAAGGAAGATGGAGTTTTACGGCAACTCCATCACGGCAGGTTATGCCGTGGAGGACTCTTCAGGAGGTGACTCGCCCGATAGCACCTACACCAATAATTACCTGAGCTATTCGGCTATTCTTGCCAGACACTACGATGCAGAATACAGGTGCACCTGTAAAAGCGGCATAGGCATAACCATCAGCTGGTTTCCCGCTATCATGCCCGAAATTTATGACCGTTTGAATCCTGAAGATCCTCAGAGTCAATGGGATTTCTCCCTCTACCAGAGTGATGTGGTGATCATTAACCTGATGCAGAATGATTCCTGGCTGGTTCATATGCCTGAACATCCGGAGTATCAGGCGAGGTTTGGTGAAGAGGCTCCCGGCGAGACCGCCATTATTGAGGCATACCGGCAGTTTGTGGCAAATATCCGGTACCACTATCCCCGGGCACATATCATCTGTGCACTTGGAAGTATGGATGCCACCCGGGAGGGATCACCGTGGCCCGGATATGTTACACAGGCTGTCAACGATCTGAACGACAGCAGGATTTATACCCATTTTGTAGCCTACAAGGATACTCCCGGTCACCCCTCAATCATCGAACAGGAGGAAATGGCCAAAAGTTTCATCCAATTTATTGATGAGAATATAGATTGGTAAAGTACTGAAGGTCGGATTGAACTGATTTCACGAATTGCTCTTTGTATATACTCAGCTCCTTTTCGCCCCGCTCGGCCCCTCCAAGCGGATATTCATAGTGAATGGAAAAATGGGCAGAGATCTTTAATTTCTGAAGCTCTTCCAGGTACGCTTTAAAGGGGACGATCCCTTTTCCCAGCGGTACATTGACCACCGTGCTGCCTTCCCAGGTATAGTCTTTAATGTCAAGGCTGTTGATATAGGGACTCAGAATTTCCAGGAATACCGGCCATGTATCAGGCCCCTCTACCATGGCATGCCTGATATCGAACTGCACCCCGGTCCACCTGGGATCCAGTCCATCGATCATCTTCAAAAGGTCCCATCCCGAACTGCCAACGGAGAGTCCTGCGTGGTTCTGGTAGGATGCGGCAATATGATTGGCCTGATTGATCACCTGAAGCTGACTCATCTGCTTTCGTGCATGACTCAGGGCATCGGCAACCGGAACTCCTTTTTTGTAACTGAACCAACCCGGTCTGTAGAGGCCAATACCCAGTTTCCCGGCGGTTTCCAGGATATCCCGGGTCAGGGAATCTTCCGAATCAATGATTTCTGTGGTGATCATGGGAACCTCCATCCCCTCGGCCCGGATCTTTTCGACGGCTATCGGGAGATCCCTTTTTACATTTTCCGGAAGAACATGTCCGCCTTTTCTAACGGTCAGGTCGATCCCGGTAAACCCGATCTCCGAAGCCAGCCTGGCCATCTCAACAAATCCCAGCCAGTGAAGATGTTTGGAGAAGATACAGATATAGGGTTTCAACTCCCCCTGAGGAGGTCTGGGTCTGCCCAATGCCCCTGCCGGTAAAAGCGATGTCAGCATGGCAGCTGTGGTGGTTTGTTTTATGAATTTTCTTCTTTCCATCGAATTGAATGGTGTGGTTTCCGTCAGAACGGTTCTTTTAAAGGAGATACCAAGATCGAACAAAATATCTGAAACTGTTGAATTTTGACCTCAAATTTCTTCAGAACCGCGTTCATTTCTGTAAAAAATATTTATATATAAGAATCATATATATAATAATGTTATATATTTGTCGTTATGATCGCAAACGATTTACTTAAAGGTACCTTGAGAACCATTGTTTTAAAGTTGTTGGCCGACAACGGACGGATGTACGGGTATGAGATTACCAAAAAGGTGGAGGAGCTCACCACCGGTAAAATCAAACTCACATTTGGAGCCCTCTACCCGGTTTTGCATAAACTGGAGGCTGACGGACACATCTCCATTGAACAGGAGTATATCGGGAAGCGTGTCCGGAAGTATTACACTCTAACCGAGACAGGGAGAACCTGGACTGAGCAGAAAGTGGATGATTTTTTTGATTTTGTAAATACACTCACCCACGTGCTGAAGCCAACGCCTGCCTGAGATGATTGCCGCAATTCCTGACGACAGTTATGAACGCATCAAAGCCGACCTTGTCAGTCGCGGACTAACCTGCAACCGGCTCCTTGATGAACTGTTGGACCATGTTTGTTGCATGGTGGAGGAGTCTATGGATGAGGGACTTGATTTTGAGTCTTCCTACAACCAGGTTCTTCGCTCCATTCCTGAGAAACGGCTTACAGAAATCCAGCACCAGACTTTATTAAACCTTGACAAAAAATTTCAAAGAATGAAAAATTTCACGTATCTGTTCGGATTGACATCTGCGATCCTGACCATACTTGGTTCGTTATTTAAAAGAATGCACTGGCCCGGTGCCGGTATCATGATTACTGTAGGAATGATGCTGATCGTCTTCGTCTTCCTGCCTCTCTACTTTATTACCAGCCAAAGGGAACAGGTTGAAAAAAAGAACCCGGTTTATGCCATTGTCGGTTACCTGACCATTGCCCTGCTGCTGGCCGGCGCAACCTTTAAGGTTATGCACTGGCCGGGAGCCGGATGGCTGATCTACTCCAGTATTGGCTTCCTGCTTATTGGCTTTGTACCCCTTTATGTGGTCAATGCATTTCAAAGAAGCGGGAAAGAGAAAGCCAACCTGCCCTATATTGTGATGTTGCTGGTGGGGATCGCCTGTGTGATGGTAATGGGCAATGTCAATATGGGCAAGGATCTTATTGATATATACCAGAAAGAAGCAGTGGCCAACCAGCAGCAAACCGCTGCGGCACAGGAACATACCGCCTGGCTGCTGGAGGTGGCCCGGGAGGGTCCAAATGCCGGTCAACTGGCCATCATCTCAAAAATACACGACCAGGCCAGGGATCTTCAGGTGATGATCCATGATATGCAGGAGGGAATGGTTGCTTTCGTGGGTCAGCCGGGGGCATCGATCCAGGAGGTGAAGGGAAAGGACAATAAGAATGCTGGCAGGGAGGCCATCCTTGATAACGGACTGGGACATGCCTTTATCCTGGAGTCCAGACAATTTGCTGCCATGCTGGATGAGGTGGTAAAGGATTCCGTTGCAAAAATCCAGATCGGGGATCACCTGGAATTTGCCGGATTGCCCTTCGAATATGAGCACGGACCCAGGGGAGTGGAGAAAGCCCCGCTGATGAAGAACTATTATAAGAACACCGATGCTTCCAAGGGAATAGCCCTGGCCGAATATGTGGCCATTGCAACCCTGCTGCACCCCTGAATGGTGCCTGTAATAACAGAAAAAGGGGTCCGTAAGAACCCCTTTTAACTAACCACTTAAACCTAAAAAGAAAGGACGTAAGATTTGTTTTCAAGGTTTGTAATCCATATTATATGCCAAAAGATGCAAACTTCAGGAAACAAGCGTAGTAGGTGTTATTTCAGGTGATTGGAATCAGGAATAAAGTGAACGGTTGTGGTACCGGCATGTACGATTCCGCACGTTTTTCAACGCAATTACTGAGCACTGTCCACTGAGCACTGAGCACTGAGCACTGAGCACTGAGCACTGAGCACTGTCCACTGAGCACTGTCCACTGAGCACTGTTCCCTGAGCACTGTTCCCTGAGCACTGTTCCCTGAGCACTGTTCCCTGAGTACTGTTCCCTGAGCACTGTTCCCTGAGCACTGTTCCCTGTCCACTGAGCACTATTTCTTTGTCCAGGTTGTCTTTCGTCCCAGTGCCTTGATCCCCGCAACATACCCTTTGATGTAAAGGTTGTCGTAGTCGCCATTCTCAAACCATGCGTAGCAATCGTATGTTTTGCCGTTTTTAGGATCGTAAATGGTTCCCCCTCCCCACTCTTTTTTATCGGAATTGTATTTGAAATTTTTTAAAATGGTCAGGCCCATCACAGGCTTTTTAGCCAGATTTGCATCAGGGTTCTCCTTGTCCAGCTTAGGCGCACCAAATTCATTCGGCTCCTCCAGCCAGACGATCTTTCCTGAGATTTTTCCATCCGGTCCGCTTTTGACTTCAATTTTTGATGTCTTCTCTTCGTTAAACCAGGTTCCTTCAATTTTATTGGACTGTGCGTTGAGGAACAGGGGAATTAAAAGTGCAGTAACAGCAATAAACAGATGCTTTTTCATATTTTGAGATTTAGTTAAGGGAGGCAAAATAGTGAATTCGCCCGTGAACTACAATACCCTCTTAAATTCTTACGTATTCAGTATAGGTGTGGGCGTATGGGTTTTTCTCCCCGGCTTCCACTGATTCGGATGAAACGGCCCTCCATTGTGTGAAATCGATTTGAGGGAAGAATGTATCTGCCTCAAAGGAGCAATGGACCCGGGTCAGGTAAAGTTTACCGGCCAGTGGAAGGAACTGGGCATAAACCATGCCCCCACCAATGACAAAGCACTCTTCCAACGAGCGGGTCATGGCAATCGCCTCATCGATGGACCGTGCCATTTCACACCCGTCGAAGGTCTCGTCAGCCACATCGGTGATTACAATATGCTTACGGTTGGGGAGCGTGCCATTGGGCAGTGAAAGGAAGGTGTTCCTCCCCATGATCAACGTATGGCCTGTGGTCAGGCGTTTAAACCGCTTCAGGTCATCCGGGATGTGGCATAACAGTTTATTGTCTTTCCCGATGGCCTGGTTTTCTGCAATAGCCACGATGATAGAGATGTTGTGCAGGATATTGGTTTCCATATCAGACAGAGATTGCTCCCTTTATATGTGGGTGTGGATCGTAATTTTCCACGGTGAAATCTTCAAATTTAAAACCGAAAATATCCCTGATCTCCGGATTAAGACGGACAGTGGGAAGGGCTCTTGGTTCCCTGCTCAGCTGGAGACCGACCTGCTCCAGGTGGTTCAGGTAGATATGTGCATCCCCCAGGGTAAGAATGAATTCACCAGCCTGAAGTCCGGTTACCTGTGCCATCATCATCAAAAGAAATGAATAGGAGGCGATG
Source organism: Bacteroidales bacterium (assembly GCA_046485075.1). Classification (GTDB taxonomy): domain Bacteria; phylum Bacteroidota; class Bacteroidia; order Bacteroidales. The sequence continues at coordinate 51,223 of JAWOHR010000150.1, forward strand.
TTGAAGGGTACTCCCAGGAAAATATCGGCACTCCGCTGGTATAACTGGCAGGAGAGTTTTCCATCAGCCACGTAAAACTGGAAAAGAATATGACACGGTGGCAGGGCCATATCGTCCAGTTCACCCACGTTCCAGGCGCTGACAATATGACGCCTTGAGTCGGGGTTATTTAAAATGGATTGAACCACTGAAGAGATCTGGTCCACATGACCCCCTCCCGCGGTGGGCCAGCTTCTCCATTGGAAGCCATAGATGTGTCCCAGGTTTCCGTTTTCATCGGCCCATTCGTTCCATATCCTGACTCCGTGATCATTCAGATATTTCGTATTGGTTTCTCCCCGGAGAAACCAGAGTAGTTCGTGAATGATTGATTTGATGTGTAGTTTTTTGGTGGTCATCAGGGGAAATCCCCTGGAAAGGTCAAATCGCATCTGGTACCCGAAGGTGCTAACGGTTCCCGTTCCGGTGCGGTCCTCCTTCCTGACACCGTTCTCCGATACATGGGATAAAAGATCGAGATACTGTTTCATGATTTCAACTTCTCCGGGTGGTAAAAGTAGACAATCGACCCTGAATTATAAAGGAAAAAATATCAACACCAAAATCACTATATTTGGGGTTGAGAATCTATGAAGAACTGGTTTACACCACGCACCCTGCTTGTGGCAGCCGGAGTGGTCATACTGGCACTGCTGGTGTGGCGATTCTCAAATATTGTGGCCTATATTCTCATAGCCTCGGTGATCTCACTCGTTGCCCGGCCTCTGGTAAGGTTACTTGGAAGGATCCATCTATGGAAATGGCAAATTCCAGTCTCCATACGCGCACTGCTCACCCTTCTGTTGATCTGGACGGTTTTTTTTGGATTCTTCCGGATATTTATTCCTTTGATCGCAACGAAAGCACAAGAACTTTCCAATATCGAATCCGGAATGATTGTCCAGGAATTTGAAGGCCCTATCCGGCATCTTGAGCAGTGGATTGGAAAACTGAACCTGTTGGATGCCACCGATTTTTCCCTGATGGATGAAATTCAATCACGGTTCAGCTCTCTCCTCAGTGTTGAGGCGGTTACCGACCTGCTGGCAGATATGGCTTCAATTCTGGGGAATCTGGCATGGGCCATCTTTGCCATCTCCTTTATCACCTTCTTTCTCCTGAAAGAGGAGAAGCTGATTTCCGGGTATATTGTAACCATCTTCCCGGAAGATAAGGAGCAGGCATTTACCCACGCCCTGGAGTCGATTAAAAGGTTGCTCCGCAGGTATTTCATAGGAATCCTGTTGCAGATGGCAGGAATCCTCACCATGGTGACCCTGGGACTGACCATCGTGGGGATTGGTTTCTATAATGCACTGATAATTGGGTTGTTGGCTGCCATACTGAATATCATTCCTTACCTTGGGCCCTGGATGGGAGCTGCCCTTGGAATCATCCTGGGAGTGGCAGCCCATTTGGATATGGACGTTTCCACACAATTGGCCCCCATGTTAGGATATATGATGCTGGTTTTTATCATAACCCAGCTCACCGATAATGTACTCTTCCAGCCTGTTATCTTCGGAACCAGTGTTTATGCTCACCCCATTGAGATTTTTATTGTGATTATGATGGCAGGAAGTCTGGCCGGGATTGTGGGTATGATACTGGCCATTCCCACATATACCGTGATCAGGGTTTTCGCCAAAGAATTTTTTAATAACTTTAGGGTGGTCCAGAAGCTGACCGAGAAGATATGACCCTACTCCGATTATTCGCCATCGCATATTGCACTTTGTGGCTGTTACCCGTTGCAAGCGGGCAGCATAACGAAACTTTAACAGGGGTTGCGCAGGTTACGGTAGGAACGGTGACCATGACAGATTCCGCTGCAGTCGATTCCTCAGGTACCCAACTGGTGATTCCAAATGTATTTACTCCTAATAAGGACGGGACTCATGATTATTTTGAAGTGGTAACCGATGGTGCCACTGTTTATGAATTCAGTGTTTTCACGCGCACCGGTACCCAGGTGTTTCATTCCAACTCACCTCGGATTTTCTGGGATGGTACAAGCAGTGCAGGACTCGAACTGTCGGAGGGTGTATACTACTATGTCATTGAGGAAGAGGGAGGATCGGAGCCCTATTCCAGTACCGGGTTTATCTACCTGTTCCGTTAATAATCTACCTGGATAATTTCTTAACGATCCATGCGAAAAGCAGGGTGGTGAAAAAGGTAAAGGAGCCATAAACCACTGCGACCAGCGACATTGCCTGACTTTTCAGCAGCGTGGTTGCCACAAAAATGGCCAGTGCCGAATTCTGCAGCCCTACTTCAATCACGATGGTAAAACGGTCCCTGAGCCTCAGTCCTGCCAGTCTGGCTACGAGCAATCCCGTTCCCATGGCTGCCAGGTGCAATGCCAGGGTATATGGAAGAATGGTGGTAAAATCCCTGAAATTGGCAGATTCTCCTTCCCGTTCAAAAAGGACAACCCCTGCATAGATCAGGGCCAGAAGGATCGGAAGAACTATTTTCAGTGGTTTTTCAAGTCCGTCAGCCAGGGAAGGCTTCCATTTTCTGATCCGTGTTCCTATAAAAGCAGGCAAAAGTGTGATCAGGAATACATTTAACATGGTCTCACCAACATTGAGCCTGATGCTGGCATCCTGATGGATGAAAAACGTCAGCGAAAGAGAAACCACCAGTGGCATGGTGATCAGGGTGATAACGCTGTTGATGGCGGTCATTGAAATGGAAAGTGCAACATTTCCCCTGAGTAAATAGGTGACCAGGTTGGAGGTTGCCCCGCCCGGACATGCCGCTATAATCATCAGTCCCACTTTATACAGCGGATCGATGTTACTGATCAGTCCAATTAAAAAGGCAATCAGTGGCAGAAGCAACATCTGACTGATGATCCCCGTGGCGACAGCCCTGGGATAGAGGAAAATATTCCTGAAATCACGATCTGACAGGGAAAGTCCCATACCAAGGGTTATAATACCAAGGGTAATGGGAAGGAATATCTCTGAAAAGAGTGATTGCATGACTACAAGGTACATGATTCAGCGTAATAATTTATACAGGTTAAAAATTATATAACTGTTGGACAGAAATTCCAATCAATAGCTTTAAATTAGCAATATTGCTACATAAAATAAAAGCATTCAAAAAACCTGATCTGGACATGACAAAAGTTTCAAGTCTGGCTTTTGCCCTTTTCTTCCTTACATCACTATTTCTAATACCCCGTCTAGCCCTCTGCGAAGATGGCGAACACGATGCCGGGCATCGTTCCGAGGGTCTTATGCGTGGTGAACGCCTGTTTTACGGCCTGATTGAAGGAAAGTTCGAATCCAAAGCCTGTGCCGATTGCCACAATACCATTGAGATCGACACCTTCAACTGGAATCCCAGCGCATGGGAGATTGCCAGCCAATTTAAAAACCGAAGTGCTGAGGAGTTTAAAAAAGCGGTTCTCAAGCCAACCGGGAACACCATGTCGGCCATGCACCTGACCTTCAATCTTACCGACAGCGATGTGGAGATGATTAAGCTGTTCCTGGATGATTTCGAAGAACAGGGACTTGCCACAAAGAAGCCGGTGATCAATAAAATCTTTCTCTTTCTGCTGCTTGGAGTGGTTCTCACCTGGGTCGTCCTGGATGTCTTCTTCTTTAAGAAGGTGAAGCGGCGTTATATCCTGGCCATTATTTTTATCGGAGCGATTGGTGTACAGGGTAAACTTCTGGTGGATGCAGGTACCTCCCTGGGGAGGCAGGAGCTTTACGAGCCCGATCAGCCCATTAAATTTTCCCATGCGGTTCATGCCGGAGATAACCAGATCGATTGCCAGTATTGCCATACAACCGTAGGGTATTCGAAGTCGGCCGGCATTCCTGATGCAGGTATTTGCTGGAATTGTCATTCCATCGTCCGGGATGGTGCCCGTTCGGGAAAACACCAGATCAGCAAGGTTGTGGAGGCGTACGAGAGCGGAACTCCCATTGAATGGATCCGCATTCATAACCTGCAGGACCACGTCTTTTTCAACCATTCACAACATGTGACTGTTGCGGGCATTGATTGTGCCACCTGTCATGGCCCCATTGAGGAGATGGACCGGGTCAGGCAGGTCAGCGACCTGAGTATGGGATGGTGCATCAACTGTCATCGGGATACCGAAGTGCAATTTTTCGATAACGCTTTTTACGACCAGTACAAGGAGCTGCATGAAAAGGTAAAATCGGGTGAAATTGAACGGGTTACTGCCGATCTCACCGGCGGAACCGAATGCTCCAAATGTCACTATTAAATCCTGATCATCCCATGGAAAAACATTGGAGGAGTTTAGAAGAATATAAGAATGGTACAGACCCTCACCAGGAAAACCGGACTGAGCTTGACAGCAGGGTGGTGGATGCTCCGGCCTCACGTCGTGATTTCCTTAAATTATTCGGTTTCAGTGCAGCGAGTGCCGCTGTTTTGAGCAGTTGTGAAAAACCGGTACAGAAAGCCATCCCTTACCTGATCAAACCCGAACAGGTTACTCCCGGGAAAGCCAGTTATTATGCATCGACCTTTTTCGATGGCACAGAGTATTGCAGTGTGGTGGTGAAGGTCAGGGACGGCCGTCCCATTAAAATTGAGGGCAACCACCATTCGCCCGTCTCCCGCGGTGGCACCTCCGCACGGGTTCAGGCTTCTGTGTTGAACCTCTATGATGATGCCCGTTACAAGGAACCTTCAGCAGACGGGAAAACCATCTCCTGGGAGGATGCGGATCAGCTTGTAACCAGCAGGCTTGCTGAGGGAGGCCGCACGGTGATTCTTACTCCCACGGTCATCAGTCCCTCCAGTGCAGAGGTAATTGGAAATTTCTTCCGGGCCTATCCAAATTCAGAATGGATTCAGTATGATGAGGTTTCTGCATCGGGCATCAGGGAGGCTCACCTGGAGGTATTTGGAGCAGCGGTGATCCCCGGTTTTCATTTTGACAGGGCGGGCTATATTCTCTCTTTTGATGCCGACTTTCTTGGAACCTGGCTCACACCCGTGGAGTTTGCCAGGGATTATGCAACCACCAGGGAGGTGAGCAAAGAGAATCCTTTCATGTCAAAACATGTACAGGTGGAATCGGCGCTCTCCATGACCGGTTCAAATGCCGATGAACGGATTCCAGTCACCCCCAGGGAATCGATGCTGATGCTGGCTGATATTTACAACAGGCTGGCCGCCGCTTCAGGTCAGCCAAATGTGAAGGCTCCACCCTGTGTGACTGATGTGGGGGACCTTGTCAATGCGTTGCTGGAGCACAAGGGAACATCCCTGGTGGTGTGCGGATCCAATGATCCTGCTGTGCAAAAGATGGTGGCCGGTATCAACCATATGCTGGGTAACTATGGCACCACCCTCGATTTGGAGAGATGCATACAGGTTAAAAAAGGAGATGACAAAGGATTCCTGGCCTTTCTTCAGGAACTGGAAAATGGCGGGGTGGATAACCTGCTCATGATGGACGTAAACCCGGTATACAGCCTGGGCGGATTTGAAGCCCTGGGTAAAGCCGGATTTACTCTTTATATGGGAAGCGCCCTCAATGAGACTGCCGGGGCAGCTAAGGTCATCTGTCCCACGCCACATTATCTTGAAGCCTGGGGGGATGCCGAACCGCTTAAAGGCTCCTACAGCCTTCAGCAACCTTGTATTCATCCTATATTTAATACCAGGTCTTTCCAGGACTCCCTGTTGACCTGGGCGGGAGAGGAGGCTTCCTACCGCGACAGGCTGGAGTCCTGGTGGAAGAATCACATCGCTCCGCCAGAGGAGAGGGGATCGGAACAGTGGTGGGTAAATACTTTGCAGGCAGGATTTTACCAGGACCAAAGGAATCCCTTCCCTGCTTCAGAAAACTACGCCGCTCCCCATGTGGATATCAATCCACCCCAAAACGATATGGCGCTTACCCTATACACCACGGTGGCTCTGAACGACGGGCGTTATGCCAACAATCCGTGGTTACAGGAGTTGCCTGATCCCATTACCAAGGCGTGCTGGGATAACTATCTGTTGGTTTCAGGGGCCGATGCAGCCTCGATGGGGCTTGAGGATGAGGAGGTGGTTAAACTCAACGGGATCGATGTTCCTGTAATCATACAGCCCGGGCAGGCCCGGGGAACAGTCTCCATGGCCTTGGGATATGGTCGTACCAGCTCCGGGAAAGTGGGAAGCAACGTGGGTGTTAACGCTTTTCGGTTTGTGAAGTACATGGATGGTTCCAGATCCTATTGTCTGGATGGGGTTACCATTGAGAAAACAAACAGGAGTTATCCCATCGCCAGGACTCAAACCCACCACACCATGGAGGGCCGGCCCATCGTGAGGGAGACGACCCTGAAAGAGTTCCAGGGTGACCCAAATGCGGGGAATCACTTTCACCTGGAGGCAGAGGCTCAACACCAGACCCTTTACCCCGAGGCAAGGTTCGATGGCTTCCACTGGGGACTCATGGTGGATCTGAACAAGTGTACCGGTTGCAATAACTGCATTGTAGCCTGTACCTCCGAGAACAATGTGGCTGTTGTGGGTAAGGAGGAGGTAAAAAAACGGAGGATCATGCACTGGATGCGTATCGACCGTTACTTTTCAGATGAACCGGAGAATCCCAGGGTTTTCCACCAGCCTGTGATGTGCCAGCACTGCGACAATGCTCCATGCGAGAATGTTTGTCCGGTTTCAGCAACCATGCACAGCAATGAGGGTCTCAACCAGGTGGCCTATGTAAGATGTATCGGTACCAAGTATTGCATCAATAACTGTCCCTACCGGGTAAGGAGATTCAACTGGTACAAGTATATTAAAAACGACAAGTTTGACTATAACCTGAACAGCGATCTGGCACGCCTTGTTCTGAATCCCGATGTAACGGTTCGTGAGCGCGGGGTGGTGGAGAAGTGCAGCTTCTGCGTGCAGCGGATCCAGGAGAAGAAGATGGAGTCCAAACTTGAGAATCGTCCGCTAAAAGATGGAGAGATTCAACCGGCCTGTGTTCAGTCCTGTCCCTCCGGGGCATTGGTATTCGGTAATATGAATGATCCGGAGTCAAAGGTGAGCAGGCTCAGGATGCAGGAACGGAACTACCACCTTCTGGAACAGTTGCATACCCTTCCGTCGGTTGGGTATCTTACCAGGGTGCGAAATGTGATGCCGGATGCAGCTGCCGGAGTTCAACCCGGCCATGAACCGGAAGAGAAACACGATCAACATGGTTAACAAACAAAAAATATACGATGTATAATACGGAAATCAGGGGTCCGCTGATCCTGGGGAACAAATCCCTGGGGCAGATTACAGCCGATATCACTTCCCCGCTATATGCACGTCCCAAGTTCTGGTGGATCGTTGGACTTGGAATCAGTTCGGTGCTGATGCTGCTGGGATTCTGGTCCATTTATGTGACCATCTCGCAGGGGATTGGCACATGGGGGGTCAATAATACCGTGGGTTGGGGATGGGCCATCATTAATTTCGTCTGGTGGATCGGGATCGGTCATGCCGGTACCGCCTTCTCCATTTTCCTGCTCATCCTCCGGCAGGAGTGGCGATCGTCCATCAACCGTGCTGCAGAAGCAATGACCGTGGTAGCCGTCGGGTGTGCAGCCATCTTTCCGGCCCTTCACATGGGCCGTATCTGGGATGCGTTTTTCATTTTTCCCTATCCCAATACAAGGGGACCGCTATGGGTCAATTACAATTCACCCCTCTTCTGGGACTTTATAGCCATCTCTGCCTACCTGCTGATCTCCGCCTCTTTCTGGTACCTGGGAATGATCCCCGACTTTGCCACTATACGCGACAATGCCAAATCTAAAATAAAAAAGGCAGCTTACGGCTTTTTTGCCATGGGCTGGAGGGGTTCTGTGGGAGAGTGGAAACGTTATGAAGGGCTCAGTTATATCCTGGGTGGCATTGCAGCAGTCCTGGTTGTATCGGTTCATTCGATTGTATCAACCGACTTTGCCGTCTCCGTGGAACCCGGCTGGCATACCACCATTTTTCCACCCTACTTCGTGGTGGGGGCTATCTTTTCCGGATTTGGCATGGTGATGACCCTGATGATTATCCTTCGCAAAATTTATAAACTGGAAGATTTTGTGACCAATGCACACCTGGATAAAGTGGCTAAAATTCTGATATTCATATCACTGATCATGGGGACAGCCTACCTGACAGAAATTTTTGTGGCATGGTACTCGGGCAATGAATATGAGATTTTCACCTTTTTTCACAACCGCATTACCGGCGAGTTTACCATCCAGTTCTGGTGCATGTTCATCTTCAATGCCCTGGTGCCGCAGCTCATGTGGTTTAAGAAGATCCGCAGTAACCTGCTGGTGGTGTTCATTATTTCCATTCTCATTAATGTGGGGATGTGGTTCGAACGGTTTAACATTGTAGTCACCTCCCTTACGAAGGATTATCTCCCCTCAGCCTGGGCAAGCTATTCTCCGACAATGGTGGAGATCTCCATGTACCTGGGTACCCTGGGCATTTTTACATTCGGGGTGCTGCTTTTCTTCAAGTATATCCCCATGATCGCCATCAGTGAGGTGAAAGCGGTGAATAAGTATCAGGTGAACAGTACACACTCTTCAGAGGAAGAAAAGGTTAAAAAAGGAGATTAAGACGATGGACACTCAATATTTAATAGGGGTTTTTGATGATGAGCAATCCATACTCGCAGCATTCCGTAAGATGAAGGAGGAGGCGCTGGAAATCGAGGATGTGTTTACTCCCTACCCCATCCACGAAATCCTGGATCAACATGGCAAAAAATCCAAAATCACCATTGTGGGGTGGTTTTACGGCCTGTTTTCCGCCCTGGCCGTATTGGCTTTCCTGTTTTACACGGCTGTAATTGACTGGCCGCTTAATTACGGAGGGAAACCCAGCAGTGCGTTCCCTTCCTTTTTAGTGGTTACCATCATCCTGACCATTTTTAGCATTACCATCCTGAGCCTCTTTACCTTCTCGTGGCGCGCCAACCTTTGGCCGAGCAATGAGAAACCGATTTTCCATGAAAGGGCAACCGACGATAAATTTGTGATCCTGGTGAAAAAGGAGAGGGTGGATCAAAAGAGGGTTGCCCTGGTTTTCAAAGAGGCAGGTGCATCTGAAATTCTAGAAAAGTAAAAATATGAGCATGATAAGAAACCTCTCTCTTGCAGCATTTGGTTTACTGGCGATGATCTCGTGCGACAGGACCCGTTCCACCACCGGATGGGATTACATGCCCGATATGTACTATTCAAATGCCTACGAATCCTACACCCCCAATCCAAATTTTGACGACAGGCTCACCATGAGAATGCCAGTGGAGGGTACTGTGCCGATGGATATGGTACCCTATCCCTGGAAGAAAACCGATGAGGACCGGATTTCCGCAGGCGAGGCCCTGGTGAATCCATGGGAGGCAACAGCAGAGAATCTTGCAAGGGGTGAGGCAGCTTATGGAATATTCTGTACCTCATGTCACGGAGAGAGAGGGGATGGCCAGGGATTTCTCTTTACCAGTAAAAAATACCCCTTTCCCCCTGCCAGTCTGATCAATGAAAAAGTGACTGCCCTGAGGGACGGGGAGATCTATCACTCCATCACGGTGGGATACGGGATCATGGGTGCCCATGGAGGCATGATCCGGCAGGATGATCGCTGGAAGATCATTTTACACATTCGTGAGAACCTTCAACAACAGGCGCCCTAAATTCATTTCACATGGAAGAGAGACTCAAATTATCCCGGATCTATATCATTGGAACCTTGACCATGATTGCCATTGGAATCGCGGCAATGGTGATTGCCTTCTCGGGTGATCCTCAAAGGGCATGGGCCAACTACCTGTTAAACAATGTCTATTTTCTCTCCCTTGCCGTGGGGGCCATGCTGTTTTTATCCATCCAGCGGGTAACACACTCGGGCTGGTCTGCCGGTTTCATTCGGGTTCCTGAAGCAATGGGGGCCTATATTCCTGTGGCAGCAGTGCTTTTCCTGCTACTGATCCCCGGCGCACATTCACTCTACCACTGGTCACATGTTGATGCGGTCTCACACGATCCGTTACTGGCACATAAGGCTCCCTACCTGAACCTTCCCTTCTGGGTGACCAGGATGGTGGTCTATTTCGGACTATGGATCCTGATGACAGGGCTGCTCCGGCGTCTCTCACGGAAAGAGGACCAATCCGGAGGCATCACTTACTTTAAAAAAGGGGAGCACTATGCCAGGATCTATATTTTTATCGTCATTATTACCTTCACATTTGCCATGATCGACTGGGTCATGTCTATCGATGCCCACTGGTACAGCACCATTTTTGCCATCAGAAACTTTGTGGCTGCATTTCACCATGCCTCCATTGTGATCGCCTTTGTGGTTTTGATTCTCCACCAGCGCGGGTACTTTCCATTTCTGACAAAATATCACGTGGGTGATTTTTCCAGGTACATTTTCATGTTGTGTATTATCTGGGGCTACTTCTGGTTTTCGGAATTCATGCTGATCTGGTATGCCAACATTCCCGAAGAGACCGTCTATTTCGTCACCCGTCTCAGGGGAGAAGGTTGGAGAACCTTTTTCTTTGCCAACATCCTGATTAACTGGTTTCTCCCGTTTGTATTACTGATGCCAAAAGCCACGGCCCAAAACAAGCTGGTGGTGAAAATCGTGATTCCGTTTTTGATCGTGGGGCAGTTTATCGATCTCTACATGCAGATATTCCCCGGTACAGTTGGCAAACAGGTACTTGGTTTCCAGGAGATCGGCATGTTCATCGGGTTTGCAGGATTGTTCATGTTGGTGATCGGGTATGCATTGACCCGGGCCAGTCTTTACCCCGTCAACCACCCCTACCTGGGGGAGTGCAAAAATCATCATACCTGAAAGAGTGACCCACCCCTATCGCTATTTTCACTTTCTCAGTCTCGACATAGTACTTGGAGCGGTAGCCACCTCGGTGCTGGCTGCCAGACTCTTTTCGGCAAATCCGGGGTGGGCCTGGTGGGCCTCCCTGGCCATGACCATCTGGATCCTTTACATGGGCGACCATCTTCTGGATGCATGGAAACACCGGAAAAACAGTCACCGCGAGATGCACAAAGTGATTTTCACAAACAAACGCAATCTGATATACATCCTAGGTATGGTTACCGTGGTCAATCTGTTCGTGGTATTTAATTTTCTTGACCCCGGCATGCTGAAAGCATCACTGCTGCTGGGGGGGGCGGTATTCCTGTTTTACGCCATGCGACACATTTTCAAACGGAACCGGTTGCTATTTATTCCGGGTGAGGTTTTTGTACTGATCCTTTATATGACCGGAACCTGGATGGGCCCCTTCATTTCCCGTACACTCCCCGTCACCTCGGGCCATATCCTGGTTCTGATCATGATGGCCGGAGTTCTCCTTCTGAATCTTGGTGTGATCTCCCTTTATGATGCCGGGATCGACAAACGGCTGGGGATCTCAACCCTGGCCGGAACACTAGGCAAAAAGGCAACCCGAAACCTGATGATCGCCACGGCCATTCTGGTTCTGGTGATGGCCCTGCTTCAGTTCCTGGTTTATGGAGCAGAACGCGCATCCAGGTTTGCCTTGATCCTGGCAGGAATGGAAGGATTGCTTCTCTGGGTACTGCTGAGGCCCTCCCTGTTCAGAAAACAGGAGGCATACCGACTGGTTGCCGATGCGATCCTCTACATGGGCTTCCTCTCCCTTCTTATTTAAAAGTGAATATGGCCATTGCCCCTAAAAGTGAATATGGCCATTGCCCTCCTCGCTTAAAACCTTCGTAAACGAATGTTTATAGGCTTCGGAGTCCAACGGCCATATTCCCTATGTTGCGAAAGGTTATCAAACGAGGCAGCCTACAATTCGTTGAAAACGAATTTCAGCAACAAGTTTGATATCCTGAAGCAAAGAAAGGATTAAACAAGATAGACCTCAAAAGGAAAGGGAATGCCTAAATTTCCCCAACAACCTCGTAGCCGGTCTCGGCGATCTTTGCAGAGATCTCATCCACTGAAGTGAGGTTCTCGTCGAACTTCACTTTGGTCCACTTTTCCTCAAAGGAGGACTCCACGGTAGCAATTCCGTCAAGGGCTTTGACCCCGGCATTTATTGCATTCTCACAACCCTCGCAGGTCATGCCGTTTACATTAAGAACCACTTCAACCCATTGGGCATCAGCGGAGATTTCGGTCTTCTCTGCCTGGGATGCATCTGTTTTTGGTGGTGTATTACAGGCCACCATCCACAGGGTAGCCAGTCCGATCCATAAAATTTTCATAGGTTCAGGTTTTAATAATCAAGTGTTAAAATCCGGCCTTCCGTGAAGTCCAGGAATCTCTCTTTTTCTGCAATTTTCAAGCCATCCCGGAGATCGTCATTTTCAACTCCTGCAACTTTCATGCAGGCTGGACAGGCCAGGATCTCCACACCGCGGTTGAGCAAGCGTTCAAAAATCTCGTCCGACGCATCGAAAGGATCCATCTTCAGATTTGGGGCATCGTTCACTACCATGTCGATGCCGTCCTGATCAAAGAATACCAGTACATCATGGGTGGTTGAGAACTTATCTGCAAGCATCAGAGCCATCAGCACGGCATGGGAATCTTCAGCACCTTTGCTGATGTGGATGAAGACTCCGTCGGTCTTCTTTTCTGATTGTTCAGCCGAAGCAGGTGCCTGTTCCACACGGAGGCATGCCACAGTAAGGAGTGGGATCAGAAGGAGCATAAATGTTTGTTTCATCATTGTCAGGGGGTTTTAGTAAATGGTTGTTTCGACTAATTTATTGGCAATCAATGCCAGGATGATCACCAGGTAGAACAAATTTACAGTAATAAATGCCTTTTTCCAATGTTGTATCAGATCGCCCCGGTAAGAAAGTCTGAACATCCTGATCAAAAAGCCTATGCTAAGGATAATCAGCAGTGCCGAGATCAGCCGGTTTCCCATCATGGGTGTCACTGGCAGCATCAGAACAATCACGGCGGTTGCGGCAATCCAGATAAAGCTCAGGTTTCTGATCTGGCGGGGCAGCAGCAGGTTGGTGATTACCGGCAACCCTGCATCCCTGAACTGGCTCCCGACTTTCAGAAGGAGGAGCCAATAGTGAGGCATTTGTCCCACGAAAAGCAAAAATGATACGGACAAAATCTCCAGGTCCCATGGTGATCCTCCGGCAGCAGTCCACCCGATCAGTGGAGGAAGGGCACCAATGAGTGCTCCCGGGAAAACTGCAAAAGCTGTAATCCGCTTCAGCGGGGTGTAGACCCCGTTATACCAGATCAGGGTAAACAGCCCGATGGCCGCCGCCAGGGGTTTACCCGGGAGTACCAGGATCACAACTCCTGCAAGCGAGAAAATCATAGAGATCAGGATCGCATGCCGGAGTTTGATCTTACCTGCCGGGATGGGCCTTCCCCGGGTGCGATCCATCAGGGCATCGGTCTCTCTCTCCTGGATCTGGTTGAGGGTACCCGATCCCATGGAGAGAAGAAACACGCCGGAAATGACCAGCCATGCATCTTTGTCCAGGAGGGGGGTGTGGAGGAAATAACCGAGAAAACCGGTCAGGGCTACAGGCAGGGCAATGGTAAATTTGCCCAGTTTTAAAACTGCATAAAGATATGAACCGCCTGATTTTCTACTCATTGAGTTCTTTCAGATACTCGATAATCAGTTTGAGCTCCTCTTCGCTGACCATCCCTTCATAGGAGAGCATCAGGCCTTTTCCGTATCCTTTCACAATATCGGCGTTGGGATCGTATATGGAACGTTTTACATACTCCTCATCCATCACCTGCTCACGCTCCTCCCTGCCGGTTAAAACGGTTCGGGTCGTTCCCCAACCACTTAGGTAGGAGGGCCCTACCAGCTTGGATCCATCCTGGGAATGGCAAGCATTACAGCCATTTTTCTGAAGAACGGCCCACCCCTGATCAGCCAGTGAGGCTTCTGAACCCACAGCCGGGCCGGTTACCGCCGTCGTATCGGTAATCCAGGCTTCAAACTCATCCCCGGGCATTACAATCACGGCTGAATTCATATAGGAATGCTCCAGACCGCAGTATTCTGCACAAAAAAGATCAAACCTTCCAACGGTCCCGGGGATGAACCACATCACCTTATCCTGCCCGGGAACCATATCCTCCTTGACCCGGAAGGCCGGGATATACAGGGCGTGAAGAACATCCAGAGCCACCAGGTCGAGAATAACCGGTTCATTGAGGGGGACATAAAGCGTGTCGGTGATTTTTCCATTTTCATACTGAAACTGGAAATTCCACATTCTTGCAATGGCCTTTACATGCATGGCCTCATCCGGCGGATTCTTCATGGGCCGCCATCCCATCCATCCAAAATAGAACATAATAAGCACCAGGATCAATGGAATGGCTGTCCAGATCAACTCTAGCCTGGTGCTTCCTTCATTTTGTACGGCCCTGGGATGCTTCTCCTTCCTGTATTTGTAAATGAACACAATCATCAGGATGGTTAGGCCGATCAGAAAGAAGGCTGAGATACCAAGGATCAACATGAAGGCCAGGTCAACGCCATGGACAAAATTGGAAGCTTCTTGTGGAACAGCAGTATACATGGACTGGGAGTTTATCTGAATGCGAAATCGAGGAAAGTAATGATTATAACAGCGGTAAACAGAAGAAAGACGAATCCGGTCATAAGCCTGAACATCCGCTCGCCAAACCTTAAGTGCATAAAAATGGCAAGAACCACGAACGATTTGACAGAAGCCAGCAGCAGGGCCACAGCGGTGGACCATTTGGTGAGTTCAATCTGTGTCACTGCCACAGATGTTGCTGTCAGGGTCAGCAACAGAAGGAGAATGAGACCGTAGGTCCGGTAGGATACAATATGGTGTGTTGATTCAGACATATGCTAAACATTTAAGTAATCAGGTAAAACAACGGGAAAAGGAAAATCCAGATGAGATCCACCAGGTGCCAGTATAGTCCGCCGTTTTCAAGCAACTGGAAATTGTCAAAGGTGAGTTGATCCTTCCATACCCTGACAAAACCGAATCCAAGCAGAACCATTCCCACAATGATATGGAGTGCATGCAGCCCGGTCATAAAAAAATAGAGTCCGAAAAAGAGTATATCCCCCTGTCCGAGATCATCCAGCACAGGGGAGCCGGGGAATAGCCCGTGACCGATCTTGCCGCTCCATTCGAAATATTTGTTCACCAGGAAAACCAGGGCCAGAACCAGTGTGGTGCCAATCAGCAACAGGGTGGTCCGTTTGTCCTTCTTCTGGATCGCTGTCGTAGACATGGCAATGGTCATACTGCTGACCAGCAAGATCACCGTGTTGATGGTTCCAATGGTCACATCCAGTTCCTGTGCTGCAATATGAAAGGCCTGGTGGTTTTTGAAACGGTAAACAGAATAGACGATAAAGAGCCCGCCAAACAGCAGCAGTTCGGTAAAAATGAATAGCCACATGCCAAGCTTGGAACCCAGATCATCCCTGTGCTCATTATGGTGTACAGTGGTTTCAGACATAAAAATGCGATTTAATCAAACTTATAGGTTGCTTTGTCGATCACCGGAACCTCATCAAAGTTCTCCAGGGAGGGTGGTGACTGAATCCTCCACTCCAGGCCGGTTCCGCCCCAGGGATTGTGCGCGGCGATTGGGCCGCTTCGGGCAGATTTGATCAGGTTTGTGATCGTGATGATCAAACCGGTGATCATGACCAGAGCCCCGAATGAAGAGATGATATTCGGACCATGGAACTCTTCAAGGTAATCAAAGTAACGGCGTGGCATCCCTTTGATTCCCAGGTAGAACATCGGACCGTACAGGGAGACAAATCCAATGAAAAAAATGATCCATCCCGTCCTGGCCCAACTATTGTCATACATTCGGCCGTAGATGACCGGAAACCAGTAGTGGATGGCCCCGAAAAAGGCAAACCCCACACCTCCGAACACGATGAAGTGAAAATGGGCCACCACAAAAGCTGTATCATGTACATGTACATTGGTGGCCAGTGCACCCAGAACAAGTCCGGTGAGTCCGCCGATCATAAAGATGAAAATAAATGAAGAGGCCCACAGAAACGGAACCTCAAGACTGATGGAACCCCTGTGCATGGTTGAGATCCAGTTAAAGACCTTGATGGCACTCGGGATGGCCACAATAAAGGTAAGGATCGAAAATGTAAAGAGTGCGGTGCCGCTCATGCCCGAGGTGAACATGTGGTGCGCCCATACAAAATAGCCCACAAAAGCAATGGCAATTGTGGAGATCACCATGGCCGTATACCCAAAAATGGTCTTCTTTGTAAAGGTGGGGATAATCTCCGTAATGGCCCCCATTGCCGGAAGGATCATGATGTATACCGCCGGGTGAGAATAGATCCAGAAAAGATGCTGATAGAGCAGGGGATCGCCCCCTTTGGCCGGATCAAAGAATCCGATACCGAGAATCCGCTCGCCGGCAACCATCAGCAGGGTAATTCCCACAATGGGGGTGGCAAGCAACTGAATCCAGGCCGTTCCGTAAAGGGTCCAGGGAAACAGGGGCATTTTCATCCAGGTCATCCCCGGTGCCCGCATCCTGTGAATGGTTACGATAAAATTCAACCCGGTAAGAATGGACGAGAACCCAAGTACGAATGCGCCAAGGGCGGCGGGCAGCATATTGGTTCCCGTTTTAAAGCTATAGGGGGCATAGAAGGTCCACCCGGTATCGGGAGGTCCGTTTCCAAAAAGGGAGACGATCACCAGTATGGAACCCAAAACATAGATGTACCATGAAAAAAGGTTCAGCCTCGGGAAAGCCACATCCCTGGCCCCGATCTGAATGGGCAGCAGGAAATTTCCGAAAACAGCCGGAAGGCCGGGGATCACGATTAAAAAAATCATAATCACCCCATGCACTGTAAATGTGGCATTATATGCCTGCGGGCCCATAAGGGTTTTGCCCGGGGCAATCAGCTCAAGTTTCATGAGAAGCCCCAATATCACCCCGATGGTAAACCAGGCCATCATGGAGTAGAGATAGAGCAGTGCAATCCTTTTGTGGTCGGTGGAGAGAATCCATTTGAAGATTCCCTTTCTTCCCATATCCTCCTCCAAATAGGTTTTATAACCTCTGCTCTCCGAATTTTGTGAAGTCATATGTTACTGAGTTTTTCTTTTTCTGTAAAACAGGAGTACAATAAACAGAACCAGTGCCAGGAAGATGATCAATGTGGCCGAAACTTTGGTAATGTTCAGTACATATTGCTGTCCCTGTGGATCCAGGGAGTAGCAATATTGCAGAACGCGGTTGATGGTTGGACCCGATTTACCTGCACCGGCATCGATAATCGACATTTTGAGTTCGAAGGGGAGGAAGTAGATCCCGTTCAAATACCTGGAAATCTTTCCCTCTGGGGTCAGGATAATCAGTGTGGCTGCATGTATGAAGTCGTTTCCGGTGGGCTTGTACCTGAATCCTGTGGCCCCGGTCAGCCGGGCAATGCTGGCACTGTCGCTGGTGAAGAAGAGCCATCCGTTTTCGGCCTCCTCCTTTTTCTTCATCAGGTTCAGGTAATTGTTCTTTTTGTGAATGGCAAGGTCGGTGTTCTCCCTTGCATCGAAGCTGATGGTCAGTGCCTGGTAATCCCTGCCCAGTACCAGGTCGGTCCCGTCCATGGCATTGGAGAGGCCGTCCATCAGCGGGGAGCAGATACCGGGACACCGGAAGTAGACAAAATTCAGGATCGTGGGTTTGTCGATCAAATCACCAATGATAACCGTATCCCCGTGTTCGTCCACCAGCATGGCGTCCATGGGGATGTACTGATTGAGTTTCTCAATGATGCCAATCTCCAGTTCAGCTTCCTGTTGCGCATTGATCACACCAAAAGTGATCAGCAGGATGATTGTGGTCAGGATTTTATTCATTGCATATATTTAACAAATATCCGTTGAAATGGGTTGATATAAGTACTAAAGATGGTAAAAATTTTGTCTATTTATAGCAAATAAAAATAAACAACCCTGATCAGTACGGTTTAGATTTATAAATTTGTTAACCGAACTTTATGAAAAATGATTAAAAGGGTTTTCAGGTTCTATTATGAAGGTTTCAGGAGCATGACCTGGGGGAAGAAATTGTGGGGAATTGTGCTGATCAAGCTATTTATCATGTTCGCCATCCTTCGGATCTTTTTTTTCCCTGATATCCTGAAACGAGACTTTTCATCGGACGAAGAACGAAGCAATTATGTACTGGAACAACTCACTAATCCTTAAAACAAATGATCGATTCAATTGATATGTCTTTGGTGGACTGGTCAAGGGGGCAATTTGCCCTCACCGCCATGTTTCACTGGATTTTCGTGCCATTGACACTCGGTCTCTCATTCATCGTGGCCTTCATGCACACCATATACTTCCGGACCGGTGATGAGGAGTGGAAGCGGATCACCAAATTCTGGATGAAACTATTCGGGATCAATTTTGCAATCGGGGTCTCCACGGGAATTATCCTTGAATTTGAATTCGGAACCAACTGGTCCAACTACTCGTGGTTCGTGGGGGATATATTCGGAGCGCCCCTGGCCATTGAAGGAATTCTGGCCTTTTTCATGGAGTCCACCTTTATCGCCGTAATGTTCTTCGGATGGAATAAAGTGAGTAAACGCTTTCATCTGACCGCCTCCTGGCTCACTGCAATTGGAGCCAATCTGTCGGCCGTCTGGATCCTGGTCGCCAATGCCTGGATGCAACATCCGGTTGGAACAGCCTTTAACCCCGAGACTGCCCGTAATGAAATGACCAGCTTCTGGGATGTGATATTCTCCGATGTGGCAGTCAATAAGTTTCTTCATACGGTTACCTCCAGTTTCCTTTTGGGTTCCCTTTTCGTAATCGCGGTCAGCGCCTGGTTTCTGCTTCGGAAAAGGGAGGTGCTTTTTGCAAAGCGAAGTACGATTGTCGCTTCGGTTTTCGGGGTTATTGCTGCCATCGCCACCATTACCACAGGCGATACTTCTGCAAGGATCGTGGCCAGGAAACAACCCATGAAATTTGCAGCCATGGAGGCCCTTTACGAAGGACAGACCCATGCGCCGCTGGTGGCCATCGGGGCCATGCGTACCGATACCACAAAAATCCCCAATCCGCGCGAGGATTTTATCTTTAAAATCGAGATTCCCAATGCCCTCTCCTACATGGTTTTCCTGACCCCCAGCGGATTTGTTCCAGGGATTACAGACCTGGTATACGGGAACGCGGAGCAGGGAATTATCTCTTACGAGAGTAAAATTCAAAGGGGAGTCGTGGCCATACAAACCCTGAAGGAATTGAAAAAGGCGAAGGAGAGAGGGGATGAAGCCACCTATACGGCCCTGCTGGATAAATTCGGGGATCCGGAGTGGCTCAATACATATTACCAGTACCTCGGGTATGGTTATTACAACGGAAGGGAGCTGAAAGAGCTGATACCCAATGTGAAATTAAATTTCTACTCCTTTCATGTGATGGTGATGCTGGGATTACATTTCATGATTTTAACCCTGATTGTTCTTTGGTTAAGCCTAAAGAACAGGTGGGGAGATCATAAATGGCTGTTATGGGTAGCCATCATCACCCTCCCCATGCCCTGGATCGCCAGTCAGAGTGGATGGCTGGTGGCCGAGATGGGCAGGCAGCCCTGGGTGGTTTATGAGCTGATGCCGACCATTTCAGCCGTAACCAAGCTGAGTCCGGGAGCCGTGCAGGCAACCTTCTGGATCTTCCTGGCCACCTTTACCATCCTGTTCATTGCCGAAGTAAAAATTATGGTTACACAGATTAAAAAAGGACCTGGAGGGAAATAGTTATGTTTGGAAATCTTTCATATCTGGCATTACAGCAATACTGGTTTGTCATTGTATCCCTTCTGGGAGCCATCCTGGTCTTTCTCTTTTTCGTGCAGGGTGGCCAGACTTTCATATTCCGTATTGGAAAATCAGAATCGGAACGGACCATCATCGTGAATACCCTGGGCCGAAAGTGGGAGTTCACCTTCACCACCCTTGTTACTTTCGGAGGCGCTTTCTTCGCATCTTTTCCCCTGTTTTATGCCACCAGTTTCGGTGGAGCCTACTGGGTATGGATGGCTATCCTGTTTGCCTTCGTAATCCAGGCGGTATCCTATGAGTTTCGCACAAAGGCCAGCAATTTCCTGGGACAGCGCACCTATGAAAGGTTTCTCTTTCTGAACGGGTTACTGGGGACCTTCCTGGTGGGTGTGGCGGTGGCAACCTTCTTTTCAGGGGCCCGGTTTTCATTGAATGAGATGAACAGTGTCACCTGGGCCACAGAGGTACGCGGACTGGAGGCAGCATTGAGTTTGTTCAACCTTTCGCTGGGTCTGACCGTTTTTTTCCTGGCCAGGGTATTGGGACTTCTCTATTTCATGAAGACCATCGACAATGAGAATATTATTGCCAGGACCAAAAAGGCATTGATTTGGAACGCTGTTCCCTTCCTGGTATTCTTCCTGGTATTCGCCGTATGGCTCATGCTCAGGGATGGTTTCGCAGTGAATCCCGAAACAGGCGTTATTTTTATGGAGCCCTATAAATACCTGCACAACCTTGTGGCCATGCCCATCGTCCTGCTCCTTTTCCTGGTGGGGGTAGTGGCCGTCCTGGGTGGTATTGCCAGCGGAATTTTGAGGGATTCCGGCAACGGAATCTGGTTTGCAGGTCCGGGTACTGTCATGGTGGTCTTCTCGCTTTTTATGCTGGCGGGTATGAACAACACAGCATTCTATCCCTCATCATACGATCTGCAAAGCTCACTGACCATTGTGAATGCATCCTCAAGTCGCTATACGCTGGTGGCCATGAGCTGGGTATCGCTTTTTGTGCCTTTCGTACTGGCCTATATCATTTATGCATGGAGGTCGCTGAATAAAAAGAAGATTGATGAGAAGGAGATGGAATCGGAGCATCATGTATATTAGTGCACAGTAAACAGTGCACAGTGCACAGTGGAAAGTGCTCAGTGGACAGTGGACAGTGCTCAGTGCATTTTTTTATGAATCATTCGGGTTAGAACAAAAACTTTTAATTGATGTATATAGGAGCAATCATCGGATACCTGTCGTGGCCCTTTATGATCGCGGTCAGTTACTATTTGGTGCGCTGGGCACTCCGTTATTTTGAAAAACAACAGGCACGGGCAGAACGTACTGAAGAGTAACGGATCCCTATGAAAAAGCACCTCCCCAACCTGTTTACCCTGCTGAACCTTTCCTGCGGGGTGGTGGCCATTGTCCTTACCCTTGAAGGACAATGGCATTGGTCTGTTTATCTCCTGTTGATTGCCGCACTTTTCGATTTCCTTGATGGTATGACAGCCCGGTTGCTCAAGGCCACCAGCGAGATTGGAAAGCAGCTCGATTCATTGGCCGATATGGTCACATTCGGGTTGCTTCCGGCCATTTTTATTTACTCAATTTTCAGACAACAATTTGTTTTGGCCGATGCTGTACTCTATCCCCGATCTCTGCAGTGGCTGATACTCCTGTCGGTGATCATGGTACCTGTTCTGTCAGCAATACGGCTGGCCCGGTTCAACCTGGAAGAGCGCGGTGCTACTTTTTTCATTGGGTTGCCCACCCCGGCGCATGCCCTTTTCTGGGCCGGCCTTTACTGGCAGTTTATGAAGGATGAGGTGCTCTTTGGTACTGCGGTAAACCTCTATTTTCTGTGGGCTGTGATGTGGATTATGGCATTGCATATGATCATGCCGGTTCCCATGTATTCCCTGAAGTTTAAAAATTTTAATCTCAGAGGAAACCTGATCCGTTATATTCTGCTCATGATTTCAGGGATTGTCCTGGTCCTTACAGGGATTCCCGGGATCACACTGGTGATCTTAACCTATATATTACTCTCTCTTCTGAACCTTTTGCTACAGATAAGGGTTTCCCATTAGGGAATTCAGGTTTTCCCATTAACCAATAGCAAATGAGCAGACCATACCAGTCCTTCGCCAGAAGGATCAGTGAATTCAGTAACGGAAATTGCACTGCCGTACCGTCCGTTGCGGAGACCCATAAGTTTACAGACTCCCTGATTAAAGCCCTCTTCCCCATCATGGAAAACAGGTCCTCCGATCCGGATGGACTTGCTTTGGAGCTGGAGCGCTGTACCATCAGGTTGAAGGATCTACTCCGATCCATCGACAAATCATTGCTGCAATCACCCGAAGGGCTGGTCTCCCTGTTTTTCCAGAGGCTTCCCGGGGTATTCGAACAGCTGGTCTCCGATGCCGAGTCCATCACCCGTTTTGACCCCGCCTCCAGCTGTGTGGAGGAGATCGTTCTTTGTTATCCCGGCTTCTACTGTATCACGGTTTACCGCCTTGCCAATATCCTTTATAATCTGGGCGTACCTGTAATTCCCCGGGTGATGACAGAGTATGCCCACGGCAAAACCGGGATCGACATCAACCCGGGTGCGGAAATTGGTTCTCCCTTTTTCATCGATCATGGAACCGGAATCGTAATCGGGGAGACCGCCCGGATCGGTGAGCATGTGAAGATTTACCAGGGGGTGACCCTGGGAGCCCTTACCGTGGAGAAGAGACTGGCCAAAACCAAGCGTCACCCCACCATTGAGGATCACGTGGTGATCTATGCAGGGAGCACCATCCTGGGGGGCGAGACCACCATCGGTCACCATACGGTGGTGGGAGGGAATACCTGGATCACCGAAAGCGTAATTCCCTACTCGGTGGTTTACAGAAACCACCGGGTGGTGATCAGGGATAGCAGGGATTATAAAGCACCCTATGATTTTGTGATATAGAAAAGATTCAAACGAATAGATTATGAAATACGAAAATATATTGGAGAGCATTGGAAATACCCCTCACCTGCGTTTGGGAAAATTGTTTCCCGGTGCGGGGAATGTCTGGGTAAAGCTTGAGCGGGTTAATCCCGGGGGGAGTATCAAGGATCGTATTGCCGATGCCATGGTAAGTGATGCTGAGGTGAGGGGGGTTTTGCCAAAAGGGGCGACCATCATCGAACCTACATCAGGAAATACCGGGATCGGGCTGGCCATGGTTGCTGCAGTGAAGGGATACAGGATCATCCTGGTCATGCCAGAATCCATGTCGGTGGAGCGTAGAAACATCCTCAGGGCATATGGTGCGGAGATCGTTCTTACACCCCGTGAGAAAGGGATGAAGGGGTCCATGGCCAGGGCTGAAGAGCTGGCTTCGGAAATTACCCCTTCCTGGATTCCCTCCCAATTTGACAACAGTGCCAATCCGGCCATCCATGAGGCCACAACCGCGAGGGAAATTCTGGCCGATTTCACTGGCGGGATCGATTATTTGGTGACGGGGGTGGGTACAGGTGGACATATTACCGGTGTGGCCAGGTTACTGAAGAAGGAGATGCCTGCATTAAAGGTGTTCGCAGTGGAGCCTGCGGAGTCGGCAGTCATTGCCGGGGGAGAACCCTCCCCACATGGAATCATGGGAATTGGTGCCGGTTTTATTCCCCCGAACCTGGATACCTCTCTGCTGGATGGCACCATTGCCATAACAAAGGCTGAAGCGTACGATTATGCCCGCAGGGCTGCAAGGGAAGA
The DNA here is from genome assembly GCA_046485075.1 of Bacteroidales bacterium. GTDB lineage: Bacteria > Bacteroidota > Bacteroidia > Bacteroidales. The sequence goes on from JAWOHR010000150.1 coordinate 74,882, forward strand.
GGGACTTTTTGGAGGAATTTCATCGGGAGCCTCCCTGGCGGCAGTCTCCAGGTTGTTAAAACAGGTGGATCCCGGTTCAACCATCCTTACCTTCAATTACGATACAGGGGAAAGATATCTTTCAGTAGATGATCTCTTTTAAGAGGTTTTTGTATTTTTGAGCCAATTGTTGCTTTTATGATGGAAATCCCTCTTAAAATTGCTGTCGATTTTGACGGTACCATAGTTGAACACAGATATCCGGCCATCGGGAAGGAGCTTCTTTTCGCTTTCGATACCCTGCGTGCACTGCAGAAACAAAAGCACCTGCTGATTCTTTGGACCTACCGTACCGGAAAGGAGCTGGATGAGGCAGTGGAATTTTGCAGGCAGAACGGGGTTGAGTTTTACGCGGTAAACAAAAGCTACCCGGAGGAGGTGTTTGATGACCTCTACTCCAGCCGGAAGATCGAGGCAGACCTTTTCATTGACGACAGAAATATAGGGGGAATGCTTGGCTGGGGTGAAATCTACCATTTGATCAATCCCAATGAACAACCCGACTTGCAGAAAGAGCTGAACAGCCTTCCCCGGAAACGACCCTTTTTAAAACGCCTCCTGGGTATTTAATTCCAGTTAAGAGATGACCAGAATCCTTCTTCCCCTTCTTGTGGCCACGGTAATGCTTTCAGGGTGCGGACCAAGGAATGGTGTCTCCGCAAAGAAGGAGCCCTCAAAACAGCAGGCCCCTGCTGCTCAGGCCAGACTTTCTACCCTTGTGGAACCGGAAGAGTCGGTTATGTTGACGCTGGGTATGGATATCCCGGTTCGGTTGGAGTATCCCGACACGGTTTCGGTCGATTCGGTACAGATCTTCCTGGGTGGTACACTGATTCATACCCTGGAAGCCGCTACCGGCTTTCCTGAAGGCGGGCCGGTGGAGGCGAGGATTCCCACCGGGTCGGAGAGAACCGGCAGATCCGGTGTTAGGTTGAGGGTTTTCTTCAAAGGCGGAGGCTCCGAGAATCAGAGTCGGCAGGTCACCCTCTTGTCGGATCTGAAACCCGTGGAGTATGGATTCTCCCTGGTAAAGGAGTACCCGCACGATGTGGAGGCATATACCCAGGGACTGCAATTTATGGATGGATGGCTCTATGAGGGGACCGGTAACTATGGCACCTCCTCCCTGAGAAAGGTGAACCTGGAATCCGGGGAGGTGGTGAAGATCCGAAACCTGGATCCCACTCTTTTCGGGGAAGGAATCACATTGATGGGTGAGCGGATCTACCAGCTTACCTATAAGTCACAGGTTGGCTTTATCTATGATAAATCATCCTTTGATGAGATTCAGAAGGTTTATTATCAGAATAAGGAGGGGTGGGGGCTTACGCACAATGGAAAGGAGCTGATCATGAGCGACGGTACCCATGTGATCTATTTTCTCGATCCCGGTTTGTTTACCGTAAACAGGCAGATCGAGGTTTATAACGATCAGGGACCTGTCCAGAGCCTGAATGAACTGGAGTATATCCATGGAAAAATTTGGGCCAACAGGTACTATACCGATGAGATTGTGATCATTGATCCTGAAACAGGTAAGGTGGAGGGGCGCATCAATCTGAAGGGAATTCTGAAAGCGGGCGACCGTAAGTCCAATACGGATGTTCTGAATGGCATTGCATGGGATGAAGAGGGTGACCGGCTTTTTGTAACCGGGAAGTTCTGGCCCAAACTATTTGAAATCAGGCTATCCTCTCCCCTGAAATAATCCGCACACTTCTCGGAATGATCCGGAAACTGGCCGGACCCTGGCCCAGTGTTTCCCCGTCGGTCTCCAGCTGCAGTTTTGAGGTACCCCCGATCTGAACCGATTGTCCCAGGTAAGTCTCAACCCGGCTGTGGTTGACTATACTCCCGTTATAAAGGCGTTTTACGTTGGCAAGTACATTCAGTTTCCCTATTTTTTTGATCAGTGTGATCGAGTAGAGACCATCGTCGGCAATGGCGTGAGGTACCTGGATCATGCCGCCTCCATTGTATTTACATATTCCCACATTCATGGAGAAGATGCTCCGGTTAAAGGATAGTCCGTCTATCTGGATATCCGCTTTTTGAGCTTTGTAGCCCATCAGGCTGGTAAAAATGTTGTAGAAGTATAACAGGGAACTGCTTTTCCCCCTGTCCTTCATACGGTTTGAACGCGCCACCACCCTGGCACCGAAACCCATCCCTGCAATATTGATGAAATACCGTTTCCACTCCTTCCCGTTTTTGGTATACTGTACCAGTCCGGCATCCTGGATAAAGGTGCGTTGTTTTTTGATGGTTTTCACAGCCTCCTCATAGTCAAGCGGAATGTTAAACATTTTTGCCCAATCATTTCCGGTTCCCACTGAGATCATCCCCAGCATCACCTCGGTGGTGTGAACAACCCCCTGGGCAAAGAGACCATTGATCACTTCGTTCATGGTTCCATCACCCCCCACCACAATAATCCGGGAGTAGCCCTCTTTGATCTTGGTTCTGGCAATAATCGCTGCATGAAGCCGCCTGTTGGTGAAAAAGGGTTCAAAATTAATCCCGTGTTTCCGCAGGCAAGTTTCTATTTCGGGCCAGTCCCGCTCGGTTTTTCCTCCGCCTGCTGCCTTATTTACGATCACAATCCAGTTGGTCTTGCTCATTATGATTCTTCTGATCCGCAACAAAGATAGTCAAGTTATAAGCATGGATTGTTGATAAGGTGTTCAAAAATGAAAAATCATTGTTTACAATAACGAAATGACTAAAATTTGCGGGGGAGACTAAAATAGTAAATTTGAACCCTGCAAGCGAGAAGAGAAGAGACCATCCCGTTTCTATTAAATCAATCAGAAAAAAAAAGCCAATGGGAAAAGTAATTGCATTAGCGAATCAGAAGGGAGGAGTCGGGAAAACTACGTCTGCCATTAACCTGGGAGCCAGCCTGGCTGTGCTTGAGAAGAGGGTATTGATCATCGATGCTGACCCACAGGCAAATGCAACTTCCGGATCAGGGTTTGATATCAAGAAGGTGAAGACCAGCATTTATGAGTGCCTCATTGAGGATGCGGATCCACGTAAAATTATTCTCAACAGCGAGATCGAGCTTCTGGATCTGATCCCATCGCACATCGACCTGGTGGGGGCTGAGATCGAGATGCTGAATATGAACGAACGTGAATACATGCTTAAAAATGTGATTGCGCAGGTGAGGGACGATTATGATTATATCCTGATTGACTGCTCTCCCTCTCTGGGGCTGATCACGGTCAATGCATTAACGGCTGCCGATTCTGTAATCATACCGGTACAGTGCGAGTATTTCGCTTTGGAGGGGTTGGGGAAACTTCTGAATACCATCAATATCATTCAGCGGGGTCTTAATCCCGAACTGGAAATTGAAGGCTTCCTGCTTACCATGTACGATGGCAGGCTAAGGTTATCCAACCAGGTGGTGGATGAGGTGAAGAAGCATTTTCAGCAAATGGTCTTTGAAACGATCATCCAGAGGAACATTAAACTCAGCGAGGCGCCCAGTTTTGGGAAACCGGCCATTTTGTATGATGCCGAGTCGAGGGGCGCTGTGAGTTACCTTAACCTGGCCAGGGAAATCCTGCAGAAGAACGAGGAGACCCTTCTTAAACAGGAAGAAAAAGTACTGGACTAATTAGACATCTCTATGGCAGCTAAAAAAAACGCGTTGGGCAGGGGACTGGGAGCATTGATCGATGTTCCGGACGATCAGCTGAGGGAACTGGTTCATTCACCCTCGGCGGTGAATGAGATCCCTTTGAACAACATTGCTGTAAATCCATTTCAACCCAGGACCCATTTCGACGAGGATGCCCTCAATGAACTGGTTGCATCGGTATTGGAACACGGGATCATTCAGCCCATCACTGTGCGAAAAGCGGCTGACAACAGCTACCAGCTGATTACCGGTGAGCGCCGGCTTCGGGCTGCCCAGAAGGCTGGCCTGAAGCGCATCCCTGCCTACGTCAGGGAAGCGGGCGACGATACCATGATGGAACTTGCCCTTGTCGAGAATATTCAACGGGAGGATCTGGATGCCATTGAAGTTTCCATTTCGTACCAGAGGCTCATTGAAGAGTTCAACCTGACCCAGGAAAAACTTGGAGAGCGGGTTGGAAAAAAAAGAGCTACCATTACCAATTACCTCAGGCTTCTGAATCTTCCCGTAGAGGTGCAGAACGCCATAAGGGAGAAGAAGATCTCCATGGGCCATGCCAGAGCCCTGTTGGGCATTGAGGACAAGGAACTTCAAATGGAAGTCTTCACGAAAATCCTGGCTCAGGACCTCTCAGTCAGGCAGGTGGAGAACCTGGCCCGTGGTTCAAAAACAACTCTTCCCCCGGAGCCGGATCCGAAGCAGGAGCAGATATCCGATTATGAGGAGTTGCGGGAGCACCTCTCTCACCATTTCGGAGCCAACGTGGAGTTCAGGCGAAGCAATAAAGGCACAGGCCGCATCGTTATACCTTTCAAATCGGATGAGGACTTACAGCGCATTGTGAGCATATTCGATAAACCGGGTAAATGAACAAAATTTTCCTTGCGGTGATGATCGCTTCTATCTATTCTGTCCGGTCAGCGGGCCAGGATCCGGATACGCTATCCTCACAATCCGATCGGCCGGTTTGGATATCGGATACCCTTTATGATTACCTGGGAGCCGATACAATATCACGCTACAGTGCGTCACCATTGGTCCAGGCAGACTCAGCCCGGTTCCAGCCCGACTATAGCCACTCTGCCATCAGAGCCACCATGTATGCACTTGTTTTACCAGGACTGGGACAGGGCTATAACCGGAAGTTTTACAAGATACCCATCGTTTGGGTAGCCATGGGGGGAGCAGGCTATGCCATCAGCTATAATACCAGGAAGTACAAGATCTATAGCAGCGAGTATGCGCTCAACCCCGACGATACCAATGAGCGCTACCTGAGGTACTGGAGGCGTAATATGGAGTTGAGCTACATTGCGATGATTGCCGTCTATGCCCTCCAGGTTGTGGATGCATATGTGGATGCCCAACTCTTCAATTGGGATGTGAATGAGGAGCTCTCCATGGGAATCTCCCCTTCACTTCAACCACTGATGGTCCCCGGGAGTTTAACCGGCCATGCTTATGGCCTTACATACAGTTTTAACCTTAGAAGATAATGATGGGAAAGATATATGGAGCGAAGTCCCTGTTAGCGGGGATGATATTTTTGGTTTTAAACACCGTTTTTATAAAAGGGCAGGATACACTGAATCAACCACTGTTTGACTCCATCCAGGAGCAGTTTTCCATGGAGGGTGAGATGGAACTTCGTACAGGGGCCAACCTGGACAGCCTGGCAAATCTCTGGTATGTGAACCAGTCTCTGGAAAGTGCTGTGGATGTTTATAACGCAGAAGCCGACACACTTGTACCCGATTTTCCCGATTCTGTCTACCTGGCCAGACTGGCAGAGATTCCTTCGGTTGTGGATCTGACTTACAACCGGATTGTCAGGAATTACATACAACTCTATACAATCAAAAGGCGTGAACAGGTGCGAAACATGCTGGGACTCTCCGAATACTATTTCCCGATTTTTGAGGAGATCTTTGATTTTTACGGAGTCCCTTTCGAGATAAAATACCTCTCTGTGATTGAATCGGCTCTGAATCCAAGGGCAGTATCCAGGGCGGGAGCGGTAGGAGCATGGCAGTTCATGTACGGCACGGGGAAGCATTATGGTCTAACCATCAACTCGCTGGTGGATGAGCGAAAGGACCCTGTGGCAGCCACCCGGGCTGCGGCGCGCTTCCTGGTGGATTTGTACGGGATGTATGGGGACTGGACCCTGGCATTGGCAGCCTATAACTGCGGACCCGGTAACGTGAACAAGGCGATCCGGCGTTCGGGAGGCAGGCGCAGTTTCTGGGAGATCTATTACTACCTGCCCCGGGAGACCCGTGGATATGTGCCTGCATTCATTGCAGCCACCTACACCATGAATTTTTACAAGGATCACCTGATTACCTCTGCACCCCCCATGATGCCAAGGGCTGTGGATACGATCATGGTTTATGAACCGTTGCACCTTGAACAGGTGGCCGGGGTGTTGAATGTCCCGGTGACGATGCTCAGGGATTTGAATCCGCAGTACAGGTCCGATATTATACCGGGGACAACCAAACACCCTTATGCCATTAAGATTCCCATGGAGTTTACAGCAGCTTTTATCGATATGCAGGATAGTATTTTCGCCTTTAAAGATTCGGTATTCTTTGATCCGAGTAAAGATGTGGCTTCCCCCCAGCACTATTCGGCCAGCTACCGGGTCGATCTTCCGGATGATAAGTATGATAAGCTGTATTATACGGTAAAGTCGGGCGACAACGTGGGTTATATCGCCGACTGGTATGACGTCAGGGCATCTGATCTTCGATACTGGAACAACATCAGCCGGGACGTCATCCGGTCAGGTCAGAAACTTTTGATCTACAAGCCCAAAGGAAGTTCCGAAAAGTACGCCGAGGTGAATAATATGAGTTTTTCCCAAAGGCAGAAGTTTGCCGGAAGAGAGGCATCTGCAGCTGCCACCGGCCACTCTTCTGCATCAAACGCCCCACAGGGACCATCCTCAGGAACGGCCTCCCAACCGGCCGTCTCCGGAACGGGTGACTACATAACCTACCGGGTGAAATCGGGCGATACCCTTTGGGAGATTGCAAGACAATACCCGGGTGTGTCGGAAAGCGATATTGCCAGACTGAACAACATCAGCAACTCCTCAAAAATTCAGCCCGGACAGGTCATCAGGATCAAGCCTAATCGTTAATTCCCATTTGGAATTCCCGCGGTGAGAGCTATATTTGAAAAATGAAGCCACTGCGGACCTTCATTTTTTTTGTTTCAGCAGCACTGCTGCTGTTACTCCTTGCCATTGTTTTTCCACGCGAGGGGATCTCTGTTAACCCTGACATCCATCTTAAATTCATGAATCTTTCCGATTTGTCCCAATCCGTTCAGGACAAGGATGAGCTGGTGTATGAGCTGGTAACGGCTTCCACGGTAACAGAGGATCCGGAGGAGGGTTTTGAACTGCCCCTCGTGGAATTGCCGGAGGAGGAATCTTTTAAAGGGGAGTCAGCAGGGAATCTCCCGGTGATCTACCCTGCCAATACCGACAGCCTGAGGAGATCGGTCTACAGGATCAGATTTGCAGAAGGGGGCGCCCATCTGCTTGATCCCTTCTTTTCGCAGTTGCAGGGGCTGCTTGAGGGTTCAATGGCCCGGACCAGGATCATGCATTTCGGAGACTCTCAAATCGAGAATGACAGGATGACCGCATTGATCCGGTACCGCTTGCAGAAACAGTTTGGAGGTTCAGGAACCGGACTGGTACCGGCTATTCCGATTTACGGGGGAAATATGGCTTTCAGACAGGAGCAGGAGGGTGATTGGCTCCGTTACACCTTTTACGGAAGCCGGGATTCGACCATTAAACATAATGTCTACGGGGTCATGGGGGCTTTTACGTCGGTTCCCTCGCCCAGAGGAGAGCAATGGCCCACCCTGCACTATACATTCAATACATCAAGGCGCAACGGGACGATCGACAGGGTCAGGGTATTCATGCACTCCTATGTCAGGGAGGCATCCCTTCATTTCATTGTGAATGATACCATCACGGATACCTTTCAGAATATTCCCGATGGCTTCAGCGTGGTCGATTACCGGCACCAATCCCCCATCAGGGAGCTCTCTCTCGCCATGAGCCTTCCGCAGGGAGGACGCATTTACGGGATATCTTTTGAATCTTTCCGGGGCCTTCAGATGGATAATATCGCCATGCGGGGCGGATCGGGTCTGGTCTTTACCAAGATGAACCGGGAACAGCAGTTCAAGATGATGGAGTACCTTTCCCCCGGACTTATCATACTCCAGTATGGTGGAAACGTGGTTCCATTTATCAATGCGGCCCGGTACCAGCAGTCGTTTAAACGGGAGCTCGATTTTATGAAAGAACTTTGCCCGGGTGTGCCTGTTATCGTGATCGGTCCATCCGACATGTCGATGAAGGTAAAGGGGGCTTTTGAGAGCTTCCCGGGCGTGGAACCTGTGAGGGATGCCCTGAAAAAGGCAACCCTGGATGCCGGTTTTGCCTTCTGGGACCTTTATGAGGCCATGGGTGGAAACAACTCAATGCCCTCTTTCGCAAAGGCCGATCCGCCGCTTGCAAACAGTGACTACATCCACTTCTCGGCACTGGGGATTAACCTGGTGGCCGAGATGTTTTACAATGCCCTTATGCTTGAGTATAAAGAGTATCAATCCCAAAGAAGGTAATCTTGAGTCAGCCATTATCCGATATATTCCTGTTTAATCCGGAGAAACCGCTGATCTTTACCGGGCTCTTTTTCTGGGTCTTCTACGGGGTTGTGCTGCTGATCTATTCGGGTATTTACCGGCAACGGGCCTTGAGGAATATCTTTCTTTTCGTGGCCAGTCTCTTTTTTTACTGGAAAACCTCCGGATTATTCTTCCTGATCCTGGTCTTCTCCACCTTTTCCGACTACTACCTGGGGAACCTGATCTACCGTGCCCGAAAAATCTCATTGAAAAAGTTAGGGGTAATCCTGAGCGTGGTAATCAACCTTTTCATGCTCTCCTACTTCAAGTACACCTACCTTTTCGTGGACACTTTAAACCAGCTTTTTAACCTGGATATCGAGGTCGTGAACCACCTGGCCATCTGGTCGAACAACCTCACCGGAACCCACTTTGATGTGAGTATGATCCTGCTTCCGGTGGGCATCTCCTTCTATACCTTCCAGACCATTTCCTACACAGTGGATATCTACAGGGGCAAGGTCGATCCCGTAAGGCATCTCCTCGATTTCGGCTTCTATGTCTCCTTTTTCCCCCAACTGGTGGCCGGTCCCATTGTAAGGGCCTCGGAGTTCATCCCCCAGCTTTATAAGCGCTACAGCCTCTCCATGGAGGAGTTCGGCTTTGCCCTTTTCATGATTCTCAAAGGGCTCTTCAAGAAGATGTTCATAGGCGACTATATCGCCCTCAATTTCGTCGACCGGGTGTTTTCCAATCCCACGGGCTTCTCCGGATTTGAAAACCTGGCAGCACTGTTCGGATACTCACTGCAGGTCTATGTTGATTTTTCGGGATATACCGATATTGCCATCGGGGTGTCGCTGCTGCTTGGTTTCAGGCTTCCTAAAAATTTCAATTCACCCTATAAGGCCACCAATGTGGGCAATTTTTGGAAACGGTGGCATATCTCACTCTCCACATGGCTTCGCGACTACCTCTACATCCCCCTGGGCGGGAACCGAAGGGGAAGGATCATGACCGATGTAAACCTTATGATCACCATGCTGCTGGGGGGATTGTGGCACGGTGCCAGCTGGCAGTTTGTGGTTTGGGGCGGATTGAACGGAATCGGACTTGTGGTTTACAAACTGTGGCGGAAGGTGAGTCCGTACGAGAAAAGCAAACACTGGGCTGCAAGACTCTGGAAGATTGCCAACACCTTTATTTTTATCACCTTCACCCGCATATGGTTTCGTTCCGAATCCATGGAGAAAGCCAATCAGCTGATCGGACAGGTTATCCACCATTTTAATGCAGCCATTATCCCCGATGTACTTTGGAGCTTTCGCCTGGTCTTCGCCGTGATGGCTCTGGGCTACTTCACCCATTGGGTTCCCGAACAATGGAAGATGAACCTTCTCAACCGGTTCATCCGGACGCCCCTGTGGGCGAAGGCGATCATCACCGTGGTGATTATTTTTGTAATCTACCAGTCATGGTCGGCCGGTCTCCATCCCTTTATCTATTTCCAGTTCTAATTACTATTTTTATCCTGATTCCGCTACTGACACAAAAAATAATCACATTGCAAAAAAAGATCCGTCAAAAATTACCCGGCCTGGCACTATGGTTCATCTTTGTGGCCATGCTGACTACCATGGTGATCAATCACCGCTGGTCGGGCTCCAAACCCGGGGAAGGAAAAGTGATAGAATGGGATGTAATATCCTATTACAGTTATCTGCCGGCCACCTTCATCTATGGGGATGTAACCCTGGGTTTTCTGGATGATCAGGATTTTAAGTACTATACTAAATTCTGGCCGGTTCAGCTTGAGAATGGAAACCGGTTGATCCTTACTACCATGGGCCTCTCCATGCTGTACAGCCCTTTCTTTTTGATGGCCCATTGGATTTCACCGCTGGTGGGGAATACCCAGGATGGTTTTAACCAGACCTATCAGCTGTTTCTGATGCTCTCCAGCCTTTTTTGGGTCATGATGGGTTTGTGGGTATTACGGCGAATCCTGATGAGGTATTTTACCCCTTCGGCCACAGCAATCACCCTGGTTTTGATTGGACTGGGGACAAACCTTTTTTTCTATACCGTTCATGAAGGGCCCATGTCGCACGGATATAATTTCGCTTTTATCACCTTTTTTCTAAGCCTTGTCATTCGTTGGTATGAAGCTCCGACCTATCGTAAATCGCTATTGCTGGGCCTTGTTTACGGTATGATCGTGCTGATCAGGCCCTCCAACATCATGGTGGGGATTCTCCTTGCAGGATGGGGGATTTCAACCCTGGAGGATTTAAAAAGACGCCCGCGATTCCTGTTTCAACACTCCGGACATATTCTGGTCATGTTGTTCATGTTCCTGATTCCCTGGATCCCTCAGATGATTTACTGGAAAGCCGTAACAGGCCATTTCATATATAACTCATACAGTTCTTCGGGCAGCGATTTCTATTTCGGTTCCCCTCACATCTTCCATCTGCTGTTCAGTTTCCGCAAGGGGTGGTACCTGTATACCCCGTTGATGCTTGTGGCGACCTTCGGGCTCTTTTTCCTGGGAAGAAAATGTAAAGGCGCAACATGGCCCATTACAGCCTACCTGTTGGTTCATATTTATGTTCTGGCCAGCTGGTGGTCGTGGTGGAACGGAGGGAGCTTTGGCCTCAGGTCATTTGTGGACCTGTACGGCGTGATGGCTCTTCCTCTGGCGGCAATCGTTGAGGTTTCCATGGAGCGGCGAAAAGTCCTGGCGTGGACCACGGGGGCATTCCTGCTTTTCCTTCTATTTATAAACCAGGTTCAAACCATGCAATATCAGCAGGTATTTATTCATCACACGGGGATCACCCGCCTGGCCTATAAGCTGAATTTTCTTAGTTTCAAAGATGATTTCCGATATTGGAAAATGCTCTCGCTCCCGGATGCCACCCTGGCACGTTTGGGAATTTAT
>JAWOHR010000033.1:0-16686 GCA_046485075.1 Bacteroidales bacterium
CAATAAGGCTAACGTCACTATAGTGGATCTTAGCGGCATCCCTTTTGAAGTGCTCAGCATTACAGTGAGCTTGGTCTCGCGACTCATATTTGATTTCTGCTTTCACTACTCCAAGTTGCGCCACGCTACAGGTTCACTCAACGATGTCCCTGGATCATGCTGGGCAGCGATTGGCCGGTTTGCCGGCTGGCAGGAGAGTACCAGGAGGTGATGAAAATCCCGGTTAAATTCCTGAGATACCTCCCGGAGCGTGAAAGGAAGAAAATATTTTACCAGAACGCAATCGATTTCTATCAACTTAAAATGGACTGACAGACATGGGAAAGCAAAAGATTAAAATTCTTGAAAAGCAATACCTGGTTCCCTTTATCCTGATCACCTCCTGCTTTGCATTCTGGGGATTTGCCAATGACATTACCAACCCGATGGTGAAAGCATTCTCAAAGATCTTCCTGATGAACCCGGTACAGGGATCCCTGGTGCAGGTGGCCTTCTATGGCGGTTATTTTGCCATGGCTTTCCCGGCAGCCATCTTTATCCGAAGGTACTCCTATAAAGCGGGTATCCTGGTGGGACTGGGCCTCTATGCCACGGGTGCCCTGCTATTTATCCCGGCCAGTGCCATCGGGGTTTATGCACCCTTTCTGATTGCATACTTTATTCTTACCTGTGGGTTGTCTTTCCTGGAGACCAGTGCCAATCCCTATATTCTTTCCATGGGTAGCGATGAGTCCTCCACCCAGAGGCTCAACCTGGCACAGTCTTTTAATCCAATGGGTTCTCTTACAGGCATGTTTGTAGCCAAAACCTTTATCCAGGCAAGGCTCGATCCCATGGATACGGCACAAAGAACGCTGCTTAGCCCCGGGGCGTTTGAAACCGTGAAAATGAGTGACCTGCAGATTCTCAGTTCACCCTATATTGTGATTGGATTGGTGATCCTGGTGATGTTTGTGCTGATCGCACTGGTCAGGATGCCAAAAAATGCCGATTCAAACCGCACCATCGATTTTATCCCCACACTGAAAAGGATTTTTGCCCTTCCAAGGTACCGGGAGGGAGTCATTGCCCAGTTTTTCTATGTGGGGGCACAGATCATGTGCTGGACCTTTATTGTGCACTACGGTACCCGTTATTTCATGAGCCAGGGAATGGGTGAACAGGAGGCGGAGGTTCTCTCCCAGCAGTACAATATTGTGGCCATGGGCATTTTCCTGGTAAGCCGTTTTATCAGCACCTTTTTGATGAGGTATGTGCGTCCCGGACGTTTGCTTATGTTTTTTGCAATGGGCGGATTTGTAATGGTAGCCGGAGTAATTATTTTCCAGGGCATATTTGGATTGTATTGCCTGGTGGGTGTATCTGCTTTTATGTCACTGATGTTCCCTACCATTTATGGGATTGCACTCAGGGGATTGGGTGAAGATGCCAAGTTCGGCGCGGCCGGACTGATTATGGCCATCCTGGGAGGTTCCATCATGCCCCCCCTCCAGGGTGCCATCATCAAACAGGGAACCATGATGTCCATGCCAGCCGAGAATTTTTCATTTGTCATTCCGTTGATCTGTTTCGTGGTGGTTGCCATTTACGGATACAGAACCAGGACTTTTGCCCATTAATCTAAAAGAGTGATCCGATGAAACTTACATCAAAGCGACCCTTGGGGAGAACAGGAATCGAAGTGCCGCAGGTGATTTATGGTACCAGCTACCTGGGGAATCTCTATCGGGCGCTTCCCTATGAGAATAAGCTGGAACTGATGCGGAAATGGTTCCAGTGCACCGAAAAGCCTGTGGTCATCGATTCGGCTGGTAAATATGGAGCCGGACTGGCGCTGGAGATGATTGGGAAGGGACTGGCCGATTTGGGTATCCATCCCGGCGATATCGTGATCAGCAATAAGCTGGGCTGGTACCGGGTACCGCTCACTACCGCGGAACCCACTTTTGAACCGGGTGCATGGGTGGATCTGGAGTACGATTGTATCCAGAGGTTCGGGTATGAAGGGATCCTGAAATGTTTTGTGCAGGGGAATGAACTGCTCGGAGGCACCTACCGGTCAGAGGTGGTTTCTGTCCACGATCCCGATGAATACCTCAATGCTTCTGCATCTGCAAAAGCAAGAGACCAAAGGTTCCTGGAAATCCTGGAATCCTATCGTGCCCTTTTTGATCTGAAAAACGAGGGAAAGGTAAAAGCGGTGGGGATCGGTTCCAAAGACTGGAGGATCATCCGCGAGCTTTATGACCATGTACCGTTCGATTGGGTGATGTTTGCAAACAGCTTCACCATCTTCAGTCATCCAAAAGAGTTGCTCTCATTCATGGACAGGCTGTATGAGGATGGTGTTGGTATTGTGAATTCGGCACTGTTCCATGGAGGCTTTCTTACGGGCGGGAATAAGTTTGATTACCGGGATGTGGATCCCGGATCGGATGAAGGATCGCTTCTGACCGGATGGAGAGATGCCTTTCTAGCCGTGTGTGAAAAGCACAGGATAAACCCGGGAGATGCCTGTATCCATTTCGGGATCTCTCATCCGGCCATTGTCAGCATTGCCCTGAACACCAGCAAGCCTGAGAAAATGGACCGGAATGCGGAGACCCTTCAGCGGAAGATCCCGGATAGCTTCTGGAGAGCACTGAAGGAGAAGAGAATCATCGATCCGGATTATTCATATTTTAGAAACAATTGATTATGACAAAGATGAAAGCAGCAGTGTTAAGTGAATATAACCTCGTGGAATGGAAAGAGATGGACAAGCCAAAGTGTGGATCCGGTGAGGCAATCATCCGGGTTAGCTTTGGGAGTATATGCGGAAGCGATCAGCATATCTATAAAGGTGAGTTTCATCCACGTACCCGTACTCCCATGATTATGGGACATGAGTTTGCCGGAGAAATCATTGAAGTGGGCATTGGTGTGGATGATTTCAAGGTGGGAGATAAGGTTGCCCCGGACCCCATTATCTGGTGTGGAAAGTGTCCGGCCTGCCTGAGGGGGCACTATCCGGCATGTACCAGCCTGAAGCTGATCGGCGTCGATATGGATGGAGGCTTTGTACAGTATATTTCCCTCCCCACATCCATGTTGTACAAAGTCCCCCCGGGAATCCGTGATGAACATGCAGCATTGATTGAAGTACTCAGCATAGGTTTTCATGCAAAGAACAAGGCAGGGGTGAAAAAGGAGGATGTAATTGCCATCTGGGGATCGGGCAAGGTTGGCTTGTGTATCCTGGAGGCTGTCAGAACGGTGACAGACCAACCTGTTTATATGGTGGATATTTTGGAAGAACGCCTGGCTATCGGGCCAAAACATTATGAAAAGGTGATTCCTGTTAATGCCCTGAAAGAGGACCCCGTGGCCCGGATTTTCAGGGAAACCGATGGAAAGGGGGTAGATATTGCTTTTGAGGCAGTGGGCCATGCTGTCGGGCCTGACCGCCTGATCAACCCGGTCAGGGGATGTGTACAGAGCATCCGGGGAGGAGGTACGGTTTGTGTCCTGGGGCTGGGCAATGAACCAGCCCCCATTGTCTTCAAGGAATTAATCTGGAAGGAGGGCCGGATTATCTCCTCCCGTGTAAGTCATGGTGAGTTTGCCGAAACCATCTCTAACCTGGAAAAGGGAAACCTGAAACCGGAGGCATTGATTTCCCGGATCATGCCCGGGTCTCAAACCCGGGAGGCGTTTAAGATCCTGGAAGAGAATCCGGCTCAAAACATTAAGATCCTTCTGGATTTCAGAGAGAAAATCCTGTAAAATTATTTATATAAAATGCTAATTTTGTGTATGCGCAATCGATTACGCATCAGAAAGATAAAATATTAAATTTTAAGATGGAAAAACTTATCATTAAGAAGCCTGAAGCTTGCAAATATGCCTGTATTTCACTGGGTGAGGTGATGCTCAGACTGGACCCGGGTGATGGCAGGATTAATACAACCAGAAGTTTTACGGCCTGGGAAGGTGGGGGTGAATACAATGTGGCCAGGGGTTTGCGGAAGTGTTTCAGGCTGAAAACGGCTGTGGTTACGGCCTTTGCTGACAACGCGGTGGGACGGTTGGTTGAAGATTTTATCATGCAGGGCGGTGTGGATGTGGAGCATATTCAGTGGGTACCCTTTGATGGCATTGGCAGAACAGTGCGCAACGGACTCAATTTTACAGAAAGGGGCTTTGGCATCCGGGGTGCGCTCGGGGTGAGCGACCGCGGAATTACGGCCGCCAGCCAGATGAAGAAGGGTGATGTGGACTGGGAGCATATTTTTGGTACCCTGGGTTCCCAATGGTTTCATACAGGTGGGATATTTGCAGCCCTTTCAGATACTACGGCCGATGTCATTGAGGAGGCCATGATCGCAGCCAAAAAACACGGTACCATTATCTCATACGACTTAAACTACAGACCCTCCCTGTGGAAGAGTATCGGAGGCATTGAAAAGGCCCGGGAGGTGAACCGCCGACTTGCCCAATATGTGGATGTAATGATCGGCAACGAGGAGGATTTTACCGCATGTTTAGGTTTTAAGGTCGAAGGGGTGGATCACAACCTCTCCAACCTGGAAACGGCTAGTTTTAAAAATATGATTTTGAATGTGGTAAAGGCTTACCCTAATTTCAAGGTAGTGGCCACCACCCTCCGAACCGTAAAATCAGCCACGGTCAACTCATGGGGCGGCATTTGCTATTATAAAGGTAAATTTCACGAAGCAAAACATCGTCCTGATTTGGAGATTCTCGACCGGGTGGGCGGTGGTGACAGCTTTGCATCCGGTCTGATCTACGGCTTAATGACCACCGGTGACGGACAGGAAGCCGTTGAGTATGGTGCTGCCCACGGGGCACTGGCCATGACCACCGCAGGTGATACCTCCATGGCCACACTGGCGGAGGTGGAGAAGGTAAAGGGCGGCGGATCGGCGAGGGTGGATCGATAATCAGAAAAAATAGAAAGATGGAATTACGAAAAGATGCCAGGTACGCAATGATCATTCCCACAAGTATGGGAATCAGGATTACACCCCTCAACGGACAACCGGTCCACAGCAGCGACCTGTTTAAAATGACCGCCTCCAGTGCCGAGTCAAACGTGGGAAGTACTGTTTCCTACCTGGGGCTCCCGGTGAAGATCCTGACCACATTTGTGAAGGGCAGCCCCATAGCAAGGCTGATCAAGGATAACCTTGCCAGCCGTCACATGGACTATGAGGGCCCTGAAGTTGAACAGGGCAATCCATGGGGTTACCGGCACCAGATTAACATTGCCGACGCCGGTTACGGATCGCGTGGCCCCAGGGTTCATAATGACCGTGCCGGGGAGGTGGGCCGTACGCTCAGTGTGAAGGACTTCGACCTGGACCGCATCTTTGGCACTGAGGGAGCCCGGATCGTGCATCTTTCAGGATTAATTGCAGCGCTCTCAAAGGAATCCAGCCAGTTCTGCCTGGAGATCGCCAGGGCTTCGAAGAAGTACGGCACCCGGATCTCCTTCGATCTGAATCACAGGGCCTCCTTCTGGGTGGGACGGGAAAAGGAATTGCATGAGATTTTTACCGAGATCGCATCCCTGTCCGATATCCTTATCGGTAACGAGGAGGACTTCCAGCTCTGCCTTGGGATACAGGGTCCCGAAGCGGGAGGCAAAGGACTGGGGACAAAAATTGAGGGTTTCAAGGGAATGATCAACCGGGTCAGGGATGCTTTTCCCAAGGTATCTGTGTATGCGACCACCCTTCGGGAGGTGATCAGCACCAACCAGCACATGTGGGGTGCGATCGTATTCGAAAACGGTAACTGGCATGTGGTGGAACCCCGTGAAATCTATGTTTACGACCGCATTGGCGGTGGGGATGGATTTGTGAGCGGTTTGCTCTATGCCATCCTTAAAGGCTGGGAACCCGAAAAATGGATTCAGTTTGGCTGGGCATGCGGGGCGCTGGTGGCCACCCTTGAAACCGACTATGCGAATCCGGCCGATGAGGACCAGGTCTGGAGCATCTGGCAGGGCAATGCAAGGGTAAAGCGTTAAGCTGAATCCGGCTGTGCCAAAAATTGAAATAGTCTATGCCGATCATGAAAATAACTCTCCCGGGAATGGCCATCTCCCTGGCATTCTTATTGGGCTCTTGCATTTCACAACCGAAAAACGATGGCCCTTATTTTGGTAATGGCTTTCATAACGGTTGGGCCGACCATCAATCCATTGTTTTATGGACCCGGCTGACTAAAAATCCGGGAGGGAATGTGGATGGGAAGAAATTCTTAGTACCCACCTCTGAAGAACTCGAAGTGCTGCTTCAAAACAACAATGAAGCGGACATATTTAACTCACAGATCCCGGAAGGTTTTCAGCTGGAGGACATGGAGGGCGCTTGTCCGGGAGCAACAGGAGAAATCAGATTAACTTACCATCCTTCTGATCGAAAGAAAGATTCGGTCGTATTTGATTGGCAAGAGGTGGATGAAACTAAAAATTACACCCTTCAATGGCGTTTGTCTGGCCTGAGGCCCGGTACCCGATACATGGTAAAAATGGAAGCACGGGCCAATACTCATTCTGTAGTTTCGGATCAGATAGAAGGTGTCTTTAAAACACCCCCGGAAGCTGATATGGCAGAAGATGTCGATTTTTGCATCGTCACCTGTCATGACTTTTGGAGACGCGATTCAACGGCGGGTCATAAAATATATAAAGCTATGTCAGAAATGTCCCCGGATTTTTATGTACATACAGGCGATATTGAATATTATGATAAACCGGAACCATATGCGATGACAGAAGAGTTGATGCGTTATAAATGGGACCGGCTGTTTGCCCTTCCCCTACAGCGGAATTTCTGGACCCGGGTGACCTGCTATTTTATGAAGGATGACCATGATGCTTTAACCGACGATGCCTGGCCTGGAATGAGTTATGGAACGGTTTCCTGGAAAAGAGGTTTGGAAATTTTCGACGGGGAACAGTTCCCGTCCCATGAAACACACTATAAAACCGTTCGTTGGGGTAAAGATTTACAGATTTGGATTACTGAAGGCCGAAATTACCGAAGTGCCAATACAGATTCCGATGGACCAGGTAAAAGCATCTGGGGCAAAGAACAGAAACAGTGGGTTTTTAAAACCCTGGCGGAATCGGATGCCACTTTCAAAATTCTGATTACTCCCGATCCTATCATTGGACCCGACCGGGACAACAAAAAGGATAACTACTCCAATTCCAATTGGAAATTCGAGGGGGATGAAATCCGTGAGTTTATTAATCAATATGACAATGTATTTATCTGTAATGGGGATCGTCATTGGCAATATGTGAGTCATCCGGAAGATTCCAACCTTTGGGAGTTCAGTTGTGGCGCTGGTTCTGACTCCCATGCTGAAGGCTGGAACCAGGAGGATGTGCGGCCGGAACACCGGTTTCTCAGGGTAAAAGGCGGCTTCTTAAGAGGAACTGTATCCCAGGAAAATGACCATAAGGTGTTGACTTTTCGTCACTACAATGTGGAGGGCCAGGTGGTGCATACCGAAGAATTCAGGAGATGATAACCCTGTGGAGGTCGAATTCAATTCGAACTGTATTCTATGAATTCCTGGATCATTTCTCTGCAAGTTATACCAAGAAGATTCTATGGGAGGCGTTAAGCCTGCTGGGAGAGCTCTGGCCCTACCTGGTCATGGGCATCGTTCTCTCCACGGTGGTCAAAGTATTTATATCAAAGCAACAGATGTCCGCTTTTTTCATAAAGCGGAGCGATTCCACAACCATTCTGATTGCAGCGCTCATTGGAGTGGTATCTCCTGTCGGAAGTTATGTGATCATCCCCATGTCGGCGGCTCTTTTAGTAATTGGCATACCCTTACCGGCTTTGATGGCGTTAATGGTTGCTTCACCGCTGATGAATCCAAATCTGTTTGTGCTTACCGCGGGTGCCATGGGCATGGAGATGGCCATCCTGAGAACCCTTGCAGCATTTTTACTGGGATCTCTTGCAGGATATACCAGCCGGTGGCTGATCCGGAAAAAATGGCTCTTTCCCGACCAGGTGATTCGCAATAGCGGACAATTTTCAATGGATCCCTATTCAGGAAGCACAAAGGAGCGAACTGTTTCCGGATTTTTGCTGGAGCTTTACAAAATGACCAGGTATGTGAGTAAATATTTTTTCCTGGCCATTATATTTGCTGCAGCCATTAAAATCGCAGTGAATCCTAATGTGGTCATTCGGCTTTTTGGCAGTGGGAATTTTCTGTCGGTGGCTTTATCCACCGGTGCCGGAATTCCGTTTTACGTTTGCGGAGGGGCAGCCATCCCTGTGGTTCAACAACTGGCCGATCTGGGGATGTCCAAAGGAGCAGTGCTGGCCTATTTTATTTCCGGTCCGGTCACAAAAATATCCAATCTGGTGATCATTCAGACCATATTTAAAAGATCCATATTGGTGCAGTACCTGCTGATTGGAATTCTCGGCGCTTTTTTATTTGGCGTATTGTATAACCTTTTCTAAGTCAGCGAATACACTTTCCCATGAAAATTCATCCATTTCAGGTGAGTCTCAATAGTCCCAGATTTGGTATCCATCTTTCCCAAATACCCACAGAAGAGATCGTATATGGTTATTGATTCATATATTGCATCCTTATGAAAACGACCCGTCAAAGAACCAGAAGCCGCCTTTTTTTTTCTTTGATTGTGATTGCGGGTGCAACAGCCATATGTTGGGATATTGCAGTCGCCACTCAGGATATTGAACCGGGTACCTTCAGGTATGAATCTGAATTTGATGCCCTTTCCGGGGCAACCACACTGGTTGGTATTGTTACGTCGGATTTTGAGGATCTTACCCATCCCATTGAACGCAACCTCAATCCTTCCTATGAGCAAATCGAGGAGATGGTAGGGAAAGCCATCGAATTACAGGGAGGATTTGACTGGGTGATTGAAAAGGGTGATGTGGTCATGATCAAGGTGAACCTGGTTGGGGGGACCTCTCATTCCGGTGAAGGGGAAAATACGGATGTCAGGGTGGTAAAAGCACTGATCCGCCATATCCATTGGTTTACCGAAGGAGATGTGGAGATAAAAATTGCTGAAGGAACGGCCAGAACCAATGACGACCCCACGGATCCAAACAGTGTATGGGGAAACTCCGGATACATCGATTTACTTACCGATACCATGATGACGGGAATCAATTTCAGTCTGCTCAACCTGAACCAATCCATTGAAGATTTGATTGAAGTCGACCTGGGAAAAGAAGGGATGTCGGCCAAACAGGGCAGCGTATATGCAGTACACAGGGCAGAACTTGAAGCAGATGCCTATATGGCAGTCCCGGTCCTTAAAATCCATAATACAGGAATAACCAATGCCCTGAAGCTACAGGTCGGAACGGCGCCCGGGTGTTATTACGGATATAACAAGGAGCGAAATTCTTCACGCACGTTTGGGCTTTATCACAACGTGGAGCACCGGGTTTGGACCACAGAGATGATTGTGGATCTTTGCAATATCGCCGACATTGATTTTGTGGTCGTCGATGCAATCATGTGCCTGGAGGTTTCAAAGAATGCTTCCCTGGACCACCAGGTTCGTTTCAATACCATCCTGGCCGGAGCAGACGTGGTAGCCGTTGATCATGTAAGTGCACGGTTGATGGGACTGAACCCGGATGATGTGGCGCACATTACCCTGGCGGAGAAGGCGGGATTGGGAACCAATGATCCCGATCATATCAAGGTGGTGGGGGTTCCCCTGAGTCAGGCCATGAAAAAAGTGAAAAAAAGTCAGCATCCGGATGGAAAATTCGGGCAATCAAATCGAACATGGATTCTCTCCCAACCCTTTTTGGAATTCGATATGTCCAAAAGATATTTTATGGATGAAGCGAACATTGAACCCATCCCTGGTGAAGCCGGATGGTCGCAGCCTGTTTACTTCTTTGATGATCGCATTGACCTTTACTCTTATTATGCAGGGCAGACAGGTATGGTTTCCTATGCTTTTACCTATTTCAATGCCGAAAAGGCTCAGGAAGCTGAATTGTGGCTGGGTAACCAGGAAGGAATCAAGGTATTCCTGAATGGGGAGCAGGTGTATTCCTTTAATTTGGTTTCCACCTACGGGGACCTGGACCGGGGTGACAGGAAAGAAATGGTGCAAATTCTTGAAGGGCGCAATACCCTGTTGGTGAAAACGGCAAATAATTACGGGGATTACAGTTTTTGCCTGAACCTCTGTGAAGTGGAGAGCGATCCCAATTATTTCGGGAACCGGGTAGCCGGGCTGAAGTTTTATATAGATGACAGTGGCACAGGTTCTGTAATCAGCGGCTTGCCCGACAAGGAAATGAGTTGGTCCGCCTCTTTCAATTGCTATCCCAATCCTGCCTCTGAACAGGCAAAGATTCGTTTCGTGTTGCAGGAATCGCAACAAACCAGCATTCAGATATTTGATCTGAGCGGAAGAAAGATAAAATCCTTCGGTCGGGAATACAGAAACGCAGGGATTAATGAGCTGACCTGGGATCTTGATAACAGCCAGGGTTCCAGGGTAAGCGGGGGAACTTACCTTGTTAATCTTCAGGCCGGGAAGCATTCACAGAGTATAAAATTGGTAGTTAAATAATTTTATTGTTGAGACGCCACACTTATATCAGGCCTTTTTTTGCGCTGCTCCTGTTCTTGATCCTTTCGTCGATTGGGGTATCCATATATGATTCTGATACAGTCTATTATGAATTGTGGGATATTTCGAACCTTGAAAACTTCGGTGGACATACCGTAACCGCTCTGGGCGATCCGCAGGTTGTGAGCACCGAGATGGGTAATGCGGTGCAATTCGATGGAGTTGAGGATCGCTTGCTGGTTGATTTTAATCCCATTATGGACGCCAAAGAGTTTACCGTTGAACTCATTTTTAAACCAGATGCCTGCTATCCGAATCAGACGGAACCACGCTTTCTCCATATTCAGGATCCCGATGATCCCCAGGCGAAACGGGTGATGATCGAATTGAGGATTAATGCTGACAACCAGTGCTACCTGGATGGATTCATAAATACTGATTCAGATAATCTTACCCTCATTGATGAGACCCTGGTCCATCCCACCGAAGTCTGGCAACATGTGGCGATTACATATAAGGATAGCACATTTACCACCTATTTTAATGGGATCAAAGAGCTAAGTGGTACGCTCCATTATACCGATGCCATTGTCAATACCCATGGAAAGACATCCCTTGGTGGCAGGATGAATCATGTCTCCTTCTATGCAGGACTCATAAAGACACTGAAGGTTACCCATACCTGCCTGGAGCCGGAGGATTTTATAATACCGGAGGAAAGTTGGGGACAATGCAATACGGGTCAAATGCGGAATTAAGTCATGGTTTTGCTTTAACCCAGGATCGATGATCACACGAAAAATAAAAACAGACCTATAAAATGAGAAGATTCACGTTCATTGCACTGTTAGTTACTTTTCACCTGCTATTTCTGCAATCAGTTATGGCAAAGATCCGGCTTCCGGCTATCGTTTCATCAAATATGGTTTTGCAGCGCAATACAATGATAGAGCTTTGGGGCTGGGCTGAAGCGAATGAGTTGATTACTGTGGAGGCTTCCTGGTTGACGGAAGCAAAAAATATTGAAGCTGATGAAGAAGGTAAATGGCGCTTTGAGTTAAGAACAACCAACACCAAAGAGCCACAGACCATTCACATTAAAAGCGAAGCGTCTGAGATTATTCTGGATAATGTTTTGTTTGGCGAGGTTTGGCTCTGTTCAGGTCAGTCGAATATGGAGCAACCAGTAAAGGGTTATGAGGGGGAGCCCACATTTGGGGCTGTTGAAGCGATTGCAAATTCCAATCATCCGGATTTAAGGCTCTTTACTGTGGAGAAAGCCGGTTCAAAGACTCCCTTAAGGGATGTTGAGAAGTATAGAACCTGGCAAGAGGCCAGTCCGGCGAGTGTAACCGACTTTAGTGCTATCGCTTATTTTTTTGGACAGCAGTTGCAGGAGATTTTAGATTGCCCGGTGGGGATGATTCATACCTCGTGGGGCGGGAGTTCCGTTGAGGCCTGGATAAGCAAGGAGGTGATCAGCGCTTATCAGGAGGTTCATCTTGAAGATGTGGATATCACCGCAGGGACAAATCATATTCCTGCAGCTTTGTTTAATGCAATGATTTATCCCATTATTTCTTACAAAATAGCAGGAGCTTTGTGGTATCAGGGTGAATCCAATCGCAGAGAACCAGAGCAATATAAAAATCTGTTTCCAGCCATGGTAAAAGATTGGCGAACCCGCTGGGGACTTGGCGATTTTCCATTCTATTATGTACAAATTGCTCCCTTTATTTATGACAATGACAATGAAGCCTTCCAAACGGTTCTCAATTCAGCTTTCATTCGCGAAACGCAGCTGCAATGTCTGGATCTGATTCCAAATTCGGGTATGGCGGTAATCATGGATATAGGGGATGATTATTGCATTCATCCTCCTGAGAAGAGGAAAGTGGCAGACCGCTTATTATTCAATGCGCTCAACCAGACTTATGGGTATCATTCCCTGGATTATTCTTCCCCGATTTTTGATTCACTGAGGATAAAAGAGGGCGGAATCGTCCTGAAATTTAAAAATGCAGAGATGGGGCTTTTTTCGTATGGTGAACTGGAGGATTTTGAGATCGCAGGAGAAGATAGGGTCTTTTACCCAGCCAGCGCTAAAATTGGCTTGCGCAATGATGTAATCAAGCGCAATGAGGTTTTTGTAAAGAGTGATAAAGTTCCTGATCCTGTGGCAGTCAGATATGCCTGGCGAAATTATTCAGTCGGAACCCTTTTTGGTACCAACCTTTTACCCGCCTCCTCTTTCAGAACAGATCAATGGGACGATGCCACACGATCTGAGATTCAGTTTTCCCAGGCACAGGAGAAAAAGGAATTTACCATAGATAATTGTGTAAGCGAATTCAACTTGGATGATATCGTTAAAACCAGTGTTGGTTATCAGTACTGGTTTGTGGATAAGGATTTTATCGATGGGCGGACGCTTAAGATGAGTGTGGTTTCTCCGGGTGGTGCAACCCATCCCCCGCATGCGCACGAAGTGGATGAATTTTTTTTCATACTGGAGGGAACTGCTGAATTCTACTTAGATGGGGAAACAAAAGTTGCCGGGGCTTACTCCAGTTTCTATTGTCCTTCAAATGTTCCCCATGGAATCAGCAATGCAGGGGATTCAGAATTGAAGTACCTGGTTATTAAAAAGTATGAGGATTAATCCCCGGTTTTTTTCCTGATCATACCTTTTCTGGCAAATATCTGCCATCATTTCCGACTTGGTACATTTGTATCTCTCATTTGGGAAGATAGAGACCATGGTCTATTTGAGATAGGCTTAGATTTACATTTATGAGAATTTTCTTTATAAAAATAGTATTTCAGAAGCCTGTCTATCTCCTCCTGCTGTTAGCTTTTGGATGTGGACAAATACCTTTGGAAAATCCGGATGACCATGGAATTTATGACGGTATTGAGTTTGAAATGCCCGAAGTAATGGAACCTGTATTTCCCGACTATTCAGTTTCCGTTACCGATTTTGGAGCCCGGGGTGATGGTCAGACCCTTAACACCGGGGCCTTTTCCGATGCCATAGCGATGGTGGCTGAAAAGGGCGGTGGGCACGTAATTATCCCACGTGGGATATGGCTTACAGGTCCGATCGTTCTGAAGAGCAACATCGATATGCATGCGGAAGCAGGAGCCCTTGTGATCTTCAGTAAAAATAAGGATCTCTACCCGTTGACAGTGTCCAATTGGGAGGGATGGAAAACCGTTCGTTGCCAATCTCCCATCTCGGGGAAGGATCTTGAGAATATTGCTATAACCGGGGAGGGTGTCTTTGATGGTTCAGGGGAAGCATGGCGCCTTGTGAAACGGGACAAAATGACAGATGCACAATGGAAAGAACTTATCAATTCGGGTGGGATCGTAAGTGAAAACGGAAAGGAATGGTACCCATCGGAAAGTTTTAAGAGAGGAGAGGATGCCAGGGAAAAACTGGGGCCATGGTTTTCTGATAACCTGGAAGATTACGAGGATACGAAAGATTTCTATCGCCCTGTGATGGTAAGCTTGCAGAATTGCAACAAGATCTTGTTGGACGGACCGGTATTCCAGAACTCTCCTGCCTGGTGCATACACCCTTTGATGTGCGAAAACCTGACCGTTAGAAATATTGATGTACGAAATCCCTGGTATTCGCAGAACGGGGATGGAATCGATATAGAATCATGTAAAAACAGCGTAGTCTACAATTGCACCTTTGATGTGGGGGATGATGCCATATGTATTAAATCGGGGAAAGATCAGGAGGGGCGCGACAGAGGTATGGCCACTGAAAACCTGGTTGTAAAAAACTGTGTGGTATATCATGGTCATGGAGGAGTCACCGTTGGAAGCGAAATGTCGGGAGGAGTGAAAAACATGCATGTTTCCAATTGTACATTCATCGGTACCGATGTGGGTTTGCGCTTTAAAAGTAACCGAGGACGCGGTGGGGTGGTTGAAAAGATTTACATCTCCAACATCGAAATGGTCCATATTCCAACCAATGCCATTTCATTCAACCTTTACTATGGAGGACTATCACCCGCTGAAATGATTGCGCAAAGTGACCGGGGACAGAAAAACTCGGAAATTCACGAGGTAAACGAAGAGACTCCCGTGTTCAGGGATATCAGCATGAAAAATATTCGCTGCAAGGGCGCTCTACAGGCTATCTATTTGCAGGGGCTTCCCGAGATGAACCTTGAAAATATCCAAATGGAAAACATGGTCATGGAGAGTGAAAAGGGTTTATTATGCATGGATGCAAGGGGTATTACCATCAGGGGTCTGAACCTGATCTGCACCGATTACCCGGCTATTACTCTCTACAATGCAAAAGATGTGTTCATTGAAGACCTGGAATGGTCCGATCCTGTTCAACAGGGAATCATTGTCAAAGGGGATGAATCGGAGAACATTAGGGTCGATGGAGAACCCGTAAAATGAAAAAAAAAACAGAAAGCTTAAGTCTTCTCTTATTTTGCCTGTGCAGCATCAACCAATTAATGGCCCAGACGGTAGCAGACAAGATAAGCATTGACAATCTAACTGTAGAATATGGCACCACACCCCTTGGAATTGATGTTGAAATACCACGATTTGGATGGCGGATGCAGGTTCGGGATGACGCAAGAGGGTATTATCAAACGGCATACCAGATTGTCGTGAAGGATCCTTCAGGAGAAGTGGTCTGGAATTCGGAAGTTGTGAACAGTGCTTCTGCGCTGGCAATAAAATATCAGGGTTCACCTCTCAAACCAACAAGCAAATATAACTGGACAGTCCGTGTCTGGGACCAGAACAGCGAGGAGCATACAGCAAGTTCATGGTTCGAAACCGGTTTGATGAATCCCGGTCCGGACCTTTCGGCCTGGGAAGGTGCGCAATGGATTGGAGGAAGTGATGAAGACCTTGTACTCTTTTCGCAGTACCTGCCAATATTCAGATTGAAATATTCCCTGGCGCTTGCCGAAGGAAGCACAAAAGCCGGATTTGTCTTCGGAGCCAATGATATGCGGCTGATGGATAAAAATAAAAACATCAATCTGGTTGAAAACAAGAAAGATGAAGGCTACATCAAGCTGGAACTTGATATTTCAGGTGTGAATGGCACTGCCACAGGCCTGGCAAAGTTGAATATATACCGCGTGGGGTACACCAGGGAAGATGTTGCAGATCAACCATTGGAAAGCTTTAGAATTAAATCTTCTGTGATCCATTCAGCGAACAAAAATGACCAGCACGATTTTGAAATCAGCAGTGCATTTGGGCGGATCATCATATCCCTTGATGGGAAAGGTGGTTTCTTCCTAAAGGAACAAACATACCAGCCCGCAATCATGCCTTTTGAATCTTACAGCGAAGCAGATGGTGCCTTGGTAAATTTGAATCCCTTTGGTCTGGGGGGGGATTATCTTCCCTATGGAAACCTGTGCGATATTGGTTTTACAGTGGACTCCGGACAGAAAGCCGCATTTTCAAATGTGGAGATTCTAAATGACCGCCCACCAAACAATACACTGTTTAAGGAGGATTTGTCCGGAAATTACACGGGGATTTTTGCCAGCCAGGTGGCCGTAGACAAGGGCTCTTACATGGTAGATGGGAGGAAAAATGGCTCTTTTGTTGTTGCAGATCCCAGCCGCAATTCAACGCCCATGCTGAGGACCGAGTTCGGGACTGAAAGGAAAGTTGCTACTGCCCGCCTGTATGTGACTGCCCGGGGTGTTTACGAAGTATACATCAATGGCCATAGGGTAGGGAATGACCATTACAATCCGGGGCTTACGCAGTATAACAAAACCCACATGTACCAGACCTACGATGTCACTGATTTGATACGAAGTGGCAGGAATGCTGTGGGAGCCATGCTGGCTGAAGGATGGTGGAGCGGACTCATGAGTTTTGTTCCCATATGGAACCATTTTGGCGACCGGCAATCACTCCTGGCCAAGCTGGTCATTCAGTACAGCGACGATACCTATAAAACCATTACGACCAATGCGGCTGACTGGAAGTATTTCAATGACGGACCAATCATTTACAGCAGCCTGGATCTGGGAGAAATC
>JAWOHR010000035.1:0-36667 GCA_046485075.1 Bacteroidales bacterium
GCAGGATATGCCGTTTCGTCGCTGGTGGTGGGCTATTTTGCACAGCGAAATACAAGCGTGATTTTCACAATTGCTGCACTATTATTTTTACTGCTTTCACTTTTCAATCTCCTTACCCTGCCTGCAAGGCCGGTGACGGGCAGAAACCTGGTTACGTTCAGAAGCTTAAGTGTGTTTTTTAAAAACCGGCGTCTTCTTTTGTTCCTTGTAATGATCCTCCTTTACGGGATTTCGGTTTCACCACTTTACCAGTTTCTGAATCTCTATTATAAGGATATCGGGGCCCCTACCTCCTTGATTGGATGGGTCTTTTTCATCCAGGCCATGTTTGAGGTTCCTGCCTTCTTGCTGGGGGCCAGGCTGATCAAACGAAGGAAACCAGATAAAGTCATCCTTTTTTCCATGTTTGTTTCCTTATTCAGAATGGTACTCTATGGACTGATCCGTGATCCGCATTTGGCCATTTACTTAAGCGTGTTTCACGGGATTACCATTGCCTTCTTTCTGATCGGGGTGGTGGAGTATGTGCAGTCCCGTACTCCGGATCATCTCAGAACGACCGGTCAGGCCCTGTTCTGGGCTTTCCATTCCGGGGCCGGGGTCACCCTGGGGAACCTGTTGCTGGGTTACCTTCGCGATCACGTGGGTATGTTAAGGGCCATGCATATCCATGCGGGTCTTGCCCTGCTGGTACTTCTGGGGGCAGCTGTTTTTTTCAGATTATCCCGGCAAAGTGAAGCAACCAATGGCCCCGGATTTTCATCCTGATTGAAACTCCATCTTTACCCTTATGAAATATCCCATTCATCTTTATCTTTTAACTGCAGCACTGATATTGGTTCTTCCAGCCTGTGAGAAAAACGATCCCGATCCTGAACCAGGTCAGCCCGGAGTGCTGGTCCTGACCGAAAAATCCGCCAAAGTCCTGGATGCCGGTCAGCGATTTTCATTTGAGCTCTTCAAAGAGGTTTATGCACTTTCGGGCCGGGATAATATGATGATCTCTTCCCTCAGTACCTCGTATGCACTGGGGATGACCTACAATGGGTCGGCCGGCACCACCCGGGATGCTTTCCGCGATGTGCTTCATTTCGGGGATCTTGAGGATGCAGCTATAAATGAGAGTTACAGGGACCTGATGGGGCAGCTCGTTCAGATGGACAAGCAGGTGGAGTTCTCCATAGCCAACAGCATTTGGTACAGACTGGGGTTCCCGGTTCTGGAGGATTTTATCAAAACGAACCAGGATTTTTTTGATGCTGCCGTAGAGGAGATGGACTTCTCGGATCCGGGAGCAAAAGATATTATCAATGGATGGATCGAGGATAAAACCAATGACAAAATCAAGGAGATGCTCGATAACGTCCCCTCCGATGTGGTCATGTACCTTATCAATGCGATCTATTTTAATGCCAAATGGAAATATCAGTTCGATGCAGAAGATACTGCTCCTGGAGATTTTCACCTGCGTGACGGATCCGTTTCACAGGCCGAATTCATGAAAGTCAATGGCGCTTTCAACCATCTGGCAGGGGAGGGTTTTTCGGCTGTGGAACTGCCCTATGGTGACAGCTCCTTCAGCATGTTACTGATGCTGCCGGATTGGAACAGTAACCTGGATGAGCTTGTGGAGGGTCTGGATGAGGAGGGCTGGGAAAGCATGCTGGCCACCCCGGGGGTTCAGAATGTTCAGATCGAAATTCCCAAGTTCAAATATGGATTTAAAAGCCTGCTGAATGATCCGCTGAGCAACCTGGGACTTGGAGTGGCATTCGGGGGTGGGGCTGATTTTTCACGTATCACACCTGGCGGCGGAATCTATATTTCACGGGTGATTCACCAGACCTTTATCGATGTGCAGGAGGAGGGTACCGAAGCTGCGGCTGCCACCATTGTTGAACTCCGCGAAACGTCCGGACCGGGTAGCACTTTCTTTAGGGCCGACCGGCCCTTTCTGTATGTGATCAAGGAAAACTCCACCTCGGCCATACTCTTTATGGGAAAGGTGGAAAAACCTGAATACAAGTAAGCGGATCAGTTTACCACTATTTTCCTGAACAGGGTTTGGTCATCGATTTTCAATCTGACCAGATAAATGGCCGGAGGGAGTCCGGAGATATCTGCAGTGGTACTGGAAGTGAATGAACCATTTGCCACCTCCCTGCCCGAAGCAGTGAAGATCATATAGTGGGCAGGTGCCTGTAGGGAGCATTGCATATGCAGGATGTCATGCGCCGGATTGGGCCAGATATGAAAGGAAGCACCGGCCGAAAATAACGGGGAGGAGTCCGTACTGCCCCCGGTAATCTCCACCCAGTTTATGTTGAACTGGCTTGATTTTGCAAGGATGCGAAGGGTCTGTTTTCCTGCTGGGAGGGTTGCTGTATCCCCGGTGGTTGTCCACTCCTGGTATCCTCCCGTGGGGCCGAAGGATACGGTATGCAGCGTGGACCATTTGCTTCCCTCTTCGATTTGCAGGCTGAGTGATTTCCCGGCACTCTCCGATGCCACCCTGTATTTAAAAGTGTGGACACCCGCATTTGCAATCTCTGCCTTGTATACCATGTTGTCGCCCGGTTCAATATACCCCACATTTAACCCGCCCCCGTCATCGTTACAGGTTTCGGTCCGGATCCCCGACATGGAGTAGTAGTCTTCGGCTTCAATCCTTCCGGGAACTGCATGGTAGTCGATAAGGTTATTAAGGACCCTGATACTGAAAGATCCTGAAATGCTTCCATCCTCAGCAGTGATTCCTCCGTTCGAACTTATAAAAAGCAGATCTGTGGAGGAGAACTCCCGGTCGCAGGTGATCAGGAACGTGTTGCTGTCACCCTCCTTGATCTCAACCATCTCCACAACCGCAGGCAGATTATTTACGGTCAGATCGAACATGGAAGCCGTAGCCAGCTTCATGGGTTTGTCAAAGGTGAGTTCTATCCTGGATTCATCGGGGGCAATGGCTGCAGAGAGGACCCCCGGAGCCAGGGTGACCGGCGGAAGTGCAAAGGTGTCGATCCCGAAACCATAGGGGAGAAAGGGTTCATATGCATCATCGCCGACGTTGATGGGGATCTGATCAATGCTGGCAGGCCATGTACAGGAGAGCTTACCCGTGGGCATATGATCCCCGAACAGGATATCTGTAACTCCTCCCCCTTCTGTACCGGGCAGCCAGGCTGCAATCACGGCATCGGAATAGTGCCAGAGCTGCTCAAGGAGAAGAGGGCGGCCCGAGATCAGGATTGTGATCACCTTTATCCCTTTATCATAAAGTGATTTTATAATTTGAACCTGATCGGGGTCGGGTTGCAGATCCTCCCTGTCACCGGCTCCCTCCGCATAGGGGGATTCCCCGATCACAACGATGGCCACAGTTGCCCCTTCTGCATCTTCAGAATAACCGGTTTGAGTGAAACTGACCTGCCCTGTGGCCACTGACTCAATGGCCTCCAGTATGGTGGTCCCTGTTGTAATGTCGCCACTTCCTCCCTGCCAGGATATGGTCCAGCCGCCGCACTGGTTTCCCAGGTTATCGGCAGAGTTCCCGGCCACATGGATATGTCCGGTATTTTTTGCCAGGGGAAGGATTCTGTTTTTGTTTTTTAAAAGAACCAGTGATTCCCGAACGCATCTTTGAGCAAGCTCCCTGTGCGCATCATTACCGACCAGGTCTGCCAGTGAACGGGCGGGCCAGGGATTCTCAAAAAGTCCCAATTTAAATTTTTGAGACAGGATCCTGCGGTTGGCATCATCGATCCGGTCCCACGATATTTTTCCATCCAGGACCAGTCCGGTAAGTCCTTTATGGAATGCGGTATACTGGTTGGGAACCATCACCATATCGATGCCGGCATTAATGGAAGTCTCAATATCGGAAAGGTAATCCCCGGGAAGCTGATCGATCGCTGACCAGTCGGAAACGATGAATCCGTTAAAGCCAAGTTCTTCCTTTAATACTGTGGAAAGAAGGTACTCATTCCCATGAAGTTTGGAGCTGTTCCAGCTGTTGTAGCTGGCCATTACCGAGCCCACGTTCTCCCGGATGGCATTCACATAAGGAGCCAGGTGGATGCGTCTGAGTTCAGCCTCACTGAGAAGGGTATTTCCCTGGTCATTTCCATTCTGTGTACCCCCGTCACCCAAGTAGTGTTTCGCGCAGGCCAGGATTCTTGAAGAATCCGAAAGGGTTGCCCCCTGGAATCCCCGGATGGCTGCAGCACCCATTTTTGCTACCAGATCCGGATTTTCAGAGAATCCTTCATAGGTTCTGCCCCAGCGCTCATCCCTGGGAACTGCAATGCAGGGAGCAAAGGTCCACGTTACACCACATGCTGCCGCCTCCAGGGCTGTGATTCGGGCCGCCGCCTCCACGAGGCTTTCGTTCCGTGTGCATCCCATTCCAATGTTGTGGGGGAAGATCACGGCTCCCTTCAGGTTATTGTGACCATGGACTGCATCGGTCCCATACAGCATGGGGATTTTTAAACGGGTTTTCATGGCTTCTTCCTGGAAGTCCTGAATCATGTCGGCCCAGCCCTGGGGTGAATTATTGGGCGGGGCATCGCCACCCCCGTTGAGCAGCGATCCCAGGTTGTAGGCTGCCAGGTTGGAAGCCGGCTTTACAGCCTTCCAGTTAGCCTGGGTCATCTGTCCCACCTTTTCAGAAAGCAGCATTTTGCCCAGAAGGTCCTCCACCCGCTCCCCGATGGAGGAAGTGGTGTCTAGGTATATTTGCGGAGCATCCGGACCAAGGGTATGAAAAGGAGGAGGGTACTTTAAAACCGAATCACCGGGAAGCGAAATCATGTTGAAGGATTTCCACTCCCCGGTCACAAACCGGAATCGGCCTATACCCATGTCCCAGTTGGTGGTCCAGTTGTCCCACACAGCAGTGAGTGACTCCCACCAGTCGCCACCCACACTCATGACGTAACGGGCCATAGGACGGTCATCCACCCCTTCAGGGTCGTCCAGGATCAGTCTGGCTCTGACCGAAACATAGGATCCCAATACATCATTCTTAGGATAGTTGATCCGCCCTTCCTTAGGCCAGAAATGAAAGTTGTATCCCTCACCACAGGTGACCGATACGGAACCATCCTCCTCCAAACGCATGTTGGCAGGTTTATTCACATCTCCTGCAAAATCTTCTACGTAGGATGCACCATCCACCCGAACTGCAGATTGAAGCAGGTGCCACTGATGGTCATGTTTACTCAGGTAATACATCTCAAGGTCCCTGATCTGAACCCTCGAGTTGGTGGCAGGATTCCCCTCTATCCATTCGTAAAGCTGGCCCCACGCAATGGCCGCATCCCAGGTTTCCGGGGGTGCCTCTGCCCCAGGTCTGGGTCCCATGGACCAATCAAACTGGTCCGGAACCCCATGGGGTCTCCCCTCATGAGGCATGGTCATGTCATTGATAATCTCCCCGAGCGTGGTCTGACCGTAAGCCGGCCATGACATGGAAGATAATACCAGGAGGAATGGAAGAATGGGAAGGTGCTTTATTTGCATGTTACGAAAAAAATATCAGCATTTTGAAATTTGGTGAACATTAAAAAATTAGCAATTAGTCGATGATTGTCTTCAACGAGCCAAAGGTTACCTGCAGCTTGCCGGAGAGAATCAACCTAAGATATAAAAAAAATAAAATATGTATTAAGCAATTGAACCATAATGTTTTAATTCATTGGTGTTGTAAAATACAACAACTGATGAATAATACAACATGCCACGCAAGTATCACATAAAGAGATAATTCACACCTGAAGAAGATCTTCAGTGTTGAAAATTACAGCAGTATTATCGAATCATATCATGGAACTAATATTCTTAAAGATAAGTAAATCAGTAACATAGGACAGTGTGGCATCATCTTTGACAACAGGATGCTGAGGTGATAATCGTATTTTGTTTCAACAATTAATACATAGAAAAAATGAAATCGGGCAAAAGAGTGATCATTACGATGGTTGTTTTGTTTTCGGCAATATCAGCCATTTATGCGGTGCAGGAGAAAGTGGCAACTGACACGAAAGCATCGTTGCAGCTTCGATACATCGCGCAATACGCAGAGCTGGCCCATGAACTGACCGGACAATACCAGCAGGAGCACGAAGGTGTTGAGATTAGCGTGGCCACAATCCCCGAGAGCAACCTGGATGAGTTTCTCCGTTCCGGCGGAATTGTGCTGGCAAATAAAACCAGCCTTTCTGCCAATACCTGGGAACAGGTGTTGAAAGTGGCTGTCGGGCGCGATGTGATTGTTCCGGTGATGAGCGGTAACAATCCCCAGAAGGATTACATCATTAAAAATGGAATGTCTCCGCAGCAGTTTGCCACCCTCTATAATTCGGGCGGCAATTTAACCTGGGGGCAGCTTCTTGGTACAATTGACCATCGGCCGGTGAAGGCTTATGTTACCGGGAACCACTCTTCCATGGAGTACCTGGCTGCATTTGTTGGAACAACTCCAGGGGAGATCAGCGCAACGGAGGTGATCAGCCAGATTGAAATGATCGGTATGATAGCGTCCAATCCCAATGCTATTGGGTTCTGTACACTGGCCTGCCTGGCTGAAATGGAGAAGAGCGGTGTGAAGACTGGTATCAGCCTGGTTCCGATTGATATGGACGGAAATGGTACACTTGAGCGTTTTGAAAATATCTACGGGAGTTATGCCGAACTCTCACATGGGATCTTTGTTGGAAAATATCCCAGGCAACTCTATAGCAAGGTTTTTGCTGTAACCAGTGGGCATCAGGCCTCAGAGGCTGAGACTGCTTTCCTGGAATGGATGATTACCGGGGGCCAGGAGTCGATTGCCTCTGCCGGGATTTTGACCATTGATTACAGTGAGAGGGCATCCGGCCTGAGGGCACTCCATCCGGCGGCTACGGTCACTGCAGAACTGCCGGTAAAGTCGACCACAGGAAGGACCCTGATGATGGTTCTTGCAGGACTGGTCGTCCTGGCTATCCTGGTATGGGTGATCAGCGGACGGGTCGGGAAGCGCCACCCGGTTCTTGGAGAGAGGCATTCAACAGAACCCGGTCTGTTTGGAACAGATGCTGATACTTATCCTGAAGGACTGTTTTACGATCGCTCTCACACATGGGCCTTTATGGAAATGACAGGGAATGTGAGGATCGGGATAGATCATTTTATACCAAATGTGACCGGCACCCTGACCCGGGTAGCAATGAAGTCGCCCGGTGAAAAAATATCCAGGGGAGAAACACTCTTTACCATTGTTCAAAAGGGTAAAAAGATTGAGATCAAGTCGCCCTTGTCGGGCATTGTACTTCAGCATAATGAGGCCCTGCTCGATGATGCCTCATTGCTGAACAGCGATCCCTTTACTGCAGGTTGGGTCTACATGTTGAAGCCTTTGAACTGGAAAGCCGAAATGAACTCCTTTTTCATGGGCGAGCCCTATGGCGTTTGGCTGAAGGCAGAGTTGGCCCGGCTGAAAGATTTTTTTGCAACCGGATTGAAATTCAAGGGTTCTCAAATGATGGTTCCCGTGATGCAGGACGGTGGTGAAATCAGGGAGGGGGTATTGAAGAATTTCGGCCCGGAGGTTTGGGAAGAGTTTCAGTCCAGGTTTATCAACCGTAAATAGAGATCTAATCAAACCATAGTCTATCTAATCAAACTATTATGGGAATTAACAGAAGAAATTTTTTCAGGGCGCTGGGTGTTACCGGGGTTGCCCTTGGTACCGGCAAAAAGCTGAATGCTGTACCTGAAAAAGGCGATGATATTGAGTTTTATGGAATCCTCTACGATTCAACCCGGTGTGTGGGTTGCCAGAGCTGCGAGGTAGCCTGCGCACTGGCCCACGGACTTCCCGAACCCGATCCGGAGGATTATCCCACTCCCGGAACCATCCGGAAAACCAATGAGAACCGGCGTATGGTGATCAATGCCTTTAAGCACGAAGAGTTGGGGGAAATCTATGTGAAAAGCCAGTGCATGCACTGCAATCAGCCGGCTTGCGCAGCGGCCTGTCTTACCCAGGCCATGCATAAAACCGAGGAGGGACCTGTCATATGGCGTGATCGCAAATGTATGGGTTGTCGATACTGTATGGTCTCTTGTCCCTTTGATGTTCCCAAATTCGAATATCACAGTGCGAACCCTGATATTGTGAAGTGCGATATGTGTTTTGATCGCCTGAAGGAAGGCAGTCTTCCTGCATGTGTCGGAGATTGTCCGGCCGAGGCACTCACATTCGGGCCCCGCAGGGAGCTGATCAAGGAGGCCCGGCGCCGGATCTTTGAGAATCCGGAAATATACCATGATGGCATTTATGGCGAACAGGAAGCAGGCGGAACCGGGTACCTTTACATATCACCCGTTCCCTTTGAAGAGTTGGGTTTCAATACGAAGCTTCAAAAGAAATCCTATCCCGAACTGACCAAGGGCTTTCTGTACAGTGTGCCCTCCATATTCATCCTGTGGCCTGCCATCCTGCTGGGAATTCATAATGCTACCAAGAACAATAACAAATCCTCTGACGAACATGAGTAATTACATTCAAACACCCAAAGACAATGATGGCCAGCCGGTTTTTAAATTCTGGCTGAACTCCCTGAAGCCCCATGGGAAAATATTTACCCCGTTTAACCTGATCTCGGTTCCCATTGTGATGGTGGGGGTAGTGCTTATCGTGATCCGTTTTGTGAAGGGAATCGGGGCGGTTACCAACCTGAGTCAGGAGGTCCCCTGGGGATTGTGGATCGGATTTGATGTGGTCACCGGCGTTGCCTTTGCAGGGGGCGCCTATGTGGTTACCTTCATGGTTTACATCCTGAATATCCAAAAATATAAACCCATTGTCAGGGTGACAGTACTGAATGGATTCCTGGCCTACGTGTTTTATGCAGGGGCGCTGCTGCTCGATCTGGGTAAGCCGTGGAACGTGATCAATCCGATTATCGGGAACAACTTTGGCGTCAGTTCGGTACTCTTCCTGGTGGCGTGGCATTTCCTGCTCTACATGATTGCCCAATTGATCGAGTTCTCGCCGGCCATAGCCGAATGGATCGGTGCCAGGAAGGCCCGTAAAATTCTTTCGGGAATGACCGTGGGAGCGGTGATTTTCGGGATCACGCTCTCTACCCTGCATCAATCGGGACTGGGTGCGCTCTATCTCATGGCCAGGGAGAAGATCCATCCGCTATGGTATTCGGAGTTTATACCTATTCTCTTCTTTGTATCCAGTATTTTTGCCGGCCTCTCCATGGTCATTTTTGAAGGTTCCATCAGTCAGAGGGTTTTCTCCGATCAGGTCAGTGAGCGTAATCACAGGGCCCATAATGGGATTCTGCTGGGTTTGTCCAAGATCTGTGCCTTTACGATGCTGGTGTACTTTTTCCTTCAGATTGTGGTATTTGTCCACGGAAAGCACTGGAACTACCTGGATTCCCGTATGGGAATGTGGTACCTGACCGAGGTAATCGGTTTTGTGATCACACCCATGATCCTCTGGTTTACAGCCTATCGCAAAAGTAATATCTCGCTGGTAAAGGTGGCTTCGCTGCTGACCATGGTGGGCATTATTATCAACAGGCTTAATATTACGGTGATCGGGTTTAGATGGGATGCAGTCAACCACTATGTTCCCTCATGGATGGAGATCGTCGTGACCCTGACGGTCCTTTCCATTGAGATATGGATCTTTCGCTGGATCATCAGGCGGATGCCGGTCCTTCGCGAATCGCCATCCTGGGTACCAACACATTGAGTGCTAAGTGGTCAGTGGACAGTGCTCAGGAAATAGTGCACAGTGGACAGGAAACAGTGCTCAGTGCTCAGTAAATAATTATTAAATACTATATCATGGAACAATTTACATATTCAGACATTTTTGATACCAAGGGTATTGAGTATATCATCGTGATTTTTTTCCTGCTGCTGATCATTCCTTTATGGAGGGTACTCAACAGGCCGGTGAAGCAGGCTGCAGGCGAGCGTGCATCCCTCAAGGCGATTTCACTGCAGTCCCTTAGGATTCCGCAGGGACTGTTTTTCAACAAAAACCATACCTGGAGTCACCTGGAGAGATCGGGTCTGGCCAGCGTGGGGATGGACGATCTGCTGCTTCATCTTACCGGCGGGGTTGAACTTAAATACCTTAAGGATCAACAAGAGCGGGTCTATCGTGGAGAGCCCATTGCAAGGATCACCCAGGAGGGGAAGGAGCTGGTGATTACCTCTCCCATATCAGGAGAGATCCAGAGAGTGAACACCTCCCTTCAGGATGACACCAGTGCCATCGCTAAAGATCCATACACCTCCTGGCTCTACCGGATCAGGCCTGAGAAATGGCAGAAGGAGACCAGCAGCGCACACCTGGCCGACCGGGCATCGGAATGGGTTGAGAAGGAGCTGGCAAGGTTCAAGGATTACATGGCTGAAGCATTGGCTGAGTCATCCGATACAGGGCTGATCCTTCAGGAGGGCGGTGAACTGAAAGATCACCCCCTGATGGAGATGGACCAGAAGGTGTGGAACGGATTCCAGGAGAAGTTTCTGAATGAGTTAGGGTGAAGATCCGGCCCTTTTTCGTAAATTCATAGCTTCATGCATAAAAGGGAGAAGAGCACCAGAGTGGTCCGGAACTTTGTCCGTTTCAGATCCTCCATTTACGGAAGGGTGGTTTTCATCATTACCGGTTCGCTTATCGTTGTTTTTGTTCTGTTCAATATTCTGTTCAGGTCGGTTTACATGGATTTTTTTAACAGGACCATCAGTCAGAACGGTGACAATATTGGCTCCATTATTGAAGGATCGCTCTATTACTCGATGCTGGAGAATGACAAGGCGATGCTCCAGCGAACCATGGATGTGATCGGAACCATGGCAGGAATCGATGAAGTGAATCTCTATAATGACAGTGATCAGTTGGTATATTCCTCGGTGCACAAGGAGGAGAACTGCCATTGCAATCCCAATTGTATTTCCTGCCATGATGACCTTGACTCCCGTTTTTCCAGCACCGAGCGCTCCTACGTGGTGGTAGGGGATGTTCCTGAGTGTGGTATTCATCAGCAAATACCGGGCATCAGACACTTGTTGGTCCGGCAGCCTATTCTCAATGAACCCTCTTGTTCTTCAGCAGACTGCCACGCCCATGAACAAAGCGATAGGGTACTTGGTTCCCTGCTGGTGAGCCTGCCGCTGGATGACCTGGATACCTTCTCGGCCGAGTCATCGGCCGACTTTTTACTGCTGGCTTTACTGATCATTTTGTTGCTGGTGACCTTCCTGGTGGTTTTTACCCGGAAACGGATCAAGGATCCGCTCAATGCCATTATTACGGCCAGCGAGGCTGTTTCTTCGGGAGATAACAGCATCCGGCTGGAGATTAAGCCCGAACTGCTGGATGATATGCGGATGGTGTCGTTGGCATTCAACAATATGCTCGACAATATGGATGATGCCACCAGGGAGCTTCAGAACTGGTCTCAACAGCTGGAGTACAAAGTACAGAAAAAATCTGAGGAGCTTTCTGAGGCACAGAACGAGCTGATTCATGTGGAGCGGATTGCCTCACTGGGGAAGCTTTCTTCATCGGTGGCCCACGAAATTAACAATCCCCTCTCCGGGATACTGGTTTACAATAAGTTGATTTATAAGCAGCTTAACAGTGCAGAATTTTACCATCCCAAGAAGGATTCGATCCTTAAGAACCTGAAACTGATCGAGTCGGAGACAAAGCGGTGCGGAGATATCGTGAAGGGGTTGCTCGATTTTTCAAGGAAGGACAGGGAGGATTTTGAGCAGGTTCACCTTCACAGCCTGCTGGATGAAACCTACCGTTTGCTGACTCATTCCATCAGGATGGCAGATTGCAGCTTTAAAACGGATTATGGCGCAACTTCCGACCATGTGTTATGCAGTCCTAACCAGATCAAACAGGCCTGCGTGGCACTCGTGGTGAATGCATCGGAGGCGGTTCATGAACAGGGCGAAATCGTGATCCGGACCTTTAATCCAGGTCCGGGGCAGATCAGTGTAGCTATTTCGGATAACGGATCGGGGATTTCAAAGGAGGACATGCCCCATATTTTCGAACCTTTCTTTTCCACCAAGCATAATGCCAGTGGCATTGGCCTCGGGCTATCCATCGTGCATGGCATTGTGGAAAATCACAAGGGAAAAATAGAGGTGGAGTCGGAGCCCAACCAGGGAACCACCATTACATTTACACTCCCGTTGACGGGATTTTAAAAACAGAAGATCATGCCCAACCGTGTTTCTATTCTGATCGTGGATGACGAAGATTCCGTGAGGGATTCGCTCTACAACTGGTTTATCGATGATGGCTATCGTGTCGATTGCGCTGAGAATGCTAAAAAGGCACTGTCGCTTCTGAATGAAAAAGAGTACGATATTGTCCTGGCTGATATAAAAATGCCTGGAATGGACGGAATGGAGATGCACAGGCGCATTAAGGCGCTTCCTCACGTTCCCATTGTAATTATCATGACCGCATTTGCCTCGGTGGATACCGCGGTTCAGGCCCTTAAGGAGGGAGCCTTTGATTATGTGACCAAGCCTTTCGATCCCGACGACCTGTCGCACCTGATCCGCAATGCTGCCACCCAGGTGGCACTAAAAGCCGAGAACGAAAATCTCAGGGAGAAGATAACCACCCTTGTGGATGTGGAGGACATCGTGGGAGAAAGCGAACCTCTGAAAAA
Source organism: Bacteroidales bacterium (assembly GCA_046485075.1). Classification (GTDB taxonomy): domain Bacteria; phylum Bacteroidota; class Bacteroidia; order Bacteroidales. The sequence continues at coordinate 12,720 of JAWOHR010000035.1, forward strand.
GGTGCTGAAAGAGGTGGAGAAGGTTGCTCCGTCAGACTCATCGGTGATCATCACAGGTGAGAGCGGAACAGGTAAGGAACTTGTGGCCCGGGCCATTCACTCCAATTCGCCCAGGAAGTACTTCCCGCTTATAAGCGTCCATTGCGGGGCCCTGTCGGAGAGCCTGCTTGAAAGCGAGTTGTTCGGACATGAGAAGGGAGCCTTTACGGGTGCCGCTTTTAACCGGAAAGGGAGGTTTGAGATGGCAGACGGGGGCACCATTTTCCTGGATGAGATCGGAACCATTTCCCAGAAGATGCAGGTGGAGTTACTTCGGGTGCTGGAGTCCAAAAGTTTCGTAAGGGTGGGAGGGAACAAGGAGATAACTTCCGACTTCAGGGTGATCTGTGCCACCAACCGGGATCTGAAAGAGATGGTGAAAAGCGGCACATTCCGGGAGGATTTATACTACCGTCTGAACGTTGTGAATATCAGGATTCCTCCGCTTCGGGAACGACCCGGCGATATACCCATGCTGGTGAATCACTTTATAAAAAAATACTGCACCTCCATGAGCAGGGACATGATTTCCATTGATCCTTCGGCAATGAAACACCTTGAGTCGTTCGAGTACCCGGGCAATGTAAGGGAACTGGAGAACATGATCGAACGCGCCATCGTGGTGGGTAGTGGCAAATTGATTACCCTGAAGGATCTTCCCATGGGCCGGGAGGTGATCAGCAGCTCCATTGAGAGCCTGGAAGACCTGGAGAAAAAGCACATTGCACGGATCCTGGAAAAGTACAACTGGAACATTTCTCATGGGGCCAGGGCCCTGGGTGTGGATCGTGCCACTCTTTACAACAAGATCAGGAAATATAAACTTAAACAGGAATAGTCCGATTGGGGGGGCAGTCCATCATACTGGTATCTTGCGGATTATTCGAGAGGAAACTGACTGGAAAAGTTGCTAAAGATGTATCCATGGAGTTTGCATATCCCGTGGTACTGAAGGAGTGCAGCCTTGATATCAACCGGTTTTATAATCCTGATCGTCGCCAGTATGATGCCAACAGGTTGCTCCAGGTAATCTCTGAGATGGCTCCCGCCAATGAAATTAAGGTGATGGGGATGTTGCGTGTCGATCTCTACATCCCTATACTTACCTATATTTTCGGACAGGCAAAGCTGAACGGCTATACGGGGGTTGCATCGCTCTATCGCCTGCGTAATGAACATTATGGTCTGGAAGCGAATTATGACCTGCTCATCGACCGGTTCGGCAAGGTAATCATCCACGAGCTGGGGCACACCTTTGGACTGATTCACTGCAGCAACCCGGTATGCGTAATGCGCTCCAGCACCTATGTGGAGGACCTGGACCAGAAGGAGAAGAAGTTTTGTTACAGGTGCCGGACCGAATTGAACCGGGTCAGGGATCTTGGGTAATAATTTGCGGGATATCATCTATTATTGGTTATTAAATTGAACCCGGAGATTCACATGTTGTTAATATAAAAGAATCATTCTTTTATATAGAACATTCATGAATTCCCACCTGAAAGAAATACAGGAAATCCTCGGAAAACCTTACCAGGACCTTGAGTTCCTGCTGAAGTGTTTTTCCGAGGTACTGGAAGAGAACAACGAGTACGCCCTGGCCAGTCAGATTCCATGGATATCCCAACCGGAACCTGTATTCACCCCTGTTAAGCTGCGAGACCAGTTTCATCTCTATTCCATTTGCTTTCAGCTTTTAAATTTGTGTGAGGTAAACGGTGCGGTGCAGAACCGGAGGCGCAGACAGGAGGTGGACGGGTATGGCAGTGTGAACGGACTGTGGGGTAATGTTTTGCAAAACCTTAAGAGCAGCGGGATCGATGAGAGGATGATTCTGGAACAATTCCGGAACGTGGAGGTGGAGCCCGTACTTACAGCCCATCCCACTGAAGCAAAGCGGCCGGTTGTACTGGGATTGTACCGACAGTTGTACCTGCTCATGGTAAAACTTGAGAACTCCATGTACAACACTTACGAGAGAGCTGAAGTAAAGCATGATATCAAGAGGATTTTACATAAGCTCTGGTTTATCGGGGAGATCTTTATTGAAAAGCCTGCCATCGAATCGGAGCTGGAAAATGCCCTTCACTATTTTTACAAAGTATTTCCGGAGGTGTTGCCTTTCCTTGATTTTCGGTTAAAACAGGCCTGGAAGGAGTCGGGTTTTGACCCCTCGCTGGTGGAGGATACAGGAAGTTTTCCATCGGTCACATTTGGAAACTGGGTGGGGGGCGACAGGGATGGCCATCCGCTTGTAACAGCCAGGGTAACAGAGCAGACCCTTAAGGCATTCCGGATGCATGCATTCAGACTGGTGATTGCACAACTGGATGAACTGGCCGATAAAATGAGTATCTATTGTTCTGAGGATCGGCTTATTTCTGAATTCAGGGAGCGACTTGCAGTGTTGGAGGAGGAGACCGGGGCTTCCATCACCAATGAACCCTTCAAACTTTTTGTTACAATTCTCAAACGTAAGCTGCCTGTAGAAGAACGATCGGGTGGAGGTTTTTTTCTCAGGGATTCTTCACATTCATACAGGTACTCGGGAGAACTGACCGATGATCTGGAACTATTGAAAAGGGCATTGATTGAATTCGGTGCATGGTCGCTGGCAAGCTACGATGTTCAGAAGGTTTTAAGACACCTGGATATATTCGGGTTTCACCTGGCCCGACTCGACATCCGGCAGAACAGTCAGTATTACGAAGAGGCATTGCTGGACATTGTAAAAACCAGCATGCCGGCGATCCATACGGGCCTGGCCGGGGACCGGGAAGTCTTCAGACAATTTATCCTGGATGAACTTGCCCATAACCGCCCGTTTGTCACCAGGCCTGACCTCCTGGATTCGGAACAGGCCCGGGAAGCAGTGGATACATTCCTTGTTGTGACCAATCACATCCGGAACTATTCGGAGCGGGCGCTTGGCAACTTCATCGTAAGCATGACCCGAAACCCCTGGGATCTTTTTATGGTCTACCTTTTAATGAGGGAAGCCGGCCTCTGCAGAAAAACTACCGGTGGAATGGTCTATCCGCTGCCGGTGGTACCGCTCTTCGAGACCATTGAAGACCTTCGGAAGAGTCCTGAAATTCTCGATGCTTTCCTTTCTCACCCGGTAACAAAAAGCAGCCTGGAGTATCTAAGGGTCAGTCGCAACCGGGCTCTCCCGGTCCAGGATGTGATGATCGGTTACTCCGACAGCAACAAAGACGGCGGAATCCTGGCCAGTACATGGTATCTCTTTGAAGCGCAGGTCGAATTGTCTGAGGTGGGTAGAAAACATGGTGTGGATATCCGTTTCTTTCATGGAAAAGGAGGTACCATCAGTCGCGGGGCCGGACCCACCCACTGGTTCCTCAAGTCTCTTCCCGACTCCACCCAGAACGGATTGATCAGGGTCACGGAACAGGGAGAAACCATCGAGCGCAAGTATGCCAATAAGGGAAATGCGGCCTATAACCTGGAGTTGCTGCTGGCCGGGACAACCCAGCGGGCTGTGCTTACTAAATATAAACCCCGGAAGTCAGATACCCTTCAGACGGCGTTATTTACCTATATGGCCGAGGAGAGCTACAGGGTATTCAAGTCACTGACCGGTCATCCATCCTTCATTCGATTTTATGAACAGGCCACACCCATCGATGTAATCGAATCCAGCAAGATCGGATCACGCCCGTCGCGCAGAAGGGGCAAAAGAACACTGGAGGACCTGAGGGCAATCCCCTGGGTCTTCAGCTGGACCCAGTCGCGTATGCACATCTCCAGCTGGTATGGTGTGGGAACCACCCTGGCGAAGATGAAGGGGGAGCATCCCGGCATGTATGCCCACCTCAAGGAACAGGCAAAAGGTGAAGAGTTCGTCAGGTATGTGCTTACCAATGTGGATACAAGCCTGGCGGCTACCGACGAAGGTGTCATGCGCATGTATGCCAGCCTGGTGGAAGACGAAGGGGTGAGAACGGACATTCTTTCCATGCTGCTCAATGAACTGTCACTTACCCGGCTGATGATGCTCGATCTGCTGGGGAGCCCCATTGCACAACGGCGGTTGAACCACCACTATTCCACACAGTTAAGGGCTCTGGCACTGCTTCCGCTGCACAAGGAGCAGGTTCGTTTGCTGCGAAGCTGGAGAAAATTGCAGAAAGAGGGTAAATCCGCGAAGGCCGAGGAGGTGCTGCAGAATCTGCTTCGCAGTGTGAATGCCATTGCCAACGCAATGGGTACAACCGGGTAGAAAAATCCTTATCTTCAATCCATGGCAAATTTTAATGTACCGGTACCACTTGGCCGGACGGGCCTTATGGTTGGCAGGTTAGGGATCTCTTCCAGTTACGGTGCCCCGGCAGAGGCCTTTGAAGAGGCATTTGAAATGGGGTGCAACTACTTTGTTTTGGGCACTTTCCTGAAAGGGAGATCCGATGAAATGATAAAAGCGATCCGCAATATTGTCCAAAAGGGAGCGCGCGATAAACTGGTGGTATGCCTGATGGAGTATACTCACTCCTATCTCCTGGGGAAACCCCATTTTTATAAAGGGTTAAAAAAGGCTGGACTGGAATATGCGGATGTGCTGATGATGGGTTATTACCCTTCAGCTCCTCCATGGCATTTGATGGCGCTGGGTCGTAAACTGAAAGAGAAAGGGCTGGTGCGTCACCTTGCCCTTTCGGGTCATAACCGTAAACTCTTCCCGAAGCTGGTTGACAGTGAGTTCGATATCCTGCAGGTAAGGTACAATGCTGTAAACAATGGGGCAGAAACAGATGTGTTCCCCTTTTGCGGGGGAGAGAACCGGCCCGGGATGATCTCCTTTACTGCCACCCGTTGGGGGCAACTTCTGAAGCAAAGTAAAATGCCTCCGGGCGAAACGCCCCTGACCGCCATGGATTGTTACCGGTTCGTCCTGACCAATCCGGCTGTGGACATATGCATGACCGGTGCACGAACCATGGAAATGATGAGGGAGAACCTGGTGACCCTGGAGACCGGGCCACTCAGTGAGGAAGAGATGGAACGGATCCGAAGGATAGGTGACCATGTCTACGGGAAACCACGAACCTGACTTTTCCGCTGGCTATGCATTTAAGGTTGTGATGTGTTGACCCTCAATGGTCCGGTATTCTCTCATCAGGTTGGCGGTCAAACAGGAGTGAACCGGCAGAAAGTGAAGAAAATCTCCAATGCGGGTATTGTCAAAGAGGGTGCCGCACTGTTCCAGAACACCATGCTCCTGGGAGAGCCCGGTGAGGTAAATCTTTTCCAGCGGGATGCTCCATCCTTTTCCGGTGGCTGTCACCCATTGCCCATAAACGGGATTACTGCCGATCTGTAATAACTCTTTGGAGAAGTGTATACCTCCTCCATGAATGAGAAGCTGTTTCCGGGCAGGATATTTTCCGGCAACCGGGCATACCACAGCCACAGCCACATCTTCGGGGGTGCACGATCCCAGCAAGACCTGGGTCAGATCATAAAAGATAAAATTGCCAGGGGTGATCTCATCCATCCCCGAGAAATCCTCCTGGGTGCTGCAACCGGGCGTATCCCCATACAGGGCAAGTGGTTCAAACCGGTCAAACCGGCTTTTCAGTGAGGCCAGGTCGCCGATGGCTTTCCGATGGATTTCCTGCCTGAATTTCGGATCTTTGATCTTGTATGAATGTCCGGCATGGCAGTAGAATCCCATGAAATGGAGCCTTTTATTGGACAGGCTTGCGGAAAGCAGCTTTTCAATTTCATCAAAATCTTCTGATCTTATCCCGGTGCGACCGTACCCCGTGTCAATATCTATATAGAAGGGAGTGGGTTGTTCCAGTGAATGGAGAAAAGCAAGAGTATCGGGATGATCCAGCAGGATGGAGATCCTGGAAGATTTTGAGAGTTCATTAAGCTGCCGGAGGTCATGGGGATTAAAGGGGAAGGCCACAAGGATATCATTCCAGCCGGACTCAGCGAAATACCGGGCCATGCGAAATGAGGAGACTGTGATTCGGGTAACTCCGAAATCCCGAAACCAGCTGCCGATTTCGGCCGACTGATGGGTCTTGAAATGGGGCCGGAACGAAAGTTTATGCTCCCCGGCCTTATGAGACATCTTTTCAATGTTGTGGAGACACTTATTTTTATCCAGAAGCAGGGTAGGCATCGCAATCATTATTTTTCTTCATTCTCATTGATTGTCAGTTGATTTCTGTTTTCTTGTCAGTATCTCGGAAAGGATCAGGCTTGAAATCACAAAGCTGAGGAAGAGGTAGAAACCGCCCAGGAGTTTTGTGCCATTAGTAGTGAATATCTCAACGGTTTCGGTCGACTGACGCAGGCTGTCCAACTGGTTTCCAACGATACCATTGAAGCCTATGTAGGCCATGAAGATGGCCACCACCATCACATCGGCCATGGACCATTTGCCCGATTTTATGACAAAGAACCGGATTACTTTATTTTGGTTCAGCCGCTCTTTGCCAAGCGACCAGAGGAAAGAACTGATCAATTTCAGGGTGGGGAAGATGATGGAAAAGGTGAATATCAGGATGCCCACAAAGATCATTTCAAAGGAGCCCTCCCTGATCAGAATCTCTACCAGGTCGGTGATGCTTTTGCTTTGAAAGAAGATGATGTTATCGGTGAAAACCACCTCCTCACCGATGAGTTGAAAACGGAGCAGGTCGATCATTGCCTCCAGGTCGATCATGGGGGTGGTAATGCCGCCTATCAACAGGCAGAGCGAGCCGAATATGAGCATCTGGGACCTGAGCCAGGAACGCGAAAAGGCAGTAAGGGTATTCAAAAGGAAGATCAGCAGGACCGCTGCCAGGATCATGATCACCTTCTGGTTGATTGCTCCGGATTTTTCAGCTACCTCACTTTCCAGGAAGTCATGGCATTCAGTTTTGCTGGCAAATTCGTACTTGACAAGCACATCCAGAAAGACTTTCATACTGTCGAGGTTATGGGTCTCCATGGAGAGATTACCCAGTTTATCGGAGAGATAGGTCTGGATTCCCTTTTTGGTCTCCGGTTTATTTATCTCATTGAGCACCCTTTCGGCATAGGAGGGGACACTGTCCCTGAGCTGGTTCACATCCAGAACCATTCCGGCAATCATCCGTTTCATGGAGGAGAAGTTGCCTGATGTCCGTTCTTTAATAATGATCTCCAGGTCATTCAGTAATCCGAACATGATTACTTCCAGGCTGTGTTTAAGCTCTGTCCGGTTTTCCGGAGCCAGGTCCATCTCCACGATCTTTTTCCCAAGGATCAGTGTGACCTGCTCCCTCCATTCATCGGCATTCAGTAATCCGTAACGGACATGGTTAATCTCGGCCAGGTCGGTTTTCATCTCCTGGTTCTCTTTTGCCAGGATTATCATCTGGACGGTGAGTACCGAAGCGATCCCAAGTAGCCCCAGGCTGATCCATATGATGATGTACTTCATTATTTCGATTTGTAAACAGCTTAAGTTAGTAAAAACATGTTTTATCTGTTAAATTTAGGGCTTCTTAAATCAATTAAAGCCTCTCTAAATGAAAATCCGTCTTTTACTTGTAATGGTTTCCAGTCTCTTTTTTCACCACTTTGTATATGCCCAGACCGATCCGGTCATGCAAAAAATCGTAGAGTTGGGTCGGACCGATAACCAAACCATGGATCATCTTGACATCCTTTGCAACCGCTTTGGCGGAAGGCTGATTGGTTCGGATGCTTACGAAAATGCAGCACTTTGGGCTGCCAGTAAGTTTGAGGAGTGGGGGATGGAGGTAATAATGGATGAGACGGGTGAACTGCCGGTGGGTTTTAACCGGGGTCCCTGGTTTGGAAAGCTGCTGGCTGAGGAGGGGATGAACCTGCATTTTGCCACCCCTTCCTATACCTCGGGGACAAAAGGGGTGCAACGCGGTCATGTATTGATTGAACCTGAAACGGAAGCTGAATATGAAAGAATGAAGGGTGCGCTGAAGGGCGCCTGGGTGCTGATCGGTGGTAAGAACAATGGCTGGCCCATCAATTTTTCGGCATCAGCAGATCATCGGAGGGACTCCATCAAGATGATCAATGCTGAAATTGAGAAGCAGAATAATCAGATCATGCGTGAAAACTGGAGCAACAGGGACTCCAATATACCTGAAAAGGAGCTGCTGCCCATGACCGGTAAGCCGGCCCTTTTCTACCGGGAGATGGTGGAAGCCGGCATCCTGGGGATCATCCAATCCTCTCCTGTTCCGATCCGGGTTCTGTATGACCGTCAGAATATTGACAGTATGACCTTTGAGACCCTGCCCACGGTTCCGGATATCAAACTGGATGAACACCAGTACCGGAAGATCTACCAGATGGCAGAGGAGCGCCGTTACTTCCAGCTGGAGTTTGACATCCGCAACCACTGGAAAATGGGACCGGTTAAATACCACAATGTGATCGGGGTAATTCCGGGGACCGAATTTCCCGATGAGTATGTGATCATGAGCGGCCACCTGGATGCCTTCGATGTGGCCACCGGCGGGGTGGACGACGGATCGGGGGTGACACCCACCATGGAGGCTGCCCGACTGATCATGGAGGCAGGGGGAAAACCCAAACGGACCATATTGGCTATTCTTTGGGCAGGTGAAGAGTTCGGCCTCTATGGATCCACCAGCTGGGTGGAAAGGCACGAGGCGGAGCTGGAAAATATCTCCAATATGGTAAACCGTGACGGCGGTCCGGAAGTTCCTGTTGCATTGAGCGTATCGGCTGCGCAAATGGATGATCTGAAGGAAATTGTCGAGGTAATCAATTCCATCAATCCCGAATTCCCGGTTGAGCTGAAGGAACGCAGCCCAAGACCCAAACCTGAAAGGGCATGGGGAACAGACAGCGGTCCCTTTGCGGTAAAGGGGGTGCTCACCGTAGGCTTTGACCTGGGCGATCCCAAAGGGTACAATTTCAGCTACAACGAGATCTGGCACACCGAGCGGGATCTCTACAACAAGAGTATTGCTGAATACCAGGAGCAGGCTGCCACAGCTACCGCTGTACTTGTTTACGGAATCGCCAACCTGGATCACAAGCTTTCAACCGAAGGGTACTATGTGGAAGTGGAACCGGATATCCCGGAACAGGAGAAGGTAAGAAACAAGAAAAATGGCCGATGATAATGATGCCCTGTTCTATTTGGGTTTCACAGGGAATTTCTTCATGATGATCGCGACTTTTCCGGGAATTGTTTTATCGCGCTTTTCCGGATTTTCGGTCACGGTACCAGTGGCAATAGCCTGCCAAACCTGATTATTGCTCTTCCCGTCATACACATTCATGATCAGCGTACCCACAAGTTTAGACTGCTGCTTATAGGTGTTGCCTGAATAGCCATAACCCCAGCCACCCCCGTAGTGGTTATATCCGACATTTCTGCCTCCGACATAATCAGTATACCCGGAGAAAGCGGTCTCATCGCTGGTTACAAGATAGAGAGAAACCTGCATGTCACCTTTGGTATTCACCGGGTTGAAACCCCGACGCTCAAACTCACTGATAAAAGCATCCCGCATTAACTTTTTGTCATGGTCACTAAAGGTCTCATCGTTGACATCCTGCCAGCCCTGGAAACTGTAAGTCTTATACCCGGAAAAATCGGCGTTTTTTTCCTGATCCACGACGACTTTTACAGGTGAACAGGAGATCGTGGCGATCGCAAGGGTCAGTATTGAAATTGTATTTAAATTCTTCATCGTATTTGTAATTGTGTTGGATTTTTGAAAATGCCTGTCTAATTCAACGGACCGATCAGCTCAACGAAGGTCCCGTCAGGATCCTGTACCAGCACAAAATGGTTCTCCTCGTCCAGTGGGACAGGGGTGTCACCCAGCAGTTTCACATTGTGTTTTTTTATGCGCTTTAAAAAGGGAGCCAGGCTGTTCACCATAATGGTGATATATTGCATCCCGTTATCTTCCTGGATGAAAGCGGGCAGTGGATGGGCTGCTTCTTTGTTAAAACTCATCAGTTTCCATTGGTTGGCATCCGGACTGTCTTCCAGTTTAAGTACATCCACATGAAAAGGTACTCCGTCTGAAAGTCCCGAAGATTTTGCAAACTCAGCAGCCACTTCAAATTCCCCCACCTTTTTCATACAGATCACATTTAGGTAAAAATCCAGGGATTTGTCGATGTCTTTGGTTACAAGCCCCACACCGATCAGCTTGCTTGAAAATTCGCTCTGTGCCATGATGTTTGCAGTTAAAAGTATGGCCATGGCCATACAAAAAATGATTTGCAGTTTTTTCATTACTCCATTCTTATTACTAAAAAATTTCTCATTCAATATAATCATTTCTTTTAATCGGTTTTTACAGAATCATACACCTGGACCTTTTTCCATAAGGAGGAAGCATTTTCAATGAAGTCCTTATGAAGCGGGTGTTCCTGGTAAAGGTCATGTTCCTTTTTCGAATTAAAGGAGAGAATCAGGCTGTAGCTCCAGGTATTGTCTATGACCTCCCTGTCTGTATCAGCAGGGGTCCCGATGTGTTTGGTTTTGATCAGATCCACATTATCGATGAATTTGCGAAGTTCGGACATGAACTTTTTCCTGGTTTCAGGGGCATCGTCAATGAGCCAAAAGAACACCACATGGACAAAATTTCCTTCCGGTTCTTTGGAAATACTCATTTGTGTCTTGCCTGGTGAGGCAATTGCCATCAATGCAGTCAGCCCTCCCAGCTTCCTGATAAATTGTCTTCTTTGTTTCATAAGTTTCTATTTTGCAAAAAATGTGGTTACACTACCTGCCGGTGAATCAAATACTACCATACCGTTCTCCACCTTGAATTCGCCAAGCGATAAATACTTTTCCGCGATCTCGTCCAGTTCCGACTCCGGCACCTTGGTGGTCCGGTAGGCTTCGAAAGATGTGGCTTTTGTACCCGTTACAGTGACTGCGATCCTTTGTTGTGTTTTATTGATGTTGGTTATGATGAATGCATCAGGATTCCTGGTTCCATTGGAAGCAAATGCGATTACAACTGTTTCCGAATCCATGACAGAGGCCTCAGCCACTTTCATGCCCGGCTGCCCGGCTCTGGTGATCTGCTTGTAAAAGTAATATCCCGGACGGACTTTGTACCCGCCATCTTCACTAACTGTAAAAGCGGAACCGGGGTTGGGATCACCGCCCACCCAGTGGGGAGGTCGTTGAATGCCAGCCCAGGGAATGATGGCATTGACTTTAGCGGTATAGATGTTACCGTGCATCTCCTTGATGTTAAAAGCGTCCATTTTGCTCCAGCTGGTAGAGGTAACCCAGGCATGCAACTCGGGCCTAGTTTCACGCAACCGGTCAATTCCTGCACTTTTATGCTCCCCGAACCAGCGGCCATAATTTCCGCCATAAAAACCATGACTGGTGATCAGGTCAAGTTCTTTCAGAGCAAGCGGATCCTGCAAAAATGCTTCCACATATCCCCAGGTGCCAAAGCGGTACCAGTTGGTTGTTTCTCCGGGTGTGATTCCTACATCACTCAAACCGGCAGCATCCAGTTTTCCGGGCATCAGCTTGACAAATTCAATGACCTGCTCAGGAGGCCAGAACATGTTATAATCATCTCCTTTCCATGTGGTGTATCCTTCCTGGTTCCATCTTCGCCAATCCTCACCCTCGTTGTGAAGAGAGAGATATTTTACCGGGAATTTCTCTTCCTCCCTCAGGAATTTCACCCAGTCCACCATATAATCAGCTACCGCATCCCGGTATTCAGGGTCCAGATCCCGTCCCCTGTGTACCTTCTGTTTTGTGGTGTACCCCGGGGGTCCGTACAGGGTTGTGATGATCTCCAGATCACGATTGTTTTTGCGGGTGAGTTCCAGGCCTTCCCGCACAAAATAACGCATATTTTCAGTGGTATATTTGTGATCGAATGGACCATCGGAAACCGATTGATGAAGGGAACCCAGAAACATTTTTACCAGACCTACCTTTAATCCGTCCTCACCAAACACCATACTCACGATCTCCTGTTTCTTTTTTTCGTCAAGGAGACTGAATCCGCCGTATTCCTGATTGAATTCCTTCATGTCGGAAGTATGAGCTGTCTCCACATAGTTGAACCCGAATCCGTCCCACTCCTGAAGGGTCCTTGAAAAATCAACTTTGGCCTGGACTGCTGTAAAGTCCAGCGCCTGTGAATATCCTGCCAGGCAACCGGCCAGGTAAAGCGAAATTGTGAATCCTGCTTTTTTCATCTTCTGCATAACTTTGATTGAATTACGTGAGCGCATTGGCTTACGCCGAGCTCGCAGGCTCGGTTCCCCGAAGTTCAACTTCGGCGTTAGCGAGCACAATTAAAATAAACAATTAATCGATAATTGACTTCGTCGAGCTAAAGGTTCCTCGCAGCTTGCTGCGAGGAGAGTCAATATCTGGTAAAAATAGAAGTAATATTGGTAAGAAGCTCTTTAACAGTTAAGAATTACAGTGGCTGGGATCAAATATTCCAGAAAAAGGGTGTCAAATATCCCGGAAATTACCGGGAACGTTTCCGGGAATAGTAGTCCGGGAACAGGTATAGCATATTTTATGTAAGTTTATTATGAAATGAGAAAAGACAACATAAAAACAGGGCAGTGGGCCGAAGCCATGGTATCTCTTTCTTCAAACGAACTGAAATAAATAGTCTGTGGAAATTTTGTAATTTGGAAATATGAAAGCACTGGTACTTGAGGAGTATAACAAACTGGTATTTAAAGATTTTCCTGATCCGGTGGTGGCAGGTGATGAAGTCCTTGTGAAGGTGGAATCTGCAGGGATCTGCGGATCGGATGTGCATGGAATGGATGGCAGCACCGGAAGGAGGATACCACCCATTGTCATGGGACATGAGGCTGCCGGAGTGATCACCTCCCTGGGCAGGGAGGTAACCGGCTGGTCGGTGGGTGACCGGGTAACCTTTGACTCCACCATCTATAAGCTGGATGACTGGTATACCCGGAAGGGTTTGTATAACCTGAGTGACAACCGGATGGTACTGGGCGTATCACCCGGAGAATACCGAAGGCATGGTGCGTTTGCGGAGTATGTGAATATACCCAAGCATATTCTCTATAAAATTCCGGAAGGGGTAAGCTTTACCCAGGCCTCCATGGTGGAACCGGTGGCAGTAGCTGCCCACGCCGTGGAACTGACACCGGTTTCATGGAACGATACAGCCGTGGTGGTGGGCAGCGGGATGATCGGATTATTCGTGATCCAGGTGCTCCGGGCCAAAGGTTGCGGGACCATCATCGCGGTGGACCTGGAGGATGAAAAGCTATCACTTGCCAAAAAACTGGGTGCCGATCTGGGTCTGAACCCCGGAAAGGCTGATATCCGGAAGGAGGTTGAAACCCTGACCGAAGGCCGCGGAGCTGATATCGCTTTTGAGGTGGTGGGAATCACGGCCGCTGTGAAAACCGCCATCGAAGTGGTCCGGAAAGGGGGAACCGTCACCCTGGTGGGCAACCTTTCACCCCATGTGGAGATGCCGCTGCAGGCTATCGTCACCCGACAGCTAAGGCTCCAGGGGAGTTGTTCCATTTGCGGCGAATACCCGGCTGTACTGGATATGATTGCCCGGAAGGAAGTCAATATGGATGCCATCCTGAGTGCAGAGGCACCATTGTCGGAGGGAGCCGGGTGGTTCAGGAGGCTGTATAATAAGGAGCCCGGACTAATCAAAGTTGTATTAAAACCATAAAAGTATGCCTCAAAAACTGAAAACAGCTGTAGTGGGAGTGGGAAAGGTAACGGACCTTCATTCCGCTGCCCTGGTAAATCTTCCCGAGTCTGAATTCACAGCTGTATGCGGAAGAAACAGGGAGAAGACTGAAAACTATGCCTCCAGGTTTGGGATCAGGGCATATACGGATGTATCTGAAATGGTTTCCGAAGAGAAGATCGATGTGGTCATCATATGCACACCCCATCCCAACCACATGGAACCCACCATTGCTGCACTGGAAGCAGGCGCCAATGTGCTGATCGAGAAACCCCTGGCCTCCTCACTGGAGGATTGTGATGCCATGATCGAGGCTTCAAGGCGGTGTGGAAGGCAGATTGGGCTCATCTATCAGAGAAGATGGTATATGCCAGTTCAGCGGGTTAAACAGGCCATCGAGGACGGAAAGATCGGGAAGCCGGTTTTCGCGACTGTCAATATGCTGGGATGGAGGGACAAGGCTTACTATGAGAGCGATCCCTGGCGTGGCACCTGGAAGGCCGAAGGGGGAGGTGTACTGGTGAACCAGGCTCCCCACCAACTGGATCTGCTGCAGTGGTACATGGGCGAGATCGAAGAGTGTTACGGGGTATGGTCCAACCTGAATCATCCCTACATAGAGGTGGAGGATACGGCCAATGCCATCCTGAAATTCAGGAATGGCGGGGTGGCCAACATAGTTGTCTCCAATTCACAGAAACCCGGGATCTATTGCAAGGTGCATGTGCACGGCGAGAACGGTGCATCGGTTGGAGTGCAGACAGACGGAGGTGCCATGTTTGTTGCAGGTATGTCCACCATCCTGGAGCCGCCTGTTATTGATATCTGGACCGTACCGGGGGAGGAAGAGATGTTTCCCAAATGGGTGAAGGAAGAATCGGACTTCTTTAATGGACTGCCCAACCAGATGGAGTATTTCCATGAACGCAACATTGAAGATTTTCTCAGGGCTGTGATTGAGGGACGTAAACCCATGATCACGGGTGAAGAGGGAAGGGTGACGGTCGAGATCTTCACTGCCATCTATCGCTCTGCACGGGATGGCAAACCGGTAAAGTGGCCCCTGAAACCCGAGTCAAGGGGTGATTATGACGGGCGGTTTTTTGTATCTTGATTCTTTTCTAACCATTATATATCTATACATCATGGGAAATTCACTCTCTCGCAGAAACTTTTTCCGCAAGTCCACTGCTGCAACCGCAGTTGTGGGATTTGGCGGATTTCTAATGAATTCAGACCTGGAAGCCATTTCAGGCCATGTGAATACAAATTCGCAGCCTTCAGATCTGAAAATTACTGACATGCGAACCATAACCATTCATGGAAGGCATATCATCCGGCTGGACACCAACCAGGGGATCTATGGTTATGGCGAAGTCAGGGATGGGGGCAGCAAGACCTATGCACTGATGCTTAAAAAACGCATTCTTGGCATGAATCCATGCAACGTGGACTATATATTCCGTGAGATCAAACAGTTTGGTTTCCATGCCAGGCAGGCCGGGGGAGTCTGTGCAGTGGAGATGGCTTGCTGGGATCTTGCCGGTAAAGCATGGGGTGTTCCCTGCTGGCAAATGCTGGGGGGAAAGTTCAGGGACAAAATACGGGTCTATTCCGACACTCCCTTTACGAAAGACCCCGTGGAACAGGGCCGTCGTTTGAAAGAACGGATGGAACGTGGATTTACCTATCTGAAAATGGACATACCCATTACCCTGCTGGAAGGTACAACAGGTGCACTAACCTGGCCAAAAGGGGATATCGATCCCTTTAAGCAATGGAGGGGAAGCCACAACTCCGTGAATCTGGAGCATCCGTTTACAGGCATCAGGATTACGGAGAAAGGACTTGATATATTTGAGGAGTATGTCGCTGCGGTTCGTGAGGTTATCGGATGGGAAATACCCCTTGCTTCCGATCATTATGGACATTTTGGGATAGAGGATGGTATCAAGCTCGCACAGCGCCTCGATAAATATAACCTGGCATGGCTGGAGGATATGGTCCCCTGGATGTACACAGAACAGTATGTGCGGCTAAAGAATGCATGCACGACTCCTATTCTTACAGGAGAAGACATCTATCTCAAGGAGGAATTCCTGAAATTGTTTGAGGCGCAAGCCATCTCCATTTGCCATCCCGACCTGGCCACTTCGGGAGGTTTGCTCGAAACCAAAAAAATCGGTGACCTGGCCATGGAGCATGGGATCGCCATGGCCATGCACATGGCAGGCAATCCTGTGACCCTCTTTTCCAATATTCACTGTGCTGCAGCAACCGAAAATTTCCTGGTTCTGGAACACCACAATGTGGATGATGACTGGTATGATACGCTGGTAGATGGTGTTTCCAAACCATTGGTGAGTTCCGATGGGTACATTGAGGTTCCCAATGGCCCGGGATTGGGGATTGAACTGAATGAAGCGGCCGTTAAAGAGCAAATCTCCGGGGGTGGCTATTTTGAGCCCACACCCGAATGGGACAATGAGCGTGCTTCGGACCGGCTTTGGAGTGTTCCATAGGATTTTTTCATATCTGTAAAACCAATCATGATGCGCGCTATTAAAATGGCAGGAATCGTATTCCTGATAATACCAGGGGTTTTATTCAATTTCTCGTGTTCCATGAAAGAGGGGAATAAACCGGATGGGGCCGTTAGGCCCAACATCATCCTCCTCTTTTCAGATGAGTTGCAGTTCGAGGACCTGGGCTTTTGCGGAGGAACTATTCCAACGCCGAACATTGATGCACTGGCGGCCGGGGGACTCTATTTTGAAAATACCTATACACCGGCCCCCATGTGTACGCCCAGCAGGTTTTCTTTGCTGTCGGGCCGTTACCCGGGCAGGTGCAGCGACAAAGCCTTTCTGAAGAGTTATCCGGTTTCAGTACCCTATAACATTGGATGGAACACCTTTCTGGATTCTACGGTAATGACCATTCCCAGGATGTTATCGGCCCATGGCTATTACACCGGGATGTCTGGTAAATGGCATATCAGCGGAGAAGGGGCAGGATTTAGCCACGGATTGCTTCAAATGGAAGATTCACCCGGGGATCCGCAGGTAAATGAGAACCTGTCAAGGCACCAGGAGCTGGTTTCAAAGCGGGTCAGGGATGATGCCGGATTCGATATGGCAAACTCTGTGATGTATGGCAATTTCGACGGGTTCCCCGTGAGAGCGCTGAGGTATCATAATTTCCCATGGATCACTAAAGGTGCCATGGATTTTATTGAAGAAGGTTACAGGCGTGGCCAGCCCTTCTTCCTGTATCTTACGCCCACTTCGCTACACGGACCCCACCATGCTGAAGGGCTGGTCAGGGACTATTCCTACACTCCTGAGGGGAAATTGGAAGAGGTCTCAGCATATGTTCCGGATGTGGAAAAGCTGAATGCTGAGATTGCTTCCATGGCCTCTCCCCGGAGTCACCGTTATACCGGCATGGCATTTCTGGATCACCAGGTGGGACTTGTGATGGAAAAACTGAAGGAACTGGGGATTGAGGAGCATACCATCGTGATATTTTTACCTGACCATAATACCGAACCGGCCAAGGCCACCTGTTACGAAAAGGGAATCCGGATTCCCATGGTCATCAAATGGCCTGGAAAGATTCAGCCTGCCAGTACGACAGAAGCTAGGGTTCAGACCATTGATCTTCTCCCTACCATTTTGGAGATGGCTGGTGTTCCACTGCCAGAGGATTATGAAATTGATGGTGAAAGCCTGATGCCTGTGATTGAGGATCATAACCTGCCTTTCAAGAAGTATATTTTTGCCGAGTCGGGATATACCCGTTCGGTAAGCGATGGGCAATACAAGTATATTGCTTTCAGGTATCCTGGAGAACTTATTGAGAAAATGAAGCGTGGAGAGCTTAAATCCGCACCCAATTATGTAAGCGAAAATAGTGGTGGAATTCCTGTAGTTTCCATGAAGTTCTACCCCTCTTATTTCGATGCCGATCAGCTTTTCGATCTCAGCACTGATCCATATGAACAGGAGAACCTGGCCTACGATTCTGCCTACACCGGACGGGTTGCCGAATTACAGGAGGTATTAAAGGCGCATCTGTCTTCATTCAGTCATCCCTTTGATCTTTCTGTAGTCCCCTTTGTGAGATCAGACCCCTACCGGGCTCTTGTGAAAGAAAGCAAAAAGGCGAGCGTTTACGATATTCCCTGGTATGTGAGGGACTGGGGTGAGGTGGTCTGGCCGCCGGTGAAATGATAGGCTTTCAATCAAACACTGAATATGAAAAGACATGACCTTTTTTTTACCTGCATTTTATTACTGTTAGCATTCTCTTCCTGCTCTGATCAGGGGAAGATGGTGAAGCCCAATATCCTCTTCATCCTGGCCGACGACCTGGGATATCACGACCTGAGCTGCACGGGCAGCGTTTATTATGAGACCCCGAATATCGACCGCATTGCCCTCGAGGGAACCCAGTTTACAAACGGCTATGCCAACTGCCAGGTATGCAGCCCCTCACGGGCCAGCATCCTGTCAGGAAGATTTCCTGCACGGCACGGGATTACCGACTGGATCGGGGCGAAAACAGGTGAGGAGTGGAGAAAGGCCGGGCGTTTCAGCAAACTGCTTCCGCCCGAATATGTACATCAGCTGCCCCATGAATTTATGACCCTGCCTGAGGCCTTGAAGGAGGCTGGCTATAAAACCTTTTTTGCGGGCAAATGGCACCTGGGTGAAAAGGGTTCGTGGCCAGAGGATCACGGATTCGACATCAACAGGGGAGGTTATGAAGCTGGTAGTCCAAACGGTGGTTACTTTTCACCCTGGACCAATCCCAACCTGGAAAATCATGAAAAGGGGGAGAACCTTTCCATGCGCCTGGCCCACGAAACCGTTCAGTTTCTAAGGGAATACAAGGATACGGCTTTTTTTGCATACCTCTCGTTTTATGCGGTACATGGCCCCATTCAGACCACACGGGAAAAGTGGGCCAAATACAGGGAAAAGGCGGAGATGAATGGCATCGCTGAACGAGGATTTGAAATGGGTCATTTCCTTCCAATCAGGCAGGTTCAGGACAACCCGGTTTACGGAGGGCTGGTGGAATCCATGGATGATGCTGTCGGGGTTGTATTAAAAGCCCTGGAGGAACTGAACCTGGAAAAGAATACCATTGTGATTTTCACCTCAGACAATGGCGGGGTGGTAGCCGGGGATAATTTCTCTACTTCCAATCTGCCTCTCCGGGCCGGGAAAGGCTACCAGTTTGAGGGTGGAATAAGGGAACCCTATTTCATTAAAGTTCCATGGATGAAAAATGGAGGTAAAATCTCCGATCCGGTTACGGGAACCGATTTCTATCCCACCCTTCTGGAGTTGGCAGGGATCGGTTTGAAACCCGAAGAGCATCTGGACGGAGTGAGCCTTGTCCCGCTATTGGAAGGCGGAACTATTCCCGGGCGCCCTTTAATATGGCATTATCCTCATTACGGGAACCAGGGGGGGGAGCCTTCCTCCATCGTCAGGCATGGCCAGTGGAAGCTGATCCACTATTATGAGGACAGCAGGGATGAGCTTTATAATTTGGATGCTGACCTGGCAGAGGGAACTGATCTTTCCGGACAATATCCTGAAAAGGTGAGGGAGTTGAAAAATGAACTGTTCGATTACCTGGACGAAGCCGGAGCCATGTATCCCCGGGAGGACCCTGAATACAGTGAGGAAGCGGAGATGCTCCACCTTGATAAAATCAGGAATGAGTTATTGCCCTGGCTGGAGAAGCAAAGGATGGACTATCTCTCCGAAGATTTTGATCCGGGGAACAATTGGTGGGACAGTGAGGTGATCCTTAATGAATGAAAGAAATTCCAAATTCTCTGACTACCCGCTGCAGAGATTTGTCATTTGTCCAGACAAGGAGATGATGAATCAAAGCCGATGCCAGAATATGAACATCAATAAATCCTAAGCCTTTTCCATAAAGCTTTCTCTCTTCAATAAACGCAAATACTTGCTCATCAAGCCTGTAGGAGCAAGCTAATATCCGGGGAAAAATCCACAATCACGGAGTTCAAATATTGGAGGGAATGTTCCCGGTTCGCTGGCAGAGGAGTGAGGATTTTCATAACTTGTGTCTCCCAAAAACTCAAAAAATGGCAAAACAAATCAGATCAGGACACATCGGCATCCTCACCTCAGGCGGAGATACCCCTGGCTTAAATGCGGCCATCAGGGGAATCGGGAAGAGAGCTTCGGGTAATGGCGGAATGCAAGTCATTGGATTCAGGGATGGCTTCAGAGGTTTAATGGAGAACCGTTCCGTACGGCTGGACAATAACATGCTTTCCGGGATTCTGACCATGGGAGGAACCATTCTCGGAACCAGCAGGGATAAACCCCATAAAATGCCCATGGGCGGGAAATTTGTGGATATGACCGATGTGATTGTTGAGAACTACCATAAGAATCACCTGGATGTCCTGGTTTGCCTAGGAGGGGGAGGAACCCTGAAGAATGCCTACAGGCTTTCACAGGCGGGTTGTAATGTCATTACCCTGCCCAAAACCATCGACAATGATATTGTGGGTACCGATGTGACCTTCGGATTTGACACAGCCCTGGGCATTGCGGTGGATGCCATCGACCGTCTTCACAGTACGGCCTCCAGCCATCACAGGATTATCATCGTGGAGATCATGGGACACAGGGTGGGATGGCTGGCCCTGGGCGCAGGTATGGCCGGCGGTGCCGATGCCATCCTGATCCCGGAAATACCCTATACCATCGATAAACTGGCGGACAGTATCCTGGAGAGGGTAAGCCGCGGTAAACGATTCAGCATTGTAGCGGTGGCCGAAGGTGCCATCACGGTGGAGGGGGCCAGGAAAATAAGGGCAGTTGAGAAAAAACTGGAACTGGCTGAAGGAGATGAGCGGGCAAGGCTGAAGGAACAACTTTCGTCTCTTGATAAAGAGTACAGGGGTTCTACCATGGCAATGGCCGAAGAGCTGCAAAACATGACCGGGCTGGAGACCCGCGTAACCATTTTAGGGCATTTGCAGCGGGGAGGGACCCCGTCAGCGCTGGACCGTATGCTGGCCACGAGGCTGGGAACATCAGCCATCGATTATATAAAAGATGAGCAGTTCGGGATCATGGTGGCTGTGGACGGCGAATGTACCAGGGCAGTTCCCATGAAAGATGTAGTCGGGAAGATCAATTATGTGCCCCCCGATCATCCCTGGGTGATTGCAGCCAGGAACCTTGCCACCAGTTTTGGTGATTGATTTCCCCCGGTGGTCAGATCTGTTTATTCAGGCTTGAAGGATGGATGCCTCGGTCCCTGACCGAGGTAGGGAACTGCATCGAAGTCAAAGTCTTCAATGGATGCTGACCTTGGATCTGCAGTGTGTTCCAGTTGTTCCATAAGTTGTTCCTCAAGTTTCGCCCTTACCTCTTCGTAAGCCGGATTTTCAGCCAAATTCACCATTTGTCCGGGATCCTTCCTGCAGTCGTACAGCTCCTCTGCCGGTCGCTTCCCGAATGAGAGGTCATAAAGCCTGGTGTGATGCCCGTCCCTGTCCTTATTTTCAACCATAAAGCTTTTTGTGGGTCCGTTGTCACAATCACCCAGCCAGCAGTATGGAATGGCTGCCTTCAGGTAATCAGGTGTTCCGTTGGGCCAGCGTTCCGGCTTAAAATTGCGGATATAAAGAAAGTCATGGTTCCGTATGGCGCGCACAGGATAGCCACCCATATTCTCTTCCTGGCCCGGGACATGTCGTTCCTTTCCATGGAGCACAAAGCTCCGGTTTTCCGGGTCTATGAAGCCCTCTTCTGCACTTCTCAGCAGATTGGCAAAACTTTTTCCGCTCATTACTTCAGGAACCTTTACTCCTGCCAGCTGAAGGAAGGTTGGTGCAAAATCGGTGAAACTGATAAAATCATCAACTACCCGGCCAGGGTTTCTGATTCCTGATCCCCACCTAATCGCCAGGGGCATCCTGACTCCTGTATCATAGTTATTGGCCTTGCACCTGGGAAAAGGCATACCATTGTCGCCTGTGACCACGATGATCGTGTTTTCCAGCTCCCCGTATTGCTCAAGGATGGTTATGACACTTGCCACCAGGGTATCAAAACGTTGCACCTCGTAATAGTAATCGGCCACATCGCTTCTGACGATTTTATTGTCGGGGAAGCATTCAAACAGGCGGATCCTGTCCAGGTCCATCCCGCCCTGAAGTCCTGTGCCCTCTTCATAGGGACGGTGGGGATCCCAGGCACCCAGCCAGAAGCAGAAAGGCTGGTCATCTGTTCGTTCTGCCATAAAGGTCGCAAAGCCGGTCTCCGTGTAATCTGGTCCGGCCGGATGGCGTTCCCAGTCGGAAATATCACCGGGTCCCCAGCTTTTCCGGTAATACCCGATTTTATACCCGGCCTTTTCCAGCAACAGTGGGTAAACGGGTATGGAAGGATCCAGAGTGCTCCAAAGGTTGGCACCGGGTCCCAGCCTCCAGTGATACTGGCCGGTCAGGATGGCATTGCGGGAAGGAGTACATGAAGGTGAGGAGACGTAGGCATGGTTAAAGAGGACGCCCTCCCGGGCCACCCGGTCAAAAGTTGGTGTTATCACCGCCGGGTCCCCGTAAACGCCCGCATGGGGCCATCCCCAGTCATCGGCAATGGCAAACAGGATATTGGGTTTCTGAAGTGCTTCCTGACGGCAGGCCGGGAAAACCAGGACAATGCCCAGCAGTGTCAGCAGAAAAAGGGAACTTGGTCTTTGAATCGCTTTCATGACATTTAAGTAGAGTTATTTCTTTTTCCCCGGGAAAGTGAATCGCAGGAACTTTTGGTAAAAATAAAGGAATAACTTAGTTCCTGGAATTGTTATTTTTCCACAAAAGTTGAAAATATGACCAGGAATATGCAATTAAGAAGAGAGATCGCGATGGCCATACTGGCAGTTATGGCTTTCAGCTATCCACTTTTCGGATCGGTTGTGAAAGAGGTTTTGCCCTTAACCGACAGGATCATCCTGGTTACCTTTGATGATGGAAGTGTGAACTACCCCAATGGTCTGCAGGTCGACCGGCTCAACCTGTTGCTGGCAGCTGATCCGGACTCCTACCTGCTTTCCAGTTCCGATGATCCGGATTTTACTTCAGGCAGGCATCCGGCGGAGATTGGCCGCAAGTCCAAAGGGACTGAATTTGTAAAGGATGCCCCCTGGGGAGGCAACTCCTTTGATCCGCGCAGTAAACCATGGGCATCGGAACATTTTCTCTATCTTTTCCTGGATAAACCCCTTCAACCGGGAATGAACTATACACTGGATTTTCCTGAACTTGCCGGGAACGGAACCGAGTGGACCTTCACTTTCGGGGAGATCACCCTGCGGAGTGAAGCGGTTCATGTAAATACCATCGGGTACGCTGCCGATGCTCCCAAATATGGATATGTATACCAGTGGATGGGTGATAAGGGCGGCCTGGATCTATCGGGCTATGCGGGAGGCGCATTCCACGT
This sequence comes from Bacteroidales bacterium, assembly GCA_046485075.1. Taxonomy (GTDB): domain Bacteria; phylum Bacteroidota; class Bacteroidia; order Bacteroidales. Next base: position 36,007 of record JAWOHR010000035.1, read on the forward strand.
CTATTCGGAGGGGAGCGAAACCCCTGTCTATTCGGGTGTCCTGGTGAAACGCAAGTCAGCCACCAATGCTGAGACTTCCCATACGCTTGATACCCCTGACGGGAATTTCCTGGGTGCGGAGGTTTATGAGTGCGATTTTACCGAAGTGGTTGCCGAAGGAGTTTATACCCTGGTGGTGGAGGGTATCGGCGCATCCTATCCATTTAAAATCGGGGAGGATGCCCTTTGGGAGGCATACTATAACTGCGGGAGGGCACTTTATCACCAGCGAAGCGGGATCAGGCTCGCCCCCCCTTATACTGCAGAGGGATATATCAGGGAGATTCTTTCCGATCGGCCACACGGCCGGATCACTCCCCGTGCCGCCGCCGGAACGGAACCGCGATTACCCGCTGACGCTCGATCTGCGTCGCCCGCTTAGTGCTCCCGCCGTGGACCAGCCCGCAGGGCCGTGAATCGCGGCCGTTCGCCGAAACGCGACCCGGCCTTGAGTTCCCCCGGCTTTCGCGGGTAAGTTATACGGGCCGTGGCGGCCTGGATCGTAACCTCGCCCCTGCCCCCAAGTGCCAAGATCGTTCGCTTCCGCAAACCGGCCGGAATGAGCAGCATGATGCAAAGCCAGTTCGAGACTCCGCCGGAAAGCCTGTTGGGCGGCTATCGG
>JAWOHR010000159.1:0-22648 GCA_046485075.1 Bacteroidales bacterium
TTGTTCTGGCGATCATCACTACTGAAGTCCTGTCGCAATCACAGGTATTGGATTATATCAACAGCATTTCAGGTAAAAAGACTTTATCCGGACAACACAACAAGGAGCCCAACTCCGATCCGGATATGTGGACAGAATTTATCCGGGAGACTACCGGGAAATATCCGGCTTTGTGGAGTGGTGATTTTTTATTTCAACAGGAGAATATGGATGAAAGATGGACCATGATTCATGAGGCTAAAAAGCAATGGGATCAAGGAGCTATGATTAACCTGATGTGGCATGCCTGTCCCCCCGATGAGGGTGAGCCTTGTCTTTGGGACCCGGGTTTGCTCAATGCCCAGCTTGACGATAAACAGTGGAAAGAGCTGGTTACCGACGGAACCCCTTTAAATGAACTTTGGAAAAGGAGAATGGATGACATTGCCATATATCTTCAGTATCTGGAGGAAAACGGTGTGGAGGTACTTTTCAGGCCCTTGCACGAAATGAACCAGGGGAAATTCTGGTGGGGTGGGAGACCGGGACCTGCCGGCACCGCAAAACTATACCGGATTATTCACGACTATTTTACCATCAACAAAGGTCTGACAAACCTGGTCTGGGTATGGGATATGCAGGATATGACCCGCGATTTCGAGGCCTATAATCCCGGGAATGCGTATTGGGATGTATTTGGTTTTGATATTTATGACCAGGGATACGACTCTTCCTGGTATCATTATACGCTTTCCATTGTCGGCGACAAGCCCATGGCAATTGGCGAATGTGCCGGGTTGCCCAATCCTGAAATTTTAGCGTCCCAACCCCGCTGGGTTTTCTTCATGCCCTGGGCTGAACTGGTGAAGGAGAGTAATTCCATGGAGGAGATCATAAGGATTTATAATGACCCGCGTGTGATTACAAGGGATGAAATGCCGGGTTGGAAATAGAAGTCAGGAAAAATCAAACTTATTTTTTGTGATTGAACTGAATGGGTGTACGTTTTCGAACACAACTGTTCCGATTTCGTTCGGCTTATTGATTTTTAACATCTGTTAAAAAAGCAATTAAAAAGTTAAAATATAGACATATAAGAAGTATGGCACGTTTATTGTAAAGTATTGGTAAATGAATAAATAATACGCTTGTCATGAGAAAAACAAAATTAATCCTAAGCATAGCGCTGGTTGCCCTGGCCCTTAATACATTTGGAAATAGTTATAATAGCAGTGAGGTCTCAATTGAAAACGACCTGGTCCTTGAAAACTGGATGACCACTCCTTTCGAAGGCTCCTCAGTTGATGCTGACGAAAACGATCTGTTATTGGAGTGCTGGATGGCAGTGCCATTTGAGAGTCCGTCACTGGATATCGAAATGAAACTGGAGTGCTGGATGAAAGTGCCGTTTGAAGTTTCAGACAATCAGGATACAGAGCTTTGGATGGCTGCAGCCTGGAACTGATCGTCAATCATGGGATTCGATTCCCAATCATATACTCCCAAAACCGCCTCATGTGAGACGGTTTTTTTTGGTGCTTAATCTCCTACCACCCGGTTGATGTACCTGCTGTAGTCCTTGACGATTTTTGTGTACCTGCCGGAAAAGTGGGGCGAGTCGATCAGGAAGTCGGCCGTGGATCGGTTGCAGGCGGTCGGAACATTATATAACACCGTGATCCGGAGCAAAGCCTTCACATCTACATCATGGGGCTGTGGCTGCATGGGGTCCCAAAGGAAGATCAGAACGTCAATCTTACCTTCGGCCGCAAGTGCACCCAGTTGCTGGTCACCTCCAAGGGGCCCGGAAAGCAGTTTCGTAATACTGATCGGGCTCACTCCCTTTTTTTCAAGGGTCTCTTCTACCATCCTGCCTGTGGTGCCGGTGCAGATGAGATGGTGTTTGGATAGCTTGTCGGCATTGTATGCCACCCACTCGGTCAGGTCGGGTTTCCGGTTATCATGGGCCACCAGGGCTATGGTTTTTATTTTATCCATTCAGGTAAGGTTTTTACAAAATTACTCCTGCTATCTGTTTTCTGTTAAATTTGCATATTAAGAAATAAACAATATTGCGAATGTTTGAAGGAAGACGGACGCGGCGGTCCAATAAAATGGTGAGGATTTCCATGCTTTTTGTGCTGACCGGGGTGGTGATTATGGTTCTGTTGGTTTACAAGTTCTATGGGCGAATCTATGAAGCTAATGTAGCTCTGGATGGAGAACAGGAGTTTTTTTATGTCCCCACCGGTTCGGATTTTGAATATGTGATCGAACATTTGGAGAGCGAAGGGATCATCAATGACATCAAATCCTTCCGCTGGGTGGCCACCAGGAAGCAGTATGAGCAGAATGTGAAGCCGGGCCGGTACAAAATCCGGAACGGCAGCAGTAATAATGAACTTGTAAACATGCTCCGGTCGGGTAACCAGGATCCGGTAATGGTTGTTTTTAATAATCTAAAGACCCTCAATCAGGTGGCCGGAAAGGTATCCCAGTACCTGGAGGGCGACTCCCTTGAATTTGCCGTCCACCTGGCCGATACAGCCCTGTATAAAAAATATGGATTTACAAAAGAGACTTTCACCTCCATGTTCATCCCCAACACCTACGAGTTTTTCTGGACCACCACTCCTGAACAATTTACCGATAGAATGAAACGGGAATATGATGATTTCTGGAAAGGAGACAGGGACAAGAAGGCGAAACGGATGGAGATGACCCGGGCAGAAGTGGTTACACTGGCCTCCATCGTGGATGAGGAGACCATGCATGATCAGGAGAATGGAATGGTAGCCGGGGTCTATATCAACCGCCTGAAACGAGGTATCCCGCTTCAGGCTGATCCAACCCTGAAGTTTGCCAAGGACGATTTTACCGTGAAGCGGATCCTGAACTCGGATAAAGATATTGAATCGCCATACAATACATACAAATACAAGGGACTGCCTCCGGGCCCCATTTCCATCCCGTCCATTTCGGCCATAGATGGGGTATTGAATCATGAGGATCACAATTATGTTTTTTTCTGCGCAAAGGCCGATTTCTCGGGTTACCACGCCTTCGCCCGGTCACTATCAGAACACAATAAAAATGCAAGGGAGTACCAGAAGGCCTTGAATAACAGGCAAATTTACCGGTAACACTGAGCACTGTTTCCTGAACACTGTCCCCTGAGCACTGTCCCCTGAGCACTGTCCCCTGAGCACTGTCCCCTGAGCACTCTTATACGATGTTCACTTCCCTCTCCAGGGTGATACCGAATTGTTCCTCTACGCTCTTCCGGATCTGGTTTGAGAATTCGAGGATCTCCTGACCGGTGGCACCTCCGTGGTTGACGATGACCAGGGGTTGAGAGGGCCAGGTACCCACATTGCCGATCCGTATTCCTTTCCACCCCGACTGTTCGATGAGCCAGGCTGCGGGGATTTTGACATGGTTGTTGGTTTCAGGATAGTAGGGAATATCTGAGTGGTCGACGCGTATACATTTGAAGATGGTGCGGTCGACCACCGGGTTCTTGAAAAAACTTCCCGCGTTTCCAATCTGTTCCGGATCGGGAAGTTTTTGATTCCTGATACCGATCACTACCCGCCGAAGGTCCAATGGCGTGGCTCCCTCAGCCTCTTTAAATGCCTCGGCAATCCGTCCATACTCCAGTTTCAGTGCAGGTTCTTTGCTGAGCCTGAAGGTAACCGCTGTGATGATATACCTTCCGGGAGATTCCACTTTGAAAATGCTGCTGCGGTAACCAAAGTGGCAGCCTTCACGGTCAAACTTCACCAACCTTTTCTCTTTTAAATCCCACGCTTCCAGCCCGTCAAAAAAGTCCTTCATCTCCACCCCGTAGGCTCCTACGTTCTGTACAGGCGCCGATCCAACAGAACCGGGAATCAGCGAGAGGTTCTCAAGTCCGAACCACCCCTTTCCTGTGGCCATTTCAACCCAATTGTCCCAGTTCTCTCCGGCACCCACTTTAACCAGTACGGTCGATTCATTCTCTTCCAGTAATTCGATCCCCTTTATACCTGGCTTCACAATCAGCCCGTCGAAATCTTTGGTAAAGAGGATATTGCTGCCTTCACCCATGACCAGCATCGGAAACTGACTATAATCGTAGTTTTCAAGTATCGCCTTCAGTTCTTCGGTGGAGGCGGGATAGGAGAACAGTGATGCATGAATGTCAACTCCGAACGAGTTGTACTTTTTCAACGGGTGGTTTTGATGCATGTCTGTCATGTCATAAATATAATAATGATTCGTTCTATTATCATATCTTTATTCCCAAAGCTTTATTGCAATTTTGAAGAGAGCCTATATTTCTGTCATTAACGACCTTGTAACCGACCAGCGGGTACACCGGGTTGCAGGTTTGCTGATCGACCACGGAATGGATGTAACCTGCATTGGACGAAGACTGAAGAGGAGTCCGGTTATCGAAGGGAAGGGATATAAGGTTCACCGTTTCCGGATGATTTTTACCAGGGGACCCTTGTTTTACCTCTTCTTTAATAAAAGGTTATTTTTAAAACTGCTTTTCGTTCCTGGTCCGGCTCTGTTTATTGCCAACGATCTGGACACCCTCCCGGCCGTTTACCTGGCCGCGCGAATCAGGCGGGTGAAACTGATATACGACAGTCACGAATTCTTTACCCAGGTACCCGAACTGCTCCAACGGAAACGCGTTCAGGCGTTCTGGAAATGGATGGAGAGACTTCTCGTTCCCCGTCTTGATTTTGCCATTACGGTCAGCTACCCCATCGCAGAGATCTACAGACGGCTATACGGTACCCGTTTCGTGGTGGTTCGAAATGTACCGGAGCGCAGGATTGAACACCAGAAGGGGTATTCCCCGGGTTCACCACCGGTCATTATCTACCAGGGAGCCCTGAATGTGGGGCGCGGATTGGAACTGATCATTGATTCAATGAAGTATATGGAGGAGGTGACACTGGTTATCGCCGGAACGGGAGATATTGAGGAGGAGTTGATGGAACGGGTAAAGTCTGAAGCTCTTACGGAAAGGGTTATATTTAAGGGGAGGCTCGATCCTCTGGAGTTGAGGCCCCTTACCTGTAAGGCCCGGTTGGGTATTTCACTGGAGGAGGACCTTGGTTTAAATTACCGGTACGCACTGCCCAACAAGCTGTTTGATTATATTCAGTGTGGCATACCGGTAATTTGCTCGAACCTCCCCGAAATGGCAAAAATCGTGGAGAGCTATGGAATAGGGGTGGTCATCCGAAATCGTGATCCCCGGAATATTGCAAGGGTGATCAGGTTCATACTGGATGAACAGGAAACCGGTGCATGGGAAGGGGCACTGGCGAGGGCTTCCGAGGAGCTGTGCTGGGAAAGGGAGTCGGATCGGTATCTGGCAGTCGTGAAAGAATGTGGAGTTTTATAAGTGAATGAAGATGAAAAGAAGAAGGTTCAGGATATCCTGTTTGATTTTGGCACTGACACTTCCGTTTGCTGCTTTTTCTCAGGTAAATTTTATTGAGGTGGTGACTGCTGCAGACATGGAAGCAGCTCAGAAAAAGGCCAGTGATGGCATGCTCATGCTCTTCGTGGATGTGTATGCCACGTGGTGCGGTCCCTGCAAAATGATGGATGCACAGGTCTATCCCGACCCTGCCCTTTCTGCATATATGAACGATCACTTTGTGAGTGTGCGTATGGACGGGGAAACCGATTTTGGAAGGAAATACGCTACCGAACAGCAGTTGCAGGGTTATCCAAGCATGTTCATCTTTGGTGATGATGGTGTCAGGGTAAGTTTTGTGCTGGGGTTCAAGCAGGCTGCGGAACTGAAACCTCTCCTGGAGACACTGGTTGAAAATTACCAGGCTTTGAAGAGATACCGCGTCATGGCGGAAAATGGCACTATCACCCTGGAGGATTTTGCCGACTACATCAGAATGGAAAGGGAGATGGGTAATGAAGCGGAGGCCGAAAGACTGGCAGGGGATTATATCAGGAAAAAGTTAAGTGACGGTGAGCTGAGGGACAGTGATATCAGGGTTGTGGCCCACTACATGGATCTGGAGGATCCATGGTGGCCGGTGTTTACTACTGAAACGGACAGGGTCAGGCGGGTTCTGGGAAAGGAATTTGTTCCTGCCCTTGAGACGATCTATAAAAACACCCTGGAAAAGGCTGTTGATCAGGAGAATATTGTGCTGATCAGCCGTCTGGCTAATGAACTTTCACCCTTGCTTGAGGCAGAAAGGGGTGGTCCAGCTGACCTGAAATCAATGCCTTTTATCCAATACTATTACTATACCGGCAAGTTCGATGAACTGATCGGGTATATCGACAACCGTTTTGCGGCCGATCGGAAGGGTGATCACCGGTGGCTTTTCGGTGCCGCATCCCAGGTGGTGGATATGGATCAGAAGTACCAGACCCAGGAACTACTGGTAAAGGCTGAGGAGTGGTTCTCCATATGTATTGAGCTTGATGAGCAGTATGATTACTATTTCTACCAGGGGATGGTCCTTCTTTTCCGTCAGAAGATCGATCAATCCCGGACCACATTTGAAAGGGCCTCGGAATTGGCTACAACCGAGGAGCAGCGCTCAATGATCTTGCAGGTACTTAAATATATCGATAACCAGTGATGAAAAATAGTTTCTTTCTTTTTGTTTTAGCGGTGATCCTGACCTCTTGCTCGGGTGGGAATAGCGACCTGGCGAAAGCCGGTCTGAAAGGCAGTATCAGCAGTGTAATTGAACACCAGTATGAGGCGGTACATAAAGACGGTGGATGGGTTGCAGGTAAACCAGGTCAGTTTGGCCACCGGATCATTGAATACGATACCGAAGGTAATTATGTGAAGAGCCTGGCACTGACCCACACCGGTGATACCATTGGTTATACCACCATGAGAAGGGAGAATGGGGAGGAGGTTGAGGAGACTTTCCACTCGCTGCTGAATGGAAGGATCACCCGGACGCTCATGGAACGGATCAGCGATGAGCAGGTTAATTTTGAAGTATGGGAAGGGGAGACCCTTTACTACGAAGGGGCCAGTTATTTCGACTCCAGGGGGAGGGTGGTGAGCCAGGTAAGGGTGGTCAATGACAGGGAGGTAATCAACCACTTTGTATACGATAAGGGATTTATGGTGAAAAGTTTCCAGGAGGAGCTTTCGGGCGATATTACGGGTACACAGTTATATGAGTACACTGAATTCGATGAAGTGGGAAACTGGACCGAGCGGATCATTTATCTCAGCGAGGACAGGATCGTTCCGGAAGTGATCACGACCCGAACCTACCAGTACCGTTAGCAATCGATTAAATTAAATTTCCAGCAGATGCTGTTCGGCTGAGCCCCCCTGGAATAGCATACGGGAGGGTTCTTCGATGAACTCCTTCACTGCCTTAAGGAAACCCACTGAATCCTTTCCGTCGATCACCCTGTGGTCGTAGCTGAGTGCGATATACATCATGGGCCTCACTTCCACTTTCCCGCCAATAGCCACGGGTCGTTCAATGATATTGTGCATGCCCAGTATACCCGACTGTGGCGGATTGAGGATGGGTGTGGAGAGCATGGATCCGTAGATTCCGCCGTTGGAGATGGTAAAGGTCCCACCTGTCATCTCTTCGATCCCCAGTCTTGCCTTCCTTGCCCGTTCGGCCAGGTCAGCTATCCTCCTTTCAATTTCTGCCAGTCCCATTGCCTCGGCATTTCGGATCACCGGGACAGTCAGACCCTTTTCGGTCTGAACCGCGATGGCAATGTCACAGTAAGCCGGGGTGACCACCTCATCTCCATCAAGGTACGAGTTGACCGATGGAAAGAGCATCAGGGCTTCGGTGACTGCTTTGGTGAAGAATGACATCAATCCAAGTTTTATCCCGTGGATCTGCACGAACTGCTCCTGGTGTTTCTTCCGGATGGCCATGATGGCACTCATGTCGGCCTCATTAAATGTGGTGAGCATTGCAGTCTCGTTCCTTACTGCCACCAGCCGCTCACTGATCTTTTTGCGCAACTGGCTCATCTTTTTCCGATCCTCCTCCCTGGAGGCTTCCCTCCTGACCGCGACATTTGGGGTTGATGATTGCTGCATCACCCTTTTCACATCGGAGGCCGTGATCTTTCTCAATCCATTGAGAATGTCATCAATGGAAAGTCCTTCGTGGTCCATCATCTCCCTGGCTACCGGGGTGACTTTTACTGTCTCCATAGGCTTTTCGACAGGGGCAGGAGCCTGAGATGTTGGGGTAACCTCTGTTTTAGGGGCTGTTTCGGATGGTTTCTCAACCGGTTCATCCACCTTCACGCTGGTGTCGATGGTTGCCACCACAGTACCTACACGTACAGTCTCGCCTTCGGTTACAAGGATCCGAAGTTGTCCGGCCTGCTCCGCAATAAGCGGCAGGGTGGCTTTCTCCGATTCAATTTCACCCACCTCCTGGTTCTTCCTCACAAGTGCGCCGTCTTCAACGAACCAGGATGTAAGTTCAACTTCGGTGATGGATTCGCCGGGACTGGGTATTTTGATTTCCAGGGCCATGGGGTTAAGATTTTGGTTTCGCTTTTTCGAAATAGTAGTGTTGTTTGAGGATCTCTTTACGGGAACTTCCGATTACGCACTGCAATCCGCAGTAAACATTGTGTAGTTCACAGGTGCACTCTCTGAATACCTTGTCGATGATTTCAGTCTGACTGATCTCGTGGAGTTTGTAAAGGCCTGTGGCGGGACTTCCCGAAGGCTGGCGGGTGACCGGAATGATCTCTGTATTTTTCATGGCGTTACGGATGAAGTACCACGCTCCCATATTTTCAGGCTCTTCCTGTACCCAGAGTGTGAGCATGTTGTTTCGGTACTTTTTCAGGATCGATTTCACCAATTGTTCGGGGAAGGGGAAAATCTGTTCAAGCCTTACGAGGGCGATGTCCCTGACGGCCAGCTTCTTTTTTCTTGCCATCAGGTCGTAGTATATCTTCCCGCTGCAAAATATCACACGTCTGACCTCGTTCATATCGGTTTCAGTATCGTCATACACAGGTTGGAATTTCCCTTTCTCCAGATCATCCATCGATGAGATGCAGTTTGGATTGCGCAAAAGGCTCTTGGGTGTGAAGACCACCAGGGGTACCCTGGATTTCTTCTTCAAATGGTTCCTGAGCAAGTGAAAGAGGTTGGCCGGGGTAGTCGGATTGACAATGTGCATGTTGTTCCTGGCCGCCAGAGTGAGGAACCGCTCGACACGGGCACTGGAGTGTTCCGGTCCCTGACCCTCGAATCCATGCGGGAGAAAGAGGACCAATCCGTTCATCACCCCCCATTTCTCCTCTGCACTGGATAGATACTGATCAATGATGACCTGTGCCACATTGGTAAAATCGCCAAACTGGGCCTCCCAGATGGTGAGGACGTTTGGGTTCGACAGGGCGTATCCGTATTCAAATCCCAGCACCCCATATTCGTTTAGTGGAGAGTTAAAGATGTTGAAGGGCGCCTGTTTTGAAGGATCGATGTGTTTCAGCGGAAAGTATATTTCCGTGGTCTCTTCCATTACCATCCCTGCATGCCGGTGCGAGAAGGTTCCCCTGATGGAATCCTGACCGCTGATTCTTACCGGGAAGTTCTCCAGTACCAGAGATCCGTAGGCAAACAACTCTCCAAGGGCCCAGTCGATCCTGTTCTCACTTACCATCTTTGCCCGATCCTCCACCAGTTTGATAGTCTTATTAAAGAATCCCAACTCCTCCGGCAATGTGGTGATCTTTTGAGCGATCTGGTCGAGGATTGCGCGCGGTACTCCAGTCTCGAGAGAATCTACAAAATCGGCTGAGGAGGCATAATCCATACCCTGCCATTCCTCTTTCATGAACTGCTGGATGATGACCATTTTTTGTTTCCGGGAGCTTTCAAGTTGCTGCTCCAGATAAGTGTCAAACTCCTGCTCCAGGGCAGTGATCTCATTCTGATCCATGATTCCCTGATCAAGCAGTTCCCGACTGTAAAGGTCCCGCGGGTTGGGGTGCCTGCCGATCGCTTTGTAAAGAGTGGGTTGGGTGAACCTGGGCTCATCTCCTTCGTTGTGACCATATTTCCTGTATGCAAGGATATCTATGAACACATCGGTGTGGAACTCCTGTCGGTATTCCATGGCCATGCGGATCACATGTACAAGTCCTTCCACATCGTCGCCGTTTACATGCCATATGGGCGCTTTGGTGACCTTCCCCACATCCGTGCAATAAGTGCTCGAACGGGCGTCCAGATAATTGGTTGTAAATCCGATCTGGTTATTGATCACAAGATGAATTGTACCTCCTGTCTTATAGCCCTCCAGTTCCGACATTTGAATCACCTCATAGACAACTCCCTGTCCGGCTATGGCCGCATCGCCATGGATAATGATTGGAAGCAGCTTGTTATTGTCTCCGCCATACCTGAAGTCGATTCGAGCCCTGGAGACCCCTTCGATGACAGGGGCGGAGGATTCAAGGTGTGATGGGTTTGGAACAATGTTCAGGATCACCTCCCTTTGACCGGCTGTGGTAATGGTGTTACCGTAGCCCAGGTGGTATTTCACGTCTCCCAGGCTGATACGTTCCTCGTATAGTTCACCCTCGAATTCTTTGAAAATGTATTCGTTTGGTTTCTGAAGTACATTGGCCAGCACATTCAGGCGGCCCCTGTGTGCCATCCCGATGTTGAACTCCACCACTCCCATTTGAGAACCGGTCTCGACCAGTTCGTTCAGGGCAGGGATCAGGACCTCGGCACCCTCCAGAGAAAATCGTTTCTGCCCCACAAATTTATTATGGATGAACTTCTCGAATCCAACTGCCCGGTTCAGGTGACCAAGAATCCGCCTCTTCTCTTCCGGTGTAAAGCGTGTCCGATTCTGATTTTTTTCGATCCGTTCTGTGAGCCAGTTAATCTTTTCCGGGTCGCGTATGAACATGTATTCGGATCCGATATGTCCGCAATAGGTTTTTTTAAGATAGTCGACAATATCTTTAAGGTATGTCTTCCCGCATCCTATCTCCCTTCCGGCATGGTATTGCTGTTCAAGATTCTCATCTTTAAGACCGTAATTCTCAAGATCGAGGGTGGGGAAGTATTGTCTCCTGGAACGAACCGGGTTTGTCTGGGTGAAGAGATGCCCCCGTTTCCTGTAGCCATTGATCAGGTTGATGACCCTGAACTCCTCATCGAAGGTGAGGGATTCTGATTCCGGGTGACTGAAATCGCGCCGGGCAAGATCGAAACCCTGGAAGAAGTGATGCCAGCTGGAGTCAACTGAGTCAGGGTCCTGCCTGTAATTTTTATAAAGCCCCTCGATCGCTTCCGTATCCAGGTTCTGTAAAAACGATAGGTCGTTCATATGGTTATTGTCAGGATTTTTAAGGTAACAAAAAGCTTTGCCAATTGTTTCTAAAAACCCGCTTTTTACCTGATCTCACTGAAATTCTTCATGAACTGCATCCGCTCGAAGGCAGCCGGGTCATCTCCATACATCCTGGCTACCTTTCCCCTGAACTGCCCGGGTGAGTCGAACTCCTTATCCATCATCCACTTCTCCAGCCTTTTCAGTATCCTTGAGATCTGGTCGGGACCATTTTTATAAAGTGTCGATGCAAGTTGGGTGACGGTTGCTCCCGCAAGGATCATCTTCACAACGTCCTCACCGGTGTGAATTCCGGTGGAAGCAGCCAGGTCACAGTCAACCCTCCCCGACATGATGGCAATCCACCGGAGCGTCTCATATTGCTCCATTGGGGTGGAAAACATGTTGGCAGAGGCGAGGTCAATTTTCTCAATGTCGATGTCGGGGGTATAAAACCTGTTGAACATCACGATGCCCGCAACTCCCGTTTCCGAGAGGGCTTTCACTGTGAGGCCCAGGCGGGTAAAATACTTGCTGATTTTGATAGCTACCGGAATCTTTACAATATCCAGAACCTTTTTGATGATCCTGAAATAGACCTTTTCAAACTCCTTGTTTTTAAAGTCGGCAGGGTTGAGAAAAATATTCAATTCCAGGGCATCGGCTCCCGCCTCTTCCATTTTACTGGCAAAGTGCGTCCAGTCTTCACCTGAAACACAGTTGACACTGGCGATGACCGGGATGGTCAGTTTTTTTTTCGCATCACTGATCAGTTTCAGATATTTCCTCAGTTTATCTTCTTTGATGTGGAGATCAATATAATCGAGGGTTTCAGAGAGTTCCGAGTATATCATCCGGTCTTGCTCTGCCTCTTTCAACTCCTTCTCAGCCTGAAGGAGAATCTCCTCCTCGAAGATCGATTTGATCACAACCGCACCTGCTCCATTTTTCTCCATGGAAAGAAGACCCTCGAGTGTTCCGGTAAGTCCGCTACTGGCCGCAACAATTGGATTCTTCAGTTTTAATCCAAGGTATTCTGTTGAAAGATCCATCATAATTTAGTCGAATTTTAAAGCTGCAGGTAAAAGTATGAAAGTTATTTTAATTCATGTATTATTGTGGTATGAGTAAGATTATCGAAAAGGAGTATTTTTCAGAAGCTGTGGTTAGGCTGGTAGTGGAGGCACCGCAAATTGCAAAAAGCCGCAAAGCGGGTCATTTTGTGATTGTGAAGACCGGAAAGAAGGGCGAGCGGATCCCCCTTACCATAGCCGACGCTGATGTGGCTAAAGGTACCATTACTCTGATTATCCAAAAAGTGGGTGTGACCTCATCAAAAATATGCAATTTGGAAGTTGGTGATGAAATCACCGATTTGGTGGGCCCACTTGGAAAACCGACCCATATTGAGAAGGTGGGTACTGTGCTTGCTTCCGGAGGCGGAGTTGGAGTTGCACCTCTGTTACCTATTGTAAAAGCATTCAAGGAAGCCGGGAACAGGGTGATCACGGTACTTGCAGCCAGAATGAAGGATCTGATCATTCTTGAGGAGCAAATGCTTGCATACTCTGATGAGGTGATCATTATGACCGATGACGGATCGTATGGTAAAAAGGGCCTTGTTACCCATGGTATGGAGGAGGTGATTTTAAGAGAGAAGGTGGATCTGGTGGTTACCGTGGGCCCTGCAGTGATGATGAAGTTCGTCACAAAGCTTACCGGTAAGTTCGGTATCCCAACCGTGGCCAGTCTTAACACGCTGATGGTCGACGGTACAGGGATGTGCGGCGCATGCAGGGTATCGGTGGGAGGAGAGACTAAATTTGTCTGTGTAGACGGACCGGAATTTGATGCCCACCAGGTCGATTTTGATGAGATGCTGATGAGGCTGAATGCCTACAAGCCTTCTGAAGCAGAAGCGTATGAGACTTACCTGAGTAATCACTCCAAATTAAATTAGGAAGATGACAGAAGTTTCAGATTATTTGAAGAACGAACGGGAACAGGAGTGGAGGGTGACCCTTCGGGGAAAATTAAAGAATAAGGAGCGGACACAACTACCGAGGGTATGCATGACAGAGCAGGACCCTGATCGAAGAAAGTACGATTTCACCGAAGTTAACTGCGGTCTCAGTGAGGAGGAGGCCAGAATGGAAGCAAAGCGTTGCCTTGACTGCGTGACCCCGACCTGTATCACAGGCTGTCCGGTGGGTATCAATATTCCAAAGTTTATTAAGAAAATTGAGGAGGGCGACTTCCTGGAATCGGCACGTGTCCTGAAGGAGACAAATACACTACCTGCCGTTTGTGGGAGGGTTTGCCCCCAGGAGGTGCAATGCGAACAGGCCTGTTTTTATACTCAGAAGCTTAATAAACCTGCGGTGGCCATTGGATACCTGGAGCGTTTTGTTGCCGATTTTGAACAGAGCAGCGGAAAGATGTCTGTTCCGGTAATCACCGGGAAAAACGGAATCAAGGTGGCCTCCATCGGGTCTGGACCGGCGGGTCTGGCATTTGCTGCAGACATGGTCAAATATGGATATGATGTAACTGTTTTTGAAGCACTTCACGAAATTGGAGGGGTACTTAAATATGGCATTCCGGAATTTCGCCTGCCAAACCGGATTGTGGATGTTGAGATCGATGTGCTGAAGAAGATGGGTGTTAAGTTTGTGAAAAATTTTATCGTGGGTGCCACTGCCTCCGTTCAGGAGCTTCGTGAAGAGGGTTTTAAAGCATTTATGGTTGGAAGCGGCGCCGGGTTGCCCAACTTCATGCATATCCCCGGGGAAAACTACATAGGGATATATTCATCAAATGAGTACCTGACCAGGGTAAACCTGATGAGTGCAGCCGATCCTGAATATGATACACCCGTAATATCTGGTAAAAAAGTTGCCGTGATCGGAGGAGGTAATACAGCGATGGATGCTGTCCGTACATCCAAACGGCTTGGCGCCGAACGATCCATGATCATTTACCGCAGGTCAATCGGGGAGATGCCTGCACGAAAGGAGGAGATTAAACATGCCCAGGAAGAGGGTGTGGAATTTATGAATCTGCACAATCCCCTTGAGTACTATGCCGATGAGAAGGGCCGTGTTTGTAAAATGAAATTGCAAAAGATGGAACTGGGTGAGCCCGATGCCTCAGGAAGACGGAGGCCCATCCCCATAGAAGGTTCCGAGTTCACCATGGAGGTGGATACGGTGGTGGTGAGTGTGGGTGTCTCCCCAAATCCGTTGATCCCTTCGAGTATGAAAGAGCTGGAGGTTACCAGATGGGGAACCATTAAGGTGGACCCGGATACCATGCATAGCTCGGTTGAGGGAGTTTTTGCAGGTGGAGACATTGTTCGGGGCGGGGCCACTGTGATCCTGGCCATGGGCGATGGAAGAAAAGCCGCCAGTGCAATGGATCAGTATCTTAAAGCCGGTGAACAGGTTGAACATATTACCGGGTAAGTTGTTGAGGAGATTATAGTTCAAAAACGATAAAAAATTCCTATTCATGACAATTGGAGTATTGAAGGAAGGCGATGGTGAAAACAGGGTTGTACTTCTGCCCGAACATGTTGCCATTCTTGTAAAAAAGGAGTTAAAGGTTATGGTGGAAAAGGGTGCAGGTGAATCTGCTTTTGCATCGGATAAAAGTTATACCGAAGCGGGAGCCTCCCTTCACAACCGGGCTGAAATCCTGAAGGACGCTGAAATTCTGTTCAGTATAAATGCCCCTTCTGAAACCATTCCAAAAGGGAAAATTCTAATCTCGATCCTGGGGCCCCTGGCTAATAAGCCTCTGGTTGACAGGCTGGCCAATGCAGGTGTCACATCCCATAGTCTCGATATGATTCCCCGCTCAACACGGGCCCAGTCAGTGGATGTCCTTTCCTCTATGGCCACCGTTGCCGGTTATAAATCGGTCCTGGTTGCTGCGGGGACATTGCCCGGATTCTTTCCCATGTTCATGTCGGCTTCAGGTACCATAAAACCTTCGAGGGTTTTGATTCTTGGGGCGGGTGTAGCAGGGTTACAGGCGCTTGCCACTGCACGAAAGCTGGGTGCAGTGGTGGAGGTTTTTGATGTTCGGGCCGCGGTAAAGGAGGAAGTAATGAGCCTGGGTGGAAAGTTTGTGGAGGTGGAAGGCGCAAAAGATGATGCTGCTGCAGGTGGGTATGCGGTTGAGCAAACCGAGGAGTATAAGGAGAAACAGGCCGAACTCATTCAACAGCACGCGCGTCAGGCGGATGTGGTTATCAGTACCGCCCAGATTCCGGGAAGAAAGGCTCCGGTTCTGATTACTAAGGAAACTGTGGCAGAAATGAAGCCCGGATCAGTCATTATAGACCTGGCTGCCTCCACCGGGGGAAATTGTGAAGTGACGAAAAATGATGAGACGATTGTTGTTGGCGGTGTGACCATTATCGGAAACTCCAATCTTGCTTCTACAGTACCCTCAGATGCAAGTAAAATGCTGGGGAACAATTTCCTTAACTTTCTTAACCTGATGATCGGTGAGGATGGAAAAATTAATCCTGGTGTGGAAGATGAGATTGTACGAAGTACCTGCATCACCCGTGACGGACAGATTGTTAACGAAAGGGTAAAGGGAAACCAATAGAACCAACGAACCAATAATTTAATTACGGATATGGAAAACGTACTGCAATTTTTCTATAGCAATAAGGAGGCTATTTTTATCATAGCTCTTACCATCTTTCTGGGTCTTGAGGTGATCTCCAATGTCCCCTCAGTACTGCATACCCCCCTGATGTCGGGAGCCAATGCCATCAGTGGGGTGATTATCATCGGGGGAATCATCCTGGTGGGCCATGCCGACCTGGCCAACCTGTCGGAAGGGTCCAACCTGTTAAACCTGATACTTGGGATTCTCGCTCTGCTTTTCGGAACGCTCAATGTGATTGGAGGATTTGTGGTCACAGACCGCATGCTTGAAATGTTTAAAAAGAAGAAAAAATAGGGCTGTACCATGAATACATTAAACATATCAAACGGAGATATCATCCTTGAGTTTATCTATTTGCTATCAGCCCTCTTTTTTGTATGGGGACTGAAACTCTTAAGCAACCCTGATTCAGCCCGACGTGGAAACCTTTGGGCCGCTGCGGGGATGCTCCTGGCTATGATTGCCACCATGTTGTTCCATCGCGATGGAGAAGGGAATGGAATTAAAGCGGTTAACCTGGCGATTATCCTTGGAGCCATTGCTTTGGGTGGGGTCTTCGGTGCAGTCGTTGCACGACGCATCAAAATGACCGCCATGCCCCAGCTGGTATCCTTTTTCAATGCCACCGGGGGGGCTGCCTCGGCCCTTGTGGCCCTGATCGAATTTTCGAATCCTGAAAATCAATCGGCCCTGGTTACTTTGCTCGGACTGGTCATCGGAAGTGTGGCATTCAGCGGCAGTATGATTGCGTATGGAAAGCTAAACGGGAATGTCAAGGATCTATTTAACAAGTGGATGACATACATAAATCTGTTAATCCTTGCAGGTGTCCTGTTTCTGCTTCTTTTCATACTGTTTGGAGGGGTCCCTGCTGAAACAAAGCAGATACTTGTATACGTTCTTTTCGGGGTTTCACTGGTTTACGGGGTGAGCTTTGTGATGCCCATCGGTGGAGCTGATATGCCGGTGGTTATTTCACTTCTTAATGCATTCACCGGTATTGCTGCGGCTATGGCCGGATTTATATATCAGAACCAGGCGATGATTCTTGGAGGGATTTTTGTGGGTGCCGCAGGAATGATCCTCACCCTTCTCATGTGTAAGGCCATGAACCGGTCACTCATCAATGTGATTATCGGTGCTTTTGGAGGCGGTGGAGCCGGTGTGGATCGTGAATTGGGAGTCATTAAGGAGGTCACCGCCTCAGATGCTGCAGTGATGCTTAATTACAGCAGCCGGGTGGTGA
Source organism: Bacteroidales bacterium (assembly GCA_046485075.1). GTDB lineage: Bacteria > Bacteroidota > Bacteroidia > Bacteroidales. The sequence goes on from JAWOHR010000159.1 coordinate 17,275, forward strand.
TTGTTCCCGGGTACGGACTGGCGGTGGCGCAGGCCCAGCATATTTGCAGTGAATTGGATGAGCTTCTGGAAGCCAATGGAGTGGAGGTGAAATATGCCATTCATCCGGTTGCCGGACGGATGCCCGGACACATGAACGTATTGCTGGCTGAAGCCGATGTACCCTACGAGAAACTTGTGGAGATGGATGAGATTAACCCCGAAATGCCAAAAACCGACGTGGTATTGGTTATCGGAGCCAATGATGTGGTCAACCCGGCTGCCCTTGACGACCCCTCCAGTCCAATTTACGGTATGCCGATCATCAGGGTTCATGAAGCCAAAAATGTAATCGTGATGAAACGGGGCATGGGTAAAGGTTATGCTGCCATTGAGAACCACCTGTTCTATGGAGATAATACCAGGATGTTCTTTGGGAGTGCCAAGGAATCGTTGCAAAAACTGGTGACTGAAATCAAAGCATTGTAAAATCACAGAAAGAACCCGGTTTAAAATTAACCCTCATAAAGAGAGCTGCTCATGCAACGATGCGGCTCTTTTTTTTGTTGATGATTCGATAATGAGGTTTGTTTATCCAACTTAAAATGCAATTCATCAAATCAAAGCAGTATCTTACTTATTGTTAATAACCTGTAAATGATGATCTGATAATGAGGTCTTTAATATACTAATTTTGGTTAGGTACATACTGCATAGGTGTGGACCTTTTATCTTTTGAGGATAACTGACCCTTGAATCTAAGATTGATGCTGAAACGACTTACGACGAATTTTATTCTTCTTGCATTTCTGATCCCAATTAATCTGATCTCGCAGGAATCTACCCTGGATAATTACAGCGGACTATGGACGGATGGTGCCACCTGGAGTGACGGTACCTCGCCCGGTACGGCTTCTCTGGCCTCCGATGTACATATCTATGGAAACGTGGTGAGTGGAAGTGATACCGAATTTACCGGAGGGAATCTTTTTGTACATGATACTTTAACGATCTATGGTAATCTGACCATGGGTGATACCCTTGATCTGATCATATATCCCTCAGGAATACTCATTGTGCGCGGAAATTTTACAGCCAATGATACAGTGGATGTATGGAGCAGCGGACAAATGGTTGTGACAGGAATCTTCAGCATCCTGGGGGATAACAATCAGGGTTCGTTCGATAATGATGGAGTGCTTTACATTTTTGATCCTGCTCCTTCACTAAAGACAGGAATAGGATATGAGGATTTTATATGCGGGAATCCGGTGGATTCTTGCACGTTATATGACGAGAATGACCTCCTGGTAAGCCCCCTGGGGACTCTTTACCTGACAGGTTCTTTTTCAATTGAACCATCGGGGCCCACTACATTTTGCCTTGGGGATTCTGTGATCCTGACGGTTTCCGATACAGCCACTAATTATCGGTGGTTCCTGGATGATGTGGAAATTGCAGGGGCTACCTCCTATTCTTTTACCGCTCTTAACTCAGGAGATTATCATGCCACCTTTTTTGTCGGCGGCGACTCTTTGATCATGGAGAAAGTCACAGTGACAGCCAACACGCTACCGGTGGTTTCAGTAGCCGGACTGGCCGTGGCCTATTGCGAGGGTGCCGGAACGGACACCCTGGTGGGAGGCCCTGCAGGCGGGTTTTTTCTGACCGGTCCCGGAGTGACTATTCTGGGAGTTGGCGATAGTGCGGTGTTTGATCCTACACTTGCGGGCAGCTATGATATTCAGTATTACTTTACCGACGGACTGGGCTGTACCGATACGGCTACCGTTTCGACGATTGTAAATTCTTTGCCGGTGGTTAGTTTCAGTGGTCTGGCCCCTGATTATTGTGTGGGTGCAGACCCGGATACCCTGATCGGATCCCAGGCAGGCGGGACTTTCCTTGGAACAGGGATTACTGACAATACCGATGGAACGGCCTATTTCGATCCGGCCACACCGGGTACCTACGACATTACCTATTATTATACCAACATCACTGGTTGTTCCGATACGATCATTCAGCCGGTGACCGTACATGCTTTACCTGGAGTCGATTTCATAGGACTTTCCGCCGAAATATGCATCATGGATGATGCCGATACCCTGTTGGGAAACCAGGTTCCTTTGGGTACCTTCTTCGGAGGAACGGTGGCAGACCAGGGGAATGGAACAGGCATTTTCACCCCGGTTGTGAATGGGGTTTATGACATTTATTATGCCTTTACCGATGTGTTTGGCTGCCGTGATTCTATCATGCACAGCGTTATCGTGCATCCCCTTCCGGTGGCAGCAATCGGGACTTATGATACCATTTGGGATGTGAACGATCCATCCTTCTTTATTGCAGGGACACCGTTGGGTGGCACCTTTACCGGGAAGGGAATATCCGGCATCTCCTACAATCCGGCTCTTGCAGGAGTAGGATTTGATACTGTGGTTTATACATATACAGATGCCAATTCATGCCCGGGATCAGACACCATTATTTTTGAAATCAGGGATTATAATTTTAAAGCGGGAGCCAGGATCCTGAGCGACATCGATGGCTGGTGTTCGCCAGAGGCATATTACACCACAACTGGTGCGACTGCTGACGAGACAGCCGGGAGTTGCTGGGTAAGCGGTGTCAATAATAACAGGTGGTTCATGTTTAAAGCTACCACGGACCAGATCTTTGTGGAGGTCTACTCGGGTGGTGCCCAGGGGACCAATATGAATCCCGAAGTGGCCCTGTGGGAAGCAGATGGTACTGAACTGGCCTGTGCAAGATATTGGGACAGCAATTATGATGACATTGCTCTTGGATACATTGGGCTGATTCCCGGAACTTGGTACTATATTTCAGTGTCGAACTATCCGGGCAGGGCTGGCAGTTTTACCTTATGTGTCGATGACCAGGTGGATTACGATTTCAAAGAAGGAGCCAAAGTGGTACCACATACTTCCAACTGGCGCTCAACCGATGAGGCGTACACAACTTTCAATGCTACCCCCGACCAGGTTAAAGGTACTTGCTGGAATACCGCAGTGAACAGCAATCGCTGGTTTAAATTCACGGCATTGAAACCTACTGTTACCGTTGATGTTTTGACTGGAGGAGTGGAGGGCACCATGCGTTATTCATATGCTGCCCTTTGGAATGAGGCAGGTGTCATGGTGGCATGTGCCACCTATGTAACCGCAAGAAGCGCGGCGCACCGGTGGCGCCGGCCGCGCGCGGGTCGAGATTGGCCGACAATTCGATCAGGTTGGCAAGGCCGTCACCGTCGGGATCGGCAAGGTCGCCGGTGATATCCGGATCATCCAGCTCCGCCGGCGTGAAATGCCGCCACCGCCACGTGCCATAAGAGACCGTCGTCGCGGGGAGGTAGATGGCGTCGGCCAGTTCCGGATAGTCGATGAACGGGTTGCGGTTGCCCTGTTTATAAGTGACCGAGGCGACCAGCGCCCCGCTGTAGATCAGATGGTTGCGCCGGCGCTCCCGCTCGTTCGGGGCGAACATCCGGTTCCAGGTCAGCAGGGCATCCAGATGACCGAAGGTGTTGGAGCCCTGCGACGGAAAGTTGCCGAGCCGCAGGTCCGGCGTGCCGGTGTCGCGGCCATCGTAGCGGGTGGCCATGTAGAACATCGCCCGCGCCACCTTGCCCTTGTCCGTGTCCCACGGCTCGAAGGAATCGGTGTCGTAGGTCGTTCCGGGCGCGAGATCCACCCCGCTGTACAGCACCCGGGTCAGCGCGGCCGGGTTGGTCCAGTCGAACCGCAGGTTGCTGCGCTTTTCATTCACCCAGCCGTTGCACGGAAACACATGATGCGCGTCGGAATTGCCCGGCCCCGAACTGGTGCCCCACGACTGCGGCCACAGGTGCTCGCGGTTCCAGATCAACGGGCCGCTGGTGCCGATACTGCCGGCCGACATGCTCTGGCCATTATAGATCATGATCAGATTGGCGGAATTCGCCGGATCGACCTCCGTGGCCCGGTAGAGCGACAACAGGCCGGAGTAGGTTATGACCGTATGATTGCGGATCCGCTCGTGCAGGGCCTTGTCCAGCGCCGTGCCGGTCAGGCCGTCAGCCGCGGCGTAGTACCCCGCAGGCGCACCGTAACCGTCCCCCTGCGCGAGCCCGACCACGGGGGGCAGGAGGCACCCGAGGGCGGACAGCCAATGCAGGGATATGCCATTCAAATGCCGAAAATCCATCACGTAACCCGATCGATAGACGGCATTAGAGGGCGGATTGTTCCCCTGTCAAAACAACTGGGGAAAATTTGCCGGAACGTGACGCGGCGGGTAAAAGCCGCGCGGCGGGGCTAGGAGGCAAGGGCCGTCTTGGCGGCGTCGACCGCGCTGGCGGCGTCGCTGGCATAGCCGTCGGCGCCGATTTCGCGGGCGTACTCGCCGGTCACCGGGGCGCCGCCGATGAGGATCTTGACGGCGGTGTGACCGGCCTTGCGGATCGCCTCGACGGTCTCGCGCATGGCCGGCATGGTGGTCGTCAGCAGGGCCGAGAGCCCGACCAGGTCGGGCTTGTGTTCGGCGGTGGCGGCGACGAAGGCGGCCGGGCTGACGTTGACGCCGAGGTCGACCACATCGAAGCCGGCGCCCTTCCACATGGTGGCGACCAGGTTCTTGCCGATGTCGTGCAGGTCGCCCTCGACGGTGCCGATGATGGCCTTGAATTCCGGTTTCACCCCGGCGGCGATCAGGATGGGCTCGATGGTCTTCATCGCCTCCTTCATGGCGCGGGCCGAGACCAGCATCTCCGGAACGAAGATCTCGTTCTTCTTGAAGCGTTCCCCCACGTCGGCCATGGCCGGGATGAGCGCCTTTTCGAGCATGTCCACCGGGTCCACCCCGGCTTCCAGAAGCTGCGGGACGATCTCCATCACGTCCTTGCGCTTGCCGTTGATTACCGCGTTTTTCAGGTCGTCCAAGGTGCTCATACTTAAACAGGTTCTATACAGGTTCAGGGACAGGCGACAGCCGATCGGCCCGTACTATACCACAGCGGCGGCCGCCGTTATTGTAATCTGGACACGTTTTAAGGTAATCGCAGCGGATTTGCGGCCGCGAAAAAATCGGGATTGCCGCGTCCGCCTGGTTGGGGACAGGCTCCGGCCGCACGATGGAACTGATCCTGACCGTAGCGCTGATCCACCTGCTGGCGTGCCTGTCCCCCGGGCCGGACATCTTCCTGGTGGTCCTCAACAGCCTCCGCCACGGCTGGCGCACGGGCGTGGCCACAACGGCCGGGATCCTGACCGGCGTGAGCCTGCATATCACCTTCGGCATCGCCGGCATATCGCTGATCGTCGCCCAAAGCGAGCGCCTTGCGGCGGCCGTCTCGCTGGCGGGCGGCGCCTGGCTGGTCTGGCTCGGGCTGAAGGGCT
>JAWOHR010000181.1:0-4695 GCA_046485075.1 Bacteroidales bacterium
TATGAGGCAGAGAAGCACAGGGAAGGGATTGGAACACTCTACCTGGCAAAAACCGAGGTCAGGTTGAATCATCCCGAGCTGGCACTTAAATACCTCAGGGAGCACCTTAAGTCTCGTTACAGGGTTCCGGAAAAAGAAATCCTTCTGGATCCTGAATTATCCCGGCTGGAGGGGAACCCGGGCTGGCAACAACTGTGGAATGAGAACGCCTGGTACAACCAGGCCGACCAGGAGTTCCAGGAGGCTCAGTTTCTCAAGGAGAACGGAGATGCACTGGAAGCCATAAACATATTGAACAAACTGGAGAAACAGCATTACAAACGAACACTTGTCTTCACTGAAAAAGCTGAGGTATATGCCCTGCTGGGTAATGACAAGGCAGCCCGTTCGGCCCTTCGTTCAGCGATTCAGAGCGATGTGAAAAACCTGGATGCGGTCATGTTGCTTTCGGCTTTGCAGCTTGAAAGCGGTGATGTGGAAGAAGCAGTCAATGGCCTCAACAGGGTGATCCGCCAGGAACCCGACCGGTTTGAAGCATACCTTTTAAGATCCTCTGCCAGGAGCAGATCGGACAACCTTTCAGGGGCACTTGAAGACCTGGATTTATACCTGACCTATTTTCCGGATCAGCACCAGGTCATTTATCAACGCGGTATCATCCAGTATGAACACAAAAAGTACCTGGATGCCATCCAATCCTTCAACAGGGCCCTTGAGATGGAGAGCGGTGAAGCTGAATATTACTTTGCAAGGGGACGAACCTATGCCGCCACAGGGACCACCCGTTACGCGGAAAGGGATATGTCCATGGCCCTGGATCTGGATCCTTACGACGGGGAGATCTGGTTTGAAAAGGGAAAGCTGGCTGAAAAAATGGGAGATAGAACCGGCGCCTGCCTATGTTTCCGGAAGGCTCACCAGTACGGAATTTTTGAAGCCGGAGAAAGGCTTGAACAAACCTGCCACTAATACCGGATGGCTGATCATACCCAGTGCTCAATGCATCTTAGAGAAATATTTGATAAACTGGGCCCTTTCGTAAACCGATGGGTCTTTCAGGTTTTTATAGTTCATCTTTCCCCTGAACTGAGATAACGAACTGTAATTATTTTTTTGCATCCATCCCTTCATCTCTTCGATCATATCCCTGAGATAATCAGTTCCATTGCGATAGAGAACCGAGCAAACCTGCACAGCGGTTGCTCCGGCCAGGATCTGCTTAATAGCTGCCAGACCGCTGTGTACACCTGTTGAGGCTGCCAAATCCATCTCTTTCACCTGGGAGGAGACTATACCAATCCATCTCAGCGAAAAACGCAAATCGGCCGGAGAACTGAGCACCTCTGCCGAACCGAAGGTGAGGTTGGCCGTGTCGATATCAGGAGCATAAAGCCGGTTAAACAGAACGACAGATGCTGCACCCCTTTGGTAAAGCTGATGGACCATCCAGGTGATATTGGTGAATCCGTGACCCAGTTTCACCATTACGGGAAGCGATGTTTTCTTCTTTACGTTTGAAACCAGATCGAGGTAAGCATTCTCATACGCTTTGGAATCCTTATCTTTCTCAATGGGGAGGAAATAGATGTTCAGCTCAAGTGCATCCGCGCCTGAATCTTCAATCTTTTTGGCAAATTCGATCCATTCATTACTCCTCACACAATTAATGCTTGCGATCACCGGAATGTTTACTACAGCTTTTGCCTCCCGGATCAGGGACAGATATTGATCCAGTGAGTTTTCCCTGGCATAGGTAACCAGGTAATCTGAAGCTTCCGGGTAGTCGCTGCCGGCCGACATGGAACTCACCTCAAACATGATCTGTTCTTCAAAGAGCGATTTTAGCACCACCGCACCGGCACCAGCCTGTTCAATCTTTTTTATCCGCTCCACAGAGCTTGTCAATCCGCTGCTGGAAACAATAAGCGGACTTTTAAGTTTCAGTCCGCCATAGGTGGTAGAAAGATCGATCATAATACAAATTTTTAATAGTTCCTTTGTCCGAAGATCAGGCTCCCGATCCTAACCATGGTGGACCCCTCCTCTACTGCCAGCATATAATCGTCTGACATTCCGAAAGATCGCTGGTCGAAAAATGATGCATCGTGAAACGCAGAATCCTTCATTTCATCAAATATAAGATTTAGTCGCTGAAATTCGCCCCTGATCTGCTCCCTATTTTCTGTATAGGTTGCCATCCCCATAACGCCCCTGATCCGGATATGCTTCATCCCGTTAAAAGCCTCCGATTGCACCATAGTAAGGGCCTCCTCACGGGAAAGTCCGAACTTTGTCTCCTCCTGAGCAATGCGGATCTGCAGGAGGCAATCGATGGTACGGTTGTGAAGTTCCGCCGACCGGTTAATGGCACCCAGCAGATTCATACTGTCCACACCATGAATCATGTGGATAAAAGATACCAGGTACTTGATCTTATTGGATTGCAGGTGGCCGATCATGTGCCAGCGAATATCAGGGGGTAATCGCTGTTGTCGGGCTGCAAGGTCCTGGACCTTATTCTCGCCAAAATCGCGCTGACCTGCCTCATAAGCCTCCATGATCAGCTCATCCGGTTTGGTCTTGGAGACTGCCACCAGCCTGACATGACCAGGCAGACTCTCTCTGACACGATTCAGGTTCTCCACAACTCCCATATCCAAATATACGACTAATCCAGAGAATGGATTACAAGGCCGCTCCTGAGTTTAGGCTCAAACCAGGTTGTTTTGGGAGGCATGATCATTCCGTTATCGGCAATATCCATGAGTTGCTTCATGGTCACCGGGTAAAGGGCAAAGGCCACAGCCATTTCACCGCTGTCCACGCGATCACTGAGCTCCTTCAGACCCCTTATTCCACCCACAAAGTCGATCCGCTTCGATTTCCTCAAATCGGTGATATTCAACAGCGGGTCAAGGACCAGGTCAGAGAGAACCGTCACATCCAGGCATCCTATGGGATCATGGTCATTGGATGTGCCAGGTCTGGCCGAAAGTGAAAACCACCTTCCTCCCAGGTACATGCTGAACTGGTGTAACCGCTCTGGTTTATAGATCTCTGTTCCTTTTTCCTCAACCACAAACCCTGCATCAAGCGCCTTGATGAACTCCCGGGGCGTATGGCCATTCAGGTCCTTCACCACCCGGTTATAATCAATGATGGTAAGCTGAGATTCAGGGAAATGGACCGCCAGGAAGTAATTGTACTCCTCCGATCCATTGTGACCGGGATTGGCCTCCTTCCGTTCCCGCCCCACCAGGGCTGCAGCGGCAGTCCGGTGGTGCCCGTCTGCCACATAGGTGAAGGGGATCTCATTTTCAAAAATACTCACCGCTTTCCGGACCTGCACAGGATCAGAGATAAGCCAGAAGTGGTGCCCGACTCCATCATCAGTGATGAAATCGTATTCAGCTTCTCCCGCAACTACCTGCGCCACAATGGCATCCAGACCGGGATGATCCGGATAGGCAAAAAAGACAGGTTCAGCATTGAAATTGGTAACCCGTATGTGATTCATCCGGTCTTCCTCCTTGTCAGGCCGGGTAAGTTCGTGTTTCCTGATTACATCATTCAGGTAATCCTCCACGGAAGCGCAACCCACAATTCCATACTGCGTTTTCCCAAACATGGTCTGCCCGTAAACATAGAGCATCTCCTCTGCATCCTGAACGAAATACCCCCCGGCAATCAGCAGATCCAGGTTCTCTTTTCCTTTACGATAGACAACATCTGAATGAAGGTCAATATCTTCTGGCAGATCCACCTCTGGTTTTACAACATGGAGGAAGGACCATGGATTGCCTTCAACCTCAACCCTTGCCTCCTCCGAATTCAGAACATCGTAAGGCCTTGAAGCCACCTCCTTCACGCGCTCCTTTCCCGGCCGGTAGCCCTTAAATGCATGTAGCTTTGCCATAAACTAGTTCACTTTGAAAGTGATATCCCCCCTTTCGAGAAAATTCACGATTTGCCTTGCAGCTGCAACTCCTGCATTTAAATTAGCTTCGGCGGTCTGGGCACCCATCTTTTTGGGTGTAAAGAGCACCTGTGATTTGTAATGGGCCTCAAGTTCCTCCTTGCAATCGGGCGCGATATCTGAGATGTATCTGAAATCTTTCCGCTCGGCAAACACCTTTTTCAATCCGGCTTCATCAATCACCTCTTTCCGCGCGGTATTCACAAGAGTGGCACCCCCGGGCATGACTGACAAAAGATCATAACCAACCGATCCGCGGGTTTCCGCAGTAGCAGGAATATGAAGAGAAATATACTGACACTTGCTGTAGAGACTCTCCACCGACGCCTCACAGGAGACCCCGTCATTTTTTATAACCACCGGATCCACATAGGGATCGAAGGCATATACCTTCATACCAAAGCCCTTTGCGATTAATCCGACGATCCTTCCAACTGCCCCATATGCATGAATCCCGATTTTTTTCCCTCTTAGCTCGGTTCCTGTGGTTGGATTAAAGCCATTCCGGTTCATGAAAACCATCATCCCCAATGCCAGCTCGGCCACAGCATTTGAGTTCTGTCCGGGTGTATTCATCACAACCACACCCTTTTCAGTGGCTGCTTCCAGGCACCGCGAACTGGCACGCCACGGCCTGGTCGGCGCCCAGGTGCTGCTCGACCCACACGACTTCGTCGACCGCACGCAGTACCTCCATGCCCGCAGCACGATCGAACGGC
>JAWOHR010000190.1:0-20098 GCA_046485075.1 Bacteroidales bacterium
GTGCAGGGGCTTGGCCATGTGAGCTATATCCTGAAATGGCCCCAGCACAGCCACCTGCGGGAGATCCCCGCCTCCAACTGGGAGTTTTGTCCCCTGAAAGAGGGAACCTATGCATTGCTCAATGACCTGTGGCAGGATGCCATTAAAGCCACACCCGGATCGGAGTATATTCATATCGGCTCTGATGAAACTTATGAACTTGGCCAAGGCATTGAATGTGGGTGCAAGGCGGAGGTAGAGAGCAGCGGCAGGCATGCACTGATAACCAAATTTGTCACCCGGAGCGCAAAACCCCTGATGAAGGAGGGCCGTACCGTTATGGCCTGGGGCGCTGAATATGTACCCGGAGCGAATACAAACCCTCCCCGGGGAATGGTACTCAATGAGCGGATCAACCGTAGTACGGGATATCAGAAAGAAACAAAGAGTCCGGAATACGAGATATTTGTCTATGATCCCAATCCGGGGATCGAACCACTCTTTTTGCCCTATTTCTATAGATTAAGGGGTGAGGGTGACCAGGAGAGAGAGGTGGAGAACTGCCTTCAGAACTCTTACAATGCTGTTTCCAGGGCTTCCATTTCGGGTGAAACCGATGGCATGATCAATCCCTCATGGGATGATTCGGGACTTCATAACCAGATGTGGATGATGAGTTTCATCAATTCGGCCGAATGGTCATGGAGCGGGAGTCAACCGGGACTTGAGGAGTTCATCGATTCATACTTTCGGAACTACTATGGCGATCAGGCTACCGGTATGAAGGAACTTTTCCTTTTACTGAATAAAGCAGGGTACTATTATTATATGTCCTTTGAACGCAGGGTGTGGCATTACGGCGACATAGGCAAGACCCATCTGCCTGATCTGCCCCGGGGCGACAACCTGGAGTATGATGAATACTGGAACCGGGAGTATGCGGCAAAAGTTGAAGAATCCCGCGAACAGCTCAGACAAATGGAACGCGCCCTGGAAATTATCCGGATCAACCAGGCTGCAGGGATCAAACACCCTTACGACTTTGAGCTTTTCACCACCATTGCAGAACTGGTGAGCCATACCGCAAATACCTACCTTGCACTGTCGGCCCTTGAGAGCGCCATCAAGGAAGCCCATAATCAGAGGTATATCAGTTATGAGGCTACCTTCAAATCGCTCGGCGATGCAGCTGCGATCATTGAAACCAACCTGTCGGAAAGGGAAAAGGTGTATCAGAACCTGGTCACCATTTGGGAGAAGACCAGGCTACCCAAGGGATACTCTACCCCCGAAAAGAAGTTCTTTCACGAGCAGGACCGGGCACGCCACTTCGCATTCCGAAGGGCCGATATGAGTTACCTTATCTATGATGAAGAGTTACTCGGACTGGAGAGCTACCAGGCAAAGCTATTGGAATATACAGAGTGGTTAAAAGAATATCTTGATTGACGCAATGTGCATCATTTGAAAGGGTATACCGATAACAACAAATAGTCCGAGAATGTTGCCTCAATGATTGGATCATTCCCTCCAAAAATAGCAATCTCCTCTTTGTTTACATAATCAACTGCCTGGTAATCAATTGTCTCATTCAATCCCCTTAGGGTAATACTGCCTGTCCATTTCTCATCAAAAAATGCATAAAAGAGGGTATCTCCCTTGGCGATGACATGGGTTTCGGGTCTGTCATAACCAATGTCGTACAACGCTCCGAGGTACTCCTCCCTGGAGAGCATTTTCTCATGGTAAAGGCTGAACCATTTTTTCCAGCTCCTCTCTTTTTCAGGGGTGAGTAACTGACTTTCCTGCTGGTTGGGGTTGTCGGCAGGCCAGGTGAACTTGGTTCCCAGGACGGCTCCGATTCCAAAAGAGGAGGCAAAGTCGGTTCCCCCGTCGCTCAGCTCCACATGATCTCCATAGTAGGCCGTTTGGGGCATGATCGCCTTGTAGGTTTTTCCCTTGAGCCTGATCTGCCAGCTGCTGGTGGGATCGGAGGAGACCACCTGGTTGGTGTAGGGCATGTTGTAAAAGGACATGCAGGTGCCGCACGGACAGTTTTCAATCACCGCATGGGGTCGCTTTTCCCTGGCGGCATCATAGACCGATTTGAAGAATTGTGGAAGCATTTCGATCGATTTTTCGGGATACTCCAGTGGGCGTTCCCAGTTAAAGTCGGGCGGTACCGCGTTCATGTGCTGCCCGTCCATTTTCAATCCGTCGAATCCCCACTCATCGAAAAACATATCCAGGGTTGCCATGGTATACTCCAGGGTTGCCTCGCTGGCAGGGGAGAGGTAGTAGCTGTCCCACCACGTAATGTACTGGGGTGCCCCGGCTTCATTGATCAGCAGGGCTTCGGGGTAGTCTTCCAGTACCTTGCTTCCCGGATCGGCTGCAAGGGGTGCCCACCACAGTTTTGCCTTCAGGCCCTGACCGTGGATGGCGTCCACCATTTTTTTCATATCCTCCGATCCCCCGGGAAACCTCCGGGTATCCACCCGCCAGTCGCCTTCGGCAACCTGGAACCCATCATCAATCACCGCCCACCTGATGCCCAGTTCCTTTACTTTCGGGAGGGTCTGAATAATATCGGCTGTGGTGAATTTTCTCTCATATCCCCAACCGCACCAGATGCTTTCAAAGGCTGCCTCTTCAGATTCTGCGAATCTGATCCCCTTCGCCTGCATCAGCTTTGAGTATTCCTTCAGGGTGGTGTAATAATCGCCCCTGTGAACAGAAACAAAGCCATGCACGGTGTTCAGTGTATCGCCCAACCCCAGTTCAACCGGCAGGTTATACTTTTTCCGGATGCCCAGGCGGGCGGAACCCGAGTACTGGTCAAAATCCACCGGAAGTGAGAGCTCTTCCGGCACCATTTCCAGGTGGCCCACCGCCACTCCCCCGTCCTTTCTCCACAGATCGGTCACCGGGATCCCTCCCCCGTAATCGGACTGGTTCATACCCATAAAATTCTCCTGGTAAAATCCGGGCTCCAGGGGCAACACCCAGTCGGCCCGCCCGGCCGATGAACTCCCCTGGAAACTCCAGAATCCGGGATCCGTCTCCTGCGCCCTGGGTTCATACGCATGATTTTCCCACCCAAGCACCCTGATGTTCCGGAGGCCGCAATTCACATAGCTCACTTTGAAAAGTACCACACCGGGGAAACCCTCAAAGGTTTGAGCAGAAATCATCTTTTGCAGGCAGACCTCATCCATTTTGGCAAAACCTGTGATCCGGGTCTCCTCACCACTCCCGAAGGGTCCCTCCACGGGCATGGTTACTGTTTCGGTGACTTTAAATTTGCCGGTGGTGAAGTTTTTGGTTTCCAGGGATTCCGTCAACCGGAACTCATCCTGAAAGGGGGCGGTTCCGGGATCCAGGGAGTTGACCCTGCTGTACATGTTTTTGTCAAATTCAATCTGCACATTACCACTGGTAATCACTACCTTATTGTCGCAGGAAACAAGGCCCGTCCAGGCAGCCATGACCAGCAGAATCCATGCCGGGTGTTTGAATCTCATCCTAAAGTGATTGTTTGAGTTTGACTGCGTTTGTATGGTAAACCTGCTCCAGTACTTCATCAGGGAGGTCAAAACCATTGAGGGGCCAGTGGTATCCAAACTGGTCGTTCTCGTAAAAGTGTTCATCGGCCGACTCCAGGATGCGGAAAGTGATCCTGTACATCTCCGGGTTTATACCCATATCGGTTCCATAGAGCAGCCTTCCCTGGTATTTCTCATAGAAAGCCTTCACATGCCGGGGGATGGGCGCTGTTTCAGCAAAACGGGCAGAGATATCGGCCCAAAGGTTTGAATGTTTATCCAGCATGGTGCCCAGGATCGACAGGTCATGGGAGCAGTTGGCAAAGTGACATGCAATAAAGGTGGTATTCGGGTTCCGGGCAGCCACCTGATCCAGTGTAGCCATCAGCTCCTGGTGGCTCAGGATATTCTCCTTCGAAAGATCAATCCGCCACGTCCAGGCATTCATCAGGCCGTCGTTGGTGGAATCCATGGCCTGGTACATCCAGAAGGGGTCGGCCACATGGATGTTAACGGGCATACCCAGTTCGGCGCACCTTTTCCAGAGGGGCCTTAATGCAGGATCATCCATATGGAGGCCGTAGGCGGCAGTGGGTTGTGAATAATAGAGCCCCTCGCCTTTGTCCCCCAGCTCGCCCACTCCCTTTGCACCCAGTGCATGGCATCTTTCCAGCTCTTTGATCGCGTGATCGATCCATTGAGGGTCCGAATCATATCCCGTATAATCGATGCCGCACCAAATTTCAAACTGGTCGGGGTACACGGAATACTTCTCCACCACGGTATCAAATCCCGCACCGGTCTCAGCCGAAAGAATCACTGTTTTTGCAATTCCGCACTTTTGCATGGTCTCCACCCAGGTGTCAACCTCCTCCCGGGTTCTTGCATAATCATGTGAATGCATGTCGGTTACGGGAAAGGCAGCCTTCTCCACGCGGGTGACGGGGATGTTATAAATCGACACGGGCCGGTAATCGGCCAGTGCCAGCTTCTGAATAGCGGGTGCGGGTGCAGTATTGTCGGCGGTTGCAGTATTGTCGGTAGTTGCAGTTCTGTCGGTCCCGGCGGTACAGGAGGCCAGTACCATAAGGAGCAGTAAATAGAATTTGTTTGTCATCTGTATCTGTGATTTATGATTCGATTACCCTTAGTTTATTCAGGATCAGTTCCCTCGCTGCTTCCGTTGCCCTGGGAAATACGATCCGCAGGTCGATTTCATCGGTGGACATGAGGTCTGATTTCAGTTTTGTCATAAAGGCATTTTTGGTCTCGGTGGCCAGGTTGATCTTGGTGATGCCGTTGCGGATGGCCAGCACAAGACTGCTGTCCGGGACCCCTGAACTTCCATGAAGCACCAGCGGGGTTTCAATGGTATCCCGTATCCTGGCCAGCAGCTCAAGATCCAGTTTGGGCTCCTGTTTATAGAACCCGTGGGCTGTGCCGATGGATACGGCCAGCGCATTCACCCCGGTCTCCCGGGTGAAACGCCTGGCATCTTCGGGCTGGGTGAACCCCGAATGCAGCTGCTGCTGATTCAGTTTGGCAATATAACCCAGTTCGGCCTCCACGTTTGCTCCATACGACCGGGCAAGGCTGACCGCACGGGCCGATATCCTGATGTTCTCCTCCATGGGCTTCTCGCTGGCATCGATCATCACCGAATCAAATCCGGCATCCAGGCACCTTTGCACCAGGTCGATACTGCTTCCGTGGTCCAGGTGCAGCCATCCCTCCACTCCCGATTCCTCCAGGGCTGTTTTTGCCATCTTCACAGCCATCTCCAGACCTATATAGTGGATGGAGCTTTCCGAAAGCTGCAGGATGATCGGTGCGCCGGCATCGCCTGCTCCACCGACAACGGCCTGGAGGGTCTCCAGGTTGTAGAAGTTGGCGGCCAGGATCGCTTTCCTCTGGCTTCGTAGCTCGATCAGCTTATTTTGAAGTTTCATGGGAAAGGTTGAAGTTAAATTGTTCCAGGGCAACCTTTTTGATGTGGCCGGGCGATTGAAATGCCGATGTTCCCCCTGCCGCTGTGGTGTTGATGGCCCCGGTCAGGGCTGCAAATTCAAGGCACCCGGGGAGCGGTTTATGCCGGGTGAAGTAGCAGATGAATCCCGAGTTAAAGCTGTCACCGGCCCCGATGGCATCCACCACCGACCGGTTCAGAAATGCGGGCTGGGTAACCAGCCTGGTGCCGTCCCACATGGTGGCTCCCTTTACCCCGTTCTTCACCACCACCACGTTGCAGAAAGGCCGGATGGCTGCAAGGCCCTCTTCAATGGAGGCGCACCCGGTAAACTGTTCCAGCTCCGTGGCGTTGGGGAGAAAAATATCCACAAATGGCAAAAGGCCCTCCAGGTCAATATCCCACTTTTCGTGTGGGTCCCATTGGGGATCAAAGGATGTGGTGAGCCCGGCCTCCCTGGCCCTCCGAAAAAGCGTAATTATGTCGGGCTTCAGCCCCGGCTGGAGGAAGATCGAGCTTACATGCAGATGAGAAGCCGATTGAAGGGCCTGAGCGCCGATATCACCGATGGTCAGATCGTTCATCGCTCCCGGATAGGTCACCATGGCCCGGTCGTTATCATAATTCAGGGCCACCGTAAGCCCTGTCTGGAAATGGGGGGTCGCAATGATATTACCGGTATCCACCCCCGACTCTTCCAGCGTGGAGAAAACCCTTGTGGCGAACTGGTCCATGCCCACCTTCCCCAGGTAAGAAACCCTTGCACCCAACCGGCTCAGGTTGTTGGCAAAAATAGCCGAGCTGCTGCCCAGGGTGACAGTCATCTCATCGGCCAGGATCTCCTTTCCCAACTGCGGGAATCCTGCTATCTTATTTAAAATGAGGTCGATATTCAGCTCCCCGACCACCAGTACATCAAATTCCCTGTTTTTCTTTATCATGATACCCATCCTTGATCAGATCAGCGCTGTTACATTGACCAGGTTGAACGCATGAAAATAGCGATCCATGGCCTGGCCGATGCGGGTGAGGACAATCTCCTCTGCCTTAATGCCCCAGAGTGCCATATTGGCATAGAGCCTGCTGCGTGCCGCAACCACCTCGGGGTTCTCCCAGATGTAGCGGCATCCTGTTTTAACAAGCCACAGCTGTCTCCCGGGAGTGAGTGCATAAAAGTCTTCATCCGGTTCTTCCGGGCTGAGCCACTTCTTCCACCGGTTGGATTCAATGACCGCTTCCCACAGCCGCTCCTTCATCCCCGAGGGTTTTGCCAGCTTTCCATCATGAATTAAAACAGATTCGATCCCGGTTAGTTCAATCAATCCGTCATACTCCCTTTCGGTAAACTCGGGACCAATGTTGGCGGCACCCATGCCCGAAAGCGGGTATGCACCTGGATTATCCACGCTGTCGGAATAGTGCCCCTTGATCTTGCTTCCGTAGGGTTTTACAACGCTGGTAAGCGCGCTGGCCACAACCGGATCAAACAGTGTGGTGTGCAGGTCGGTGCCCACCTTCCCCACCACAAAACAGGGCCAGGTGTCATTCAATCCATTTTTTTTCAGCCCATCGCTCAGCAGCTCCAGGAACCTGTTAAAGATGGCCATATCGGCCAGACCCCCGTGCACCTCCTCGGTCCCCACTTCGTAGGCGATCCTAGCCAGCCCCCTCTCTCTCCGGTAGGTTTCACAATGCAGGATCAGTTCAACGGTTCTTTCAGCCACCACCTCAATCCGGATCGACTGACCTTTGGGCAGGGTGATATCGATCGTGGGGTCGACATGGATCAGGTCATACCCGGCCTCAATGGCCTCTTCGAAACTCCGCTTGACGGCGGCCATCGTCCGTTCATAGCTCCACCCCTCCAGCCTGTGCTTGTCCTTCAGCCACGGTCCCCCGTGGTCGATGGCAACGATCACCGGCCCGGTAAAATGAATGACCCGGGCCTCCTCCCTGATGGTATCCACAAACTCTTTCTGTGTAAACCCTGTATAACCCCCATCGCTGTCCACCTGGTTCAGTGTGGCTGCAAATTTAATGGGCGCATTGCACCGGCTGGCCGATTGCAGTGATGCTTTCAGTACCGAAATCGAGTTGGGACAGGCCGCAAAGATGGTCCTTTTTGTTCCGGTCTGCTTTTCAAGCTTCCCGAGTTGCCCGAGTATATAATCCATGTAGGAGAGATCTGCCTCCCTGGCCCTGTTTCTTAAATTGATATCCATTTCTTCAAATTCCGTTAAATTACCTCTTCGTCGTAAATCACCACTCCCTCCACCACCCGCGAGATGGCCCCGCTCACCGAAGGATTATCCGGTTTTAGTCCAAGTGCCATCGACTTGAAGAGCCCAAGCATCTGTGCGGGCAACACGGCGCATATCGAGAGGAAGTCCTCATCAATTAAAGTACTTGATTCGCAGCAGCAGATGGTCTCATCAAGTACAAGTCCCGGGACCGGGATTTCAGATACACCGATAAGCCTCAGTGCTTTTTTGCCCTTTTGCATGTCTTTCACCAGGTCCTTTTCATAACGCAGAACCGATGCATTGCATGAGAAAAGGAAGAATACGATGGTCTTTTCATCGATCACCGCCTTGGGTCCGTGCCGGAATCCCAGGTAGGAGTCGTTTTTACAAACAATGATGCCGTCGGTAAGCTCCTGGAGTTTAAGGGACGATTCGGTGGATGTTCCGAACAGCGGTCCGGAGCCAAGGAAAACCGCCCTGTTAAAATCGAGAGCGGCGATCTCCTTGAGCAGCCCGCTCTTTTTTTGGATCATTCCACTCCCGAATTCAACCAGTCTCTCTACCTGCTTCTCCAGCGCTTCGGGCTGTTCCATGCGTGCAAACAGAAAGCCGGTCAGCAACATGCTTGTGTAACTGCCGGTCATGGCCAGGGACTTGTCGTTGGATTCGGGAGGCAGCACAAAATTGAATTTCGGATTCCCGGACTTGTATTGTGCCAGCTGTCCAAGTGCATCACAGGTGATCACCAGGTGGGATACCGATTTACAGATCCGGTCGATCAGTTTCACGGCAGCCACACTTTCGGGACTGTTCCCGGAGCGGGCAAATGAGATGACCAGGGTAGGCAGACCGGGGTCCAGGTAATCTTTGGGGTGGGTCACCAGGTGTGTGGTTGGAATCGATACCGTGGTGATTCCCGTGTAACGCTGAAAGGTTCCCTCCAGCGAGTACCCGATATAGGCACTGGTTCCGGCCCCGGTGAGAATGATTTTTTTGGCCCGTTTCAGAACATCGGTCCGAAACCGTTTGATTTCATTCTTTTCCTGCATGAATTTCTGGTAGGTGCCTGCCCAGACGGAGGGTTGATTCCAGATCTCGCTGGCCGTATGGATTGCTTCCAATTGCATTAAATCGGTCTCCTTAATGTTAAAATATTCCATGGGGGTGCATTTTCGATATAATATATTCCTACTTACGTATTATTACGTAACAAATATAACGAACTTATAAATACTTTCAAATGAAGATCTCCAGGAGGGTGGTTTTCACCACGGGTATCAGTGAAAGCGTTTTAAGGGCAGCCGGAATCAGGATGGTATCCCCCTTTTTCAAAACTTCGGGTTCGCCTCCCGGGTAGTGAATTTGCACGGTTCCCTCCATGCACATGTAGATCACGAATGAATCGATCAGGTTATAATCCTTTTCCACCGGCTTGTCGAACTCCATGTACTGCGTAGTGAAGTATGGACACCCGGCTACTCGCACCGAACGGTTCAAAAGCGGGGTATAGGGTGTTTTGTACTCCTTTTGCCGGGTGTAATCCATGACATTCACCGCATGGTCGATATGCAGTTCACGTGGTTTCCCGTCGGTTCCGGTTCTGCCCCAGTCGTAAATGCGGTAGGTCATGTCGGAGGTTTGCTGAATTTCTGCCAGCACAATTCCGGGCCCCAGGGCATGGATGCGTCCCGTGGGCATAAAAAGCACATCCCCCTTTTTCACCGGTTCAAAATTCATCAGGTCCACAAGGGTACCCTCCTTCAGGCTTTTGAGAAATCCCTCCCGGTCGGTATCCCGGTTAAATCCCGCGATCAGCTTTGAATCCTTCTCCGCTTCAAGGATGTACCACATTTCGGTTTTCCCGTTCTCCCCGTGGTGCTCCATGGCATAGGTGTCGTCGGGGTGGACCTGGATACTAAGGTTGTCGTTGGAGTGTATGAATTTGATGAGGATGGGGAAAAGTGTTCCGTGAACGTCAAATATGCGGTCGCCCACCAGGTCACCCATGTAGACCTCAATAATCTCTTCGAGGGTATTGCCCCTGAGAAATCCGTTCGACACCACCGAGATGTTATCCTTTACCATGGAGATTTCCCAGCTTTCGCCCGTCATTTTCGGCGCATCGCTTTTGCCGTACTCTTCCCTGAGTTTCTCCCCGCCCCAGATCAGTTCCTTGTAAATGGGCTTAAAACGAATGGGGTATAAAGTGTGTTCCATGTTCTGTTTTTGAGAAATTGAAGTGCAAAGGTAAATAGAAAGTATGTACTTTAGTCAGTATATTTATCTCTTAATTTACTGAGCACTGAGCACTGACCACTGAGCACTGTGCACTGAGCACTGTTCACTGAGCACTGATTTATGTTTACCATAGGCATCGCAGGAGGGACCGGGTCGGGGAAGACCACTGTGGTTCAAAAGATCCTGGACAGGATTCCCCGGGACAGGGTGGCGCTTGTTCCGCAGGATTCCTATTACCGGGACAGCAGCCATCTTCCGATGGAGGAGCGGCAGAAGATCAATTTTGACCACCCCGACTCGCTGGAGTTTGACCTGCTTACCGAACATATCCGGATGCTCAAGGCGGGGAAACCTGTGAATCAGCCGATTTACAGCTACCTGACCTGCACACGGTCGAAGGAGTTTATCCCGGTGGAACCCAGGGAGGTGATCATCCTGGAGGGGATCCTTATCTATACCCATATGCCACTGGTCTGCGAGATCGATATCAAGGTTTTCGTGGATGCCGATTCGGACGACCGCCTGGGGAGGGTGATCGAGCGCGATATGATGGAGCGGGGGCGCGATGTAAAGAAGGTGCTGGAGCGTTACCAGGAGACGGTCAAACCCATGCACCTGCAGTTCATCGAACCATCCAAGCGATATGCCGACATCATCGTTCCCCAGGGCGGAATGAACGAGGTGGCCATCTCCATCCTCCTCAACACCATCGAAAAAAAGTTAAAACTATAACCCTGAGCACTGACCACTGACCACTGACCACTTTTCACTGTGCACTGTCCCCTGAGTACTGAGCACTATTCACTGAGTACTGAGTACTGAGTGCTAACTTTGGTGCGATATTTGCTTTATAAGCTCTAAACCTGTAAGTTTAACCCGATGCTTGCCAAGGAACTCATATCAGATATTGTAACGGCCCTGAAGACCTCAGATACCGGTAACCAGGCACTTGCCATGATGGAGGTGTTCCGGATCAAGCACCTGCCCATCGTGAACCAGCGCGATTTCCTCGGACTGATCTCCGATGCCGATATCTACGATTTGAACGATCCGGCAGAGCCCATCGGGAATCACAGTCTTTCGCTTGAGAAACCCTACGTAAGGGAGGATCAGCATATTTACGAAGTGATTGAACTGCTCTCGAGGCTCGAACTGACCCTGGTCCCGGTACTCAACTACGAAAACCACTACCTGGGGGTCATCACCCAGGAGGAGCTGACCCAGCACTTTGCCCACTTGTCGGCCATGCAGCAGCCTGGCGGAATTATCGAACTGGAGATGTTGGAACATGAGTACTCCCTGAGCGAGATCTCCCGGATCGTGGAGAGCAATAACGCCAGGATCCTGAGCCTCTATGTCTCCTCCAACGGCGAACGGTCCAAAATGAGGGTAACCCTGAAGATTAACCTGACCGATATGACTTCAGTGCTGCAGACCTTTGACCGGTACAACTACAAGGTGGTTTCATCCCACATGAGCAGCGATAGCCTGGATGAGTTCTTCCAGGAGCGTTTCGACGTCTTTCTTAAATACCTGAATATATAAAATGCAAGTCGCTGTTTACGGCAGGAATTTACCCTCTTACGCCCGCGAGAATATTGCTGCCATGTTCAACAAGTTCCAGATGTTGAATACCGATGTCTGGATTTATGAACCGCTCTATGAATACATGCAGAAGGAGACCGGGCTCAGGCCCAGGGTGGCAGGTTTGTTCAGGGATCATACCGACCTGCCGGCTGATACGGATTTTCTTTTCTCACTGGGGGGAGACGGGACATTCCTGGAGACGGTGAACCTGGTAAAGGATAACGGAATCCCGGTGCTGGGCGTGAACATCGGCCGGCTCGGTTTTCTCTCCTACATTTCACAGGAGAACCTCGAGGAGTCGCTGGACAGCGTTTTCAGCGGGAAGTTCGACATCGAAGAGCGGATGTTGCTGAAGGTCGAGGCCTCCGGGGTTGACCTGGGAGAGAGGGGCATCGCGCTGAACGAGGTGCGATTGTACAAGAACAGCGGCTCGCTGATCACCATTCATGTACGTGTAAACGACGAGTTTTTAAGTGCATACTGGGCCGACGGACTTTTGTTATCAACACCCACCGGGTCCACCGCGTATAACCTCAGCGTGGGGGGTCCCATCGTGGTGCCCGAGTCACGAAGCCTGATCCTTTCCCCCATCGCCCCCCATAACCTCACGGTCCGTCCCATTGTGTTTCCAGACACCGCGGTATTAAAGCTCACCGTCGATTCGCGCGATCCCCAGTTTCAGCTTGCCATGGACTCCCATTCGGTCGATCTCGGGATGAATACCCTGGTCACCATACGCAAGGCGGAAGAGACTTTGAAGATGATCCGGATTGAGAATATCAGCTTCTACAGCACCCTAAGAAATAAACTGATGTGGGGTGCTGATAAAAGAAATTAAAAATAAAATACTTATTTTTATATTTGACAAATATCTCAGCCCTCACTATGAATAGATCTTTCTGGATCCTTTTCGCTGTTATCCTGACCTTTACGGCTATCGATGCGAACGGACAGCGATGGAAGTTGCGGAGATACGAGTTAGACATTGGAATTTCGGCTGTGCCCTTCTACGGTGACATAGGCCTGGCAAACCAGCCCTTTCTCAATGCTTTTAACGGGTTGAGGCCCAGTATCGGGGTCACCCCCCGCTTCATGGTTGCCCAGAACATGGCCGTAAGCCTCGATCTCTCTTTCCTGATGTTCGGCGGGCAGGATAAGGAGGGTTCTTCCCACAATCGGGTCTACTCTTTCAATTCCACTGCATTCCAGCACTTTGCCAGGTTCGAGTATTTCCTCCTGGGTGAAGTGGTTGGTCGCGGATCAACGATCTATAACCGGCGCGGTATGGTGAACAACTACAACCGCCTCTACCTTTACCTCTATGCCGGGGCCGGGGGGATCCTTTCCAGTGCAAAGGTGAAGGATGAGAACGGTAACGAACCGCTGGACAACCCCGGATACTATCCCGGAGTACAGTACGGACTGGGATTCCCGTTGGGAGGCGGTATTAAGTTTTCCATCGATCCGCGCTGGAATGTGGGAGTGGAAATGGGTTACCAGTTTACAACCACCGACAAACTGGACGGTTATGCGCCTGAAGAGGTCTCCCACTACAAGGATTCCTACTACCTGATCACCGTAAAGGCTGTCTACCGCATACGCAACGACAAGAACGGCAGGCCCATTTTCAACAAGTATTACAGGTAGTGCGCCCCTTCCTGTCTAAGAGACTACACCCGGTTTGATTCCTTCCATTGATACATACTCGCTTATCTTGTGGTTTAATACTATCTTTGCACCGGTTTCCGGGATAATAAACCGGAGATGCAAAGCGTTTTCTGATGGGATTGTTGTTTATCCCTGAATGAACTTTATGAGAAAGAAACTGAAATATCTGTTGCTGGGTGCAGCGCTGGCAGCGGTCTTGCCGCTGTCGGGACAGCGAAGGTCCGATATCGGGTTTACAACGGGAATTCCCTGGTACCTCGGGGATATCAGCAGCTCTGTTCCGCGTCCCACCGTGATTCCCCCGGCCATCGGCCCCATCTTCCGGTATAACTTCAACGAGCGGAATTCCTTAAGGGCCCACGGGCTCTTCTATAATCTGGGCTATGCAGGTGAAGTTTTTGGCGGGGAAACGGCAGAATTTCAGGCAAGTTTTGTAGATTTGGGGCTTGATTTCGAATTCAACTGGTGGCCTTATAAAACCGCCTGGCGAATGACAAAATATTCACCCTATGTGTCGGTCGGACTGGGTTACAGTCTCAACTATGCCGGGGAATCGGTTTCACACCTCTACCTGCCTTTCGGGGGCGGAGTGAAGGCAAACCTGGGGAAAAAGCTGAGCGGCGGGGTGGAGGTCTCCATGCGAAAGACCTTTACCGATCTGATCGACGGGGTTGAAAACATTGGACTGGAGGGTGTGAATCACCCTTTCGGGAACAACGACTGGCATATGTTTACCGGAGTGTTCCTGACCTATAAGATTTTTGAATACAGGGATTCATGCCCTGCACTTGAAAAGGGACCGAAGGGGAGTACCAGGCGCGGAGGAGTGAACCCTAATACAAGTAAGAAAACAGAGAGGTTTTAGTTGCGTGATGAGTATCAAGGAGCAGATAGACAGGAACCGGTTGCCCAGGCATATCGCCATGATTATGGATGGAAACGGTCGCTGGGCCCAGAAAAAGGGTGGGGAACGCCTTTTTGGACACCGGAACGGAGTGGAGTCGGTTCGACAGGTGGTCGAAGCCGCAGGTGAACTGGGCGTGGAGTACCTGACGCTGTATGCTTTTTCAACCGAGAACTGGAAGCGTCCCCGGACCGAAATCGACGGACTGATGACGCTCCTGGCCACCACAATTGCCAAAGAGACCCGAAAATTAGACGAAAATAATGTCCGCCTGCTAGTGATTGGAAACATTTCCGATCTTCCGAACAGTGTACAGAAGCTACTCATGAAATCGGTGGAATCAACCTCTGGGAACACAGGGCTCAAACTGGTACTGGCCCTTAGTTACAGTGGAAGATGGGAGATCACCGATGCGGTAAAAAAGATGTGCCGGGATGCTGCTTCCGGTAAGATCGATCCCGACAGCGCAGATGCCTGCCTGCTGGAGAGTTATCTTAACACCTCTTTTATGCCCGATCCCGAGCTGCTTATCCGCACCAGCGGAGAACGGAGGATCAGCAATTTTCTACTCTGGCAACTTGCATACACCGAGCTTTACTTTACCCCGGTATTGTGGCCCGACTATCGCAAGGAGCATTTTTACGAAGCCATTATCGATTATCAGAGACGGGAGCGACGATTCGGTAAGGTGAGTGAAAATCCCAGGGTTGTAACACTGAATAATTAAATGCGGGAATGATAAAACGGACTTTACTATTTATTTCGCTCCTGATCATCTCAGCCGGTCTGGCTGCGCAAAAAACAGCCACCCAGCCCCAGGATTCCATTGATTACAGTACCCTGGAGGTGATGGATTACGACCGGGTCAGGGAGTATGTCATCGCCGACGTGACGGTCAGCGGTATCGAGTTTATCCAGAAAGAGGTTCTGATCAGCCTGTCGGGACTGAAACCGGGGAACAAAATCAAGCTGCCGGGTGACCAGGCAACCGATCTTCTGAAGAAATTCTGGAGCCAGGGACTCTTTTCCGACGCCAGGATCACAGCCACCAAGATCCGCAACGACAGTGTATGGATCGATATCTACCTCACCGAGCAGTCGCGCATGTCGCGCCTTAATATCAACGGGATCGGTAAATCCGAAAACCAGGATATTATGGAGAAGATCAACCTGAGGACCGGTCAGCAGGTGACCGCCGATATCATGGACAACACCAAAAGGATTATCCGTGATCACTTTATCGAGAAGGGATTTCTGGATACGGAGGTCAGCATTGTTTTGACCGATGATACCATGAGGGTGAACATGGTGCAGATGGATGTGAATGTGGACAAGAAAGGACGGGTGAAAATCAACGAGATATACTTCAGCGGGAATACGGCCTTTAAGGAAACCATACTCCGCAGGAAGATGAAGGAAACCAAGAAGGTGAATATCAATTTCTTCAAGGCCTCCAAGATGATTTCCGAAAAATTTAAAGAGGATAAGGCCAGCCTGATCGCCTTTTACAACCAGAACGGTTACAGGGATGCAAAGATCCTCTCCGATTCGGTGTCACTTACACCCGATATGAAAAACCGGCTCGATCTCTATATCAACCTTGAAGAGGGAGATAAATACTATTTCGGAGATGTGGAGTGGATCGGTAACACCAAGTACCCTTCAGAATTCCTGAATGCGGTGCTGGGCATTGAGAAAGGCGATATATTCGACCAGAAGGTGCTCGACGACCGTATCTTTATTGATGAGGATGCTGTCAATGCGGTTTACCTGGACAACGGTTACCTCTTCTTTTCGCTCACCCCCGTGGAGGTTAGTGTGGAAGATGATACCATCGATTTCGAAATGCGTATTTACGAGGGCGAAATTGCCACCATCAACCGGGTGATCATCAAGGGGAACGACCGGACCAGCGAACATGTGGTAAGGCGTGAGCTTCGAACCCTGCCGGGGGATAAGTTCAGTAAGAGCGAATTGATCCGTACGGTCAGGGAACTGGCCAACCTGGGCCATTTTGACCCGGAACAGATTGAGCCCAATCCTATTCCCAACCAGGCGGATGGAAGTGTGGATATCGAATATAAACTGGTGGAGCGCGCCACCGACCAGCTGGAGGTATCGGGTGGTTATGGTGCAGGCATGCTGGTAGCCACCGTGGGAATTCGTTTTTCAAACTTTGCTTTGGGCAGGATTTTTGATCCCAAGGCATGGAGGCCGGTTCCTTCCGGTAACGGCCAGACACTCTCCGTAAGGGCGCAGACCAATGGGAAGTATTACCAGTCGTACAACTTATCCTTCGTGGAGCCATGGTTTGGAGGGAAAAAACCTCACTCTTTTTCGGTCTCGGTTTATCACTCCAAGATGAACCAGGCCATGTACAGTTACTGGAACCCGGGTGATGTGCCCGACCAGTATATGAAGGTGACCGGTGCTGCACTGGGACTGGGCCGCAGGCTTTCCTGGCCCGATGATTTTTTCACCCTCTACAACGGAGTTTCCTACCAGCGGTACAGGATGAAGGACTATTCGGGGTTCCTTGCACAGAACGGTACCTTTAACAACCTCAGTTTCACCGTAACCCTCGGACGTAATTCACAGGATCAGATCATCTATCCCAGGAGTGGATCCAACCTGAGCCTGAGCCTGCAGATCACCCCTCCCTATTCACTGTTTAATCCCGAATTTGATTACGCCACCGCACCCGACGAGGAGAAGTATAAATGGGTGGAATACCACCGCTGGATGTTCAAGGCCGACTGGTACTATGCCCTCAAGGGCAACCTGGTGCTGATGACCCGGATCCACTACGGCTTCCTGGGACATTACAACGACGACATTGGCCCCTCTCCCTTTGAAAGCTTTGATGTGGGTGGAGACGGACTTTCGGGATACAACCTTTACGGGCGGGAGACCATCGCCCAGCGGGGATATCCCAACGGGAGTCTGACTCCCACCGTGATCACTGCGGATGGTTACGCCAAAAAATCGGGTAACATCTATACAAAATATACCCTGGAGCTTCGTTACCCGGTATCCCTCAATCCTTCGGCCACCATCTTTGTGCTGGGCTTCCTTGAAGCGGGGAATGCATGGTACTCCTTCGATCAGTTTGACCCTTTCAGTGCCAGGCGTGCAGCAGGATTTGGGGTAAGAGCCTTCCTGCCCATGTTCGGACTCCTTGGGATCGACTGGGGATGGGGATTTGACTCCTACCCGGGTCACGCCACCCCCTCCGGATCGCAGTTCCATTTTACAATCGGGCAACAATTTTAATATGATTCCGTCAGTTTGGTACAGAGTTTGAATTGTATAAGAGCTGATGCACCATAAGAACATAAAAACAATAAACCATACAGTCATGAAAAAGATCATATCCATTGCCCTGGCCCTGTTCCTGTTTGCCGGAATTGCCCTGGCCCAGAAGTTTGCTTTCGTAGACACCGATTATATTCTGAAAAACATTCCCTCCTACACTGCCGCGCAGAAGGAGCTGGATAAGGCTTCGGAGGGTTGGGAAGCCGAGATTGCCGTGGAGTACGAGGCCATTGAGAAGATGTATAAAACCTACCAGTCGGAGCGGGTACTGCTTACCGACGAAATGAGAAAACAGAGGGAAGAGGAGATCGTGAATAAGGAGCGCGAAGTGAAGGAGCTTCAGTCGAAGTATTTTGGCCCGGAAGGGAGCCTTTCCACCAAGCGCATGGAGCTTATTAAACCCATACAGGATGCGGTCTATAAAGCGGTGAAAGAGCTCTCCGCTGAAGGCAGCTATGCGGTCATTTTTGATACCGCATCGGGGGCCGCCATCCTCTATTCAAATCCACGTTATGATTTGAGCGACGAAGTGCTGAAAAAGTTAGGTTATAAGAATTAAAATCTTACATTTGTACGCTCTTTTTAGCAAGTAATCAGTTATATACACTATTTAAAACAATGAATACGATGAAACGAATTACCCTGGCAATGGGGATACTCTGTATGGCCCTTGCAGTCAATGCACAGAAATTTGGCCATATTTCTGCCGAATTGTTGCTCCAGGATATGCCCGAGTATGACTCAGCACAGGTAAAATTGCAGAATCTGAACAGAACCTATGAGCTCGAAATTGAAAGGATCCAGGTCGAGATCAATAAGAAAATAGAAGATTTCCAAAGGAACGAAGCTTCCATGAGCCAGCTGATCAAGGAGGCAAAAGCCTCTGAGATCCAGGAGATGCAGGTTCGCCTTCAGAACTTTGCCCAGACTGCCCAGCAGGATCTGCAACAGCAACAAATGGCATTTTTGCAGCCTGTAATGGACAAAGCCCGCAAAGCCATTGAAGAGGTGGCCTTAGAGCGCGGGCTTCTTTATGTTTTTGACATGAGCCAGGGCAACCCGGTCTACGCATCACCGGAGAGCCTTGACATGCTTCCGCTGGTGAAGACCAGGCTGGGATTGTAGTGCTCAGGAAATAGTGCCCAGGGGACAGGGAACAGTGCTCAGGAAATAGTGCTCAGGGGACAGGGAACAGTGCTCAGTGCGAAAAAATTAAGATGTGGGGTTCGGAAGGGCCTCACATTTTTTTTGGCCATTTGTTTTATCTAATTTATTGTAAGTGAATGAGGCATCGTCAGACATTCTGTTTCCTGCTTTTTGCTCTTCATTTTCTTGTGGCCAGGGAATGCAGCCCGGTAAAAAGCCATGAAAAAAGGGGAGTGCCTGCAGAATCAGCTTTTGACTTTCTGAAAGAAGGTGACAGCCTTTTAAATAGTGGCGATCTTTTTAATGCTTTAATAGTCTATGATGAGGGCATAAATGCTGCATCCGGATCAGGCCTGGATTCCCTTGAGGCGGCTATGGTACTGAAACAGGGGAAAATCTACCTTAAGATCGGAGATATTGATTCATGGAAAGGTTACGAGAGGAAATTTCTTGATCTCAGTGGCCGGACCTATTTTCCCATACTGCAGCTTGATTACCTGAAAACCTCATTCCAGGTTGACAAAGGGCTGAAGCTTGCCCGTATTCAAAATGATTCACTTTACATTGCATCTTTCCTTATTTACAAGGCCAGGATGGCCGGGGCAAGGGGGGATGCCGACAGTGCCAGGTATTTTTTCGGAGAATCAGAAAGCTTTCTCAGGGAAGAGGACAAACTGAATAATTTTCATTACCATGCTTACATGGCAGAATTTCTTACAAGGACCGGGGATTTGGAGGAAGCTGGAAGCATTCTTGATGAATTGGGACCGCTGGTGGGGGAATTCACGGATCTGGAAGTTGAAAAGCATTATTGGAGTTTGAAAGCCGCTTACCATGATGCGAGTGGCGAAAAGCAATTGTGGATCGGGGCTTCAAGGATAAGGGATTCGCTTCAGTATACCCAGACCAACACTGAAGCTGTGGTTACCCTGTCGGCATATCAAAGAAGAATTATGGAGGTTGAGAACCAGGCCACCATCGAATACCTCAGGAAACGCCAGTTATATATCCTTTTGATTGTCGGGATGCTGCTGCTGGCAGGGATTATATTTACCCTCCTGTTTTTCAAAATCAGGCGACAAAACCTTATGCTGAAGCAGTCAGATGAGTATAAGCTGAAGATTCTGCGGATCCTTACACACGACCTGAGAGGTCCCCTTGTTGCTTTGACCCATAAGCTGGAGAGAGACCATCAGGATGAAGCCGGAAAACAGGTAAGCCGGATTTTGCAAACCTCGGACGAGCTCCTGGAGTGGACCTTTCATGAGCTCCAATCGGGCCAGATGGAACTGGGCGATCTGGATCCGGCAGAAGTTATTGAGGAGGTGCTGGCAAATGTGAATCGTATTATACCAGCGGGTAAGGAGCTCATTCTGTTTGAGCCTCTCCCTGAAGAGATTGCAGTCAGGGGGAATCCGGAAATACTGAAATTCGTTTTAAGAAACATAGTGAACAATGCCCTTAAATTTTCGGAGGGTTCAATCATTAAAGTGACTCTCCTTCGTGA
>JAWOHR010000049.1:0-32496 GCA_046485075.1 Bacteroidales bacterium
CCCTTGAAACAAAGAAGGAGTTCTTGAAAGGCAAATGCTTAAAAATAAGGGTGTCAGAAATGGCACTCTTTTTTTTTATAACTTGTTCTGAATAGCAGGACCCTATATACTATACAGAGATGAAAGGCATAATTATATGGATATCGGCCCTGGCAATGCTGGTATCCGCCTGCGAGCTTTCCAATAACATGGATCCTAAATCACCCCTTGAAGTTCCTGTTGAATCGATTTTCACTAATGCCCTGCGCGATGGTCTGGCTCATACCGACAACATGGACCAGAATGTCAACGTATCGCGCATGCTATGCCAGTATATTTCCATGACGCAATATGTTGATCCCAGCCGCTACGAATTTAGCGACAGACAGATTCCGGACGGATACTGGAATACAGCTTATCTGGTCCTTCGCGACCTGAAAGAAGTCAGAAAGCTGCTTCCCGAAGAGGTCCCCATAAGTGGGGAATCATATTTCCGGAACCGGGACAACAAAATGGCGATTGCCGATATTATGGTGGTGTTGATGATGCAAAACCTTGTGGATTTATTTGGTAATGTTCCCTACCTGGACGCTCTGGGCGGATTTAAAAACAAAACGCCTGCTTATGATGACGCCCGGAGCATCTATGATGCTCTGCTATCAAGGCTGACCGAAGATATTGAAACCCTGTCAGCCGGTGTGAATCATGAAAGCTGGGGAGCTGAGGATCTGGTATATTCAGGTGATGTAGTCATGTGGCGAAAATTTGCTGCCACCCTGAAGCTTCGGATGGGTATGAGACTGGCAGAGGTGGACAGAACAAGCGCACAGTCCATGTTAAGCGAAGCCCTGGCAACCGGGTGCCTGGAGAAAGGCGAATCCATGCAACTGCCCTGGATCGGAGTCACGCCCCATGTTAACACCATTTACAATGTTTTCATCCTGGCCAACAGGCGTGACTATGTCCCTTCCAAAACCATTATTGACATCATGGAAGCAATGGACGACGCCCGAATGCCCGCCTACTTTACACAGGTGGACACCTCTACCCAGACCGGTGTGGAGAAGCTAACTTATATAGGGCTGCCATACGGTATGGTTGTAGGCTCCTCATACTCAGGTTACAGTCATTTTAGCGATCCAATGTTTGCTCCCGCTTTCCCAGCCACTTTCGCCTGCCATGCCGAGGTGGAATTTTTGCTTGCAGAGGCTTCGGCGCGGGGTATGGATGTGGACGGAGGATCAGCCAGAGAGCACTATGAGGCTGGTATCGCTGAAAGTCATGCCTTCTGGGGTGTGAGTATGGATCCTGATTACCTCTCCCATCCCGATGTGGCCTGGGATGCCGCCAGGGCAAGGGAGCTGATTGGCACCCAGAAGTGGATCGCACTCTATAACAGGGGAAATGAAGGATATGCCAGCTGGCGTTGCCTGGATTGGCCGGTATTGAAAGTGCCCCACGATTTAAGCTATGAGGATATTCCAATGCGCATGCCCTATCCTTATAATGAACCAAGCCTGAACGGTGAAAACTATCAGGCAGCTGCAGATGCCATAGGTGGAGATAATGTTCGCACCTTGATTTTTTGGGATCTTGCTGCGGGAACGGAAAATCCACCACCTTCCTTCCGGTAACGACAATGTTTGAGCAGAGATATTTTGCTTGGGATATTCCCCAGCCGATGCATTAGCTCGCCTCATTCCAATAATCGGCGATATTTAACTGAGGGATATTAATTGAGGAAACCTTAGCCAGCCGAAGGCTGGGTTCAGTGACGAGATTAATATCCCTCAATTACTAATCCACGTTGTCGTGAAGATAGCTGTTATCCGGCTTTAGCTTCGGTCCCTCGTCTGAGTTCCCCTCATCGGTCAGCCTGTAGCGGGATACCTCCTGTTCCTCCGATTGCTTCTTCTGGTCGATTGTGATCTTTTTACGCACATAGGCAGGGATATTTTCCAGTTCCTCAATTTCATCGTTGTCCTGACCGGTCAGCATGGCCCGCTCCCGAAGCTTCTCATGGGTCTCCTTCAGGATCCTGACCCGGTCTGCCATCTTTCTCTCACGCTCCTCCGGTGGGATATCCGACGACTGGTCCAGGAGGATATACTCCTCAGAGGAACCACGGTCCCTGATCCCGAACTCAAGGGATTTTTGCTCGGCGCCATCGGGGAATTTCACCTCCCCCTGCACTGCTCTCGCCCCGGGATCCCTCAGGGGAACCATATGTTTCTGCTTCTTCCCGATATAGAGCTCAGGAATGCTGTTCATTTTAAACCCGGTTGCAATGATGGTGACACTGATCTGATCACCCAGCGACTGGTCGCTGCCCATCCCCCAGATGAGGGTGGTGTCACGAGAGGTGGCGCTCACCACATAATCGGTGATCTGGGAGATTTCGTCCATGGTAATCTCCTCAGTGCCTGAAGTGATATTCAGAAGGACACTTCGGGCGCCGGTTATGTCATTATTGTTCAGCAAAGGGGAGGTAAGTGCGCTGGCTATGGCCTCTTCCGCCCTGTTCTCACCGGAGGCCGTAGCCGATCCCATGATGGCAACCCCACTGTTGCTCATGACTGTCTGAACATCGGCAAAGTCTACATTAATATACCCGTGAACGGTGATAATCTCTGCAATACCCTTCGCTGCAATCGAGAGTACATCGTCGGCCTTATCAAATGCATTACTAACCTTCAGGTTCCCGTAAATCTCCCTGAGTTTTTCATTATTAATGACCAGCAGGGAGTCCACATGATCCTTCAAAAGGTTAATTCCTTCAATGGCCTGGTTGATGCGCTCCGGACCTTCAAAACGAAAGGGTATGGTTACTATGGCAACAGTAAGAATTCCCATCTCTTTCGCAATCCGTGCGATCACCGGAGCAGCCCCGGTACCCGTACCACCACCCATACCGGCGGTAATGAAAATCATGTTGGTGTTGCTTGAAATCACCTCCCTGATCCGGTCCTCGCTCTCCATGGCAGCCTCTCTTCCAATTTCCGCCTTACTGCCGGCTCCCCGTCCCTCGGTTAAGGCACCTCCCAGCTGTAATTTGACTTTAACGGGACTGTTATGCAGGGCCTGGGAATCGGTATTACAAACCACAAAGTTCACATCCTTGATTCCCTTGTTGTACATGTGATTTACCGCATTGCTTCCGCCTCCACCCACACCGATCACTTTGATCATGGATGACCGCTCTGGCGGCAGGTCAAAATTCATTAAATCTTCCATGGTTTCAGGTTCTACATTTTTACATCAGTCTCGTCAAAAATATCATGCAGGGTGTTCTTCAGATTTTCAAATAACTTCCCCTTTTTCAGCCCTTTTCGGGCAGGCCTCTCCTCATAGGCATCGAAAACCGGTTGTTCCTTCCTTTCGGTCGAAACTTTTTCCTCCTCTTCAGGAATGACCATCTCCTCCCTCTTCTCATGGTAGAACTCCAGTCCTTTCAAAAGAAGTCCTATGGAGGTGGAATACATGGGTTGATTGACCACTTCGGCTGTTTCAGATGCCAGTTGTTCACCGGGAAAGCCAATCCTCACATCCAGCCCTGTCTTGAATTTCACAAGCTGATTAAGATGCTTCAGCATTGAGCCACCTCCGGTGAGAACGATCCCTGCACTCAGTTTATCCATGTAACCGGAGTTTTCTATTTCGTAACTCACCGCATCAATAATCTCCTCCATCCTCGACTGAATGATATAGGCAAGGCTTTTAAAACTGATCTCCTTGGGATCACGTCCCGAAATTCCGGGAATGGTGACTACTTTATCTTCCTGGGCCAGATCACCCAGAGCAGAACCGAACTGAACCTTCAATGATTCAGCCTGCCTCTGAAGAATGGAGCAACCCTCCTTGATGTCCCTGGTAATCACATTTCCGCCAAAGGGAATGACCGCCGTATGCCTGATCACATCGTCATAGTAGACAGCTACATCGGTGGTCCCACCCCCGATATCCACCAGGGCCACACCAGCCTCTTTCTCATCTTCGGTGAGGACAGCTGCACTTGATGCCAGTGGCTCCAGTATCAGTTGCTTCACATCCAGGCCCACCCTGTTGATACATTTTCCAATATTCCGGGCCGAGGAGGTCTGGCCAATCACAATGTGAAAATTGGCCTCAAGCCTCTTCCCGAACATCCCCACGGGGTTCTTCACCCCCGTTTCGCTATCTACGATGTAGTTCTGGGGAAGCACATGGATGATCTCCTCACCGACATCCACCGGGATCTTATGCATGTCATCCATAAGCCTTTGAAGATCTTCCCGTGTGATCTCATCCTCATAGGAGTCCCGGTTGATATATCCGCGGTTCCGGACAGACTTGATATGTTGTCCCGCGATCCCTACAAATACCTCCTTAAACCTGATTCCGGATTGTTTCATCGCCTCCGACGATGTGGTCTGAATGGCGTGGACGGTCTCCTCAATATTAAGGACTACTCCACGCTTCACCCCTTTCGATGCAGTCTGGCTGATCCCCAGGATTTCAAGCTTTCCCTGTTCGTTCAACCTGCCCACCAGGCTCACGATTTTCGTGGTCCCGATGTCGACTGCTGCTACGATTTTTCCATTTGTTGCCATAGTGTTACCGTTTAGTACATATTACTTGATTTGTATATTTCAAATTGATGGTTTGATAGGTATTCCACCCGTACCTGGAGAGCCCCTGCTGATAAAGAAGCTCCAGGTTTTTTAATTTTTTCTCGAACTGGTCCATACCTCCCAGGAGAATACGGTGCGCCCCAACCCTGGGGATAAGTTCATATTCGCCCACTTCATTCACGTAGATCTGAACTACCTGGTCGTTCCAGAACTTGTGATCAGACAGATAATCACAAAACTGGCAGATCTCTGACAGGCGCATCCCCAATTGATCATCTTTCACCGAAGCTGGCAGGTATCCTGTTGCCAGTATAATTAAGGGTGTAAAATAGTTCGACAGGGGTAGAACTTTCCCTTCTTTGTCAAGATAGTAGCCCCTGCTGCCGTTAGGCAAAATACGCACCAGGGGTACACGTTGCTCCACTGAAACCTCCAGTCTGCCTGAAATATCTTTGCTCACCTCAGCATTTCTGATATAGGGGTTCTCCTCCACGAGATGTTCCAGTTTTCGCGTGTTGATCCCGGAGAGCGGATAACCCCTGATTTCCAGTCCCGAGGTCTCTATCATGGAGCGCACCTGGCCCGGGGTTACGAACCGATTGTTCACCGTATCCTGGAGAGTCACTTCGATGCGGTTACAGAGAACCTCCTCTGACTCGCCCGCCACAAAACCCATCACCATCACGAACCATGCAGCGATGCCCAACCAGGTCAATATTTTAGCCACCTTCCTGATCATCTTCTTTCCATCCAGTTTTTAATGGGTGAGACAAACTGGTTAATATCACCTGCACCCATGGTTACAAGCAGAACGGGTTCCTGCTCCATAAGTACCTTCATTACCTGCTCCCCGGACACCCTGTATTTCTCGTTCATATTCACCTCGTCGAAGATCAAAGCCGAAGTCACTCCCGGAACCGGCTCCTCCCTTGCAGGATAGATCTCCATAAGAATCAGGACATCGAGAAGCTCAAGACTCTTAGCAAATGGTTGTGCGAAGTCCCTGGTGCGTGAGAACAGGTGGGGCTGAAAAATTCCCGTAAGTTTCTTCCCGGGGAACAAGCGCCTCACCGATGAAAGAAACGCACGGATCTCCTCAGGGTGATGGGCGTAATCATCGATGTAAATCCTTTTATCGTTGTATACCTTCACATCGAATCGCCTCTCCACACCCTGGTAATCAGAAAGGTTCAATGCAATGGTGTCGGGGGTTAAACCCAGTTGGT
This sequence comes from Bacteroidales bacterium, assembly GCA_046485075.1. Lineage (GTDB taxonomy): Bacteria > Bacteroidota > Bacteroidia > Bacteroidales. The sequence goes on from JAWOHR010000049.1 coordinate 5,816, forward strand.
GAGCCACTGCCACAGCTGCGACTGCGTTCTCCACATTTAGTCTTCCCGGCAGGCGCAGCGGGAGGTTGGGGATGATCCCTGTGGGAGTTACCATTGAAAACTGAGTTCCAATACCCATGGGAACCATTTCAAGGGCATAGTAGTCGGAACGGGAGTCCTCCAGTGAATATGTGAAAGTCTCCACATGGGCAGGTATCTCCGGGGAAAGGCCAAACTTGTGGATCAGTTTCCCCTTCTCCCTGATCTGGGCAATAAATGATTCAAATCCTTTACGCACATTCTCCTTCGTGTGATAGATATCCAGGTGATCGGCGTCCATGGAGGATACAACTGCAATTTCGGGGAACAGGGAGAGGAAGGAGCGGTCGAACTCATCAGCCTCGGCAATGATCAGCCTTGAAGCAGGATCCAGTAACAGGTTGCTTCCGGTGTTTTTACAGATCCCGCCCAGGAAAGCATTACAACCCAGGTTCGATTTGTGCACGATGTGCGCCAACATGGTCGAGATGGAGGTTTTTCCATGCGTCCCTGCCACCCCGATACCTCTGCCGGCATTGAATATCTCGCCCAATGCCGCTGCACGTTTGATCACCCTGAAACCGTGGTTCCGGAAATAGTTAAGCTGCTGGTGATTTTTGGGCACCGCTGGGGTATAAATCACCAGTGTTCTTTCGGGATTACGGAAGGCCTCCGGGATCAGTACCGGCTTGTCCTCAAAATTGATAACAACACCTTCCCTGGAAAGCTTGTCGGTCAGAGCCGTGGAAACCCGGTCATACCCTGCCACCCGTTTACCCTGGCTTACAAAGTAACGTGCCAGCGCACTCATTCCGATGCCGCCGGCTCCAATAAAATAGACGCTATCCAGATTTGTCCAGTTCATTTGGTTTCCATCAGTTTTGTCACCTCCGCAGCAATCCTTTCAGCAGCATTGGTGATGCCCAGTTTTTTAATGTTTTCAGACAACTCCTGCTGCTTCTTCTCATCATCCAGAAGCTCAAGCATGGTATCCACCAGCACCTTCTCAGCATCCCGGTCCGGAATCATCACGGCAGCCGCACGTCCCGAAAGGGCCTGTGCATTTTTCGTTTGATGATCCTCTGCCACATTGGGAGAGGGAACCAGGATCACTGGTTTCCCGATGACGCACAGTTCGGAAATGGATATTGCTCCTGCCCGTGATATGATCAAATCTGCCGCACCGTATGCACACTCCATCCTTGATATAAATGGCATCACCTTCACATTTTTTAATCCGGATGCCGCCACCATTCTTTCAATCTCCTTATGATTACTTTTCCCGCATTGCCATATCAATTGCAGATCCTGCCGTGCCAGCCGGTTCAACCCGGCCAAAAGACTCCGGTTCAGGGTTCCTGCCCCCAGGCTTCCGCCCACAACCAAACAGGTCCTTTTTCCAGGAACAAGTCCAAACTCCTTCAGGTCTGCCAATTTGTCGGTGGAGCGTTGAACCAGTTGCTGGCGAATGGGGTTACCAGTCAGGTGGATTTTTTCTGCCGGAAAATACCGTTCCATCCCTTCATAGGCCACACATATGGAGCGGGCTGTCCGGGCCAGAAGTCGGTTGGTCATCCCTGCATATGAGTTCTGCTCCTGAATCAGGATGGGAACACCCCCCCTTGCAGCAGCTTTTAAAATGGGACCACTGGCATAACCTCCCACGCCCACCGCAACATCTGGTTTAAAGCGCCTTACGATTCGTCTCGATTTGAGCATACTCGAAGCCAGCTTGTAGAAGAAGGATATATTTTTTAAAGTCACTCTTCTCTGGAAACCAGCCACAGGTAATCCTTCGATGGGGTATCCTGCTTCAGGTACCTTCTCCATCTCCAACTTTCCCATAGCCCCCACGAACAGGAATTCTGCCCCGGGATGCATCGCCTTCAGAGCATCTCCAATGGCTATGGCCGGGAATACGTGTCCGCCGGTTCCGCCGCCCCCGATGAGGATCCTGTATGAGGGTCTGTTATACATTCAAATCAAATTCGGTTCTCGTTTTCCTTTGCCCCATCTTCAATTTCTCTGCACTCCCGGCACTGGCTTCTGCACTCCCGGAATCCGGAGACTGGCCACCATTCTCAGCTTCCGGGATGGACTCCCGGGAATCCATGCCCTGCGTCCTGGACTCATCAGTGCCCCAACTCACCGACAGGATCATACCGGCGGCTATACTGGTGAAGATGATCGAGGAACCGCCCATACTCACCAGGGGGAGTGTTTGTCCGGTTACCGGCACCAACCCTACAGCAACGGCCATGTTCACGAAAGCCTGAAGGACCAGCCCCATGGAGAGACCAAATGCAAGGAAAGCCCCATAGGTGCTCCGGCTCCGCCGGATGATCAGGCCGGTCCTGTAAAAAAGCCATAGATAAAGGGCCACTACCAGGAATCCGCCCACCAGGCTTCCATATTCCTCAATGATGATTGCATAGATGAAATCGGAGTAAGGATGCGGCACAAGGTTCCGCTGGGTTGAGTTCCCGGGTCCCTTTCCGAAAAGTCCGCCCTGAACAATAGCCACTTTGGCCTGGTCGGCCTGGTAGCTGTCACCCTCCCCGCTCACGAACGACTCAATCCTGTTTTTCCAGGTGGAGGTTCTTCCCTCTTTACCCAGCAGCTCGGTTGCACCCAGAAAGATGGCGAATGCAAATAATCCTGCAAATATCATCAGGGCCAGGTACTTCACTGGTATTCTTGCAACAAACATCAGGGAGAACGCAGTCAGGAAAATCAGTACTGCTGTGGAGAAGTTTGCAGGCAGAATAAGACCGCAAATCCCTACGATAGCCAGGGTTACCTTGCCAAATACATCCTTGAAATCGCTGATGTTGTTCTGGTTCACCGACAGCACCCTGGCCAGGTACATGACCAGGGCGATCTTTGCAAAATCGGAAGTCTGAATGGTGAATGATGTTCCGGGTATCTGTAGCCACCGGGTGGCATCATTAATATTTTGCCCGGCTACCAGGGTAAGGAACAGCAGAGGGATGGCCAGCCAGAGTGCAACCACCGAAAGACGGCTGAAGATGTGGTAGGGCACCAGGTGGACAAAAAAGATAATGACAATCCCCAGCAGGATAAACCTCAGCTGCCGGAGTAGGTAATAGAGGGTATCCCCGCCGCGATACTGGTAAGCCAGCGAACCGGTTGAACTGTATACCGATAAAAGAGAGATTACCAGCAGGATCATAATCACCAGCCAGATCACCTTATCACCCTTTATGTACCTCTTAATCTTCACCCTTTTTCACAGACTTTATAAATTCACACCCTCCCATCCCCCTGAGCACTGTGCACTGTTCCCTGTCCCCTGTGCACTGTCCCCTGAGTACTGTGCACTATTCCCTGTCCCCTGTGCACTATTCCCTGTCCCCTGTGCACTCACAGGGATCTGACAGCATTCTTGAACTGCCGTCCACGGTCCTCAAAACTTTCAAACAGATCGAAACTGGCACAGGCCGGGGAGAGTAAAACGGTCTCCCCATCACGCCCCAGGTAGTATGCTGCCTTAACGGCCTCATCCATACTTCCCGTTTCGACGATCGTCTCCACCATGCCGGTAAAAGTTTTGAGCAACCGCGCGTTGTCCTTACCGAGGCAGACGATCGCTTTTACTTTATTTTCAACCAGGTTAAAGAGTTCGCTGTAGTCGTTTCCTTTGTCAATACCACCCACAATCCACACAATCTTACCCATCACACTCTCCAGCGCATACCATGTGGAGTTCACATTGGTTGCCTTGGAGTCGTTGATGAAGTTGATCCCGTGAACTTTAGTGACGATCTCCAGCCTGTGTTCCACACCCTGAAAATCCATAAGTGCTTCCCGGATCACCTCGTTGCGGATCTTCAGAACATTGCCCGCAATTCCTGCAGCCATACTGTTATAGGTATTGTGCCTCCCTTTCAAAGAAAGCTCCTGGACTGACATGGAAAAATCCACATCATCGAATTCGATGTGCATTCGCTCATCTTCTCCTACCCAGGCCACATCACGATCTTTTTTCTTATATGCAAAAGGCAGTTGTTGCGCCCTGGATACGATCTTTTCCAGTTCCTTGATGGTAATTTCATCATCCGAGCAGAAGACAAAATATTCTTCCTCGGTCAGGTTCTGACCAACCCTGAGTTTCGAATCAATATAATTCTGGAAATTGTAATCATACCGGTCAAGGTGATCGGGTGTGATATTGAGCAGAATGGCAATATCAGCCTTGAAATCATACATCCCGTCCAATTGAAAGCTGCTCAGTTCAAGTACATAATAATCATAAGTTTGGGTTGCAACCTGCAGGGCGAAACTTCGTCCCACATTTCCTGCTATACCTACATTCAGACCGGCCTTCCGCATCATGTGATGAATGAGTGAGGTGGTGGTGGTTTTCCCGTTGCTCCCGGTAATACAGATTTTCTTGGCATTGGTGTAACGGCCGGCAAACTCAATTTCCGAAATGATCGGGATTTCCTTCTTCCTCAGAAGCTTCACAATGGGTGCACTCTCAGGGATACCCGGACTCTTAATCACCTCTTTGGCACTAAGTACCGAACGTTCCGTATGTCCTCCCGACTCGTACAGGATCTGGTACTCATCCAGCAATTCCCGGTAGAAAGGTTTGATCTTACCTGCATCTGAAACAAAAACATCAAATCCCTTCTGCCGGGCCAGAATGGCAGCTCCGGTTCCACTCTCTCCGGCTCCGAGGATGACAATACGTTCTCTGTTTTCCATGGGTTATTAGTCGTTTAATTTATCTGATCTTCAGGGTTACAATGGTCACCACTGCCAGCATGATCCCAACAATCCAGAACCTGGTGACAATTTTTGGCTCGGGAAATCCTTTCTTCTGGTAGTGGTGGTGTATGGGCGACATCAGGAATATCCTCCGTCCCACTCCGTATTTTTTTCTGGTTCGTTTGAAATAGCTGACCTGCAGGATCACCGAAAGGCTCTCCACCAGGTATACCCCGCAAAGGATGGGTATGAGCAGCTCTTTACGGATGATCACCGCGAAGACCGCGATGATACCTCCCAAGGCAAGACTGCCCGTATCACCCATGAATACCTGGGCCGGAAATGAGTTATACCAGAGAAATCCAAGGGTAGCCCCGATAAATGCACCTGCAAAAATAACCAGCTCCCCGGCATATGGTATATGCATAATATTCAGATAATTGGAATATATCGCATTCCCCGACAGCCAGGCCAGTATTCCAAGGGTAACCCCAATGATGGCAGCTGATCCTGTAGCCAGTCCGTCGAGTCCGTCCGTCAGGTTGGCTCCGTTTGAAACGGCTGTCACAATAAAGATGACAGCCAGTACAAAGATGATCCAGACCAGAGGGTCGGCATATTTCCCGGCAAACCAAACCAGCCATGTGTAGTCGAATTCATTATTTTTCACAAAGGGAATGGTGGTCAGCGGTCTCTTGTGTTCCTCCACAACGTAGAGATTCCCGCCGCCGTCCACCTGCATCACCTCGGTTTTATATGTATTGAAGTTTTCTTCGGTAATGGTGATCCGTTCCCTTATTTTTACGTCGTCACTGAGAAAGAGGGTCACTCCGACGATCAATCCCAATACCACCTGGCCAACCACCTTGAATTTGCCTCGTAATCCCCCCTTGTTTTTCTTAAATACCTTGATGTAGTCATCCAGAAAACCGATCACTCCCAGCCAGACTGTTGTCACCAGCATGAGAATGATATAGATATTGGTGAGATTGGCGAAGAGCAGTACCGGAATCAATATGGATGCCAGGATAATGATCCCCCCCATGGTGGGCGTTCCCTGTTTTGAAGACTGACCTTCCAGTCCCAGGTCCCTCACCGACTCCCCGATCTGCTTTCTGTGAAGAAGTTTGATGATTCTTTTACCAATAATCATCGAGATTACCAGGGAAGTGATTACTGCAAAGGAGGCCCTGACGGTAAGGTATTGAAACATTCCTGCCCCGGGAAAATCAAACTGATCAAGGTATGAAAACAGATGGTAGATCATTCCGTCCTGGTTAAGTTTTGTTGGAGAATAAGCATATCATCAAAGGGCATCTTCTTATTCCCGATGACCTGGTAGTCCTCATGTCCTTTTCCCGCCACCAGAATAATGTCCCCTGCCCGTGCCAGCATGCATGCAGTACGAATGGCCTCCTCCCGGTTCACAATCCGTAACACCCGCTCCCGGGCGGAGGCAGGAACTCCCTCCATCATGTCATCCAGTATACTTTCAGGATCTTCATTCCTTGGGTTATCGGAGGTCAGGATCACCTTATGACTTGCATCTGCAGCAATCCGGGCCATCATTGGTCGTTTGCCCCGGTCCCTGTTTCCACCTGCTCCCACCACGGTGATTACTTCGCCGCCCGAAACATTGACTTCCCGGATGGTCTCGAGCACATTGCTCAGTGCATCGGGAGTATGGGCATAATCCACCACACCCGTCACCCCTCTTTCCGAATGGATGGTCTGGAACCTTCCTTTCACCGGTTCGACTCTGCTCAGTTCGGCAAGCACGTCATCCGGATCCTGTCCCGAAAGAACCGCCGCACTGTAAGTGCAAAGCAGATTGCTGGCATTAAAGCGCCCGGGGAGCTTCACCCAGACCTCTTTACCATTGATCTCCAGGAAAGATCCCTCCATAAGCATTTCCCTGACCCGGCCCCTGAATTCACCTCCCGATCGAAGGCTGAAGGTGTGTTTTTCGGCCCTGCAATTCTGCAGCATGACCTGACCGTTCTTATCATCCCCGTTCACCAGTGCATAAGCTCCTGCAGGAAGCTGATCAAAAAACCGCTTCTTCACCCCGAGGTAAGTCTTAAAATCTTTATGGTAATCCAGATGGTCCCTGGTGAGGTTTGTGAAGATTCCACCATGATAGTGCAGTCCGCAAATTCGATCCTGGTCTATTGCATGGGATGAGACCTCCATAAAGCAGTATCCGCAACCCAGCTCCACCATTTTCCTGAGGTATGCGTTAAGTTGGACAGGGTCCGGGGTGGTATGGGTGGCAGGGAATTCCTCCTCACCGATAAGTACACGTATGGTGGAGATTAAACCGGCCATAAATCCCAGATCGGAATGAATCCTGTGAAGCAGTGTCGCGATGGTGGTTTTCCCGTTGGTACCGGTGATTCCCACCAGGTGGAGATCACGGGAAGGGTGACCGAAGAAGGCAGAGGCCAACAGGGCCAATGCCTCCCTGGTATTGGATGATTTTAACCATATGATTCCGGGGTAACCTTCCAGGGGCTCCTGCTCCGACACAACGGCCACAGCCCCGCCGGCGATGGCAAGTGGAATAAAATCATGACCGTCGAAACCGCCTCCCCGGATTGCAACAAACAGATCACCCGGGGCCACCTTCCTGGAGTCGAAACTAATCCCGGAAACCTCCAGTGCAGCCGAACCTGTGATCTCCACAGCTTCCATCTCTTTTATGATCTCCTGTAGTTTCACTATCCCTCCTTAATACTCATGTTCAAACTCACCTCCATGCCCTTGCTGATCCTTTCCCCGGGACGAACCGATTGTTGTCTGACCGTACCGCGTCCGTTCACAACCACCCTGATTCCGCTGGACTCCAGAAGATAAAGAGCATCCTTCAGCCCCATATCAACCACATTGGGGACCAGCGCAGCGGGAATCGCCCGGTCGTTGAGGAGCAATCCATCGGGAGTACTTTTGGTGGAAACCCACCCCCCTTTCCCCTCACCCGGATGCAGGGGAAGCTTCAGGTAACTGAATGTATTTTCAAGCGGCTCCCTCATTCCGCTTTTGGAAAATGGAACCTGAATCTCCTGATGGGCCATCACAACACCCTTGTCATGCATATCATACTCCCGCACATAGATCCGGTCCGTCACCGATCGGAAAATGGGGCCTGCCACCAGGTTCCCGTAGTAGATATGCTTTGAAGGGGCATTGACCACCACAATGCAGGAGTATTTGGGTTTATCTGCTGGAAAATAGCCCACAAAAGAGGCCTGGTACAGAGACTTTGTATAACCCTCTTTGTTGAGAGAAACCTGGGCAGTCCCGGTCTTTCCTGCAATTCTGTAGTGGCTGTTTGAGAGGTTTTTACCGGTACCGTTCTCCACCACTCCCTCCATCATCGCCCTGACCTGAACCAGGGTCTCCCTCGAACAGATATGATTATTCAGCACCTCGGGCTGGAATTTTCTGACCACCTTGCCATGGGAACGCATCTCTTCCACGAAAATGGGCTTAACCATGGTACCGTTGTTGGCAATGGCATTGTAAAATGCAAGAATCTGAAGAGGCGTCATCCTCACTTCGTATCCAATGGACATCCATGGCAGGGAGAGACCCGACCACAGTTCACTATCCGTATATTTAATATCTGGTTTCCCTTCACCCCTGATCCCGATGTCCAGTTTCCGGTTGAGACCCATCCCGTACAGCCGGTCTACAAACTGCTCCGGCCTCTTCTTGTAGTTTTCGTTCACCAGGGAGGATATCCCCACATTGGATGAAACCTCAAAGGCATGCTGGACCGTAATTTTACCAAGGCCCTCCTCTCCGCTGTCCTCCAGCTTCTGTCCGTAATAGTAAACAACTCCGTCACCCACATCCACAATGTCATCCGGTTTTACATAACCATCTTCCAGCAAAGCGATCATGGATGCAAGCTTAAATGTGGAACCCGGTTCGGTGCTCTCTCCTATGGCATAGTTGTAATCTTCCCGGTAGTTGCCATCTCCATCTTTAGCCAGATTGGCAATGGCCCGTACTTTTCCGCTCTCCACTTCCATCAATACCACGGTTCCATGGTCGGCGTCGTGCTTGAGGAGCTGGTTATAAAGTGCATTCTGTGCCACATCCTGCAGATCCACATCGATGGTGGTCACCACGTCATAACCATCCTCGGGCTCAATCTCATTGGCATCATTGATGGGCATCCAGATATCCCCTCGAATTTTTCTCATGAGTCGGTAGCCCTCAACACCTTTCAGTTCAGCTTCATAAGCCCCCTCAATTCCCACTACACTTCTCAAATCTCCGCTCATGGTGTAGCCGACTGTTCTGGCTGCCAACATTCCGTAGGGCCGTACCCTCTTGTTGGACTGGATATACTGGACCCCACCCTTGAACCGGCCCTCGTTGAAAATGGGAAACTTCTTCAGCTGTTGCAACTGGGTGTAGGTTACATTCCTCTTCACAAGGAAGTAGCGCTCTCCCTTTTCGCGGGCTCTCACCATTTCTCTTTTGTAAGTAGACCAGTGGCGGTCGCTGAACAGATTGGAGAGTGATTTGGAGAGCTGGTCGACCCCCCCGTAAAAAATATCGTCGCTGAATGATTCGGATTTGAAATCCATCCGTATCTCGTAATAGGGCACCGACACGGCAAGCAACCGGCCATCGGCCGAATAGATATTGCCCCTGTTGGGTTCGATCACCATATGACGCACCGTGCTGTTCTCCTCCTGGGCCCACTTCTCCTTTTCAAAAAACTGGAGTTGCAGGGCTTTGGCAAGAATCAGCAATCCCAACACCAGCATGAGGATGTATACCAGTGATGCCCGGATCAGTATGTCACGTTTCAACGACATATTATTTTCCAGTTTCAATCAGTTTTTTAGGTGGCTCAAGATTCTCCTCAAGTCCCAGTTCATACCTGTTCACCAGTCTGACCACTTCACTCTGCCGGCTGATGCGCACCAGGTCCGAGGAGATGGTGATCGATTGCGCCCTCAACTCCTTCACATCTCCCTGAAGCCGGTTAAGCCGGATCACCGTTTTTTCAGCATGATTCCGGTTGGCAATGGAGAGAAAAGCAACCATTACCAGCAGGAGGATGAAGCGCGACTGCTTCATAACCGTTTTACGGGTTAGCACGTTTCCATCCAGAAGATCACGCATGGAAAAGGGTTTCCCGCCCTCTTCCAGGGTTGTGTCGAATTCAACTTTTTTAGCCTCTTTCACCATGTTTCAACTCTTTCTGCAATTCTCAGTTTTGCACTTCTGGCCCTTTTATTTTCCTCCAGCTCTTCGTTGGACGGGATGATTACACTGCGGTTAACCAGTTTCCAGGGAGTCTGCCAGCGACCGTAAAAATCTTTGGTAACCTCCCCCTCCAGGTTCCCCGAACGCATGAAATTCTTCACCAGCCGATCCTCCTGGGAGTGATAGGTGATCACCACCAGCCTTCCTCCCGTTACCAGCGCCCCGGTGGTCTGTAGCAGCATCTCCCGCAATGCATCCATTTCGGCATTCACTTCGATCCGAAGCGACTGGTAAACTTTTGCCAGGAATTTACTGGGTTGTCCCTTGGGAATAAATCTTTTAAGAGCCTCCTCCAGGTCACCCGTGGTAGCAATCCTCCCTTCCATCCGGAAAGCCTCCAAAGCATTGGCCAGTGCCCTGGCGTTGATGATATCACCGTAATTCCTGAAAACCGAGGTTAACTCCTCAACCGTATAACTGTTTAACACCTGCTCTGCTGTGACCTTGCCGCGCACATCCATGCGCATGTCAAGTCTGGCATCCGACTTAAATGAAAAACCCCGTTCAGGAATATCAATCTGGTGAGATGAGATACCCAGGTCTGCCAATATTCCGTCGACCTTCTCTATGGCATGGTATCTCAGGTAATTTCTTAAATATCTGAAGTTTGCCCCGACAAAAGTTAAACGCTTATCCTCCGGAACATTGACTCGTGCATCCTGATCCTGATCAAACGCCACAAGTTTTCCTTTTTTACCCAACTTTTTTAGAACTTCGAGGGAGTGTCCCCCTCCGCCAAAGGTCAGATCTACATAAATGCCCCCTGGTTTGATATTTAATCCTTCTATGCTTTCATGCAACAGTGCTGGCCTGTGGTAGCCCATTATCAATCCGGTTCGTCAAATGTTCCTCCTAAAATTTTCTCAGCCATGGCTGCAAAGTTTTCATCTACATCACTCACCCCACCATACCTCTCGGATGCCCAGATTTCAATCTTTCCTGACTGTCCTGCCATCACCACTTCGGTACCGATCCCGGCATAATCCAATAGTCTTTTGGGTATTAGCATCCGGTTATTGGCATCCAGGGCAACCTCGGCCGTTCCGGAGAAAAACATCCTCAGAAAACGTGCATGCTCCTTGTTATATGGATTGGTCCTGGCCCGGATGATCCTGTTCTGCCTCTCCCACTCCTCCATGGGGTAGATGATCAGGCATGGTTCAAACACATCCCGCTTCAACACAAAACCATCCTGAAGTCCTTCCCTGATCTGCTTTTTAAAAGCAGATGGAAAGGAGAGCCTCCCTTTTGGATCGAGTCTGACCGTATAGTCTCCGATGAAGGTAGTCATAGGGTTTTTGCAGGTTCGAAAGTAAAAATAGTACTTTTTTACCACTTTGCTCCATTTTACCCCACTTTTTCCCACTTTGTTAATAACTTTCAGCCATTTATAGCCGGGATTTTTTTAATACTTTTGTTATTGTAATGGATGAAGCAACACATAAGAGGAATTTCAAGCCCATAAATCTCCGGGACATTTTTATGGAGAAAAATCCATCCCTGGCAAGGTGGATCCCGGGCTTCGTCTTCCGGATCCTCTCGCGCATACTGAGGATCGACTTCATGAACGATCCCATTCTCTATAACCACGGATACAAGAAAAATGTGGAGTTTGCACGGGCTTCCATTGATGCCTTCAACGTAACCCTCGAGGTGACAGGTCGTGATCACCTGAAAAAGGATGGAAGGTTTATATTTGTATCCAACCATCCGCTTGGTGGATTTGACGGGATGATGATCATCAGTGAGTTAAGCAGGACCTACCCCCATCTGAAAGTACTAGCCAATGATATCCTTACCAAAGTTCAGAATATGGACGGAATCTTTGTCCCTGTAAACAAACACGGGTCCCAGGCCAAAGAGAACGTACAGCGGATCCATGCCATTTTCGAATCCGACCAACAGGTTATGTCGTTCCCGGCCGGACTGGTCTCCCGAAGGAAAAAGGGGGTAATCAGGGATGTTCAATGGCAAAAAAGCATCATCTCCAAAGCCACTCAAACCAAACGGGATGTAGTCCCCATCCATGTCTCCGGCCGGTGTACAAATTTCTTTTATAATCTGGCCAATATTCGTAAATTCCTGGGAATTAAGGCAAACCTGGAAATGTTCTTCCTTCCCAATGAATCTTATCAACACCGGAACAAACACTTTGTAATCACTTTCGGGAAACCGATCCCCTTTGAAACTTTCGATAAAAGGTTTACCCCTCTGGAGTGGGCCCAGCTCGTAAAGGATCATGTTTACATCATCGCTGAGGACCCTGAAAGGGAATTCAGTTTTATCAAAAACTAAAGTATAATATCATGTCCATGAAGGATATCATCCCTCCTGTTCCCCTGGAAGCCCTGAAAGATGAGTTGAATCAGGAAAGGTTCATCAGAAAAACCAATAAGGCTGGCAACAAGATATACATCATCAATGCCAATAACGCACCCAATACCCTGAGGGAGATTGGAAGGCTCAGGGAGCTCGCTTTCCGGGCAGCAGGAGGCGGTACAGGGCTGGAGTGTGACCTGGACGAATTCGATACCGGTGATCATTCATACCAGCAACTGATTGTCTGGGACCCTGAGGAGCAGGCAATCCTGGGAGGTTACCGGTTTTTTATCTGCGACTCCAGCAAGTGCGTGAAAGATGGCCAGGTACGGCTCGCCACATCAAAATTATTCAATTTCTCCGACCCCTTCATTCATGACTATCTTCCGCATATGATAGAACTGGGCCGTTCGTTTGTCCAACCCAAATACCAGTCGACCCAGCTACGACGCAAGGGAATATATGCCCTTGACAATTTATGGGATGGTTTGGGAACACTGACAATGGACTACCCGGAGAAAAAATATATGTTCGGGAAAGTTACCATGTACCTCCACTACCACCAGATGGCCAGGGATATGATCCTCTTTTTCCTGAACAAGTATTTCCCCGATCATGATGGGCTGGTCGTCCCAAAGGAGCCGCTGAAAATGGCAACCGACAGGGCCAGGCTGACTGCCATTTTTAAAGGACAGAATTACTCTGAAAACTATAAGATTCTCTCCAAAGAGGTTCGGGCCTGCGGGGAAAATATTCCCCCGCTGATCAATGCCTATATGAACCTCTCACCCTCCATGAGAACTTTTGGAACCGTACTGAACCGGGGATTCGGAGATGTGGAGGAGACCGGAATTATGATTACTTTGAGCGATCTGTATAAAGCCAAGGTCGAACGGCATGTGATGAATTATATCCCCAAACAGTTGCTGAAGATAAAAAATATCCGCCGGAGGGACCTGAAACTCGCCCGCTTAACAAAAAGGTTCTACTTTAATAAGCGGGGAAATTAATAGGCACGCATATTGATTCCGTGGATGTAGTTCAGGAATGAAGTACTTGCAACCTTATTGCCTCCCGGAGTGGGATAATCACCGGTGAAGTACCAGTCTCCCTTGTCATCCGGAACGGCCTCATGGAGCCCCCTGATGCTCTGGTAGACAATCCTGACCTCGGCATGAATGCTCGAATCGGTAAGCATTTCCGCAATCTTCGCACTGATCTGCTCATCTGTGAAAGGCTTGTAGATATCCTTTACATAATTCACATACTCTTCCTTGAGCAGTTCCTTCTGCAAGCTGCACTTTTTATATACCTCATTGATCACATGCTCCATCTCGTTCTCCTTGAGTAGCTCGATGGCTGCCTGGAAAGCGATGAAATCGCCCAGTTTTGCCATATCGATCCCGTAGCAATCGGGATAACGGATCTGCGGAGAGGAAGAAACCACTACAATTCTTTTGGGCTCGAGCCTGTCAAGAATCTTGATAATACTCTGCTTCAGGGTGGTACCCCTTACGATGCTGTCATCAATAATCACCAGGTTGTCCTGCCCCGGTCTGAGTGATCCATATGTGATATCGTAGACATGACTGACCATGTCTTTTCTTCCTTTGTCCCGCGAGATAAAGGTTCTCAGCTTCAAATCCTTGATAGCCACTTTTTCAATTCGGGCGCGACCGGTCATAATCTTCAGAACCTCCTCCTGATCGAGACTCCCGTTCAGCTTCTTCAACTTTTCCAGCTTCTGCCGGACGGTAAAATCCTCAATGCCCTTCACCATGCCATAAAATGCAGACTCGGCTGTATTTGGAATGAAAGAGAAGACCGTATTCTCCACATCATAATCGATGGCTTTGAGAATATCGGGGACCAGCAGTTCGCCAAGCTTTTTACGCTCCCGGTAGATCTCCCGGTCAGAGCCCCTGGAAAAGTAGATTCTTTCGAATGAACAGGACTTCTTCTCCTCCTCTTTCCGTATTCTTTCCAGTAAAACCTTTCCATTCTTTTTGATGACCAGAGCATGTCCCGCCGGCAGCTCCTTTACCGCATCAAATTTTACATTCATTGCAGTCTGGATCGCAGGCCTTTCAGAGGTCACAATAACCACTTCCTCATCCTGGTAATAAAAGGCCGGCCTGATTCCCCATGGATCACGCATGGCAAACAGGTCGCCGTGACCCATCATTCCTGCAACTGCATATCCCCCGTCCCAGTATTTACTGGCCTCACCCAGGACTCTCCCCACATCCAGGTTCATACTGATCTGGTCGGTAATGTCGCGATTGGTATATCCTTTCTCCTTAAATGTATTGAACAGGACCTGGTTCTCCTTATCCAGGAAATGCCCCACTTTTTCAAGCATGGTAACCGTATCTGAATAGTCTTTGGGAAACTGGCCAAGGTCCATCAGCCTCGAAAACAGCTCATCCACATTGGTCAGATTGAAATTCCCTGCCAGCACCAGGTTCCTGGTCTTCCAATTGTTCTGCCGCATCACAGGATGAAGGTTATCAATGGAATTTGAACCGAAGGTACCATACCGCAGGTGACCAAGGTAAGCCTCAGCCACAAAGGGAAGATTCATCTTAGCCCACTGCGGATCGTTGAAAGCTCCCTGATGTTTTCTCTCGGCCCTGCTATATTCTTTATAAATTTTTTCAAAAATCTCATTGATGGCCGTCGAACCTACCTCTCTGTGACGGTTGAAGTATTTCATACCGGGTGGGGTATTCATCTTCAGGCTTACGATACCCGCTCCGTCCTGCCCCCTGTTCCTCTGCTTCTCCATCAGAAGGTACAACTTCTCAATGCCATACCTCCACGACCCATGGGTGAGCTGGTAATGCTCCAGGGGTTTCAGTAACCGCACCATCGCAATACCGCATTTATGCCTGACTTCGTCTATCATTTAATATTGATATAATCCTCCACGAGGATAGGATTGGGAAATTTCCTTTTGATCAAATCATAAAGCTTCAAAGCCTCGCTGCGTGTACGGCAGTCACCCACATAAACCTTGAAGTAAGGCTCATCGTAATCGTAGTAGGCATCGATCTCAGGAAAATTTGAAAGGAAGCTGGCCCTGACCCGTTGTTGCTCCTCCTTGGCCCCGATGCCACTTTCGGAATAGATACGAATCCGGAAACCGGGAACGCCTGTTATATTGCTGTTGGATGATAGCAGTTTGTAATAGTTAACATCCAGCAGAGAGTCGGTCCGGATGCTGATGTGATCCTGAGACCCTCCCCGCTTGAGACTTTTTAGCAGATCTTCCCCCGAGCCCGATTGCCCCCATGCAAAGGCTCCTGCCAAAAGGAAAATAGAGATGAATAGAATGGAGGATTTCATGAGCGGTCTGTTCCGGTTTTTGCATCACAAAATTAATCAAATTTGCATAAATTGATTACTTTCACTTTATGCCGGAAAAAAAAGAGGGGTCAAAGCGCCGAAACGAAGTGTTCACAGGGTTGATGCTGATTCTGGTAGCTGCCAGTTATATTGCCGCTTTGTTGCTGGATTTCAAATTTGTGAGTCCCTATGCCACCCTTCAGGAGGATCTGAGTTATCTTTCCGAGAATACCCTAAGCCAGAAAATAAGCTCTATTGCCTGGCTTTTTACAGCGATAATGATGGCCCTTTCCATCCCTTTTTTCTTCTCCCTGCTACTAGGAAAATTGAAGTTGCTACCCTACCTGAATGCAATCCTGATGTTGGGCGCTTCCGCAGGATTCCTGATGATGGCGCTGGTGGGGCTGGAGCTACACAGGGATATTTCAGCCATGGTGACTGAAAACATGGATCAGACCGGTGATCAGCTCAACCTGCGGCTGCTGGGTCAGTTCAGGCAAGAGCAGTTCTTCAGGCTTGTTGGAAGCAGCTGTTTGGGAGCATGGGCACTGGGAATGAGCCTGACCAGGTTCCGGATTCCCAGGTTCCCGATGGTTTCAATGTTGCTACTGATGGGATCCGGACCCGCCCTGGTATTTTTCAACTGGTATGATCCCGATCACATTGGTCGCACAGGGGCTATCTCCGGAGTGATCATTGGCATAACCATTTTCTGTGTACGACTGATCAACAAAGGGATTTACGATTAATCATCCAACGCGGCACTCACCGCTTCGGTGATCTCGAGGTTATGCCAGATTGACTGGACATCGTCATCATCCTCGAACTCCTCAATAATCCTCATAATCTGAAGAGACTGCTCCAAAGAAAGCTCAATGGTATCATTGGGAATTCTTTGCAGATCGGCACTTTCGGGCTCAAGGCCCATCTCCTGCAGTTTTTTCTGGACATTGTGGAACTCCTCCATGGGAGTGGTGATCATAAAGGTATCCTCCTCCATCTCAATTTCATCGACACCTGCATCGATCAGTTCAAGTTCAAACTCATCGGGATCCATGTTCCCTTTGGGCAGACTGATCACCCCTTTTCTCTCGAACATGAAATTCAGCGAACCATTTGTTCCCAGGTTGCCTCCCCGTTTATTGAAGATGGAGCGCACGTTGCCAACCGTACGGTTGCGGTTGTCGGTAAGACAATCCACAACAACCCCGATGCCGAAAGGAAGCATCCCTTCAAAGGTGAGCTCCATGAAAGATGAGTGGTCCCTGTCAGCCTTATTGATGGCCCTCTGGATGGTATCCTTGGGCATGTTCATCCCCCTGGCATTCTGTATGGCAGACCTGAGCCGGGGATTTGCTTCAGGATCTGATCCTCCTGTACTTGCAGAAACAGTGATCTCCTTGATGAGTTTGGTGAAAAGTTTTCCCCGTCTGGCATCAATCGCGCCCTTTTTGCGCTTGATGGTTGACCATTTGCTATGTCCTGACATAATGTTGCGAGATTTTATGCAAAAATAGCAAAATGCCTGTTTCCTGAAACAGGTTTAACGACGGATTACCTGGACACCTCCAAATACAACATCCATTTTGATGTTGATGCTCGCCGAATCGGGACTCCAGGAGTCACTCTGATACATTGCCGATCCAAATACAGCCGTATTGCCATCGGGTAACTCTGCCCCGGCAAAAACCGCATCGGCAGTGATCCTTACCGGCAGATCACGGGGGATAATCACCTGGGTTCCCCCGAAAACAGTGCTGATCTTCGTATGAAAACTCCCCTTGCTCAGATCCACACTGGTAAAATCATACACCCCTTTGGCAAAAAGTACCGTGTACTCCTTTCCCGACTCGGGTTGATCATAGGTCCGCTCACTAAAGATGGTCTCCTCGGGTTCAAAATGGTGGGAGGGAAGGATAAACCGTCCGAACAGGACTTTGATTCCCAGCATGACCAGGAAAATTCCCACCACCACCTTAAAGACCGGGAATTCAACCTGAAATACCACCTTAATGATCATTGCAATACCCAGCAAGAGTAAAAATGCACCCCAAAATATACCTGCTCCCATTTTCATTTGTTTTAAGATTACAATTATTTCTTCTGCAATTTTAGGGAGAATACAATCGTTTCGAAACACTAAATCGGCGAAGCAGGAGGTTTTGTCGGTAAATGGCCCTTTTATAAAGTTTTAACAAAAAAAGTTATGTTCGTTTTCTACCTTTGCTCCCTGTGTCAAAAAGAAAGCTTTATATAGAGACCTACGGATGCCAGATGAATGTGGCGGACAGTGAGGTGGTGGCTGCCATCCTGCAGAGGCAGGATTACCAGGTCACCGCGGAGATTAAGGAGGCCAGCCTGATTCTGATCAACACCTGTTCCATCAGGGACAATGCCGAACAGCGCATCCGGGCAAGGCTCAGGGAGTTTGGCCGTATCAAGAAGGAGAACAAGGATGTTTCGGTGGGGCTCATCGGATGTATGGCCGAACGACTGAAGGAGGATTTGCTGGAAGAGGAGCCTGTGATTGACCTGGTGGCAGGTCCTGATGCCTACCGTGAGCTCCCTACGTTGCTTGCCCGGGTCGGGATTGGAGAGAAAGCGATTGATACGCTGCTCTCGGATACAGAAACCTATGCGGATATCACACCGGTGAGGATGGATCAGAACCAGGTGACTTCCTTCGTCTCCATTATGAGGGGCTGTAACAACTTCTGTGCCTACTGCGTGGTTCCCGGGACCCGGGGCAGGGAGAGAAGCCGCGACCCGGAGACCATCATCAGTGAAGCCACACAGCTTTTTGAAGTGGGTTACAGGGAGGTAACCCTTCTGGGTCAGAATGTGAATTCATACCGGTGGGGGGATACAAAAACCGGGGTGACTTTCGAGCAGCTCCTTGACCAGGTCGCTGCAATCGACCCCTTGCTAAGGGTGCGCTTTGCCACCTCTCATCCGAAGGACATGAGCGACGAACTACTGAAGGCAATGGCTGCCCGGCCCAATATATGCCGGTCCATACACCTTCCTGTGCAGTCCGGCAGCACCACCGTACTGGAGCGTATGAAAAGAAAGTACACCCGGGAGCATTATGTGGAGCGGGTTGAGGCCATCCGTAAATACCTTCCTGAAGCATCCCTGTCCACCGATATCATTGCCGGGTTCTGTGGTGAAACCGAAGAGGAACACCAGCAGACCCTGAGCCTCATGGAGTGGGCCGGCTTCGACCTTTCTTTCATGTTCAAATACAGTGAAAGGCCCGGGACCTTTGCAGCTGAGAAACTGGAAGATGATGTTCCCCAAAGGGTGAAAACCAGGCGGCTGAACGAGATTATCGAGTTACAGCTGAAGCTTTCGCTCGCCGGCAAGCAGAAGGATATCGGTAAAATCTACGAGGTCCTGGCCGAAGGCACCTCAAAGAAATCGGAAGCGCAGCTCTATGGCCGCACCTCCCAGAATAAGGTGGTTGTTTTTCCCCGCGGATCGGTAACCCCTGGTGATTATGTTCATGTGAAGATCACAGATTGCACCTCAGCTACACTGATTGGCTATAAGCCCCCGGGCTCCTGATTACCTGGGGGGAGTGGTTTTCAGGAAAAGTTCATCCAGCTGCTCCTGCGAAATGGTCGAAGGGGTATCGATCATCACATCGCGTCCCGAATTGTTCTTGGGAAAGGCAATCACATCCCGGATCGATTCGATTCCTGCAAACATGGCAACCCAGCGGTCGAAACCGAAAGCGATTCCACCATGGGGAGGTGCACCATACCTGAAAGCACTCATCAGGAACCCAAACTGTTTTTGGGCCTCTTCAGGGGTAAAGCCAAGATGATCGAACATCTGCTTCTGCAGCCCTTCTTCATGGATCCTGATGGATCCTCCTCCGATCTCCACACCATTGATCACCAGGTCGTATGCCTTTGCCCGGACCTTGCCCGGATCTGTGGTGAACAAATCGATATCCTCTTCATAGGGACTGGTGAAGGGGTGGTGCATGGCATGAAACCGGCCCGTCTCCTCACTCCAGTCCAGTAGCGGGAAGTCCACCACCCAAAGGGGCTTAAACACATTGGGATCTCTGAGTTCCAGGCGGTTGCCCATCTCCAGCCTCAGTTCACTGAGGGCTTTCAGTGCCAGGTTGCGATCACCGGCCAGTACCAGGATCAGATCTCCCGGTTTGGCTCCGAACCTATCTGCCCACTGTTTGAGTGCGGTGTCATCAAAGAATTTATCGACCGATGATTTCAGGCTTCCGTCTTCGTTAAATTTAACATATACCAGACCCTTCATCCCGAGCTGTGGTCTTTTGACCCACTCAGTGAGTTCATCCAGCTGCTTCCGGCTGTACCCGGCACATCCTTCGGCACAAATACCGCCTACATAATCAACTGTATCAAACACCTGGAATCCCTTTCCACGGACCATGCCGGTCATCTCGGTCAGTTCCATGCCAAAACGGATATCCGGTTTGTCGTTACCATAACGCCTCATGGCCTCCTGGTAAGGCAATTTTGGAAACGCTCCTTCAAACTCCACACCCCTGACCGACCTGAACAGGTGCCTGGCCAGTCCTTCAAAAGCCTCCAGGATATCGTCCCGGTCAACGAACGACATTTCGCAATCGATCTGGGTAAACTCCGGCTGCCGGTCTGCCCTCAGGTCCTCATCCCTGAAGCACTTCACGATCTGGAAATACTTATCAAAGCCGGCCACCATCAGCAACTGCTTAAAGGTCTGAGGTGACTGGGGAAGTGCATAGAACTCTCCCGGGTTCATTCTGGAGGGCACCACAAAATCACGGGCTCCCTCCGGGGTGGATTTGATCAGAACGGGAGTCTCCACCTCCAGGAAACCCTGTTCACTCAGGTATTTCCTGGTCTCGAAAGCCACCTGGTGCCTCAGCATCAGGTTCTTCTTTACTTCAGGCCGCCGCAGGTCCAGGTAGCGGTATCTCATCCTGATTTCGTCGCCTCCATCGGTGTGATCTTCAATGGTAAACGGGGGTACCTGCGACGGGTTCAGGATTTTCAGGCTCTCCACCAAAATCTCGATATCGCCGGTGGCCAGCTGCGGATTCTTATTGCTCCGCTCTGCAACCTTGCCCGATGCCTGGATGACATACTCCCGGCCCAGTTTCCGGGCCTCCCTGCACAACCCGGGATCAGTCTCCATATTAAAAACCAACTGGGTGATCCCGTAGCGGTCCCTCATATCCACAAAGGTCATTCCCCCCAGGTCCCTCGATTTCTGAACCCATCCCGAAAGGGTGACAAGCTCTCCTTCCTGTTCCATCCTTAACTGACCGCAGTTGTGTGTTCTGTACATTTTTATGTTTTTTATATGATAAGCTACCCCGTATGCCTATTTTTGTCATTGGCGAGTGCAAATTTAGTAACTTTTGGTATGGAGAGAACACTATTCCCCGATGAATATTTTATGAAGGAAGCCCTGAAGGAGGCCCAAAAAGCATATGACCTGAAGGAGGTGCCCGTCGGAGCGGTCATTGTGAACAGCGACCGCATCATTGCCCGGGCCCATAACATGACCCAGCAGCTGATGGATGTGACCGCCCATGCCGAGATGATCGCCATCACTTCAGCCTCAAACTTCCTGGGGGCCAAATACCTGACCGGTTGCACCCTTTTTGTGACCCTTGAGCCTTGTGTGATGTGTGCTGCAGCCCTGAAATGGGCACAACCGGACCGGGTTGTTTTCGGAGCCCCGGATCCCAGGGAGGGTTTTTCCCGCATAGAGCTGTCCATTCTGCATGAAAAAACCGTGGTGGTTTCGGGAATCATGGCGGAGGAGTCCTCCCGGCTGCTGAAACAGTTCTTCCGTGAGCGCAGGGATCTAAAGGGTTGAAACGGGGAATCCTGCCTTCTCAAGGTCCTGCCAGAAACCGGGGTAGGATTTAGTCACCACCATGGGATCATTCACAATGATCTTACCGAAAGGTATGGCCAGGGGCGCAAAAGCCATGGCCATGCGGTGATCGTGGTAGGTTTCAACCTCCGGATGGTTTGCAGGTTGCCCTTTGTTTCCCTTCCAGAGGATCCAGTCACCCCCTGTATCGGTATCAAGCTTAAACCCAAATTTTCCAAGCTCAACCTGCAGGGCAGCCAACCGGTCGGTCTCCTTTACCCGCAGGGTCCGGGTACCCGAAAAGCGAAAGGGGACTCCCAGCGCACAAAGTGTCACCGCACAGGTCTGCACCAGGTCGGGACAACCGGTAAAATCATATTCATACAGGGCCCTGTTGACCTTCCCGCCAGAGCGAAGGACCAATGAATTCCCATCAAACAAGCTTTGAACCCCCAGCTGAAGAAACAACGACGCGAGTACGGAATCCCCCTGGAGGCTATCCTTCTCCAGGTTGGGAAGCGTGATCACCGAACCGGGCATCATGGCAGCCACCTGGTACCAGTAGGAGGCGCCGCTCCAGTCCGACTCCACCACATACCTGCCGAAGTTATAGGTGCCCTGGGGAATGTTGATTTCCCTTCCGTTAAAAGTGGCCTCAATACCTCCTTTTTGCATCAGGGAAAGGGTCATCCGGATATAGGTTGCAGAGACCACATCGCCGGAAAGCGAGAGGTGAAGTCCACCCTCCAGAACCGGTCCGATCATCATCAGTGCGCTGATAAACTGACTACTGATACCGCCATCCACAACAATGCTCCCGCCTTCTTTCATTCCTCCTCCGATCTCCAGCGGAGCGCAACCCTCACGCTCCAGATATTTGATTCCGGCACCCAGTTCCCTCAGGGCATCCACCAGCGCTCCCACGGGTCTCTGCTTCATTCGATCAGACCCGGTGAGGACCACCCGCTGGTCCCGGGTGGACAAAAAAGCGGTCAGAAAACGCATGGCAGTCCCGGCATGACCGATATCTATCACCCCGGAGGCCTGTTTTAAAGCATCCCTGAGAACACGGGTATCGTCACTGTCGGAAAGATTTCCAGGTTCAATCCCGCTCCCGGAAAGGGCCTGCATGATCAGCATCCGGTTGGATATACTTTTTGAGGATGGCAGGTATATGATCTCTTTTATTGAATTTTGTGGCGCGAAGATGACTTTTTTCATGATTCAAAGATAATAATTAGCATATATTGCGGCCGGCAAAAACTGCTTCAGTAACCGTTATACCATCATGATTAACTTTGAAGATACCAAAACCGCTTTCAGCATCAAATCGGACCGCGACCTGCGACGGGCATACATTCTCTTTAAACTGATCTCATACCCCATCCTGGTAAAAATTGCCAACCCGGTCATTTGGGTTTGCTCCAGCCTGAGGATTCCCATCGGATGGATCGTTAAGCCCACTGCATTCAAACATTTTGTGGGAGGCGAAACCCTTGAGGCGTGTCAACCTGCAGTGGAAAAGCTCAAAGGGGCCAATGTCTATTCCATCCTTGACTATTCGGTGGAGGGCGGAGAGTCGGATAAAGCCATTGAAGCCGCGCTTCAGGAGACCCTGAGAGCAGTGAGAAATGCAGGGAATAATCCGAACATCCCATTTGCAGTTTTCAAACCCACGGCATTTGGAAACAATGATGCACTGGAGATCCTCAGCGGCTCTTCAGTCCCCGACAAAAATATCATCCGGGAGGGTGAGAAATTCCGGCAACGTGTCGACCAGCTTTGTAAAACCGCATTTGACTGCGACATTCCCATCATGATCGATGCCGAGGATACCTTTTATCAGAATTTCATCGACCAGGTTGTGATGGATATGATGCGAAAATACAATTATAAAAGGGCCATCGTGTTCAATACTTACCAGATGTACCGGCACGATCGCATCGGTATTCTCGAAGCAGATATCCGCACTGCCCGGGAGGAGAAATTTTTCCTTGGAGCCAAGTTTGTACGAGGAGCCTATATGGAGAGAGAGCGGGAACGGGCCCGGAAGTTGCGTTACCCTGATCCCATACAGCCCGATAAGGAGAGTACGGACAGGGACTTTAACCTGGCGCTTAAAATCTCCCTCGACAACCTGGATGTGGTCTCCATCTTTAACGGCACCCACAACGAGTTCAGCAGTAAGTACCTTGCTGACCTGATGATCGAACGAAAAATTGACCCTGACGACAAGCGGGTATGGTTCTCGCAGCTTTACGGAATGAGTGAGCACATCAGTTTTAACATGGCAGCAGCCGGGTTTAATGTAGCAAAATATGTACCTTACGGCCCGGTTCGTTTCGTCTTGCCCTACCTGATGCGCAGGGTGGAGGAAAATACCTCCGTAAAGGGACAGACAGGACGTGAGCTCGGACTGATCAAAACAGAGCGGAACAGGCGTAAAAATGAAGGTAGATAACCAGAAAAATACTTACAGAATCTGGCTCAGGAGACTGATTATGGCCATTGTATTCACGATGGCCATCATTGTGCTTATCTTTATTCCCTGGTTCGATAATCCCGATATCTGGCTGTCCGAATATCATGTGATCATCTTTATCGCGACCCTTTACGTGGCGATCAATATCTATTACTCTAGGAAAATACCCTGCTTTATCGCTTACAGCGATCATGGGGAGATGATCGTGATGAGGTACTATCCCCTGAGCCTGTTCAACAGCAAAAAAAATTCCATTGAGATTCCGAAACAGCAGTTTGTAAAGTATGAACTGAAACCGTTCTTCTTCGGACGCTACCAAAAAATCATTCTTTACCAGCACTTCCGGAACAAGATCGTGGGATACCCGCCCATCAGCCTCTCAGCCGTAGACGATCAGGACAGGAACAGGATCCTCTCCTCATTGCAAAAGTACTTTAAAAACGGGGTCAACCAGGACTAGGCGTACTGCAAAAACATGCAGCCTTCAGTTGAATATCGGATCTGCACCAGGATTCATCAAATAGATTTTCCGTAAGTATGGCCTTCTGGTGTTGCCCTGTCGAATGGTAACAAGAAGCCAGACCTTTTAAGGACCAGCCGTTATGAGGGTGAATTTCAAGGTCCTTACGAAAGACCTCGATTGCTTCTTCGTAATGGTCCTGCTCAAGCAATAAAGCGCCCAATGAATGTCTGATGGGCATCATCCAACCCCATGGCTCATCATAGCGCAATTCATCATCTTTTTGCACTGCCTTTCTTAACAGTCTGAATGCTTCCTCATGGTTACCCTTTCTGTACTCCAGCTCACCTTTTGCCATCAGCACCCCTATATCAAGCACTGTTTTCCCGGGATTATTTCCAATTAACCGGCTACCGGGAACCTGCTCATAAGCAGTTAACAATGCGTCGTATTCACTGATGGCCTCATCAACCCTTCCGCTGGCAGCAAAAGCAACGGTTCTGCCATAGTGCCAGAATGCGGTGGTCAGATAAAGATCCTCAGGAGGCTTGACCTGCTGGATCAATTCATCCCACATGCCAAAGCGGACCATGACATGAGTGGGTACAGCAATGAACCCATCCAGGAAATCAGGATAAGCCCTGACCACTTCAAGCGGTATCGCATCAGTCAGATCTTCAGAGGCTGAAAGTGCCAGTTCCTTCTGACCATCGAACATGGCCGCATATGCAAGGAAATGATAGTTATGTGCACGGTACATCGTATAAAAACCACCGGAAGGGATCCAAATATGGTCTGCTTCAATGGCTTTCAGATTGGCTGTAATTGCGTCCTCATAGGATCCAAGACGGATATCGATATGCGATGGCATATGAACCAGGTGACCGGCTCCGGGCATCCTGTTGCGGAGAAAATCGGCAGCGGGAAGAGCCTTCGCAAAGAAGGGCGATGCCTCCATGGTATGGATATAAAAATGACAGGCACCCGGATGATCGGGTTGTTTTTCAAGAACTCTTTCCAGGATCGTCACAATTTCCCCGGTACCGGGCTGCGGAATGCCTTCGGAGGTCCACAAATCCCATGGACGCAGATTCATCATGGCATCTGCATAGAGTACGGCAACATCCACATCCTCAGGGAATTCATCATAGGCTTCCTTCATTGCCCCGGCGTAAGCCAGATCCAATGATCTTCTGTCATCCGGAGCAGGCCAGGTATATCGTTTGGACAATGCGTTTATTAACATGGCTTCAACCGCTGAAGCTTTATCTAATTGCTCCCGGGCCATCACGATGGTCTCCCATGCAGCAATTTTCGCATGGTCATCCATTGCAGTATTATTGATGTTTGGTCCGGAAGAGATAGCCTGACCCCACCATGCCATTACACAATTTGAATCCAGAACAAGGGCTTGTTTGAAAGAAAGAATGGCTGCTTCATGATTAAAACCATAATAGAGTGCCAGTCCCTGGTCAAAATATTCCTGTGCCTCCTTTGAATTTGTGGTGACTGTCCGATGATACTTTGAAAGACCATCGTAAAGAGGCAGCAATGAGGTGTCCTGAGCTTGATTCTCGCTGCAGGCCCATCCGGCTAAAAAGAGAAGTGCTAATAATTTCCTGCTTATATCCACCTTTCAATATTTTTCTGATTTAATGTGATTAATGTAGGAAATTGATTTCATAAAAATCTATATACCATGTTTTTAACTCTAATTTAACAGGTCCGCCGCCTGAAACAACGATAAGCAGGAATGTTATCACATTAACCCTGAAAAAGAGATGGCTGATGAACTGACTGAATTAAAGTACCTGATCGCCCTGACCATGGTTCCTTCCATAGGACCGGTTACAGCCCGAAAGCTAATTAACAGGGTAGGATCGGCACGGGATGTATTCCTCCAGAAGAGGAAAGCCCTGGAAAGTATTGAGGGAATCGGACCCTGTCTGTCCCGATCCATTAACGAATCATCGCTGGTGGGACAGGCAGAGAGAGAGATGGAATTCATGGGAAAGCATCATATACAGGCGATTTGTTATAAAAATCCTGACTTCCCTCCGCTCCTGAATGAGTGCAGCGACGGACCGGTACTTATCTATACAATGGGTAATCACGGACTCCGGTGTCAAAGGAGCCTGAGTGTGGTGGGAACCAGAAGGGCTACCTCCTACG
>JAWOHR010000098.1:0-3271 GCA_046485075.1 Bacteroidales bacterium
GTCTATAATTTGCTGACCGATTGTGATCCTTACCTCTATTGGGAAAACTGTATTTTCAGATGGGGTCAGGTTTGGTATATGCTCGGCTTTAATAGTTTCTGTTCCAATTTCAATTACCCAACCCCAGCAGCAATAACAT
Source organism: Bacteroidales bacterium (assembly GCA_046485075.1). GTDB lineage: Bacteria > Bacteroidota > Bacteroidia > Bacteroidales. Next base: position 140 of record JAWOHR010000098.1, read on the forward strand.
TTTGCAGTAACAAATCCTACAATCTGAGCATCTGTCGTTTTGTTAACCAGATCAGTCTGCCTCTCACAGGAAAGGAATATCAGAGAAATGAAAAGCATCAGTGCGGTCTTTTTCATGATGTTGGAGTTAGAGGTCATATGCTAAAAAAGTTACATTATACCTACCGATTGTTCCCAGTTCCTCTTTGAAACAATATTTTCTCAGATATACCAGATCGCGCAAAATCCGTACCAATGTTATCATTGAAAAGAGGGTAAATAGGATTAAAATAACTTTTAAGCTTCAATTATCGGTTCTGGAAAATATTGTGGTCTTGCATCTCCAGTGAAATAGATACTTGCCGATCTATAATCTTTCTGAAGAGCCCCGATGAAGCTTGCTCCCTGCAGTTCAAACTAAATCAGCGCTTCAGCACACAGACGCAAGAATTTGAGCCTATCCCTTCAGTGCTAAAATATACTGTATAAGGAGTGAGATACTTCCGAAAACAAGGAATATGTCAAGGTAAACTCCAAGCTTCAGCACTCCAAAAACACCATAGAAAAGCCCAAAAATTACGAAAGTGAGACTAACCGGCTGCGACCCAAATCCGCTGTACAGAAGCAAAAAACCGATAAGCAACGAAAGAGTCGGGCAGGGAATTAGCCCGACCGGCGAAGCATAGAGGTATTTTATTACGGAATCAGTATTAAGAAAGTGAGGATATACCAGGCCAAATACAATCATAACGATTCCTATGACCATAAAGGTAATATGGGAAGTCTGGACAGGCTGACCGGATGCCTTCAGTCCAAAAATGAATGCCAGGACTGCCAGAATTGAAAAGAGCATCCCGTTGAATGGATTCCCTGACATGAATGCAATTATGGCAACAGAGAGCACAGGGATACAAATTAACATTCCGAGCATCCTGTTTGACGGCAGCCATTTGACAATCAATGCAGCAATCAGCGCATAAACCACCAGATGCCAGATAATGGCAACAGTTGAGTAATCGTTCACGATTCTTTGAAGTCCGTTAAGAATTTCCTCAGATTTCGGCATATTGACTGATTTTTATTGGTGATCGATTTATAAATTGACGGCAGCCAGAGTGATAGAAAGTACCTTAAGAGTATTGCCAATCATACCACCATTCGCCTTTGAACTTTTTTTCCGATAAGAGTCAGAATATAGATTATTAATCCCGCTATCAAAATCCCGAATTCACCAATAAAAGCCACCGTCCTATTTTTCCATAATCCCAGTCCTACAGACAATGAACCGTCAAAAAATACTGGCATTTTTGTGTCAGTTGGATAGAAAGCCAGTTTTGGTGAAGCAATAATATCCAAAATTGTGTGGCTCAGAACAAGCAGTCCTATTACGAAGCTTAACTTTTTATTTTGGCTGATCAAAAAGGTAAACAATGCTCCGGTAACTGACCAGAAAATTCCCATTATAAGGCTATGAGAGTACGGAGCAAAGGGTGATTTATCAGGAAGTGGCATAGTCTCAACCCCTGCTGCTACCAAAACGAAAAAGACTATTTCAATTAGTTCCGCGGCGATTAACAGGAAAATAACCGAGACCTCTGGTGCGATTTTTTTTGCTGCGAAGGCAACTCCTAAATGTGCAATTGCTGGCATTTGGTTTAGGTTCTGTTGTGAATAGATTGACTCTGAGATAAAATAAGCTAATCAGTTGATTTGAAGTCTGCTCATTTTAAACAGTCTGATGGTATACATGATCATCCAGACCATAACAAGGAGCCCACCAGGCATCGCGAATGCCAGGGCCATCTGTTCCACTGCAGGACAGAAGGTTACAAGAACGATATAAATTACCATCAGGGAATTGCCGGTTAAACCGATAATTGATGTCAACCGGCTGAAGACCCTGCCTTTTAGCATGACTCCTGACATAAGAACATTTGCTATAGTCGGCAACACAAAACCTATGAAAACGCCAAAACTTCCGTGAGATCCCTTTGCCAGCATGGCTTCCCCGGCGGCTGCAATGAGAAGTTTCTGCTCTTCCTGGCCTGCTTCAAAGTACTTGTGACTTAAATCGAGCATGGTCAGTGAAGTATTGCCGCAAACAAAAATGGTCGATCCAACCAGGAAAAGGATCAGTGAAAGAAGTGCTGAAGGTCCGGCGGTTTCACGGTGCGCCGCATAAAGGGCAAAAATTGAAGGGATCAGGATTATCTGGTTGATCACGTTTAACAAATCAAGATTATAAAGTCCCAGCAACGGAGTCTCCCTGAATTGATTGAACCTCTCAACTGCAGTATGGGGCAGTTCTGCCACATTGCCTCCGGTGATGGTGCCAACAACCATGTCAAGTACTATCCCTGCCAGGACTAAAATAGTAGCGATGGCGCCAATCCTGTAAATACCCTCCCATTTTTCATTTAAGGTAACCATAATAAAATACTGTTTTGGGTTGATGTGAATTTGTTAATTGAATGCCCGGTATAAAATGAAGGTAACAATGGCTCAAACCGCAATGATTTTATCTTTGTCTCCGTTTTGACTCACAAATTTCAAAAAAAATCAATTATCAGGAATATGTTATATGGCAACAATCGAAGATTTTCAGAAACTTGATATTCGCGTCGGCAGAATAACAGATGTTCAGGATCTCCCGGAAGCAAGAAAACCGAGCTTCAAACTTCAAATTGATTTCGGAAAGGAAATTGGCATCAGGAGGTCATGCGCACAGTTGACAGCCAACTACACCAAGGATGAGCTGACCGGCAAACTGATATTGTGTGTGGTGAACTTCCCTCCCCGCCAGATCGGCCCGGCAGTTTCCGAGGTCCTGACGCTGGGAGTCCCGGATGAGAATAATGAGTGCATTCTGGTTGCTCCTGAAAGAGTAGTCTCTCCCGGCGGCAGGTTATATTAACTCGTAAATACTTCACAATAATAACAGAGGGCGCGAAAGTAAAATCCTCAGGGTACTATCCGTCTTACTTCGCGTAATCCGATGGACTTACTCCGAAATATTTACGGAAGGTAGATGCAAAATGTGAGGTGTTCTGCAATCCGACGGAATACATTACCTGGGAAATATTCATCTTTCCTGATCGCAGGAGCCTGGCGGCATGCTTCATGCGCACCAGCCGCAGGAGTTCCATGGGAGTGT
>JAWOHR010000062.1:0-11690 GCA_046485075.1 Bacteroidales bacterium
TCCGTTCAAGCGTGCGGAAAAGTGAGGTCTGAGGATGCGCATCGGGATTATGCTGAGAGCCATCGATGAGAAGGGCGGCGTTGGCGTGTATACGCGCAATATCGTGGCCGAACTGCTACAGATGGATCACAAGCATGAGTATGTGCTGTTTTACCGCAACCCGGCCAATATCGGTTGTTTTGCTCACCACCCTCAGGCGCGGGAACGGCTCGTTCAGGCGCTTAACAAGGCCGTATGGGATCAGATAGCCATCCCGCTGGCTTGCCGCCGGGAGCGGGTGGACGTGCTGTTTCATCCCAAGTTTACTGCGCCGTTGCTGGCTCCTTGTCCGGTCGTGATGACGGTACATGGCGCGGACTGGTTCATGCCGGATCAGGCGATCTACTACACGCCGCTGGATGTACGTTATGTGCGAACGATGATGCCGCTCTACTTCAAAAAGTGCGCGGCCGTTATCTCGGTTTCGCAGTTATCCGACCCGCGAGACTCAGACACGGATAATGACGGGCTAGCGGATGGAGCTGAAGACATTAATCAGGATGGTTTTGTAGATTTATTGGAAACCGATCCAAATAATCCCGACAGTGACAATGATGGTTCCCTTGATGGTGTCGACTGCAATAATCTGGATCCGGAGATTTACCAGGGTGCCGTTGAGATACCCGGCGATGGGATAGACCAGGATTGTGACGGATCTGAACTTTGTTATACTGACTCGGACGATGACGGTTACAGGCCAGATGGTTCCTCAACTGTTGTCAGCATCGATTGCGACTGCCTGGATCCGGGTGAAGCATCAGATTCTGACCCTGCAGGCGACTGCGATGATGGTGATGCAACTGTACATCCGGGTACCGTTGAGATACCCGGCGATGGGATAGACCAGGATTGTGACGGATCTGAACTTTGTTTTACTGACTCGGACGATGACGGTTACAGGCCAGATGATTCCTCAACTGTTGTCAGCATTGATTGTGACTGCCTGGATCCGGGTGAAGCAACATGTTCTGACCTTATTGGTGACTGCGATGATAGTGATGCAACTATACACCCCGGAGCTGAAGAATTCTGTGATGGAGAAGATAAAAATTGCGATGGAATAGTTCATCAAAGTTCTGAAAGCTCTTTCAGCGAAACAACTTGCGGTAGCTATACAGCACCTGACGGAATTGTGTATACAACTTCAGGAATTATAATAGCTGTAATTCCCAATTCAGAGGGTTGTGACAGCACGATAACTATTAATCTGACCATCCAAACTGTTGATGTTTCTGTAATGCAAAACGGCGATACTTTAACTGCTGATGTTTCACATTCAACATATCAGTGGCTTGACTGCAATGATAATTATAAAACGATTCTGAATGAGACTGACAGGTCATTCGTTGCATCTACTGACGGAAATTATGCTGTTGAGGTTACACAGAACGGCTGTGTGGATACATCTTTATGTTATTCCGTAATTGTAAGTGAAATTCCTGCTGAAAATACATTTTCAGAAAGTATACTTATTTTCCCTAACCCAACAGAAGGAAAGTTTCATATTGATCTGGGAAAAAATATGGTTGACATAAGACTAAAAATCACTGATGCAAATGGCCGGGTAATTAACAGTTTTAAGTACAGCGACAAAAGAATACTTGAAGTCGATATAGAGGCTCCTTCAGGAGTATATTATATTGAAATTGCTTCTGGTAGTGAAAGTAGAAGCTTGAAAATCATAAAGAATTAATATCTATTTGAGCTTATTTCACGCACCATGTCAAATAGTAAGCGTTTTTCACGAGAAATAAGTATTTTCCACGGAAGGCAGGCTCCTGAAAAAGGAACATTGGTCGTCTTTTGATTTGTGTAAATCGGAGGTCGGAATTTGAAGCTGGTTCCTTTGGTGGGACTTATTCAGATCGCTTCTTAAAGTAAACAATCTCATGGCTGAAGTCTGTTTTCCTGACACCTTGTGTACGGAGGAACATTTCGAAATAAAAGGGAGTGTTGAAGGAGATCTCCGGGTGAGATTCTTGAAGGTATGTTCCGAAATCCGCAGAAGAAATGGTTTGAACTGCATTGGTCAGGCCCACATCATCGCCACTAGCGATGATCATGATGGTGTTGCCATTGGCCCCCCTGATCTTCCCCACAAAAGCATAGTCCGTCATCATGTCATTTAGATCTGATCTCGGAAGCGAGTAAGTTTCCGCCACATTCCCCTCCTCATCGAGCCGTTGCAACTGGTATACCGAATCCCTCTCTACCCGGATGTTGAAATTGGGAAGTATCTTTTCCAGTTTATTGAGGCTCTTGATGGTCCCGGCAAAAATGATATTGGCCTGATCAAAATCTTCCCATAACAGTTCTGAAGATTGTTTGGCCTTCACCGGCTGGTCCCCCATTCTCAGGATGGGGAGGATATCAAAGATCATCATGGCAACACTTTCTCTCAGATAGGTAAAATCCAGGGGCAACCAGTCCCGCTTGAATCCGGGCCGCCTGGCCTCATATTCCTCCATGCTGTTGATCCTGGAATCCCTGAGATAGATTCCCCTGTTCTCTCCTTCAAGCATTTCAATCATGAAGAAATAGTCCCCGAGAAGGATCATATTGGGAATATCGGAATGAATGTATTCATACCACAACGGGTTATCCGGATCAACAGGATGAAATTGTTCCGCAAATTCACGGTTCCGCATGAAAAGCATGATGAGGGCACTTAATGATATCACCAACACCAGGGAAAGCACTCCGAGCACTGATACATTGATACTGTTCCAGAACCTGGCTTTCCGGGGCTTCACCGCGTTGAACTGTACCTCATAATTCCCAGGGGGGATTTCGATACGAAGAATATCTCCGATTCCCTGGGTCAGGTAGTAGTAGGCCAGTTTCTTCCGGAGGATCCCAATGCTTACCCTGACGATGGTATCTTCCGCCGAATTAAAAGAAGCATCTTTCCCAAAAACATCGATGGCAATGGACACCTCCTTTACCGGTGCCCCTTCTATTTGTTTTTTCACCAGATATTGCAGCAGCTCTGAATACCTCCTGGATTTGACAAATCCCGAGCTTGCCAGGATTTTGTCTAAATACATGGTTTTCAGATTCAGGTCGGACATAGTGCATAAAGGTACTAATTCCGGGCAGTATCATGCAAATCAAACGTTATTCACATGTGATTCACGGTTTTTAACTTGATTACATCGGCCAGGTGGTTTATATTGATAACCTATCAGAGACACGAGAAGACACATTAAAGACACTGATGCTTTATCCTCATTCATTTACAGGGCTATTCTTTTTCATTATTTCCCTGCCTTCCATCGGCCAGCCGGTTTATCCGAATTCACCCGAGCCCTGGAGGGAAGCATACGAGATCAAGCTGGAGGGGTTTGAATTCACCCATCCCATGACCGTAATCAACCGGGAGGAACTGGAGCTGATAAAGAAACGGATTCTGTACGGGGTCGAACCCCAGAGCTCGGCCGTGGCCATGCTTCTGTCCGATGCCGGAGAAAGCCTGGAATTTACTCCCAATGCGCCCAAGTCTCTTGAGATCCCTGGGGGATATGTTGATGGGGATGGACTGCAATATGCCAGGGATCTGCTATGGGCAAACTGCCATGCAGCCTATAGCTGTGCCCTGGCCTATGCCCTCACGGGGGATACGCTGTATGCAGAAAAGACACGCGAAGTTCTGATGAACTGGGCAAACACAGCGACGGTCTTTTATGGAGATGACGCCGGGTTGCAACTTGGATCCTGGTTCTCTCCTATGCTCTACGGAGCCGACCTGATCCATGATTACCAGGGATGGTCCGTGGAGGAGCGAACCACGTTTAAAAGCTGGTGGAAGAATAATGTGGTCCTTGATGGAGATGTGCTGGGTGTGTTGAGGCGTAAGGACAACAATTGGAAGGATGCCGCATTACTGGGAACCATGGCGGCTTCCATTATTCTTGAAGACACCCTTCTGCTCAAAGAGGCCCTTATCCAGCTGAAAAGCTATTTCTATGGACGGAACGATAACAACGTGCAGCTGCCTGGAACGGGATGGAAGATCACCAGTGATGAGCGAGGAGTTTACCTGCCAAGGGAAGTAGTCCGTGTGGAGGGAAGAAAAGGCCTGACCTATACGGCCTATGCCCTGACCACCATGTCGCAGGCCCTTGAGATTGCACGCAATGCAGGGTTTAACTACTGGAGGGACTCCACGCAGCAGGGGGTGACGCTCGGTGATTTGATCTGGCAGTATTACCGCTGGGATGTCATGGACGAGACCTTCCCGTGGAACAGCAATCCCGACAAGTCCGACAAACGGCGCAATACGTATGAGTTAGCGGCAAATTACTTCGATTTTCCCGATTCCTTTGACGATTACCTGCGGAAGTCCAGGCCTGTTATTGGCAGGGAAGGAGACGAATTTGCTACCCTTACCAAAGGTGATATGAACGGCTGGGATACCCTGACTATGACGGCTGCACCTGAGTTGCAGGTAACAGCACTTTCTGCCACGCAGATCGCCTTGGAGTGGAGCGATCTGCCGGACCGGGAATACGGATTCAGGATCGAAAGGAAGGAGGATACCGTGTTCAAGGAAATTGCCCTGACCGGACCTGGCACCACAGCATATATTGATACCGGGCTTGTGTCTTCAACAGAGTATATATATCGCATCGTCCGCTTCAATGCCTCGGCTCATGAAGTATTCTCCAACCAGGATTCGGCCATCACCTATGACAGTCCGGCCGCCCCGCCCCAGGTACCGGGCAACCTGAGCGCAGAGAAGATCTCCCCTACAAGTATCCTGCTGAGCTGGACCGATAACTCAGTTACGGAAGAGGGGTTCCTTATCGAAAGAAGATCAGGGGGGGAATTTGAAAAGATCGGAACAGCAGGCGTAAATGATACTGAATTCCTGGACGAGGACGTGATGGAAGGCGGTGTGTATACCTACCGCATACAAGCATACAATACAGCAGGCCCATCAGACTATTCCAACGAGGTCGATATCATTACTGCATTCGAAGGGGGCATATTCGTGGAACAGGGCGGTGTGGTATCCATGGAGGCAGAACACGGACAGATGGGGGCTTACTGGGAGGTAAAAAGTGGACAGGATGCTTCGGGAGGAGCATTTATCGAAATTGGAAGCGATAAACATACCACCGAAGATCTGCCCGAATGCGAGGATCCCGTGTGCATTGTGACTTACTATTTCAAAGTAAGCCTGATGGGCAATTACCGCTTCTGGTTCCGGACACTCTCCGAGGGAGGCGAAGATGATTCTTTTTTCTGGCGGATCGGGATCCAGGACTGGGTCAGGGAGAATGGCCGTGCCTTCCCGGGCTCCTGGTTCGAAACTCAGAACATCCAGCTGGAAAACCTCTCCTTTGGAACCAACATCCTGGAAATTGCCTACAGGGAAGATGGTACACAGATCGACAAGTTCATTATCCAGCTAGAAGGCATGGAGTTGCCCGCGGAAAACGGTAGCCCCGAATCTGCATACATATCTCCTGCACCGCCGGATAAACCCTATCAGCTGGATGCCAAACTTACAGACCCGGATGAAATATACCTGAACTGGGTGCATGATTCCGGAGATTTGTCTGGTTTTAAAGTGAAGCGAAAGGAAGCCGATGAATTTGCGGAGCTCGCCCGTACGGGACCGTTTATATGGGAGTATACTGATATGGGTCTGGAGGGGTCCACCATCTACACTTACACGGTACAGGCGTATAATGCTTCAGGAAATTCAAATTACGCAACATCGGCCAGCGCAATGACCGGGATCATTAACGGGGCTGGAGAAGTCTCCTCCACCCAAATCCATGGACGGAACTATCCCAACCCTTTTTCTGACAAGACATGGTTCCATTACTCCCTTTCCGAAAGATCCGAAGTAAAACTGAATGTTTACAATTCGCAGGGGCAGAAGGTAAAACAGCTGGTGGATTCCATTAAGGAAGCAGGATCTTACTCAACAACATGGGATGGCACAGACCAGGAAGGCAGAGGAGTGAGCAGAGGTCTATACTTTTGCAGACTTCAACACAGCTCTTCAATCCATGTATTCAAAGTGGTTTACACTGGAGCAAAAGATGAAATATAAAACCCATACTGATGTAAGTGAATATAATGTGACTCAGCGGAAGCATTTTATACTGTAACTAACTTATAAAAGACAATGAGGGGACCAAAGAAAAGTAAACTATTTGCACTAGCTATGCTCATACTCCTGAGCGGGATCAATGTCCTGTCGCAGGGAAGGGGTTCGATCAGGGGAAAAGTCATTGACCAGGACAGCAAGGAACCGCTGATGTTTGTCAATGTGGGTGTGAAAGGTACTTCATTCGGCACCACTGGTGATATCGAAGGGAATTTCACCCTCAATTTAGCTAATGGCAGGTATAGCCTTTTCTTTAGCTACATCAGCTATAAGACGCTGACCATGGAGGTGGAGATCAGCGGGAACGAAGTGGTTGACCTGGGAAATGTAGAAATGCAGATAGAGTCAATCATGGGTGAAGAGGCTGTGATCACAGCCATTGCCCGCGGACAGGTGGGAGCCATCAACAGGCAGATCAACGCAAATACCATTGTGAACGTAGTATCCAGGGAAAAGATACAGGAGCTGCCCGACCAGAACGCGGCGGAAACCGTGGCCAGGCTCCCGGGGGTTTCCCTCATCAGGGATGGCGGGGAGGGAACGATGGTTACCCTGAGGGGAATGGCTCCGCGACTGAACCTGATCACCGTGAACGGGGAAAGGGTTCCGGCCACCAATGACCAGGACCGCTCTGTGGACCTGAGTATGTTCTCCACCGATGCCCTGGCCGGAATTGAAGTATACAAGGCCCTGAGACCGGATATGGATGCGGATGCACTCGGCGGTACGGTAAACTTTACTGCCCGGAAAGCATCCAGTGGCTTCCACGGCGATGTGAAAGTGCAGACCGGGTATAATGCCCTGAAGAAGGATTTCGGACAATACCTGGCCAGCGCCACTTTTGAGAACAGGCTGTTTAAAGATAAACTTGGTTTCATCCTCAGCGGCTCCATGCAAAAAGCGAACCGTAGCTCAGAAGGGTACTCAGGAGGCTGGTCTGATGTGGGACTTGACGCTGAAGGGAAAAATATTTTTCACGTCAACAGCTTTTCCCTGAGCGATAAACTGGAGGACCGGTTCCGCTACAGTGCCAGCCTGAACATGGATTACCGCCTGAAGAACGGAAGCCTCATGCTCGCGACCACTTTCGGCCGCACCGACCGGGAAGAGTTCAGGTACAGGAGGGCATATTCCCTGGGAACCAGTTACCAGCAGTATTATGTAAGAAAACGGGAATCCACCAATACGGTGATGACTTCCAGTCTGGGTGGAAAATTTTTGCTCTGGAATTATCTGGATCTGGACTTTTCCGCTGCGCTCTCCCAGTCAGCCAACCGGCGCCCCCTAGTTGAAGAGTTCCAGTTTCGTGAGCTGGGAGCTTTCGATGCCAATGATGCCAGCTCTTATGATGTGGCTGTCAATGCAGCACAGAATAAGTTGGACGAAACCTGGCTGAAATATGGTTATCTGGACAACTACGATGTGGCAGACCGGAACCACTCCCTTCAGCTGAACATAAAGGCTCCTTTCCGCCTGGGAAATCATGTTGAGGGTTCTCTGAAATTCGGGGGAAAATACAGGCAACTCAAACGTGATTATGATGTGAACCGCGAATGGACCATGAGTTTCATAGGGCAATATATCATTGAAGACGACCGGCAGGACCCCGACTGGGTCATCAATGCCGACAAGGGATGGATTTTAATGGAGAACTTCTACGGGGATCACTATTCAACCGATTTTATGCGGAATTTCGACAAACCCTATTTCATGGGACCGGGAGCAGAAGAGGTGAACGGTCCGGCCCTGGACTATGATGCCTTGAGGAAGTTCAGGGAGGAGTATTATGAAGATTACTGGTATGTGGATCCTCTGATAGATATAGCCGATTATTATGCAGGAGAAACGGTGGGAGCAGCCTATGCCATGTACGATGTGAAAGTGTACGACCGGCTGCAGCTGATCGGAGGGGTCAGGTATGAATATACAAAGAACGATTATGAGAGTATTTACGGCACCCCGCGCATGGATGAGGATGGTGAGATCATTAATATTTCCGGTCTGACCGATACCATCGGCAGCAAAACCCATTACCAGTGGCTGCCACAATTCCAGCTGAAGTACAGGTTGTTCCCCTGGTCCGATTTAAGGCTTGCGGCCACCAAATCCCTCTCCAGGCCTAATTTCTTCTCCCTGGTGCCCTGGGAAAGGGTGAATCACTTCGACCATACGGTTGAACGGGGAAATCCGGATCTGGAGCACATGTCCGCATGGAACTACGACGCCATTCTATCCTTTTACGGGAAATTCGGCTTGCTAACCATTGGCGGTTTCTATAAGGACCTGGAGAATATCGACTATACAATTACCACCAGGATCATGGATACTGAGATGCCGACCAATGGATATGACCTGACCATGCCGGTCAATGAAGCGCAGAGTTCAACCATCAAAGGGATGGAAATTGACCTTCAGACCAACTTCAGGTTCCTTCCGTCCCCCTTTGACGGTATGCTGGTCAGCGCTAATTACACCCTGATTAGATCCGAGACCTATTTTCCCTATACAAACATTGAGACCCAGCCCTTTTTCCCCTTTACCACCACCGTTACCGACACATTCCGCCTGGGGCCCATGCCGGGACAGGTGGATGATGTGTTCAACCTGAGCGTCGGCTATGAGAAAGGAGGCTTCTCAGCACGTGTTTCCATGGTCTATCAGAGCTCCAGCCTTAAAGTGTCGGAAGATGCTGAGATTGGTTCACTGGCCAAGAGTGTGGGAAAGAATGCCGCTCTGGATAATTACACCGGGGCATTTACCCGCTGGGATATGACCCTGAAACAGACCTTTAGAAAAAAGTATACCATTTATGCAAACCTGAACAATATTACCAATACGCCTGAAACAGCCTATCTGTATGGTTCCAATGGGAACCTGATCACACTGGAGGTGGTGTATGGCATGACTTTCGATATCGGATTCCGTTATAAATTCTAAGGCAACATTAGTAACTTTTAATCAAACATTTAAAAATGACACTATGAAAAAGAACTACTTTGAAAAGATCATGATGATCACATGTGTCCTGTGTATAACAGGACTTCTGGGGCAGCTGAGTGCCCAGGAGCGGATCGTGAATATCCCGGCTCCCACTGCAGAGAATCCCAGGCCCATTGATCAGTACATTATGGGTGATACCATTATGGAAGGAGATGATATGGGTGCACGGGTTGACAGTTTCAACACGGTCTATGTGCTGGAACGTGGTGAAGGTAAGGTTTACCTGATTAATTCTCTGATCCAGAACGTTGATTGGCCGCTGACCGTAGTAGCCGAGGATGGGGACGGCCCCCGTCCCTACCTCTTTCTTCTGGCCGAGGGAACAGACTATTGCTTCCGACCCAAAGGAGACCTTACCCTGAAGGGTCTTCACCTCTCCGCCGTTGACAACCTGGGTGCGGTGGCACAGCGTATCCTCCGAGTAAGCGCGGATGACCTGACCGTGACCATCGATGACTGCTGGTTTGATGATGTGCATCAGTCCGCCATACGACTGGATAATGCCGACATGTCCCTTTACATAACCAATTCTACCTTCAGCAACATGGGGAATCCTCCCGATCCGGATAACGGGCGGTTCATTGATCTCCGTGGCAATGACCAGGACACCCTGGTCGTGGAGAACTGCACTTTCTATAACATGACCCATACTGTTGTCAGGAACGGCGGCGGACGTTTCATTTACGTCAAATTCAACAACTGTACCTTTGCCAATGTGGGCCGTCGTGGATTCCAACTCGGGGCAACTGCCGGGCTTGATTTCACAAACAACATCCTGCACAATGTGGGATTTGTTCCCCAGGACACGGCTTCCAGCCAGGCTGTACTTGAGATTTCCCCCATCGGACAGGGAGATCTGGATGCGGGCCTCACCCAGGAAGTCAATATCTCACACAACACGATTTACCTGGACACAACCATTTTTGAGAAATGGCTTAACGATACTCTGGTCGCTACACTTCTGGGTGATTCCCTGGCCATGGTGTTCATTGATTCCAACCCTTATGCTTTTTACAACCTGATGGTTGAGTTTAACGATGGAGCCGGAGTCGCTGCAAACATGGCCGAGATGGTAGACCACCAGCTTGACCCGGATCTCGTGGTGGAAGATTCGCCCGACTGGGTAAATCCCGATCCTCCGGCACTCGGCTACCATGTGGATGTCCCCTTTGATTTCGGTTTTACGAATAACAAAGCCTTCGGTGGCGGCCCGTGGGCGTCCCAGCTGGGAGATAAGAGGTGGACCGCCCTGCAGGGGGAATTCGAACCGGTCGTTTTCGAGGTGATGGAGGATGGATTCTTCTGGAGCCAGTTCTCCAATGCTGGAGACGCACCTGAGAACATAGGGGTCATTCCCAATCCCAATCCAACCGGCATCAACACCAGTGACGGGGTCATGATGTTCATGGTCCAGGCAGGGGCTGATCCCTGGGCCGGTGCGGTTACAGGTGCCTATGGCCTTCTGGAATTCACCCAGGAGAAGCACCACATGGAGATGATGGTACATAAGGATGTGATCACAAATAGTGCTCTTAAAGTAGAAGGTGGCCTGGACGGTGCAGCCAATGTGGAGGTGAAAGTATCCAACACCGTGACCGGTGAATGGGAACTGCTGACCTTCGATTTCTCAGCAGCCATCGGCAAGCGCTATACCAAGCTGGTTTTCTTCCCGGATTTCCCGGATTCGAGGACCGAAGGTTCCAACTGCTATGTGGATAACATCAACATCATCACCAGTCCGGTGGGTATCAAGAAAGAGCAGAAAGGTGCCCTTTCAGTCTACCCGAATCCGGCTACAGACTACCTGAGGGTGGAATATCCCGGAATGCGTTCCGCGATCATACTCGATGTACTCGGTAAGCAGGTGCAGCAGCAGGAATTCTCCGGAGAAAGCAGTAGCATAATTCATACCCAGGAACTTAGATCCGGGCTCTATTTCATCACCGTAGACGGTGATAGCGGGAGCTTTACCTCCAAGTTCATTAAGAAGTAAGAGAAACCTGAATAAAAAAAAGGCCCTGTGTAATAGCAGGGCCTTTTTTTCTGGCACGTTATTTTTTACCCTTCTTATATGAACGTTACAAACCTGCTGTTTTTTTCTTTATTTGGTGGCCAATCATAATCAACATGATGAATTACAAAAAATATATGCTTTTTCTGCCCTTCGTTTTTTTTGTGAAAACCCGGAAGAGGAATGCGATTCAAAGGAGAAAGCTCAGGTAACCCTGAAGAAGGTGAAACATATGCAGAATATTCTCAAGAAGGAGGGACTTTCCGGCAAAACATTGAAGGACAATATTGACACATTTGAAGATGTACCGGCATATATACGGAGAAATATGTCGATCCGTAATCCGGATAAAATAAAGGAAAGCAGGGTTTCAAAATTCACGCTTACCTCCGGCGATGATAATGAACCCGTTCTCAGGGAGAATAATGCCTACCTGAACGATAATGTCGATTAAGGATACCGTGTAAGCCGGCAGACATCGTGGCATGGGCGTTGCATGCAACGCCCATGCCATTT
>JAWOHR010000218.1:0-8055 GCA_046485075.1 Bacteroidales bacterium
TGTAGGTTTTACCGGGTAAAGAGGCCTTAATGGTCTCCGTGTTGGCTTTCAGAACAATATCATAAATATCTTTCTGCCGTGCCGAGAATCTCCCACCCACAGGGAAGGTCCTGGTGATATCGCTGGCATAGCCCATTTCAGACTCAGCCCCGGCATCACACACCACCATCCGGCCTTCTACCAGTTCATTGCTGGGGTAGTGATTGTGCAGGGTTTGTCCGTCCATGCTCAGAATAACAGGGAAAGATACCGGTCCGCCGTGGGAAAGTGCAATGCCCTCAATTGCTCCTGCCAGTTCTCTCTCAAAATTCCCGGGGAAAGCCATCTTCATGGCGGTGGTATGCATGATTCCGGCCACCTCTACCGCCTTTTCAATCTCGGCAATTTCATAGGAGTCTTTTACGGAGCGCATCCCGACTACAGCGCGGATCAGCTCCGGGGAAACCAGGGTCTTCACCTTTTCCGGATTCACACCGAGGAGATTGGCAAGAGAGATCAGCTGGTCGCCCCTGTAAGGGGGAAGAATATGAACCTTCCGACCGGAGGTGAGCGCCGATCGTAAGGCAGACTCAAGATCCGAAATTCTTGCAGAAGCCTCCACAGCAACCTCTGAAGCCAGCTCTTTTACAAGGGGCTGTTCCCCCATCCAGATGATATCGTCCAGATCGAAATCATTCCCGTAAAGCGTATCGACGCCCGAACCGGTATCGATCATTCCATAAAATCCCGGCTTATTGATTCCGAAAAAATAGAGAAAACTACTATCCTGACGAAAGTGGTATGTATTTGCCCTGTAATTCATTGCGCTCTCCTCATTACCTGCGATCAGGATCAGACCTTCCCCCACCCTCTCACGTAAAAGCTTTCTTCTTTGCCAGTAGACCTCCTTTGGAAACAGATGCATGTGATTGATTTTGATTTAAAAATAGTCTCAATTTTTGACAAACGGTAAATAACCGGGGAAAACATTGTTAAACAAATAGAGGTTTTGCACCACGATGACCCAAATCTTATAAAAAATCAGAAGATGCCCATTAAAAAGTGTAACCTTTTCATAATCATAACGTAAAAAATTGCGAATAGAGTTGATCGATTAGAATATTTTAATATATTCGCACTTTGCTCTCTCTTTTTTAACTTTTTATTAACAATTTTACCAACATGCCTTATCGCCGCCTCCCCAACACCGACTCTGCCCGTCTCAAGTCATTAAAATTTGCATATGAAAGAGGGAAAGAGACTCCACCCTTCAAACTGGCCTTCAGTGCATCCTCGTACAGAAAGATTCAATCGGTACTCCCGGGTTTTGAAAATGCCATATTCGAACACAGGAATTCACTGAATATACAGTCGGAAAAAAATAAAGAGTATCAAAAAAGGCTGAAGAAGGCAAGGCTTTATATTTCCCATTTCATCCAGGTTGTGACCATGGCCATATCCCGGGGTGACCTGGTGTCTGAAACAAGAGGTTTTTTCGGGCTGGATGATGAGGAGAGGAAAATTCCCTCCCTTCACACGGAGGAAGAGGTGATCAGCTGGGGCGAACAGCTGATTGAAGGTGAGAAGAAGAGAAGAACACTTGGACTGAGCCCCATTACGAATCCCACCATCGCGGTTCTGCAGGTTCATTACGATAAGTTCATGGAGTACCACAATTACCAGAAGAGTCTGAAAAACAGGACTCAGCGGGCACAGGATCAGCTGAATATTCAACGCGCGATGGTGGACAGTGTCATTCAGCAGGTTTGGAACGAAGTAGAGAATGCCTTCAATGATCTTCCCGAAGAGATGCGCAGGGAAAAAGCTTCTGAATATGGACTGGTTTATGTATTCAGGAAAAATGAACTGTTCAATGCAAATCCATTCCTTTCTCAACGGATCGGGGAGCTCGGTTAGAGTTCACGCTTACCTGGTAAAACCAGGCAATAAAAAAGACGGCAAAAATCAGGAGGCTGATCAGGGCTGTCATAGGTAACATGGTACTGGTCCCGATCTCTTCAAGCATATCATCAGCACTTCCCTTCGAATTGAAATAGTAATATATCACCCCCATCGCATTGTTTACAAAATGAGCAATGATGGGAAACCATATGGAGCGACCAAGGTACATGAGGTAACCAAGGATCACGCCAAGGATAAATCGTGGAAGAAAGGAGAAGAATTGAAAATGAAACGCGCTGAATAGCAAGGCAGTAATCAGAATCGCAAGATGGGGGTTTCCGACCATAGCGGAAAACAGTCTCTGAAACAACCCCCTGAAGATGAGCTCCTCTCCCACAGCAGCAAGCACACCAATCATGAAGAGATTGACAAGCAAACCCCATAAAGATTTGGTTGCCGTAAATGCCCTCATAATCTTCTCGGCATCTGCCTCCATGCTCCGCATTAACCGATTCACTGAATCGACCGGAAACTCCATCCTCATATTTATCTCGGCCAGGTAGTTGATCAGGGGTATCACTGAAACCATCATTCCGGCGGTAAGTAAAACAGCCACCCAGTTTACCGGATCATGAAACCGGTAAAGGGAGAATAGGTCTCCGGCAAAAAGGAATGAGAAAAGAAGGGCAGGAATAATGAATGTTCCCACCGAGCCAATGATCTGGATCAGCTTGGAGGCAGCCACATACTCCGGGTCATCAAAAGTCCCCATGGAAAGTATCTCCGAGACGCCAAACCCGTAAAATATTCCGGCAAGAAATGCCCCCAGGAACTGGAATAGAAGCCCTAAAATGAATAAAATTACTACCGTGAGAAGAAATTTCTCTCCCGGCTTCAGGCCAGCAAGCAATGCCAGCTTTGTTGAAGGATAATTCTGTATTTTTGCTTCAGATTTGATGCACAAAGAAAGCAATTTGAATTCTCATAACCTACAAAGTTTATTCATATGCGCATTGGCGATGTAGAACTTGGTGAGCATCCCCTTTTCCTGGCGCCCATGGAGGATATAACCGATCCCTCGTTCAGATATCTATGCAAAAAATCGGGTGCGGATGTAATGTACACCGAGTTCATCTCATCCGACGGACTCATCCGGGATGGTGCAAAGAGTTTGAAAAAACTGGAAATCTTTAACTACGAGCGTCCCATGGGCATCCAGCTTTACGGGCACACCATCGGGTCAATGGTGGAGGCTACCCACATCGCCGTTCAAGCCAAACCCGAGATCATCGATATTAATTATGGTTGTCCGGTCCGCAAGATTGCCAACAGGGGTGCCGGAGCCGGGATGCTGGCCAATATTCCACTGATGATGGAGATGACCAGGGCCATCGTAGAGGCCTCTGCGCTGCCGGTCACAGTGAAAACCCGCCTGGGCTGGGACGATTCTTCAAAGATCATTGTGGAGGTGGCCGAACGACTACAGGATCTGGGGATCAGTGCCCTCACCATTCATGGGAGAACGCGGGCCCAGATGTATAAGGGGAAGGCTGACTGGACCCTCATCGGGGAGGTTAAGAATAATCCGCGAATGACGATTCCCATCATTGGCAACGGTGATATCACCACACCTGTTGAAGCCAGGGAGGCCTTTGAACGGTTCGGGGTGGATGGGATTATGATTGGCCGTGCAGCAGTTGGGAAACCATGGATTTTTGGTCATACGAAACACTACATGGAGCGTGGCGAATTGCTTCCCGACCCCACTGTTTCTGAGAAAGTGGATATGGCAAAACTGCAATTTGAAAAATCCCTCGAGTTCAAATCGGAACCAGTGGGAATATTTGAAATGCGCAGGCACTTCTCCAACTACTTTAAAGGGCTTCCTCACTTTAAGGAGATAAGGTTAAAGCTCCTCACCACCCTGGATGTACAGGAGATTTTCAGCCTGCTGGAGTTCATCAGGGAAAGGTATGGAGAATCGAGACCCGACGCATCGGGTTCATTCTGGGATCAGTAGCCTTAGGGGACCCGGGAAGAATGATCCGGTTCAGATCAGATCCCTCCTTTTGGGATAATCCAGGTTGTAGTGCAACCCCAGGCTCTCCTTCCGGGCCTGGGCCATTTTGATCACCAGGTAACCCACATTGATCAGGTTACGGAGCTGGCAGATGCGCAACGACAGTCTGGATTTTTTATAGAGATCTTCTGTTTCCCTGTAGATGATCTCCAGCCTTATGGCAGCCCTTTGAAGCCGCAGGTCAGATCGGACAATCCCCACGTAATTAGACATGATCTGCTTCACCTCCTTCAGGTTCTGGGTGATCAGTACCATCTCTTCGGGGTGGGAAGTTCCACTGTCATCCCATTCCGGAATCCGATCGGCAAAGGTTAGTTTTTCCGATTGCGAGACCGCATGTTTTGCAGCCCTGTCGGCATACACAATCGCTTCTATCAAAGAGTTGGAGGCCAGCCTGTTTGCCCCGTGAAGTCCGGTCGACGCAACCTCCCCCACTGCATAAAGTCTTTTTATCCCTGTCTGGCCGTCCATATCGACCCTGATTCCCCCGCACATGTAATGTGCTGCCGGCACCACCGGGATGAAATCCTTCGATATATCGATTCCGAGTGAGAGGCATTTTTTAGTGATGTTGGGAAAGTGTTTCTTCAGCGCCTTCTCCTCCAGGTGGGTCACATCCAGGTAAACAAAATCATGCCCGTGTATCTTCATCTCATTGTCAATGGCCCTGGCCACTATATCCCTGGGTGCCAGGCTTTCCCGATCGTCATACTTATGCATAAACTTCTCACCCAGCTGGTTCTTGAGGATTCCTCCGTAACCCCTGATGGCTTCGGTGATCAAAAATGAGGGTGACTCCCCGGGATTATAAAGCGAGGTGGGGTGAAACTGAACAAATTCCATATTCTCAATGATCCCTTTGGCCCGGTAAACCATGGCAATACCGTCGCCTGTAGCAATGGGCGGATTGGTGGTCGTCAGGTAAATGTGACCGGCCCCTCCCGAAGCAAGCAGGGTGGTTTTTGAAAGTATCTTGAATATCTCACCCGAATCGAGGTTCAGTACGTAAGCACCATAACACTCGATGTCGGTCATATGTCGCTTCACCAGTTTTCCCATATGGTGCTGGGTGATCAAATCAACTGCAAAGTGATTTTCCAGCAGATCAATCCGGGGATGGATGCGTACCCGGTGAGAAAGGGCTCTTTGAATCTCCTCCCCGGTATTGTCCTTGTGATGAAGGATCCTGTGCTCCGAATGCCCCCCTTCCCTGGCCAGGTCATATTTTCCGGAGGATGATTTATCAAATTTGGTTCCCCATTGGATCAGCTCCTGTATTTGTGCAGGGGCCTCCTTCACGACCATCTTTACCACCTCCTCGTTACATAAGTGGTCTCCTGCAATCAGCGTATCCTCGACATGTTTCTCGTAACTGTCAGGTTTATAGAGTACCGCCGCAATTCCTCCCTGTGCATACCTGGTATTGGTCTCCTCCAGGCTCGATTTGGTGATCAGGCATACCGTTCCGTGTTCGGCCACCTTCAAGGCATAGCTCAATCCTCCGAGGCCGGTGCCAATTACCAGATAATCATACTTTTTTTCCATAACATGCCCTCTTCGAATCTCCGATCCGGTGTTCATTTTATTTCTGCACGCTCACCCCGAAGCAGAACTTCGGGGGCGCGGGCGGAAATAAGGACAAATATAGAAAAACCTGCAGAGAATGATATAAATCCGCTATTTTTGAATCTATGATCAAGTTACTTACCATCATCGGAGCCAGGCCACAGATCATCAAGGCTGCCGCCTTGAGCAGGGCCATTCAAAAGAGCTACAGAACCCGGGTCCGTGAGGTAATCCTTCATACCGGACAGCATTACGACGATTCCATGTCGGATGTTTTCTTCAGGGAGATGCAGATTCCCCTGCCAGATTATAACCTGAAGATCGGATCGGCCAGTCATGGTTCTCAAACGGGCCAGATGATCCAGGGAATTGAAGAGGTGATCCTCCTGGAACGGCCCGAAGGCGTTGTGGTTTACGGGGATACCAACTCCACCCTGTCGGGGGCCCTGGCCGCTGCCAAACTTCACATTCCCGTGATCCATATCGAGGCCGGACTTCGCTCGTTCAACAAACAAATGCCCGAGGAGATTAATCGCATTGCCTGTGATCATGTCAGTACATTGCTATTCTCTCCCACGCTGACCGGAATCAGGAATCTCGGGCGGGAAGGCATTGTTCACCACGAAAACCAAACCCTGTCGCCTGACCGCCAGGGGGTGTACCACAATGGAGATGTAATGTACGATAACACCCTGTTTTTCAAAGATCTTGCCATTGCAACCTCACCGATCCTGAAGGATCTTGGACTGGACAGCAAACCCTATATTCTTGCCACCATCCATCGTCCATCCAATACCGATAACCCTGAAAACCTGGCGAGCATCCTGAGGGCCATCGACCAGGTTTCCAGGAAAAAAAAGATGGATATAATCCTCCCTCTCCACCCCCGCACCATGGCCATTCTTCAACGTGAGGAGTCCGCACAGAGCATGAACCTGATCCGCTCCAATGAGCTGATCCGGCTTATTCAGGCAGTATCATTTCTGAATATGATCAGGCTTGAGGCCGGGGCAAGTCTCCTTCTGACAGATTCGGGAGGCGTTCAGAAAGAGGCATGGTTCATGCAAAAACCTGTGGTGGTTTTAAGGGAGGAGACCGAATGGGTTGAGATCATCGAAGCAGGCAACGGGATCCTTACCGGGGCAAACCAGGAAAAGATTGTCGATGCCACCAGGAAATTTCTGGATTCTCCCCCCGGTAACTATCCACCCATCTTTGGCGATGGGAAGGCAGCCCACCGGATATTGGAAATACTCACCACGGCCAGTTGGCAGTAGTCTTATAAAATTGAATTACTTTTGTGCGTTCAAAAAGGAAACAGGATCATTACGCATTTAACATAAAACAGATATGGCCCAGGAAGATCTCTTTAAAAAAATTGTAGCCCATTGTAAAGAGTACGGATATGTTTTTCCCTCCAGCGAGATTTACGACGGACTGGCTGCAGTATACGATTACGGGCAATACGGAGTCGAATTAAAAAACAACATCAAGAAATACTGGTGGGACTCCATGGTCCTTCTGAACGAAAATGTGGTAGGACTTGATTCGGCCATTTTTATGCATCCCACCATATGGAAAGCATCGGGTCATGTGGATGCTTTTAACGACCCCCTTATCGACAACAAGGATTCCAAAAAGAGATACCGTGCCGATATCCTGATCGAAGAACAGATGGCCAAATACGAGGAGAAGATCAACAAAGAGGTTGAAAAGGCCCGGAACCGGTTTGGAGATTCTTTTGATGAATCACAGTTCAGAAGCACCAACCCCAGGGTTCTGGCCAACCAGGAGAAGCTGGATCTGCTGCACAGCCGTTTTGTGAAAGCCCTGAATGAATCTGACCTGGCCGCTCTGAAACAGATCATCCTCGACGAGGAGATTGTATGCCCTGTTTCAGGATCCAAGGAATGGACCGATGTCAGGCAATTCAACCTGATGTTTTCCACCGAGATGGGATCGACCTCTGAAAATGCCAGTAAGATTTACCTGCGGCCCGAAACTGCACAGGGAATATTCGTGAACTACCTGAACGTTCAGAAATCGGGGCGAATGAAGATCCCATTCGGGATAGCCCAGATCGGGAAGGCATTCCGGAATGAGATCGTGGCAAGGCAATTCATTTTCAGGATGCGTGAATTTGAGCAGATGGAGATGCAATATTTTGTACCTCCCGGAACTGAACTGGAGTGGTTCAACTCCTGGAAAGAAACCCGGATGAAGTGGCATCGTGCGCTTGGTTTCGGTGATCAGAAATACAGGTTCCACGACCATGATAAACTTGCCCATTATGCCAACGCAGCCACCGATATTGAATTCGAGTTTCCATTCGGATTTAAAGAGGTGGAGGGAATCCACTCCCGGACCGATTTTGACCTGGGAAGTCACCAGGAGTATTCAGGGAAGAAAATGCAGTATTTTGATCCCGAAACCAATAAAACCTATGTTCCTTTTGTCGTGGAAACCTCCATTGGTGTAGACCGTATGTTCCTGCAGGTCATCTCCGCGGCCTACCAGGAGGAGACACT
>JAWOHR010000046.1:0-3004 GCA_046485075.1 Bacteroidales bacterium
AAAAGGGGTATCAGGGTCCAGGGCCAGGCACTGGCTGTTGAGCAGACGGATCGCCAGGGACTGGTCGGTCATCCCGCTCCATGAGTTGAACAGTTCATTCCCCCCGGACCAGATTGCCAGTGAGGGATGCTTTCGGATCCTTTGGATGATTGAGACTGACTCCTGCCTCAGTATCGCCAGGTATTCAGGGGTGTCCTCATAGTTGTTACAGGCCAGGGGAAATTCCTGCCAGATCATAATCCCCTTTTCATCACACAGGTCATGGAAAACCTGCTTATTAACAATTCCTCCACCCCAGATCCTCAATAGGTTAAAATTGGCTTCAACCGCCCTGTTGGTGAGTTCATCATACCTCTCCGGAGTAATCAT
Source organism: Bacteroidales bacterium (assembly GCA_046485075.1). GTDB lineage: Bacteria > Bacteroidota > Bacteroidia > Bacteroidales. Next base: position 370 of record JAWOHR010000046.1, read on the forward strand.
TCCAGGAAAAATTTCAGGGTTAACCCAGTTCGTTCCTTTGCAGAAAACCTGCCGGCCATTGATCTCCAGCTGTATCGGAGTAACGCTGCGGGTCTTGGGAAATTTCCGGGGCTCGTCCCATCCACCCTTATTCATGACCAGCTTCACCTTGCGAAAGCCGCTTCTCCCTCTTAAGGTCTGCATTAGATTCCCGGTTTGGCCGGTCAGTTCCACTGCATAGGAATAGAGATAGGGAGTACCATGATCGTGAGGCCACCAGAGCTTCGGGTTATTCAGGCTAAAACCAAACTGCACCACATCACTTCCGGCCAGGGCAGAATCCGAATAAATCAGAGTCTCCTCACCATACATCAACCTGAAGGTTAACCTGCAGCCTTCCAACTCCCTTCCACTAACCGTCACGACCACTTCGGCCCGGGTCAGCGATTCATTAAGGATATAATGAAACGAAACATCCTCGATAAATGATGCCGGTCTGATCTCCAGTCCGGTCTCATCCCAGATTCCTGATGGGATCAGCCTGGGATGAAAGTCCCATCCGTAACTGACCGCCGGTTTCACACTGGAGGCTGCCTGCCAGCGGCCCTCCTGAACAGATTGCTTCTTTGGAACAGGAAGAATTCTTACGAGCAGTTCATTCTCATGCTTCAGGTGTCCTGTCAGATCGAGCTGCACCGGTGTAAACATACCCTCCTGCCGGTGTATCTCATGACCATTGATACTGATCTCAAAAGTGTAATCGATCCCTTTTGAGAAAAAGAGGACCCTCTCCCCCGCCTTCAGTTCCGGGTGTCCGAATGTGCAGCGGTAAATAAAACTGCAATCCTCCATCCAGAGGTAATCCCTCCAGTTTTCTGCATATGAATAAAGACCATACCCTTCTGCCTCTGCCACATCCAGCTGAACGGCACCGGGAACCTTCGCACCGGTCCATTTCAACCGGCCCGATCCGCCGGGATCAGGATACCCGAGCTCCCAGTTCAATTTGATGGATTTAAAGGTCATCCTGGGGTTACTTTTCATTTTTTCAGGGGGAGGATCTGACTTTACGGAGCAGCGCCACAGCAAATGCCAGGCTGGAGATGGAGAGGGCTCCGAAAACTGCTGCCACTGTAAGATCTTCATCCACACCCCTCACCACCAGCATGACCACCATGGCTGCCAGTGCGACGGTGAGAAACACCATGAAAACAAGTGCAACCGAAGCAATCACATAACCCATTCCCTGCCTCCGCCAAAGGAGGATCGATCCGAGGATCAGACCCGGCAAGGCAAAGGCCAGGTCAATCACATGTATGGGATTCACCAGGAGGTCATTCTCTGTCAAATCGGCCGGAACCGAATTGGAGATGAGAGCCGGTACGATCGATTTAAGCCACATTCCATAGAATACAAGGGCCACAAAAAAGATATAGATGGAGACAGCCCTGGCAGGTAAATGATTGAACCAACCGGCAACATCCTCCTTCCCGAAACCAATCATCACGATGATGAAAGCATAGAGCGAAAGGGCCAGTGTGAAACAATAGAGCAGGAATAAACGGTTAAAATGAACACCGAAGCAATAGATGACAAATGAATATAAAATATAGAAAAGGATACCCGCATAAAGGAGCCTGGCGACCCGGCTTCCCCTGGAGGCATAAATGAAGGTAATCACGAGCAGAGGCACACCCAGGATTAGATCCACCAGGTCCTGCCCCATACCCTGCGCAGCCATTGAGTGGCTGTCTCTTTCATAGGTTCCAGGCAAAAAGGCCCCGGCCACCGAGACCATTGAAAGTGAAAGCGCGAGAAGGATTGTAAGAATCCTCAATATTCTCAGGTCAGGCAACTTCATTCTACTCAGGCATGGGTATACTATAGATCAGTTTAAGGGTGAGGATCAGTCCGTCCTGAAAAGATGCATACTCATTCTTGATCACACGGTCATCACCAAATGTAACCAGCGGGATGGCGAAATCGACCTTCTGATCTCCCTCATACTGACGGTATCTCCTGCCCACGGTGCGTCCAACCATCCCCTCCATGAAGATGTTGCCAAACAAACGTTGCCTGGCGAACAGTGAAAGGTCGATGCTCTGGCGCTCCATGTAATCGCCCGAATAGGCATCATTACCCAGGTAGTAACTGGTGATCAGTCCGAAATGATTAAATCCGAGCTGCAGGTTCTCATTTACCGTATACTCCACCCTTGCGGTGATGGGGATCATTCCCTTCAGTCGCCATTTAGGGGAAAACTGCCAGTTAATATCCAGGAAAGGGACCAGGTAGGGCCCAAAAAATTCGGTGCTGTAGATCACACCGCCTCCAATGGCAAGTTCATCCCTGAATTTCTTCTTGTAGGAGAGCACACCCCCCATTAAAAAACTGTTCCCGTCGAGGTTCTGAAAATCGGACATAAGCCTTGGTGCCACCAGGATCTGAAGGGTTCTCCCCTTTCCAAGGTCCTGCAAAAGTCCGGTTCTCAGGATAATCCCGTTGACCTTTACCGGGTTTGCAATATCAGTGGGGAATTCCGGGTCGGGAGCACCCTGCAGGTTGAAATAGAAGTGGTTCACATTGATGGCCAGCATGGAGCGGCTTCCCAGTTTTACACCCGCGGTAAGGGAGTTTATGGAACCCCATTCCGTGG